>CAVWUT010000007.1:0-113309 GCA_963758285.1 Terriglobia bacterium | reverse complement strand
CAGCCGGCGTCGCCGGGGCTGGTTGGGCCGGCTGGAACTTCGCAAAATCCAGCTTCATGTCCCCGTTCACGTAGGCGGTAATCTCCGTGCCCTTGGGAACGCTGATGTCTTTGCCATGCATGAACAGAAAGAACGGCGCGGCTGGAAAAAACACAAGGCTGGTAGCGACGATTCCTCCGGTCATGGCTCCGGTGTGACCCCCGCCCTGAACCGCTTTTACGGCGCGGAGTGCAGCTTTCTCGTCGTCGACCAGGCGCACGTTGTCAATATTGATGTCGAGCTTGCCGCCGCGTGCCATGCGGCGTTTGGCTTGAGCCTCCGTGACGGTGGCGAATGCGAGCGCGCCTTTTGCAACGACCAGGGTGCCGTTAACCTGAACGTCTTCCAGAACCTCGAAGTCCACCGTATCGCCAACGTGCGCGTCCGAGGAGGAGACAGTCCGATTGATCCTCATTTTCACCGGGGTACCGTCTTCGAGCATGAATCCCTTTGGCGGAGCAGGCGCCTGAGTTTGCTGAGGGGCAGGCGCTATAGGCGCTGGTGGAGACGCGGCAGGAGCCTGGTTGGGAGTCGTTTGCTGGTCAGGAGTCTGCGCGTAGAGTACGCTGCACAAGCACATCGAAATTGCGACGCGAGCAAGACGAAGAGCTACGTTCACGACAGGGCCTCCAGACCAATAGTTTTCTTGGGGACAGGCCAACGCCCTACTTCTGGGGGAAGTCAAACCATACCGCGCGGGGTGCGGGGAGTCAACCGTGTCTGGATTTTGGGTAGTGGGCGACTTTGGATTTCCACAACTGGAAGGCTGGCTAGCGGTCGAAGTTCCAGACAATCTGCCCCATGACCTGTTCCCATTCTGCTTCACTAAGCTCGCCTATTTGCTTTTCCAAATCCGACTTAAGCACAGGCTGCGAATAGCCGAATAGCAATCTGCTGTCATTTTCCAATGAGTTCGCTGCCGACTTTGGGATAATCAGGTCGGTTTCCGCCCTCGGTGTCAAGAGATGTGAGAGCGGCACTACTGTTACCACAGGACAGGCAATGGAATTGCATATTGTCTGATTAGAGAGGACCACTACGGTACGAAAGTCGTGCTTTGTGCGATTGCCCTTCAGATCACTATCGGGAAGCTTGATCACTGCGTCGCGCAGGCGGTAGATTCCGCCAGCGACGACCTTAATTTTTCCGATTCCGATGTTTTTGAAGGCGTCGGAGAGGATGCTCATTCATCTTCGGATATAGCAGTTTTGTTGGCTCGCTCCCTTGCTGGAGCCAGAGCGTTAAACACTGCTAGACCTTCCTTGCACACCTGTTCGGGGTCCCCGCTAGCCTTGTGAACCATGCAGGCTGACTTGGCGCGATGCACGGCCAAGCGTGTGCTCTCTTCTACTTCGTCGCGTCGCGCTGCGGATGATCGGGGCACTGGGCGTTGCCCTTTCGTTAAATCAGTCTTTGGCATGTAAGTGTACTCCATCTGTCAAGTGGCAATTTAATAACCTTTTGGACAGATAAGCATACGTATCCGGTATATCAATGCCTTCAGTAGATTAGACGCAAAGGAAGGATGAGGTAAGCGTAAAGAAATGTCATTTTTCGGCAGGCACGTGACGATTTGTCGTCATTCTGAGCATTTCCGTCTCACGATGAGACGGTCAAGCGACTGCTGCCCGCGCTTTGGTCTCAACTAGCTCCACCAGTTCTTCCAGTGTCCATACGTGATCCGAAAGCCCTGCTTCCATTGCAGGGGTCACGCGCAGCGTAGAGTGAACGCGGCAGAAGTTGTAGTGCATGAAATGCAGCGCGACAGCGTGCTTGAGATTGTCGAGCTTCTTGGAGAACGCATTGGTCAGACGTGTGAACCGTCTCATGCTCATGCGAATGGTTAGATTCTGACGTTCGACATAGCTGGTAGAAATATGTCTGGAATCCGGCTTGCCCGTTATGACTGCCAGCTGCGTGCTGATAATCCGCCCTGGGCTGTAGCGTGTTTCCGTTTCGGGAGCCGCACCGTAGACCTTGACTAGCATTGCGTAATCGATTTCGGAGCCGAACGTGTTCTCGACCGCGTTCAAGTAAACGTGATAACCATCGGTCGTTAACTGGAAACGGTTGGCAATCCGGCTGGAAAGGTCTTGCATCAGCCGATAAGCGTCAGGCGCGTTCCGCTTTCCCACTAAGTAGGAAATGCCGAGTTTCGTATCGGCATCCATCGCGATCCACGTGTACACGTCGCCTGCGCCTAGCGCCTGTTTTTCTTCGGGAGCATTCTTGGCTTTCGCATAGCAGAAATTCCAAATCTCATCGCATTGAACGTGCTTGGGGCGAACGTTGCGAACATGGCGATCATGGTAGGACGCACAGGCGGTGCCAAGATCAACGAGCAGCTTGAGCACGGTGTCCTTGCAGATACCCGTCATGCGGACGGTTGCGCGGACAGAGTTTCCTTCGATCAGTGCCGATACGACTTGTGCGCGTTTCTCTAGGCTCAAGCAGTTCATGCCCACATTATGCTTGAGCGATCATGCATGTGTCAAGTTAAAAATAAGAAAGCCCCCAAATAAAATGGGGGCCTGCAATTGCCTAATATTTTGTCGGGTTATTCAGGCGGTTCGCTGATACATCGCAGCCGTCCTTTTGAGTTTAGTAACGTCATCCCAGGTAGGAATGTGCTCATGTCCTTGGTGCTCATCATCCCAATCTGCGGACTTATGGCCTTTTGTTCGTTCAATTGCGGATTCCACCGCATCTCTTGAACTGCTCGTTACAGGAGGCGGGGCATTGTTGTTAGCTGGTTTGGTCATATGGTTACCTCCTTAAGAGTTCCAATCGCATTGAGACTATCCAGATAGGGAATCAGTTCGTCAATCGCTTTATCAGTGTCAGGATCAGCTGGAGCCAACTTCAAACCCCATGCATTTCGATCGCTCCTGGTACGGACATCATTTCCTTGGCTTCGGCTTCCTGTCTGTCAATGACGAAGCCGTGAGTTGGGAAACGCTCCACTAGCGCCCTAGCAATCCGCTGGGCCTCACTCCAGCTATAGCCAGCATTTTTCATCAGGCGCACAGCATATTGTTCGGCTACTTTGAGGTCTCTCGACTTGCGAGTCAGTTCGATAGTATCAATTTTCTCCAACAAGGGGCGCAGGAATTTCGTTGTATGGTCAAAGACCATAGGGAGCAGCACGTCGCTTTTCTTTCTTGTTCGCAGTAAGAGCAGTTGCATCACCTGATCCATCGCCGTTAGAGCGAAAGCGTTCAATCGTTCGAGAGACTGAACGGCGTTCAGAGCCGAATCATATTCTTCTTTGTCTGGGTCGAAAATCTGAACATCAAGAGGGCCAAGTTCGGCATCCCGCCCCATGATAATCCTCGATCCGCCAAGGGTAAGCAGCGTAGCCGCACTCTTGGCCCACTGAGGCACAATCACCGTAAATGCGCTGGCTCGCCGTTGAAATAAGCGAGCGATTTTATATGCATACTCAGCTTGCCCTCCCGGCGATTCGACCATCAGCGCGACAGGACGGTTTTCCTCAATCTCAAGCTTAGCGTCGCGAAAGCTCGTATAAACTGGGCCATCCATGCTCATTTCCCCGTTCTGTATGAGCAGCCAAAGGGGAGCCTTCAACGCGACTTCAAGTTTCTTGATTGCGACAACAAACCCGTCGGGAAGCGGCTCACTTGGCTTACCAGAAATGCTGGCATAGTAATGCTTAGGGACCGGGGCCGGGGCCGGGGTTGGCGCTGGAAGTGAATTACTACTCATTATTTTTGTCCCATCTGGCACGTGCGGCCTTTCTTGCTATTTCCTGCTTCCTCTCATCGCTGAGCAACGCTGCTCGCGCTGGGCCGCCTTTTGCACCACCAAGACGACCCAACGCAACCGCTGCTGGATTCTTCTTGTGGGAAATGGACTCAATCACAGCAGCAGCCATTTTGTTTACATCCCTGCTTGACCGTTTACGCATGCGTCCTAATATCAACCTATACGGCGTAGGATGTCAAGTGAATGCGTCATACAACATTGCAATTGATTGCACCTGCACATGCTTGACCGTTCTAGCACGTTAGATGCCAATCACCACGGAAGGATTCACCAAACCAGCCCACTACCGGATTTTGGACAGTGGCGCACGCAGAAAAAGGCCGAACGTTGGAGGTTCGGCCTTTGAATCGCGAGGTGCTCAGGAACTAGTGTGCGGCGGAGACTGGTTTCACCCGCCCAGCCGGCACTGCCGATGCGCCTTGCGCCAGATGCCCGAGGGTTGGGGATTGAACCGTGATTACGTCCGGCCCCTTGGTCTTGCCCGTAACGATCGACTTGTTCGCGGTCGTCTCGTAAGCGTAGCCGGTCAGCGTCGCCTTGTATCCATTGATGTTGAGGCGTGCCCACCCGTAATGCGCTTGCCCTTTGATGTAGAACTTCAGGCCAAGATACTTCTTCTGGACGTTCTTCCACTGACCCCATGTGCATCCGTTACTGGTTGGACCACATCCGTTTGCAGATCCCCACATTGCATCGTGGTAACGTCGAAACTTCGTCGAATTCGAGCCGATGGTAACGCCGGCACTCAAGGCAGAAGCTGCATGGGACCCGTCGCTATGTCCTGCATTTGTATACAGGATTCCTCCCCAAATCCGGTTGTTCGATTGTTTATCCGCCGGACGAACCGAAAGGTAGGTATCGTCTCCGAAGGCTTCAAATGGAATGGTGAAATCGACGATCTTGTCGTGGTTGAGGTCAAGCTTGAGACACTTGTTAGTGTGATACTCACAAAAAGCGACCTTCTGGTTTGCGGATGTGTAAACGATTTTCGCCTCTGCTGGTTCGGCCAAGGCCAACATGCCAACCCCAGCCGCGCTGGCGGCAAGAGCGTACATGCTGAGCTGATGTTGAACCGATTCAGACAAATTGGCGGGCGTTCTGTGGATCTGGCGAGAGCGCTTCATAATGGAATCCTCCAATGCGAAGGGGCGCGTCCGGGCATTTTCATACCGCTGGGACGGATTGTCAAACAAATATCAGGCGTGTCTGGATTTTAGACCGCGGCGGGATGAGTGATAACGCCGGGGTACCCGTGCGGGGCGGGAATCGGAAGGATGATCTTAGCGGCACGGCTGAAGCCGTGCCCTTCCACGGCGATCCTTCCGTGGTGTCATTAAGACATTCGGCGCGGGTCTTCCCACAGGCGCGCCGTGGCAGCTCCAAAGATGAAGCCGCCGATGTGCGCCAGGTAGGCTACTCCGCCGGTCTGGACGTGGGCGACTGATCCGGCATTGAGCAACTGAGTGAGGAACCAAAAACCGATTAGAAGTGCGGCCGGGATGAATGTGATCCGCACAAAGATGAAGATCAGCAGGACGGTGCGGATGCGGTCGCGAGGATAGGTGACGAGAAACGCGCCCATCACGGCGGCAATGGCGCCGCTCGCGCCCAGGTTCGGGACGCTGGAGTGGGGATCGGCTGCGACCTGGGCCAGCATCGCCACCATCCCGCCAATCATGTAGAAAACGAAATATCGCCCTGGCCCCATCGCGTCTTCGATCTCAGGGGCAAAGGCCCACAAGAAGATCATGTTGCCGATGATGTGTGACCAACTGCCGTGCATGAACATCGCGGTCAGAATGGTGATCACGTGATGGCCGGAAGTGATTTGAGCGGGGATGGCCGACCACTGCATGACGAAGCTGTCGCCACCCATCAGCTCAAGCACGAAGACGAACGCATTGACGAGGATGATGAAGATGGTGACGACAGGGATCCGCGCCGGGCGCCGCGATGCGTCGCCTAACGGGATCATGGTTGCCATTCGTGTTCCTCCATCCGGCACGGCAAAAGCCAGGCTTCGCCGGGCACGGTTTTTCCCAAGCGTCGAATTTCGTCGACGCTTCGCCGAACCAGATTGCAGTCAGCGGCTAGCTACGCCGCTAACGACGTTGGCGGCGCTATCGTGTTCGTCACCTTGCGCACGGCCAACGACATCATCACGCGCGTAACGCCGCTTATGATCATGCTCACGCCGACCAGCGTGCCGATCGCCCAGCCGGAACTGGACGGCCATTGCAGGTAGATCATCAGCCCTAAAAGCAGGGTCACGATGCCGTCCACCAGCACCCAGCTCGATCCTTGCATGGAGCGCATCTTGAAAAACAGAACGATGTCCAAGATGCCTTCAATCAGAAACAGCGATGCGAGCATTAAAGTGAGCGACGCCACGCCCAGCACGGGATGCATGATCAGGTAAACGCCGAAGAACATATAGGCGAGCCCGACCAGCAGCTTCCAGATCATGCTGCCAGCGCCATGCGCGTGAAAGGCGAGGACCAGGTGGACGGCTCCTGCCAGAACGATGAGCCAGGCAATAACCACGTTAACCGCTACGGCGGCAAGAAGTGGCGAACCGATCGCCACCATGCCACAGACAATCAGCAAGACGCCCCATACAATCGACCACGCCGAAGCCTGCCGCACAATGTCGGCCGGACTGTGCTGTGCCATAGAAGCCTCCTCAGGAAAAACCGAACAAGTCTACCTCAAAAGACGGCCGGGTGAACACCCGGCTGTAAACGTCGGCGGAATGCGTGGATTCTTGTTGGGCTGAGGATGGCAAACGCACGGGCGGGGACGCCCGCGCCTGCATCGACAAGTTAATTGGGGCTCTAGTATTTTCGCAGGATGCCGATCACGCGACCCTGGATATCCACGGCGGCGGCGGGCACGATGATGGGCTGCATGGTGACGTTGGACGGTTGCAGGCGAATGTTGTCGCCTTCGCGGTAGAAGCGCTTGAGCGTGGCGTCGGAGCCGTCGACCAGCGCGATCACGATATCTCCGTTGTGGGCGGTTTTGGCCTTCTCGACCAGAACGTAGTCGCCGCTCAGAATGTGCTCGTCCTGCATGGATTCGCCGCGCACTTCGAGCACGAAAACTTCCTTGTTGCGGACGAAATCGGCGAGTGAAATCGTCTCCGGATTCGCCACCGCTTCAATCGGTTGGCCGGCCGCAATTCTTCCCAGCAGCGGCAAAACCATGGTAGTATTCACGGCCATGGCCTGCTTCAGGCGTCCTTTGGGAGGCAGCAGGTCAATGGAGCGGCTGCGGTTGTAGTCGCGGGTGAGCAAACCTTTTTCCTCCAGATTGGTAATGTGCTTGTGCACGGTGGCCAGCGAACTCAGCCCCAGCCCTTCGCCGATTTCCTCAAACGAAGGCGAATAGCCGTTCTTCTGCACAAACTCCGAAATGAAGTCGTACACTTCCCGTTGTCGTTTGGTGATCGCCATGGCTTCATTGTAAGCGAATGAAAGGCGAAGTCAAGAGAGAAGTGGGACGTGTCCTAACTTGTCAGGATCGGAACACTCCGAGGAATTGACAGCACCACTCTTTGAAGGCGTCATCCTGAGCAGAGCCGTTCTTCAGGCGGAGCGAAAGCCTGCCCCGAGCAAGCGGAGTGCGCCGAGGGGGATCTCGCGCGCATCACCACCGACAGCCAAAGGCTCCTGGGATTTGCCAGCGGCGGCTAAAGCGGGCACACTGGATGCGATGAAGTCTATTGCGGTGATACCGGCGCGGCTGGCTTCCACTCGGCTGCCGCGAAAGATGCTGCGCGAGATCGCGGGAGAACCGCTGGTCGGGCGCACCTACCGCGCGGTGGCTGCGTGCCCGCTGTTTGAGCAGGTGGTGATCGCCACCGACTCGGAAGAGATCATGCAAGTCGCGCGGCAACGTGGATGGAATGCGCGCATGACTTCGCAAGCGCACCGCAGTGGAACCGAGCGAGTGCATGAAATTGCCGCATCGGTTGCCGCGGACGTTTATGTGAACGTGCAAGGCGACGAGCCGCTCACCCGGCCCGAGCACATGGTGACGCTGCTGGCGCTGATGAAAGATCCGGCGGTTCAGGTGGGAACGCTGAAGACGCGGGCGGCGCCGGAGGACATTGACAACCCGGGCGCGGTCAAGGTGGTGACGGATTCGTCAGGGCGGGCGCTTTATTTTTCGCGCTCCACGATTCCCTACGATCGGGACAAGGCGAGTCCGCCGTACTTCAAGCACCTGGGATTCTATGCGTATCGAAGGGCCGCGCTTGACCGCTTTTGCGCGCTGCCCGAATCATTGCTCGAGCGGAGTGAGCGGCTTGAGCAATTGCGGTTCCTGGAGAACGGAATTGCAATTCATGTTGCGGAGACTCCCTACGACACAGTGGGAGTCGACACAGAGGAAGATCTGCGGAGGGCAGAGGAGATCCTGCGAAGGCGGTAGACGCTCGGGTCCTGGGACCGCTCCATGTGCGACTGGTGCGGGGATCAGGCTCGCCCCGCGAACTCCCGCGTCTCCGTGGACACCTTGATTGTTTCTCCCTCTTTAATGAAGAGAGGCACCCGGATCTCGATGCCAGTCTCCAGCTTCGCTGGCTTGGTCACGCTGCCGCTGGCTGAGTCGCCGCGCGCTCCGGGTTCGGTGTAAACGACGTTCAGCTCCACCTGGGCGGGCAACTGCAATCCGATGGGGTTGCCGTTGTACTTATGCAACTGGACGATGGCTCCTTCCACGATAAAATCCAGCGCGTCCCCCATCATCTCGCCGGAAAGGGTAAGGGTCTCGAAGCTCTCCTGGTCCATGAAGTGGAAACCGCCTCCGTCGCTGTACAGGTAGGATGCGGGGACCGTCTGGAGGTCCGGCTCCTTGAACTTGTCACTGGCTTTGAACGTCTTGTCAAAGACCGCGCGGGTGAGCAGGTTACGCATTTTCAGGCGGACCAGGGTCTGGGCACCCCTGGCGGTAGGCGTGGAGACTTCCGCTTCCAGGCACAGGAATGGGGTGTTCTCGACTTCGAAAAACATTTTGCGCTTTACGTCGATGGCATCGATCAGTGCGGCCATGATTTCCTCAGGTAACAGGTAAAACGCTCATAGGATAACAGGGCCGGGGATGAGCTTAGACGTGGAGGCAGCGTCAGGAAGCGGATTGCGCTCTCACCCAGGCTTCCGCCGCGGCTACCCGCTTGGAGACTGCCGGATGCGAGTGGAAATACCACTCGACGAATCGCGAAGGAGTGCGCTCCGAAAGATTCTGCTCAGCCAACTTGTTCATCGACGAGATGAACGGCTCTACGCTCTTGATCGAGCGGAAGGCATAGCGGTCGGCCTGACGCTCGTTGTAGCGGGAATAGGCGTTCATCGCCGGAAGAAGCAAGAAGGACAGCACGGTTGAAATCAAGATCAGCAGCGGAAGGTTGGCGAAGTCGGAAAAACTTTCGAAAGTGTGGGTGCGTTCCACGGCATAGTGAAGCGCCCAGTTGGCGGCCCAGAATCCCACCAGCGTGATTCCCGCCTGCACGGCCATACTTTTCAGAATGTGCTTGTGGGCGTGATGGCCGAGTTCGTGGGCCAGGACCGCCTCGATTTCGTCAGGAGAATACTGGTCGAGCAGAGTGTCGGCAAGAATGATGCGGCGCGTGTTGCCAAGCCCGGTCAAAGCGGCATTGGCTTTCTTGCTCTTTTCCGAAAGATTCCATTTGTAGACGCCACGCACCCGGGTTCCCGCCCGCTCGCCGAGCGCCACCAATCGCGACTTGAGCTCTTCGTCCTGCAGCGGCTCGAACTTGTAAAAGATGGGAAACAGAATGACCGGCGCCAACTGTGCCAGAAGCACAAAGAGCCCGAGGAAAACCGCCCAGGCCACCAGCCACCAGTATTGCGGCGATTGCCGAATGATGAAATATAGAAGCTCAACCGCGATGCTGCCCAAGACCAGTCCAAGCAGGAACCCTTTGGCTTCGTCCCAAATCCACGATCGTAGCTTCTGATTGGAAAGGTTGAAACGATGCTCCAGTCGGAAGCCGTAGTAGTCCAGTCCCAAGCCCAGCATTTTGCTGAGCACCATCAGCATCAGAACATACAGGAACAGGGCCAACGAATAGTTTCGAGAGGCGGCGCGGAGTGCGTAATCGCGCAGTGTGCCGTTCCATCCCGTCGCCAATAGAACACACAACAGGGCGAGCCCGACCACAAAATCGGCGATCCCCAGCCATCGCCGGATACGGTTATAGCGGCGCGCCTCCGGCGAGTCCGTGGAAACGGGCAGCGTGGCTAAGGAAGCATTCATCGTTGGCTGATCTTATTGTATCGACACGGGCAGGATGGTGAAGACTCAAAGGTGCGTTGGGCATTGCTGAACTAGTGGCCGAGGTAGGCTGTCCGGAAGAGCCATCATGCAGGCTGATTTACGAAATCCTGGGCGTTGGCCAGGATCTCTTCAACCAGTCCCGGCGAGGCTGCCTCGGCGTAGACGCGCAGCAGTGGCTCGGTCCCCGATGCCCGAAACAGCACCCAGGCTTCGGCGCCGCCGCCGTTGGTGGGCGCGTCCAGAAAGAACTTTACGCCGTCGAGATGCTCCTTGGTCAGAACAGAGTAACGTCCCAGACGCGTGGTTTGGTCGGCGCGGGCGCGCTGGATGGCGCCCTGTTTGACAGCTTCCGCGATGTGCAGATCGATTCGGCCGTAATAGTGGGGGCCATATTCCCGCTGCAGGTCGGCGACCAACTGCCCGAGCGGCTTGCCTTTCTCCGCCATCACGTTGGCGAGCAGGAGCGAGTTGAGGATTCCGTCGCGTTCCGGAAGAAAACGCGAGTATCCGATGCCCCCGGACTCTTCCCCGCCAATGACGATTTCCCGGTCCATCATCAGATCCGCGATGTACTTGAATCCGATCGGGCACTCATTCAGCTTGCGGCCATGTTTCCTGGCAATGCGGTCCACCATGCGGGTGGTATTGAAAGCTCGAACCACTTCCCCGGGCCATTGCTTGCGAACCAGCAGCCACTGCAGCAGCACGGAGAAGATTTTGTGCGAGTCGACAAAGCTGCCATCTTCGGCGACGGCGCCGATGCGGTCGGCATCGCCGTCGGTGGCCAAACCGGCATGGCACCCGTATTTCACGACAGTTTCCTGCAAGAGCGCGACGTGCGGCAGGATTGGCTCGGGATTGATGCCAGGAAACAGCGGGTTGAGTTCCTGGCGGATGGCGATGTGCTCAATGTCGTGCTCATTGAAAATCTGAGGCAGGACGCCCCGGCCTGATCCATACATGGCATCGACCGCGAACTTGAACTTCGCCTTCTTGATCGTATCGAGATCCGCGAATTGCGTGACCGCATCCCGGTACGCAGCTTTGAGGTCGACCTCATCTAGAGCAGCCTTTTGACCGGCAGGCATCGCGCCGCGGCTCAGTTCTTCTTCGATGCCTTTCATGATGGCGGGCGTGGCGGAGCCGCCGAACCTGCCCTTGAACTTCACCCCGTTCCAGCTCCAGGGATTGTGGCTGGAGGTGATGACGATTCCTCCGGCAGCGCCCGACTGCTTCACGGCCAGCGAAATTGCAGGGGTGGGCGTGTAGTCATTGGCCAGCTTTACTGGAATGCCAGCGCCGGCCACCAGTTCGGCGACGATGCGGGCAGCGCGCTGCGAGGCAAAGCGAGTGTCGTAGCCGACGATGACTCCGCGCTTCCGGTCTTCATGCTTCAAAACATAGGAAGCGATCGCCCCGGCGACCCGGCGCACATTGTCAAAGGTAAAGTCGTCGGCGATTACGCCGCGCCAGCCGTCGGTGCCGAACTTGATTTCATTCATTTATTCGTCGTTGGTCGTTCGTCGTACACCGCGACCATCTACACCAGCTCCTTTAGCTTCTTCTCGTCCAGGTGCTTTACTACCTTGCCGACATCCTGGGCCTGGTCGCGGGTCGTGATCAGCAAGGCATCCGCGGTTTCAACTACGACCAGATTCCGAACTCCCACCGCCGCCACGAATTTTCCCGGCGCATGAATGTAGTTGCCCTGGGAATTCAGGGTGAAAATCTTGTCACTGGAAATGACGTTGCCGTCCGCAGGATTCTGCTTTGCTACATGATGTTCATGCAGGGCGGTCCACGATCCGAGATCGTTCCAGCCAAAGTCCGCCGGCAGACAGAAGAGATTCGATCGTCCTTCGCCTTTGGCGGAACGAGGTTCCAGAACCGCGTAATCGATGCTGATATTTTCGCATTTGGGATAGAGGCGGCGAAACGTCCTCACAAAATCGCGGGTGCCGTAAGCAGCGGCGATCTGCTCGAGGCATGGCGCGGTCTTCGGCAGATGCTCGCGAAGGGCATTGGCCAGGGTACGGGCGCTCCAGATAAACATGCCGCTGTTCCAGAAATAGTTGCCCGCATCAACGAACGCCGCGGCACGCGCGGCGTCAGGCTTCTCGGTAAAACGGCGCACTGGAAGCGCGGAGCCGTAGGCTTGCGCACCCACTTCAATGTAGCCATAGCCGGTTTCGGCGCGGGTCGGCCGGATACCAAGGACCACGATATTCTCGCCGCTGGCGGCGATCCTGATTCCCTGCTCAATCACCTGGCGGTAACTTTTGTCATCGCCAATGACGTGGTCCGAGGGAAACATGCCAATCACGCCATCGGGATCACTGCGCATCAGGATGAAAGCCGCCAGACCGATGGCTGGTGCGGTGTTGCGTCCGAGAGGCTCGGCGATGATCCGCTGGCGGTTGAGTTTGGGCAACTGACGGATGATTTCGCGTTGTGAATCTTCGTTGGTGATGATCCAGACGCGGCTGGCGGGAGCCAGCGGCGCGAGGCGCGACACGGTCTGCTGGATCATGGTTCGCGTGCCGTCAAGCGCGAGCAGTTGCTTGGCTCGCCGCTTGCGGCTCAACGGCCAGAATCGGGTTCCGCGCCCGCCGGCAAGAATCACGGGATAAAAATTCGATTTGTCTTTTGTCATTGCTACATCCGGACCACGGGTTCGGGCACCGCCTGTCCCGGCAGTGCAGCTTTCAGAAATTCCACCGCCCACTGCGGACGAACCCTGAACTGTTTCACGCAAGCAGGAATCACCACCGCATCGCCTTTCGCCAGAGTTACTGGTTCAGAGTTGGCGCCTTCAATGATGCCACAACCCTCGACCGCGACCAGAACCTGCACGGAACTCTCGCCCGCCCCGCTGCGAAAATCCTGCCGGTCCTTCAGCTCAAACATCTCGACCACAAAGTAAGACGAAGCCACCATCGGCGCGCAGCGGTTGTGGCTTGCTTCCAGGACAACCGGTGCTGGGCGAATGACCTTACCGGCACTCACTTTCTCCTTCAGCACCGCCAGACCTTCTTTCACATGTAACGGGCGCGGCCGTCCGTAGTCATACAGACGATAGGTGGTGTCAGACTGCTGCTGCGTCTCTAAGATAATCGAACCTGGGCCGAGGGTATGCACCGTGCCTCCGGGGACGTAGATCATCTCACCCGGAAAAACGTTGATCCAGTTCAGCAGATCTTCCGCGCGCTGCTGATGAATGGCCGCTTCAAACTCGGCATGGGTAACGCCATTCTTCAACCCTAGCGCGATCTGGGCTCCCGGCCTGGCATGCGCGATGTACCAGCACTCGGTCTTGCCACAGGGCTGACCCGCCTGCCGGGCAGCCTCATCATCCGGATGCACCTGCACCGAGAGCTTCTCATGGGGAAACAGGAATTTGAGCAGCAGAGGAAAACGGCCGGCGTCCGGAGCCGCATCTCCGACCAATTCACGCCCGTACTGCCGGCACATCTCCGCAAGGGACTTCCCGCGCAACGGGCCATTGGCCACCTTGCACTCATCCCCAGTCAACCATGCCTCGCCGATTTTCTCCTCAAAACGATGGTTGGGATAGATGGGAGCCAGGTCCAGCGTTCCCCAAGGGCGCGGATCGAACTTCGGAGAAATCAATAATGGGTAAAGATCACTCATGCGAACTGTTCAGAAAAACCCGTGAAGGAGATCGAGCAGCCTCCCGCTCGCCTCGAAGCGAACACGGCTGCGAAGCCGCTTCGAACGGGCGCGTAGAATCCCATTTATCGGCCTGCCAGACTCGGTCTCTGCCGCCACCAGCGAACACTACTTGACCGTCGGCATCTCCGTAAAGATCTGGGTGGGATCGGCCCAGAGTCTGGGATCGAACGCAGGATCGTTGTACTGGAAAATCTTGCCGTCGGATTGTCTCTGCACGTTGTGGCTATATTGATTGCTGACGTTCGCGGTCTGACCGGTCGTTGGATTGACCACGGTTTGAACCCCCAGAGCATATTTCTCGGTTTCGATTGCGCTTCGGTCCATCGCGTTCTGCTGGGCACGGGCATTCGCTATGGAACTATCGACCGAAGCTTGGCGCGCCGCTTCATTGGCTTGCCACCGTTGAGTCTGGGCGGCAAAAGCTGCCGCCGACTGCTGCATCATCTGATTGTGTTCTCTCCAGGATTCGTCAATCATCTGCTGGGTCCGCTGCATCTGGATTTGAGCCACTCGCTGGTCCCACGCAGGATTGACGGTAAGAGCAATCTTGCTGAACACCGGCATCATGTTGTCCAACTGACCCTTGGGTGCGCGCGCCAATCCCATGACCCGCGTTGCGCACGTGGCTGTCTGTGCGGGCGGACGGTTGAAGCCGGAAGGTTGGTGACCTGTAGTGCAATCGATGATTGCGCGGAGCATCTCCTCGACCGGCTGTCCGGCGCGAACATAAGCAATACGCGCCCGTGCTCCGTCAAGCAGTGGGCTGGCGATCCATGCGCTTTGCTCTGGGGAATGCCCATATTGCGCTCCCAGCCGTATGGAGCTTTCGCGCAATTGCTTGAGTTGCGCGTCGAGCTGCACTTGAACCTCCGGCGCGAGCGGTCCGATGTCGATGATCTGTGCATCGGGCCGCAGCTTGGGTATCATGATCTCCTTCAGAAAATCGGCCGCGGTCAGAATGGGCGCCACCGTACAGCCGCGCTGTCTCATGCCATTCGCAAAATTGGGGTTGCTGTTCCACGACCAGGCGTAGTTAGGAAACTTCTCGAAAGCGGTGTTGCCATCGGCGCTCTGAGCCGAGTACCGGATCCCGCCATTGGAAGTGCATCCGCCTCCTCGTGCGACCGTTCCGGCAAACTTCCAGTCGGCCGGGAACTGCACACTCCCCGCCACCATGCCCAAACCTGGGTCCGTTATGTCGACCGTGCGCATGCCGTCGCTGGAACTGGTTGTGGGCGCAGGTGCGGCCGCCATCACCGCCTGCACTTTGGCCTGGTATTCGCCTTCGCTCAGGACTCCGTTGTCGCGCAATTCCTTCAACGCGGCGAGTTGTTTTTGCTGCGCGGGAGATGCGGTTGACTGCTGCTGGCTTAACATCATGCTTACGCACGCCAGCATGACCACCACCACTGCCGCCAGAAACCTCATCGTATGCTTCATATTGAGCTCCTGCTGCTGTTTCCCCACGAGCAGCGTGTCACAGGGCTAAAGCTATAGCGATCCCAGGAACTTCTTCATCCGTTTCAGACCGCGGTCGAGTTCCGCCGTCGAGGTGGCATAGCTGACCCGAATATGCTGAGAGGTTCCAAAACCTTCCCCGGGAACGGTCGCCACATGGGCCTCGCGCAGCAACCGGCCGGCTAAATCCGAGGCCGACTTGATTCCGTCACGTTCGAAGAAAGCAGAAATATTCGGATAGGCGTAGAACGCGCCTTCGGGCAGAGTGCACCGAACGCCCTCGATCGACCGCAAGCCGTTCACCACGTGGTCGCGCAGCTTGATGTACTCCGCGCGCATGTCCGTCACGCACTGCTGCGGCCCTTTCAGCGCGGCGACGGCAGCCTTCTGAACGATAGAGGTTGGGTTCGACGTGGACTGGCTCTGCAACTTCTGCATGGCGCTGATCACCGCCGCCGGGGCAAGCGCATATCCCAACCGCCAGCCCGTCATCGCATAGGTCTTGGACAGCGATCCGACAATCACCATGCGCTCCCGGCACTCGCGCAACGATCCCACTGAAAATACTTTCCCCGTGTAGTTCAGATAGACATAGCATTCGTCGGAGATCACCCAGATGCCGTGCTCGTGGGCGAGCCGTACCACCTCCGTCAGATCCTCGGGAGACATCACCGCTCCCGAGGGATTCGCTGGCGAGTTCAGGAGGATCACCTTGGTGCGCGGGGTGATCAGCCGCTCGATCATCTTCGCGGTGACGCGGAAACCCTGTTCTTCGTCGGTTTCGAGCAGCACGCAATTTCCGCCGGCGTAGCGGACGATGTCTTTGAACGACACCCAGTAGGGAGCCGAAAGGATCACTTCGTCGCCATGATCCACCAGGATATGAACCGCGTTAAACAATGCGTGCTTGCCGCCGACCGAGGCGATCGACTCTTCCCGGCGGTAGTCGGAATCGAAGTCCACCGCATGACGGTGCACAATCGCATCCCGCAATTCCGTCGTGCCTGCGACCGCGGTGTACCTGGTGAAGTTGCCGTGGATAGCGGTAATGGCGGCGTCCTTGATGTGTTGCGGAGTGGGGAAATGGGGTTCGCCGGCGCCAAAGTCCACCACGTCGATGCCCTGCTGGCGCAGCTTGTCCGCCTCGGCCACCACCGCCATGGTGGCGGAGGGTTCGATCCGATTGATGCGGTCGGTCAGTTTCATTGGCGCAGCCATTTCGCTCAGGGAAGTCACCCGCGCTTCCTCTTGCCGGGCACAACTTCCCTTTGCAGCTTGAGGGCGGGATCAAGCTTTTCCTTCAGACGTTGCTCGACCATCGCCGGCACCAGGCAGGAAACCGAACCGCCGAGCTGGGCCACTTCGCGCACCAGCTTTGAGCTGAGATAGGAATACTGCTCCGCCGGCATCATGAAGACAGTTTCCAGTTCAGGCCGCAGCTTGCGGTTCATCAGGGCCATTTGCAGCTCGTATTCGTAGTCGCTGATGGCGCGAATGCCGCGCAGCACCGCGCTGGCCTGGACAGTGGCGGCGTAGTCCACGGTCAGACCATCAAAGGTGTCGATGCTGACGTTGTTAAAGCCTTCCGTCATCTCTTCCAGCATGCGTTTGCGCTCGGAAAGCCCGAACAGCGGGGCTTTTTCCGGGTTGCGCAGGATCGCCACGATCAGCTCATCAAAAATCTTGCTGCCCCGCTCGATCAGGTCCAGATGCCCGTTGGTCGGCGGGTCAAAGGTCCCGGGATAGATGGCAATGACTTTCTTCAATGATCCTCACACCACTGCTGGAAAATCGATCAGCAAAGATTTTATGCGTTCAAGCAAGGGGATGGCAATCGCTGTTTGGCACATGTAGGCGCGAGCGTCCCCGCTCGTGCGGGTCCGAACAACGAAATCCACCACAGAGTCACAGAGCCCCAGAGAAAAGAAGTATTGTCATCCCGAGCAAAGCGAGGGATCTGCAGCTTGCTCGTGTGGCGTAGGCCCTATGGCGAGAGCTCAAACACGGTACCGCAGCCACCTTGCCACTCCCCTGTTCCGCCACCCGCGGTCGTGCTGTAGAGGAAATTTGGGGATAAAAGGCCTGGAGGTTGCATCTGCCACAGCCTAAGCACCAGAATCCACAAAGGAAACTCGTTCACAACTTTTTACTTGTTTTTACTGGGGTTTGACACCTCTCGCGGAACGTTCAACTATGGTGGTTCTCGGGCTGATCCTGGAACCCGGGGATCAGGAGACCAAATTATGAAGCGCCTCTGGCAATGGAACAACAGAACGCGGCTGATGCTCACACTGGAACTGGCCGTGGTGTTGCCGGCGGCGGCTTTGGTGATCCTGAATGCCGTCCATTTGAGCGCCATCCAGCGCGACCGGGGTGTGGAGGCGGCTTTCCAGCGGGATTTCAATCAGGTCCTGCTGATCTCAGAGAAGCAGCTCAACCAGAAAGCCTACGAATTGACCGACGACGTGCGCAATGAGTTTCCCAATTCCGGCGCCGCTTGCACTGAAACGCTCGACAGAATTCTCGCCAGCCATCCCTACATCGCGCACGTATTCGTCTACGACCCGGAATC
Organism: Terriglobia bacterium; assembly: GCA_963758285.1. Taxonomy (GTDB): domain Bacteria; phylum Acidobacteriota; class Terriglobia; order Terriglobales; family Acidobacteriaceae; genus DASVWZ01. The sequence goes on along the minus strand of CAVWUT010000007.1, from coordinate 95,461 downwards.
CGGAATGGTATTCCGTTCACAGCCTTCGCGAATGAAAGAACCCGACTTCCGCGCGGAAGCCGACAACTTCTCCGGCATGGTGAGCGACTGGATGAAGATCGAGTATAAAGACGCGCTCAAGGAGGTGACCTCGTACGAGAAAAAAGGCCGGCGTGAATTCTTCGCTAATCACGCGCCTCGAGGAGACAAGCACCTGTATCAATCGGCCGTGATTTTTCCTGCGGCAGACCGCTGGGGGAACAAGACAGCGATTGCCGGGATGGTATTTGATGCGGAGTATCTGCATAACCAGTTCTTTCCCGACATGCTGAATACCTTGCTGAGCCACCAGGAAGAGGAGGGCGAGAAGAATCACGTGGCGTTGATGCTTCATGCCAAAGATGATTGGGCTCCGATCGCAACCTCCGCGGGCTGGGACGGCGGCGAACCGGAAGTCGAGCGAAACCTGGAAGGCGCGTTTCCCGAGTTGACTCTCGGCATTAAATTGCCCGGGACAACCCTGGCCGCCATGGAGCAGCATTTCGTGCGGCAGAGTTTTGTGATTCTGACTGCCATTTCCCTGTTGCTGGCCGCGGGAATTTATCTGACTCATCGAAACATTTCGCGGGAGATGGCTCTGGCCAAGCTGAAGTCGGATTTCGTTTCCAATGTTTCGCACGAGTTGCGGACGCCATTGTCGCTGATCCGGCTTTACGCGGAGACGCTGGAGATGGGCCGCTTGAAGTCGGAGGAAAAATATCAGGAGTACTACTCGATTATCCGCAAGGAAAGCGAGCGGCTCACCGGGCTGATCAACAACATTCTCGACTTTTCGCGCATCGAAGCGGGCAGGAAGGAATACGATTTCCGCCAGACCGACCTGAAAGAACTGGTGCACAACACCCTGGATTCCTACCGGTATCAGATCGAGCAGCAGGGATTCGCTTTCGAGGAAGACATCGCCGGGGACGTGCCGCCAGTCAGCGTGGATCGCGAGGCGATTGCCCGATCTCTGCTGAACCTGGTCAACAATGCACTCAAATATTCGCAAGACCAGAAGTTCATTGGGGTGCGCCTGTCCCGCGACAACGGCGCCGTAAGACTGGAAGTGATCGACCACGGCATTGGAATTCCCGAGAACGAGCAGGCGAAGATTTTCGAAAAGTTTTATCGCGTGGGCGATCCGCTGGTGCACAACACCAAGGGCAGCGGGCTGGGACTTGCTCTGGTGCGCCACATCGCGCATGCCCATGGAGGCGAGGTCACGGTGGATAGCGCACCCGGCCGGGGAAGCAAGTTTACGATTTCGCTGCCGGTTCGCGCGCGGGCGGACGTTGACAAGTCGGCGCCGGTGTAAGTGGAGAACGAAATGACGAAAATCCTGATTGTCGAAGATGAGCCCAACATGGTGGCTGGGCTGCGCGACAACTTCGAGTTCGAAGGGTATCAGGTAATCACTGCACCGGACGGCGCGGCCGGCCTGGAGCGGGCGTTGTCCGAATCCGCCGACCTGGTGATTCTCGACGTGATGATGCCGCGCATGAGCGGTCTCAACGTCTGCAAGCAGTTAAAGGCGAAACGTCCGGGAATTCCCATCATCATGCTGACCGCGCGCGGGCAGGAAGTGGACAAAGTCGTGGGACTGGAGTTGGGAGCAGACGACTACGTCACCAAACCGTTCTCCATTCGTGAGCTGCTGGCGCGGGTAAAGGCGGTACTGCGGCGGGCCCAGGGTCTGCCAAAGAACTCGGTGCAATTTTCCTTTGGCGAGGTGGAAGTCAATCTCAAGAGCTGCCAGGTTTCGCGCAAAGGCAAAGCAATCGAGTTCTCCTCCAAGGAATTCGATTTACTGAAATTTTTTCTGAATCATCCGGGAGAAACGCTGAGCCGGGATCGGCTGCTCGAAGAAGTGTGGGGTTATGACCGGTTTCCGACCACGCGCACGGTGGATGCGCATATCGTCCGCTTGCGGCAGAAGGTTGAGCCGAAGCCGGACGAGCCGCGTTTCATTCTGACAGTACATGGCACGGGGTACAAATTTGTCGGCTGAAGTGTTGGGGAAATCGCTGTTGGAAAATGCCCTACAACTCGGAAGACGGCCTGCGCGGAGCGTGAGTTCGGCCCGCGCCGATGACGACATCCTGATACGTGAAGCGCAGATGGGGAATGCGGCATCGTTCGAGCAACTGGTGCGCCAGTATGATCGCGCCGTGTTGCGGCTCGCCGTGCACCTCACGGGATCGCAGGAAGATGGCCAGGACATTTATCAGGAAGCATTTCTCCGCGCCTACATCAACCTGGCCAGCTTCCGGTTTGAGTGTTCCTTCTACACTTGGATTTACCGCATCGTGACCAATCTTTGTCTCGATCACCTGCGCAAGCGGTCCTCGCGGTCGCGCGATCTGACCACAACGGTTTCCGCCGATGGAGAAATCGAAGACGTGCTGGACCGCATCCCGGATCAGCGCGCCGGAACCAGTCCCGAACGAAGCTTGATCAGCCGCGAATTGCGCAGAAACATTCGGCGGGCGTTGGGACATCTCTCCGCGCGGGAGCGCACCGTGTTCGAGTTGAAGCACTACCACGGAATGCGGCTGCGCACCGTCGCCGGGATCCTGAATACTACCGAAGGGACGGTAAAGAACACGTTGTTCCGCGCCACTCACAAACTCCGCCACCAGCTCGCCGAAGTGCGCTAGTCGTCAATGTAGGCGCGGGCGTCCCCGCCCGTGCGGGGCCAGCTAAAACCCCACCAACCAGGTTCTGTCAGCCCTACAGCGTATGCAGATAAGCCAGCAGGTCGTTGATCTGCTGCCGGTCCATGTCCTGGGCGAATCCCGGCATTTTGTTCCGGCCCATGCGGATGATGTCGGTCACACGATCATCATTCGCCGGCATGCCGCTCATCGCCATGTACGGCTTCTTGAAAAGATCTTTCATTGGCGGGCCCTGGCGTCCGTGCGAAGAATACGGCGCATGGCAGCGGTCGCAGTAGTTGTCGTAGAGGCGCCGTCCGGCCGCCTGCTGCGGGTTCAGCCCGAGTTCGGCGTCACTGCGCCGCCGTTCGACGTTGCATCCCGCCAGCAGTGATAGCAACGCAACCGGAATGCAAACCGCGGGAGCCAACCGGCGGCGGACGATCGTCAACAGACAAGATGAACTTCTCACTGCACCTCTCCGGCCTCAGCTGGAAGTACAATAATAATCCACGGCCATGTCCATCGCACTGAAACGCGTTTACGCTGAGCCCGCACGAACCGATGGAACGCGTGTTCTGGTCGACCGCCTCTGGCCGCGCGGTCTTACCAAGGATCGCGCCTCGCTGGACGCATGGCTGCGCGACCTGGCGCCCTCGGACGAACGGCGAAAATGGTTCCATGCGAATCCCGGGGTTTGGGCAACCTTCCGCCGCTGCTATTTGCGGGAATTAGCTCGCCCCGAAGCGTCTGCCGCGCTCGAGGAACTCTATCGTCTGGCGGACGGTCCCCGGCAATTGACTTTGCTGTTCGCCTCCAAGAACGAGGAACGGAACAATGCCGTCGTGCTGCGCGACCTGCTGGAAGGAATGCGCAAGCCGCCCACCGGTACCGGCCCCGGAACAGCCAGAACCATCCGCGACCGGCAAGTCAAGAGAATGCCGAAAAGGGGAACCTAGCCTGCTTTCCCTGCGGATTCTCTCCAACGCCGAAGAGGGTCCGCAGCTTGGACGCAAGCGAACTCCTGAGTGAGTTTGCCTAATTTCTCTTGTTGTCGTCCGGCGCGTTCAACAGGTCTCGCGCCTGCTCAAGAGTGGGATCGAGCTTGACGGCCTGTTCATAGGCTGCGTGTCCATCCGAGGGTTGGCCGGTCAACTGTAGCAATATGGCAAGTTGCAGGTATAGTGGGCCGGAGGGTTGCCCACCAAGACCTTGTTTAACATGATCAATCATCTCCTGGGCCTGCTGGGGATCGGCTTGCAATGCTTGCTCGTAGCCCTCGCGGACTTCCGAATAGTCACCTAGCGCGGTGTAGAGGGCAGCAATGCTTTCGTAGGCCTGAGCCTTCACTTTCGCGCTGTGAGTCAACTGGGCTGCGGTCTGGTATTCGGCGATTGCTTCTGGCAGGCGACCGCATTCCGCAAGATCGGCTGCTAGGTTGACGTGCCGGCCGGGGTCAAGAGGCTTGATAGCAGTGGCCTTTTGGAAGTGCAGCAACGCCTCTTCGGGATGCCCATCCGTTCTCAGAGCTCCAGCCAGATCCACCTCGGCGATGTAATTGACGCCCGTGACTTCAAGTGAGCGCGCCCACAGATCGGCTGAACTTCGCCAATATCCTACTTGGTGCCGCGTGCAAAAACCCAATGCACCCAGGATGAGTACCGCCGGCACTGCGCGCATCAGCCAGCTCATTCCCATACGATCGGCAAATTCAGCGGCCGCCCAGACGATGATTATGAATACCCCGATTAGCGGAATGTAGGCGTAGCGGTCCGCCATGGCCTGGTCGCCGACCTGTACAATCCCGATCACCGGAATCAAAGTGCCGAGGTACCATAGCCAACCCACGAGCAAATATCGACGGATAAAACGCTGCTTCCAAGCGAAGGCGCTCATGCCCACCACGAAACAAAAGGACAGGGCGAGTTGCCACAACGCCAATCCGTGCACCGGAAATGGATAAAAAAGCGCTAAGTGTGCGGGCCAGACTGCCTTCCAGACGTAGGTTCCATACGCGACCAGGGTGTTCTCCAGCCTCAGCCGGATGGGGAAGTATTCGAATGAGCGAATCGATCCTCCGGCATGTTGCGAAAAAATCGTGGTCGCGGCGCTGCCAGCGGATAGTACCATCAGTGGAAGCTTTTCGAGGACCACTTGGGAAAACGCGTTTGTCGCGGAAGGAGTTATCCGGGAGGCCCCGCGTTTGGGAGGATTCTCGGCCGTGTCTGCCGCCGCTCGCTGCTGCGGCAGTTGGATTCTTTTCAAAGGCCAATAATCCAGCAGCAGCAGTACGAAAGGCAGCGTGATCACCATGGGTTTCGCGGCCAGCCCCATGGCGAAACATAAGGCCATCAGGCTGTACCGCGACATGTTTGGCTTTGCCAGATACCTGGCGTAGGCCAGAAGCGTCAGCAGAAAAAACAAGGTGCAAAGCACATTCTTGCGTTCCGCCGCCCAGGCCACCGATTCCACATTGATGGGGTGCAGAGCAAACAAAGCCGATACCAAGAAGCTGCTCCAGGGCGCACCCGTGATTTGAGTAAGCAGATAAAACAGAATCAATGCATTAAGGATGTGAATCGCGGCGCTCATCAGATGATGGCCGGCAGGATTGAGTCCAAAAAGCTGGCAGTCTAATGCATGAGAGAGCCAGGTGAGTGGGTGCCAGTTAGAAGCATGCGTGGAAGTCCAGGCCCAGCTGAAGGTGTCCCAACTCAAGCCAGAGTTCACGGGAGAATTGCTGGTGATGTAGAGTTCATCATCAAAATTGATAAAAGAGTTGTGCCTGACTGGAAGATAGACTGCCAACGTTGCAGCCATGAGAAGAAGGCATAAGAAAGTGAGCTGCAGACGACGGTTTTCCTTATGCATTTTCATGGTTACTTGAGCTGACCTGGAGAATCCGACCTGGAAGCCGCAGCTGAGCCAGCCGCTCACAAGGAGCCTTCGGCGTCGGATTCCAGCCCACAGAAGGAAAATCAGTGAGCCAGTCCGGAACTGGCGGTTCAGCTACAGGTTCACTTGCTCCCTGTAGTACCGGAGTCGGTGCTAGCTCCGCCAGATTTTCTGCGCTCCATTCCCCCCGGAACGTTGAAATAGGCATCATTAAAATCAGTCTTGATCTCGGCCTTGGCGGCCTCCACCACGTCTCGCGCTCGAAGAGCCATAAGCAGGTCCTTGCCATCGCTCATGGGGACCTTGCTTTTTGAAACCAGCTTGAAAATGTGCCATCCCGTTGGAGCTGGAACTACTTCTGAAATCTCTCCTGGCTTCAGGTGGAACACAACCTCCTGGTACCGCTGCTCTACTCCGATTCGGGTAGTGTCATTCAATTCCACGCCCGGCGCACCATCCGGATCCTCGCCGGCAAACGCATATACTTCTTTCTCCAGTTTTTCGAAGCTGGCTCCAGCCAAAGCCTTCTTGCGTATCTGTTCTGCTTCCGCCTTCATTGCTGCCTCATCCGCGGCGGCATCGCGTAGCATCTCGACCCCGGAAGTGTGATGTTCTTGCTTCGGAATGTAAATCCGCAGCAGATCTACCTTCTCGAACAATTCAGGATGGTTCTTGTATTCGTTGGCGAACTCCTCGTCCGAAATGTTCGCTGCCTTCGTTTGCATGCGACGAGTGTACGTCTGCGACAAAAGCTGAAGGTAGCTGTACTTCACTTTCATCTCGAAGCCAGGTTCCTTATCAATCCCGGCTTGGATCGCGTTCTTAGCAAACAGGAGCATCTCGGGATAGCGGACCGCAAGCTTGAGGGCGTTGGAGTGGTTGATCGCGGAATTTGGATCCCGATCCAAAAGGGTAGCCAATTTTTCGAATTCGGCCCGAGTAATGACCGTCTTGCATTCGCCGCCGGCAGCCGCATCAGAGCCAGACCGTGCCGATTCACCGCTACCCTGCGCTGTGACCGCACCTGGCTTGGCAGCGTCCGCGACCTTCGGTGAGGAGACAGACTCTCCCGGGTCAAGTAAGAGATCCTTGCTACAAAAACCATGAATGGTTTCTACGACATCGTCGGGCGCCACGCCCGTCGTGGTCACGTCCGCCTGCTCAGAACCCCGGGTTGAGTCTGCGCCGGCACTCTGCGCCGCCGCAAGCCAACTCCCCAGGATCAACAAAGACAGGACTGATAAAAACCCACGGTACTTCATTCTGATTGACTCTCCCAGAGAATGAAATTCAGTCTAACACGCACGCTTGCTGTCCTCTTTTCGCGTCAGTCAGCAGACAGCAAAAAAGGGGAGACTGGATCCCAAAAATCCATTCTCCCCAAAAGGAACTCCTGTATCAGATGTTAACGGTACTTACTTGCCGACCACGCCATCCGACATCCAATTGCACGCCGGAGACCCGTAGCCTTCAGTGCAGTCGTTCACGTAGTCGTAGCTATAGTCCACCGAGTACGCGAAGTTCAAACTCGACGGCTCCTTTTCGCCAACCTTGTTCGATCCCTGTCCGGTACCTGCGGAATTGAACGTGTCAGTCTCGTAGTAGTACGCGCCGCTGCAATCACCGGTAGTGCTGGAGCACTCCGGAGTAACCTGCTCCCAATACGTCGTCTTTGGCTTTAGCGCAAGTGACTTGATCTTGACCGACGCGGTGCACTCGGTATAGCTGCTGTAGGTCCGACCGGTAGCAACGAAGGTGGCCGCCGCTTCTCCGGATGCCACGGTCGTTCCGGCGTTTCCAGACGACATTTTGGTGTGGATCGACCACAGAGCTTTCTTTGGATCAATGGTGCAGCCTATGCTTGAAAGGTTGTTGGTGAACAATCCGGTCGCATGCGCGGCCTTCTTGACTGTGAAGGGGGAGAAGTTCTCGAAGTCGTCAGGGATGTTGGGGTTGTCGTCGTTACCGAAGGCTGCCCAGTCGGAAGCGGTTGAATTCCAGTCGCCGCCGTAGAACAAGCACGGCTTGCAATACTTCGGGGCGGCGCTGTTGCCAACATGACCCAGACCAGCGATGCCCTGGGACCGCACCACAGCTGGATTCTCGGCCGCGGCGACGCCAACTACCATCATCAGCGCTGCTAGCAGCGCCACACAGCAAATTGCTTTTTTCACTATAGTCCTCCTGAGTTTTGTAATTGCTTATAGGGTTGTGGGCCAAGAAGGTGTCCCACCCGCAGTTCAAGGTTCAGAAGCTACTCTCAGCGCGGCCCTTTGGTCGGGTCGTATCAGAGATTTGCGAAAATGATTCCGAGGGCCGCTCGTCAGTCCCTAACCAAAAGCGGGACACCTTCGGGCCAGCTTTAGTCATTTACATACAGCCCGCGTGAATCATCTCCGGTTTACTCCTCCAATCAGAATAAGTCAACAGGAAATCTGGCTTCAGTAGGCGGATTTCGTTGATTTGGCCACGTTTAACGCAAGAAGTTGCAACTCTTGCGCAAAGCTCCGGGCCAACCGGAAGAAACGACTGACTCTGTAGGCAGCACGCGACATTTAAGGTGTATGGCCGCTGGCGACGAGGAGCTGTCTTGCTACCTCCAACGATGGGTCGAGTTGGAGTGCGTGTTGGTACGCGGTCCGGGCATCGGCAACTTGTCCGGATTCCTCCAGCAGTATGCCGAGCTGAACGTACCGGGGGGCGCTGGATTCCGTCGCAACATCGTCGGAGAGCCGCTCGACCATCACCGGAGCCTGCCGGCGGTCAATTTCTAACGCTTGGCGGTAACTCTCACGCACTTTTGTGAAGTCGCCCAAAACGTCATACAGAGTCGCAAGCGTTTCGTAACAGCGAATTTGAACGCTGGGATCGGAGCTGGTCTGAACCGCCGCGTGATACTCGCCGATCGCGTCCTCGATGCGTCCACACTGTACAAGATTTGCGCCCAGATTCGCATGCCGCGTAGGGTCCCCGGGGTTGCGTTGGGAGGCAGCCTGCAGCCGGGGCAAAGCCTCATCGGCGCGTCCCATCACCAGCAACGCCCTTCCCAGATTTTCCTCGGCGATCACGTTATTCCGGGTCACCGCCAGAGTGTGCGTCCACAAGTCGTAATCACTGCTCCAGTAACCGATCTGACGCCGGGCGAGGAACGCCAGGGTCGCCAGGACCGCAACCGCCGCTGCTGCGCGCAGCTGGAAGCGGATACGCCGCCGATCCGCCAACTCCGATATCGTCCACACAACGGCGATGAAAATCCCAATCATAGGGACATAGGTATAGCGGTCGGCCATGGCCTGGTCACCGACCTGGATGATTCCAATGACTGGCACCATGGTTCCTAAATACCAGAGCCAACCGGTGATCAGATAGCGGCGAGACCAGCGGTACTTCCAGGCCAAAGCACTCATACTCACTAAGAAAAATCCCGACAATGCCAGTTGCCAGAGGTGAAGATGTACGCCGGGATAGGGGTAATAGGCGGCAAGATGCGCCGGACAGAATGCTTTAACCAGGTACATGCCATAGGCGTAGACGGCGTTCTCCAGTCGCATCCACAGCGGAAACCTCACGAGCGTGCGAACCGCGCCCCCCGACTGCTGAGCCACGATGGTAATAATCGCACTGGCCACGCACAGGGCAAGTAAAGGCACCTTCTCAAGAACGAGTTGTGAGAAGGTCGTCTGATCAAAGGAACGCTTGTCTCTGTTTGCGGAGTCCTCCGGCAAGTTCGATTTTTCCTTGCGTCGGGCCGGCAAGGTTGGATTCCCACTTCGGATTCTTTGCAGCGGCCAGAAATCAAGCAGCAGCAGCACAAACGGGAATGTGATTACCATCGGCTTGGAGGCAAGCCCCAGCGCGAAGCAGCCGGCCACTGCCAGATAACGTCGCACATTCGGTCGGACCGCGTACCATCCGTATGCAAGCAGTCCGAGCAGAAAGAAAAGCGTGCTAAGCACATTCTTGCGCTCGGCGACCCAGGCCACCGACTCAACATTGAGAGGATGCAGAGCAAACAAAGCGGCCACCAACAGGCTGCGGCCCACAGCTCCAGTGAAACGCATCAACACCAAAAACAAGAGAAGGACGTTGATCACATGAAGCAGGACGCTGGTGATGTGGTGGCCGCGCGCATTTAATCCGTTGAGTTGACAGTCGAGCGCATGGGAAAGCCAGGTTAGCGGGTGCCAGTTGTCTTTTTCGATGGCCGTCCAGGCCCAGGTGAAGGTTTCCCAGGTTAATCCTGCCTGCACGTGATTGTTTTCTGTGACATAGAGTTGATCGTCGTAGGAGACAAAAGGGTTCCGGGTGGCTACACCATAAACCAGCGCGGTCGCAACGACGAGAAACAGGCAGCCGACGACAGCCAGACGAGAGCCATAGCGATCCATTCTCGGGGTGAATTGTAGCATCGGGCCGAGGCCTTACCTGCGATCTGAACCGACAGTCCAGAGCCTGCGCTTGGCCCTCGGGAAAAAAGGAGAGGATCGGACCTCTCCTTTCTGCAGAATCTCGATTTCACCCGGCCACTCGATTCAAGCAAAGCGTGCCCCTGGATTCGAACCCAGTGGAAGACGACCTACCTTAATCTAGGCGGCTTTGTGCTGGGTTCGGGGGTTCCAAAGTACGCGTCGTTCAAGCTGACTTTCACGGAACTCTTGAGCGCCGCCACTGCATCATCGCCCCTAAGTTGCTGGACCTGCTGTTTTGCCGCACTCAGGGGTATGGTTTCCTTGGAAACTACCTTGAAAATACTCCAGCCGTTGCTTTCCGGGGTGAGGGCCGAGATCTCCCCGACCTTCAAGCTGAATATCATCTCCCGGTGCGCTTCCGGAATGTTATTCCGGGTAAGCTTCCCCATCTGTACCTCGGGCGCGTCCTCCGGATTCCCGGCAGCCTTGTAAGCTCTCTCTTCCAACTTTTCGAAGCTTGCTCCGGCCAGGGCCTGCTTGTAAATCTTTTGTGCCTCCGCCTCCATCTGGGCCTTGTCGGCAGCGAGTACTTCAGGCGACCCGCTGGATCCGGTGGCGTATTCTTTTATGGCAGGAACAAAAACTCGCAGGAGATCCACTTGTTCAAACATCTCAGGATGCGCTTTGTAGTAGGTTGCAACCTCCGCATCCGACACTACCTTTGCTTTCTCACGTACGTCCATGCCGTAGATCTGCCCCAGGGACTGCAGGTACGCGAACCTCGCCTTCGCCTGCAGCCCGGCATCCTGGTCGAAACCGGCTTCATGCGCCTTTTCAGCAAACAGCACTGCCTCGGCATAGTGCCTGGCAAAGTTGCGGATGGCCGTCGACGACTCCGAGTGCGGTTGTTTTAGCAACCTCTCAAACTCCACCCGCGTAATCACAATCTTGCAACCGGAGTCAGTCGGCGTAATCGGAACTGGGGCGAAAACGGGGGCGGGGGTGGCAGTAGCTTCCGAACCGGCTCCCTTGGACTTGGTGGAACTTTCCGGACTCGACGGGCCGCTGGGACACGGGCCCTCCAGGGTAATCACTGGAGCATCCGCCGCGACCTGGGGAGCAGACTTTTCGCTCGACTCAGCACTGGCCGGCTGGCCCTGCTGCGCAGGAGCCTGGACCCCAAAAGCCAGTGAGGACACCAACATAATCAAAATCAGCAACCGAGAACCCATGAATCACTCCTCCTGTGGGAACAAATAGGAATCGTAGCACAGTCGTTGCATTTCTACTGTAGGCGCAACCGGAAGCCCCGGAAAGTGAATCAGGCTTCGCAGCGTTTCTTCGCAGGATTGAGACCGGCTCCAGGGATCGGGTGGTAGTGCTCCGTTCGCACCGAACTGCGATCAGCTGCCCCGGCTCAGGCAAAACAAACCACATCCGGATCGCTAAAAAAGGGGAGAAGCCCGGGGGCTTCTCCCTGACAAAACTTACTACTTAAGTTTCAAGCTCCGCCAAACTAACTGGTGCCGTACACAGCAAACGCCGAAATTTCCACATCTTCTGTGTTCCAGCCAGCGCCACCGATGTCATAAGCCTGGGTGCCGTCGGCATCGTTATACACGAAGTCCCATGCGCCGATGGCATTCGTTTCGCTGGCAGCGTTGGTCATAACAAACCAGTACGCTGTGCCCTTCTTCAGCTTGGTGGCCTTGATGGTCACGTTCTGAGTCTTGCAGCAGTCGGACGATGTTCCGGTCCAGGTGGGAAGGTTCTTCTTGTCTTTGCCCTGGATCTCTGCGTTCGGTACTGAGCCGGTAGTGCTCCAGATGCCGAAGTTGAAATCGTTACCGCCCGAGCCGAGACCGTCGTAGTAGAACATGGCCGCTCTGAGCTGAGTGGCTGTGTGTTTCTTGGTCGGGGTGAAGCTGTAACCGATCCACTGCGACTCGCCGAGAGGAGAGCTAGAGCCGGTGATTAACCAGCCGTCGGTGTAGTCAAACGCATGCGTCGAGGGGCCCAAGTTGCTGTAAATCTTCTTGAGCGCTGTGGGCTCGTTGCTCTCGGTGATGTGGCCACGGCTGACTGTGTTGTTTTTCACGTGAATGGGCGTGCCGAACTGCCCAGCGAAGAGCGATACGCTGGCCAGAATCACCAACGCCGTTACGAAGAGAGTCTTTTTCACTGTTAAAATCCTCCTGAGTTTTGTTACTGCTTTTTAAGGTGTGGGCCAGGTCTGCATCACATGCGAACCGTGCATGTAGCCCGCGGAACCAAATCCTATCTTGAATTCAGAATATGTCAAGAGGGAATCCGGCTTCTGTTGCGGATTTCGTCAATTTCACCGCCAATAGTGCAAGAACTTGCAACTCTTGCGCAAAGCTCCGGGCCAGCCCGGGGAAAATCACTGAAAATGTGTTTCTTTCGGATCCAGGCCCGTGGCCGCCGGGAAGAGTCGTGAGGCAGAAGCCGAGACCCATCGAGAAGAGCCTCCAAAAGAAGCCGGGCTGGGCCAAACAGCTTAGAATCCTCCCATGCGTCCAGTTTTCGAGTGGAACATCGGCACACGCTCGCTGCTGCTGGGGAAACGCACGTTGATCATGGGCGTGCTGAACGTTACTCCGGACTCTTTTTCCGACGGAGGTCTACATCTTGACTGTGATCGCGCCGTGGAGTTTGCGCTGCAAATGTTGCACGACGGCGCCGACATCATCGATGTCGGCGGGGAATCAACGCGGCCCGGCGCTGCGGTTCTGGCCAAAGGCGCGCCGCTTAACGCAGAGGCCAGGAAAAGTTCGAGCGAGAAAGCCCCGGTGACTGAGCAGGAAGAATTGGACCGAGTGCTTCCGGTGATCAAAGCGCTGAAGCAGAAGCGGCCCGATGCCGTGATCTCCGTCGATACCTACAAGGCAAGTGTGGCGCGCTCGGCGGTCGAAGCCGGCGCGGAGATCGTCAACGATGTGAGCGGTTTCCGCTGGGACGCGCAGATGAAGAAAACTCTTGCCGGGTTGAAATGCGGCGCCGTGCTGATGCACATGCGCGGACGTCCGCAGGACTGGCGTCAGCTACCGCCGGTCTCCGACATGCTGATGCTGGTGAAACGCGAACTGCGGGAATGGGCGGACGCGGCCACCATGGCGGGCATCAGGCGCGAACGGATGGTGCTTGATCCGGGGTTCGGGTTCGGCAAGAGTTTCGAGGAAAACTATCCGCTGCTGAAAGGCTTTCAAGAGCTGCACGAGTTACGCTATCCGATTCTGGCGGGGGTTTCGCGAAAGTCCTTCATCGCAAGAGCGGTGGCTCGTGACGGCGAGGATGCGCCACTCAACCGGCGCCTGTATGGCACGCTCGCGGCCGAAACCGCCCTGGCGCTCAAGGGCGCTCAGATCATTCGCACCCACGAAGTGCGGCCTTGCACCGAAGCGATAAAGATTGCGGACATCGCGCTGCTGTGAGTCGCCGCCGCGTTTGGCGCGATGGTTCCGCCCTCACTGCTATAATTAAGAATTGCGCTCATGAGTGGAAAGCGACTAGTCCGTTCGACCACGGTTCTTTCTGTCCGCCGCAATGGCAACGTCGTGATGGCCGGCGACGGCCAGGTCACGCTGGCGGAAGCGGTGATCAAACATACGGCGAAAAAGATTCGCCGCCTGTATCAGGACAAGATTCTGGCTGGGTTCGCCGGATCGACCGCCGACGCATTTTCCCTGTTCAGCCGCTTCGAGGCGAAGCTCGAGCAGTATCACGGCAACCTGGGCCGCGCCGCCGTGGAACTTGCCAAGGACTGGCGCACGGACAAATTCCTGCGTCATTTGGAGGCGCTGCTGCTGGTTTCCGACAAGGAGCAGACGTTCTTGCTCAGCGGTCAGGGCGACGTGATTGAGCCGGACGGCGGCATTGCCGCCATCGGCAGCGGTGGTCCGTATGCCCAGGCGGCGGCCCAGGCGCTGGCGGACCATACCCAGCTTTCAGCGCGGCAAATTGCCGAAGAAGCGTTGAAGATCGCCGGCAAAATGTGCATCTATACCAATGACAAGGTGACGATCGAAGAACTGTGATTCGTCGTTAGTCGTTCGTCATTGGTCGTTGGGTAAAAGCCCAGCAGTGCAAGGCCAACGACGAACGACCAAAGACCAACGACTTTATGGCCATCTACTTACCCGGAACCGCGGAAGAAGAGCAACTCGCGCTCGATGATCTCACGCCGCGTGAGATTGTCGTCGAACTCGACAAGCACGTGGTGGGACAAAAAGACGCCAAGCGTGCCGTAGCCATTGCCCTGCGCAATCGCATGCGCCGTCAGAAGCTCCCCGACGATCTCGCCGAAGAGATCATTCCCAAGAACATCATCATGATCGGGCCGACGGGCGTGGGAAAGACCGAAATTGCCCGCCGTCTGGCCAAGTTGGCCAACTCGCCATTTCTCAAGGTTGAGGCGTCGAAGTTCACCGAAGTCGGCTACGTGGGCCGCGATGTCGAGTCCATGGTCCGCGACCTGGTCGAAATTGCCATCGAGATGGTGCGCGAAGAAAAGCTCGAAGACGTCTCCGACAAAGCCGAACTGAACGCCGAGGAGCGGCTGCTGGATATTCTGCTGCCTCCGCTGGCGCCGCCGCGACAAGAGCCGGGCCAGACCGGCTTCGTTCTCGAGGGAACCACTTCCTCCGGCGATTCGCAAAGCCGCACCCGCGAAAAGCTGCGTCAGCAATTACGCGAAGGCAAACTGGACGAGCGCCTCGTCGAAATCGAAGTGCGCGAGAGAAATTTTCCGTCGTTCGAAATCATTTCCAACCAGGGCATTGAGGAGATGGACGTCAACATCAAGGACATGTTGCCGAACATCTTCGGCCAGCGCACCAAGAAGCGGAAGATGAAAGTGAACGAAGCCTTCGAGTACCTGATCCAGGAAGAAGAGCAGCGGCTCATCGACATGGACCAGGTCACGCGCATCGCCATCGACCGCGTCGAGGATTCCGGAATTATCTTCCTCGACGAGATCGACAAGATCGCGGGCCGCGAAGGCGGCCATGGGCCGGACGTTTCCCGGGAAGGCGTGCAGCGCGACATTCTGCCGATCGTCGAAGGCACCACGGTCAACACCCGCTACGGCATGGTGCGCACCGACCACATTCTGTTCATCGCCGCCGGAGCGTTCCACGTTTCCAAGCCGAGCGACTTAATTCCGGAACTGCAGGGACGATTTCCCATCCGCGTGGAATTGCAGTCGCTCACCATGGATGACTTCATCCGCATCCTGACCGAGCCGAAGTCTTCGCTGGTCAAGCAATACACGGCGCTGCTGGAGACCGAAGGCGTGCAACTCGAATTCACCCGCGACGCGCTGGAAGAAATCGCCCGCTTCGCTTTCCGCGTAAACGAGGGAACCGAGAACATCGGCGCCCGCCGCCTGCATACCATCATGGAACGCGTGCTCGACGAGATCAGCTTCAGCGCGCCCGAGAGAAAAGGCGAGCACATCAAAATCGACGCCGACTACGTCCGTCAAACCCTGGCCGACATTGTGAAGGACCAGGACTTGTCGAGATACATCCTGTAAGGTCGGGCTGCCGCGTCTTCGAGTTCACCACCGAGTCACAGAGACACGAAGAAGAAAGAAAAGACATTAAGATTTCTCTGTGCCTCTGTGACTCTGTGGTGAAGATTTGACCTGCGATTGTCGTTTGACCCTGCGACAGCACGCCAAATAAACTAAAAACCTACACAGGTCTATTCATGGCAGAAAGCATTCACATCAAGCTTCCTGATGGAAGCACGAAGGAAGTTCCCAAGGGCACTACTGCTCTCGATATTGCCCGCGGAATCAGTCCGCGATTGGCCGACGCCGCGCTCGCGGCCAAGTCCAACGGCGATCTCATCGACCTGACCCGCCCGCTGGAAAAAGACACCGGTCTCCGCCTTCTGACTGAAAAAGATCCCGAGGCCCTGGAAGTTTACCGCCATTCCTCCGCGCATTTGCTGGCAGCCGCGGTGCTGGAACTTTTTCCTGAGACCAAACTCGGTCACGGCCCGGCCACCGAGAGCGGATTCTTCTACGATTTCTACCGGCCCACTCCGTTCACTCCGGAGGATCTCGAGAAAATCGAAAAGAAAATGCAGGAACTGGTGCAGCAGAACATTCCCTATGCTCGCGAGTTTCTGCCCCGCGAGCAAGGTCTTGCGGAGTTCAAGAAAGAAGGCGACTTCATGAAGTGCCATTTCATCGAGCAATTCACCAGGCACGATGAAAAGATTTCGATCTATCGCACTGGCAAATTCACCGACTTCTGCCGCGGTCCGCATATTCCGTCCACCGGCAGGATCAAGGCATTCAAGCTGCTGAACATCGCTGGCGCCTACTGGCTCGGAGACGAGAAGAACCCGCAACTGCAGCGCATCTACGGCACTTCGTTCTTCTCGAAAAAAGATCTCGACGAGTTCTTCCACAAGCAGGAAGAGGCCAAGAAGCGCGACCATCGCGTGCTCGGCCAGCAGCTGGATTTGTTTTCCATTCAGGAACTGGCCGGGCCGGGACTGATCTTCTGGCACCCCAAAGGCGGCCTCGTCCGCAAAGAGATGGAAGACTGGATGCGCGCCGAGTATCTCAAGCGCGGCTACTCGCTGGTCTACACGCCGCACGTAATGCGCAAGCAACTGTGGCAGACCTCCGGCCACGAGGGCTATTACGCCGACAACATGTTCGAACGTCATGGAACTCGACGACGCCGAATACCGCCTGAAGCCCATGAACTGCCCCGGCCACATCCTGATCTACAAGGATTCGCTGAAGTCATATCGCGATCTGCCGGTGCGCCTCGGCGAACTCGGCACGGTGTACCGCTACGAGCGCTCCGGCGTGATGCACGGCCTCATGCGGGTCCGCGGCTTCACCCAGGACGACGCCCACATTTTCTGCACCCCCGAACAGATCGAAAGCGAGATCGAGGCCTGTCTGAATTTTGCTTTTGACGTTCCTCAAGGACTTTGGTTTCGATCAGTTCCAAACCGAGCTTTCCACCTGGAATCCGGACGACAGCAAGAATTTTGTCGGCAGCGCGGGTCAGTGGAACCTGGCGACCGCGTCGCTGGAGAACGTGCTGAGGCGGCGCAACATTGAATACAAGACCATGCCCGGCGAAGCCGCATTCTACGGGCCCAAAATCGACATCAAACTGGTCGATGCGATCGGACGGCTATGGCAGCTTTCCACCGTCCAATTTGATTTCAATCTGCCGGCCCGGTTCGGCCTGGAGTATGTCGCCGAGGACGGCAGTCGCAAGCAGCCGGTGATGGTGCATCGTGCGCTTTACGGGTCCATCGAGCGCTTTTTCGGCGTGCTCATCGAACACTACGCCGGAGCGTTTCCGGTGTGGCTCGCGCCGGTGCAGGCGGTCATGATCCCGATCGCCGAGCGGCATGTGGAGTATGCCAACAAAGTTGCCGATCAGCTTAAATCTGCGGGCGTTCGGGTTGAAGTCGACCCTCGAAATGAAAAGATGAATGCCAAGATCCGCGAACATGCCATGCTGAAGGTGCCGTTTCTGCTGGTCGTCGGCGACAAGGAAGCTGAAGCAGGCAAGGTCAACGTTCGCACCCGCGGCCACGAAAAGACCGCAGACATGCCGACAGCAGAGTTTGTAGAGAAGATCAGGAAACTGATCGCGGAGAAGAGCGCAACCCTATAGATCCTCCCTGGTGTCCAAGATTGGCAACGTCCACGTAACCGCTTTGCCGCTTCGGATGAAAACCATCCATATCGGCGTCATCTCCGACACTCACGGCCTTCTGCAGCCGCAAGCGCTGGCAGCTCTCAAGGACTCCGATTACATCATTCATGCGGGCGACATTGGCGATCCGGACATTCTGAACAAGTTGGCTGAAATCGCGCCGGTCACTGCCGTGCGCGGGAACATCGATCGCCGGCCATGGGCGCGGAGGATTCCTGCCACCAACGTTCTCGAAGCCGGCGGTATCTCTATTTACGTGCTGCATGTCCTGGAAGACGTTGATCTGAAGCCCGAAGCCGCCGGATTCGCCGCCGTAATCTCCGGCCACAGCCACATCGCCAAGCTGGAAAAGAAAAACGGCGTGCTGTACTTCAATCCGGGAAGTGCCGGGCCGAGGCGGTTCAAGTTGCCGGTGAGCGTCGGGAAGTTGGCAGTCGGCGCCGGACAGATCAGCGCAGAAATTGTAATCTTGGAGGATTAGCAACTCAGCCGGGCAGGTGAGACACCTACCCCCTACGCGAGATTCTTCACAACGCTGGAAAGGTCTGGAAAGGTGTAGTGAATGTCGCTTGAGTTCCGGGTTGAAGCCACGGCAGGATGCGCCCGCAAAGGCCTTCTGGTTACGCCACACGGCGAGGTTGCCACGCCGGTATTCATGCCGGTCGGCACTCTGGCATCAGTCAAAGGTGTGCCGCAGGACATCCTGGAAGAACTCGGCGTCCAAATCCTGCTCGGCAACACCTATCACCTCTACTTGCGTCCCGGAATCGAGCAAGTCCGCAAGCTCGGCGGGTTGCATCGCTTCATGTCCTGGAGTCGTGCCATCCTCACCGACTCCGGCGGATTTCAGGTTTTCAGCCTGAACGATCTCCGCAAAGTGACCGAAGAAGGCGTTACGTTCCGCTCCCACCTCGACGGCTCCTCACACTTCTTCAGCCCGGAAAGCGCCATGGAAGCGCAAATCGGGCTCGGCGCTGACATCATCATGGCGTTTGATGAATGCACGGAATATCCCGCCGATCGCGAGCGCCTGCGGAAGTCCATGGAATTGACCCTGCGCTGGGCGGAGCGAAGCCAGCGGTATTTTGAAGCACATAAGCACGAAGTTCCGTGGGATTGCTTGGGGACAGCCACCCTCGGCGGTCCGGGCGAGCACAGCTCGCCAGTGCCGGAAAGCAGAGAAAACCTCGCGGGCGGGGACGCCCGCGCCAAAATGAACAATGCGGCGCTTTGCACCGCTGGACAGCCGAGGGCGGCTGTCCCCACGCAAACACAGGCTCTCTTCGGCATCGTGCAGGGTGGCGTCGACCCTGCTCTCCGGCAGGAATCCGCCCAGCGCACCATCGAAATCGGCTTTCCCGGATACGCCATCGGCGGCTTGAGCGTGGGCGAGCCGCGTGCCCTCACCCGGGAGATCGTCGAGGCCACGGTTCACCATCTTCCCGCCGACAAGCCGCGCTACCTCATGGGCGTCGGCACGCCCGAGGAGATCGTCGAATATGCCAGTCTTGGGATCGACATGATGGACTGCGTTCTGCCTACCCGCGCCGCCCGGCACGGACTGCTGTATACCTCGGAGGGCAAGGTGTCGATCAAGCAGGCCCGTTACGCCGGGGACCAGGGTCCGCTCGATCCCAAGTGCGGCTGCCAGGTCTGTGCCCGCTATTCCAGGGCCTACCTGCGTCATCTCTACGCGTCGAACGAAGTTCTGGCCCAGGTCCTGAATACCATCCACAATTTGAGCTTCTACCTTGACACGATGCGGGCAGTGCGTCATTCTATTGAACTTGGGGAAAAGGTCCGTAGTCTGTCTGAGCTCTGGTCTCTACCGGAGGCTTAACCCGGCTTCCCCGGTTCTGGTCCGAAGCTGAAGGAATCTCCGCCCAGGAACGCGAGAACTCCAGCGGTAAATGGTTGGTGGTGAAGGGCCAGTGCGCCCGCGGCGCACGGTTTGGTGGTTATCTTTGCGACATAGGAAGTATCCGGCTTCATGAACGCTGCACATTTATTGGCTGCACAAACGGGCGGTGGCTCCCTGGGAGGATTTCTGGGGTTTGCCCCGCTGATCTTTATATTCGCCATTTTTTATTTTCTGCTGATCCTTCCTCAGCAGCGCAAGCAGAAAAAGTGGCAGCAGATGCTGGGCGATCTTAAGACGGGAGACAAAGTAGTGACCACCGGCGGCCTGCGAGGCACCATCGTGGCCTTGCGGGACGATTATCTCCATCTGCGCGTGCCTCCCGACAATCTCCGGGTGGAAGTCAGCCGGGGATCGATTGCCTCGGTAACCACCGGTGAGGAAGAAGCCAAGGCTGGGAAAGCCGCCAAGTGAGGCGCGCCGCTCGGCTTCAGGCGTGACGTTTGAGATTAGGGAAACACCGATTACTGGAACCTGAAAGAATATTGTGACCCTTCAACCCAATTGTCATTCCGAGCGGAGCGAGGAATCTGCAGTTAACTGAATAATGAAGAAATCAGTATGAACAAGAATCTGGGCTGGAAAGTCATCGTCATCTTCGGAATCCTGCTGTTCTTTCTGTTTGGGATTTTCGGCGTTCCTCAGAGTTTTACCGGCGCTGGGCTGCTGGCATCTCTGCAGAATCGCATTCACCTTGGGTTGGACCTCAAGGGCGGCACGCACCTGATCCTGCAGGTGCAAGTCAATGATGCCGTCAATGTGGATTCCGATAACGCCATGGAGCGGATGAAAGCCGACCTGCGCACCCACAAGATCAATTACGCCGATATCGGCAAGCCCGATGCCGCCAACCATCCGGAGCAGGTCGTGCTCAAGGGTGTGCCGCCGGAATCGACTTCCGATCTGCGCTCGCTGGTGAGCGACCGTCTCCCGGAATACGATCTGGTGTCAGGCGCCGAGAACACCTGGACGATTTCGATGAAGCCGCAAGCTTTGGCGGAACTCAAGAAGCGCGCGGTCACCCAGGCGATTGAGACCATTCGGAACCGCATTGACCAGCTCGGCGTAAGCGAGCCCATCATTGAGGAGCACGGCTTGGGACAGTATCAGATACTGGTGCAACTCCCCGGCGTGGATGACCCGGCTCGGGTCAAGGAAATCATGCAATCCACCGCCATGCTGGAAATCCGGCAATCCATGGGCGGTCCCTATTCCAGCGAGCAGGATGCTCTGCAGCAGCACGGCGGGGTTTTGCCCCCGGACACGGTCCTGCTGCCGGGGCACAGCGTCGGAACAACTGCGGGTGAGGGTGGGCAGGTCTGGTACCTCATTTCTCGCGTCTCGGCGGTAACCGGCCGCGACCTTCGCGATGCCGACCCTTCCCGTGACGAAAATGGCGCGCCTTCCGTGACTTTCCACCTGACCGGCGACGGCGGCCGTCGTTTCGGCGCCTTTACCGGCTCTCATGTTGGCGACAATCTGGCGGTTGTGCTGGACGGCAAGGTTCAGGAAGTAGCGGTGATCAAGGACCAGATCCACGATAACGGCGTAATCAACGGCCGCTTCACCGAGCAGGAAGCGAAAGACCTGGCGATGATCCTGCGCTCGGGCGCGCTGCCCGCCGGAATCAAGTACCTCGAAGAACGCACGGTCGGGCCGTCGCTGGGCAGCGACTCGATCCGCGCCGGCGTGACCGCTGCCGTGATCGGCATGTTGGCGGTGCTGATCTTCATGCTGGTCTACTATCACGCCGCCGGCGTCAATGCCGACATCGCGCTCATTTTCAACCTGATCATCCTGCTGGGGTTCCTGGGTTTCAGCGGAGCGACCCTCACCCTGCCGGGCATTGCCGGAGTGATTCTGACGGTCGGCATGGGCGTGGACTCCAACGTCCTGATTTTCGAGCGCATTCGTGAAGAATTGAGGAACGGAAAAACCCCGCCGTCGGCGGTCGAGCAGGGCTTCAGTCATGCCTGGATCACCATCGTGGATACGCACGTGACCACGATCGTCTCCGCGGTCATCCTGTTCATCTTTGGCACCGGCCCGGTGCGCGGATTCGCCGTGACCCTGAGCTTTGGTTTGTTCGCCAATCTGTTTACCGCAGTCTTCGTGTCGCGGGTAATTTTTGACTGGATTCTGAGCCGCAAACAGCGCGGCGAGGACCTGAGCATTGGACAAGTTCCAGTAGCTAGTAGCTAGTAGCGAGCAGCTAGAACTGGTTTCACAAATCGGCTTTGGGGTAAGGGCACGGCTTCCAGCCATGCCGCCAAGGTCCGCCAAAATGCGGGCTTTAGCCCCTGAGGGTGGCCCGTCTGAGCCCTCAAGAGTATTTTTGAAACCAGTTCTAAGAGCTGCCAGCTAGGAAAGGCCTTAAGCAGGTGGAATTTTTTCACGAACCCAAGATCGATTTTCTCGGCAAGAAGTGGTACTTCCTGTCGTTCTCGCTGATCTTCAGCGTGGCCGGCGTGCTCTCGATGCTGTTCTGGCACGGCCTTCCGCTGGGCGTCGATTTTCGCGGCGGGACCCTGGTCTACGTGAAGTTCGCCCACAACCCGGACGACAATGCCATTCGCGCCGCCATGGATCACGCCGGCCTGCACAACACGCGCATCCAGCGTTACGGTTTGGCGGCGAACAACGAGGTCCTGATTGATGTTTCCGAGAAGGAGACCAGCGAACAGGCACTCGACAGCAGCAAGTTGGCCATCATTGGCGCTCTGGAAAGCAATGCTCCGCCGGGCAAGATGGACCTGAACAACACCAGTTTGCTGACCTTGAAAAACTACCTCGAGCAAAAGGACCCGTTGCGTGCCGGGACGGATGCCGATCAGAAATACGGAGCCCAGGCCCAAGCCATCGTCAGTTATCGCGACAAGGCCCGCAGCGGCGTCCTCACTTCCCTGGACGAACTGAAGGCGGTCGCGGACCCGGCCGTGGTGGCCTCGCTCGGAGACGGTTTCTTCCTCTCCGACTTCGGCGTGCGCAACGTGGAAATCGTCGGGGCCCAGGTGGGTGAGCAATTGCGCAAGCAGGCGTTGCTGGCTACGGTCTACAGCCTGGCCGGTATGCTCGTGTATCTGGCTTTCCGCTTCGAGTGGATTTACGGCGTCGCTGCGGTCATTACCGTATTTCACGATACGCTCATCACTGTAGGCGCCTTTTCTCTGATGAATAAGGAGATCTCGCTGACGGTAATCGCGGCCATCCTGACCCTGATCGGCTACTCCAACAATGACACCATCGTGGTGTTTGACCGGATTCGCGAAAACCTTAAGCTGATGCGGCGCGAAAAGCTTGCCGACATCGTGAACCGCGCCATCAATCAAACCTTGAGCCGGACCATCTTGACCGCCGGTTTGACCTTCTTGACCGTGCTGGCCCTGTTTCTGTTCGGAGGCGAGGTGCTGCGTGGGTTCTCCTTTGCCCTGGTGATCGGCATCCTAATTGGTACGTATTCGTCGATCGCGATTGCCGCCCCCATTCTGGTGGCCTATCAGGATTGGCGCGCGGAACGCGGCCGGCCGCCGGTCGCCATGCCGGGAGCCAAGGAATTGGCCCGCCGGGAAAAGGTCAAGGCCAAGGTCTAGCCGGGCGGTTTGCCGGGGCCTGTAATGTTTAGGTTTGTGATTCTGCGAGATTTGAGTTACTATTTCCCGGCTTCGTAAAAGCCGTTTGCAAGTGCGAGTTTTGGGAGCAAACAGAAGGCGAGCGGTGTCTAACCATCGTTAGGCAGAGTGTAGGAGAAACCTTATGTTTGAAGACAGCCTGTTGGAGTCGGGGAACCGGCTGAAAACCAATCGCGGTATGTTCACCACCATTTCGATGATCATTCAGATTGGCCTGTTGGGCGTGATGGTGCTCATTCCGCTGCTGTTTACCGAGGCTTTACCCAAAACGCAGCTCCTGACTTTTCTGGTGGCGCCCCCGCCACCGCCTCCACCACCACCGCCCGCCGCGGCTCCGGTCCACGTGGTCAGGCAAGTTCAGACCGACATCATCAACGGCCAGCTCCGGACGCCCACGAAAATTCCAGAGAAAGTTCAGATGATTAAGGAAGAAGAGGCCCCGCCGCCGATGATGGCTTCCGGCGTAGTGGGCGGCGTGCCCGGCGGTGTGCCCGGCGGACAGATGGGCGGTGTGATCGGCGGCATCATCAGTTCCACTCCGGTCGCGGTTCCCAAGGTTGCCGTTCCGCAGCGCGTGCGGGTGTCGCAAGGCGTGACCCAAGGCTTGCTCATCCGAAAAGTCCAGCCCGCTTATCCACCCTTGGCCCGCCAGGCGCGCATCCAAGGAACAGTGCTGCTGGAAGCGGAAATCAGTACGGAGGGCACCATTACGAATTTGCACCTGATCAGCGGACACCCCATGCTCGCCCCCGCGGCCATCGACGCGGTGAGGCAATGGCGTTATAAGCCATACATTTTGAACGGTGAACCGGTGCCGGTGGAAACTCAGATTACAGTGATATTCAGTCTGGCTGGCGGCTAGAAACTGCGCCTGCCTTTGCGGTGTCAGTACGTTAAGGAGTTTGAGAAACGGGCCTCCCCCAATCCTACCGAAGCGGCACCGCGGAGAGTGATCTCCGCGGAGTGGAAGGTTCCTCAACTCGCGCTCCTGTACCGTCACGGCCACCATGCTGGGCCGCAACTTGGCCCATGGCAGGGACAGAGTTTGTAGGTAAAGGCGAAGCGAAAGACGCAACTTGACAAGTTCCGAGGAGGAAAAAGCAACTCATGCTCGTAGCCAACGTAGCAACCCTAGCATTCTGCAACCTTCACATGGTAGCCACTTGGTTGCTCCAAGAGGAAACCATGACTTGGGACCCGATCTCGCTCTGGAAAAAGATGGGCGTTCTGGCGAAGATCGTTGTCCTCATCCTGTTCATTATGTCTGGATGGTCCATCGGCGTCATGATTGATCGCTACATGGCGTTCAGCGCGGCCCGCAAGCAATCCCGCGCCTTCGCACCCGCGGTGGCCGGCGCCCTGCGGGACGGCAAAATTGACGAAGCTATCAAGGTGGCCGAGCGCAACAAGAAAAGCCATCTGGCCAAGGTCGTCACCGCCGGCTTGATGGAGTTCCGTGCCCATCAGGATAGCGCCGACATTCCCGGTGAGACCATCGAAGCCTCCAAGCGCGCCCTGGAGCGGACCGAAGCCATCGTCCACGCCGAGTTGAAGCGCGGCTTGGGCGGTCTGGCGACCATCGGTTCCACCGCGCCGTTCGTCGGACTGTTCGGAACCGTGGTCGGTATTCTGAACGCGTTCCGCGGCATTTCCGAGCAGAAGGCCACCGGTCTGGGCGCCGTCGCTGGCGGTATCGCCGAAGCGCTGGTGACCACCGCATTCGGTCTGCTGGTGGCGATCCCGGCGGTTATGATGTTCAACTATCTGACGGGCCGCGTGGAAGCCTTCGACGTGGAGATGGATAACTCCTCGAGTGAACTGATCGATTACTTCCTCAAGCGGCGGGGAATGCGCCGGTCCTAGCTACCGCGGATGGGATTGGCTTTCGGTCTTGAGTTGCTGGCCGGCGCCGGAGCAGGCTCTGGCGCCGCGCCTTGAAACCCGGGGGCGCAGGCGGGTCCGCGAAGCGAACCGGGCATAAAAATCCGGCGCGCAGGAGAACAACTTTATGGCAATGGCCAAGAGAAACGAAGGTGCCAAGGTCAATTCCGACATCAACGTCACCCCCATGGTCGACGTGATGCTGGTGCTGCTGATCATCTTCATGGTGATCACGCCCATGTTGCAGAAGGGCGTCAGTGTGGACTTGGCGAAAGTGAACAATCCGGAGTCCATGCCGGATGCGGACAAGGAAGATGCGCTCATCGTCGCGATCATGCGCGGTGGCGACGTGTTCTTTGGCAATGAGAAGACTCCCGTGGATCAGCTCACCGGCAAGGTCAAGGACCGCTTGGCCAACCGGACGGACAAACGGGTTTTCGTCCGCGCCGATGCCCGCGCAAAGTTCGGTTCCGTGGTGGAAGTAGTGGATAACGTTCGCGCCGCGGGTGTCGATCAGTTGGGCCTGTTGACCGATCAGAGGAAGTCTGCAAATGCTCCGCCACCGCATGCCGGCGGGCAGTAGAGGAGATTCTTTATGTCAATGGCAGTGGGCTCGGGTGGGTCCCAAATTGCAAACATCAACATGACGCCGATGATTGACGTCCTTCTGGTGTTGTTGATCATCTTTATGGTCATCACGCCGCTGACGCCGAAAGGCCTGGAAGCGCTGGTGCCTCAGCCACCGCCGCCCAACCAACCCAAGAACAACACCCCGGACCGGACCATCGTGGTGCAGTTGATTGATCGTGGGCCGGGCCAGGAGCCAGGGTTGAAAGTCAACCAGGAAGACACCACCTGGGAAGGCCTGCAGGGGCGTTTGACCGACATCTTCAAAACCCGGGCCGAGAAAGTCATGTTCGTGAAAGGCGATGACAATGTTCCCTTCGCGGACGTTGCCAATGTCATTGACATCGCTCACGCCTCCGGCGTCGATAAGGTCGGCCTGATTACCGCCAAGATCGAAGCCGGCGGTTAAGTTGTAGAAGGCAGTTTCATCGCAGCATAGCGAAAGTGTCGTGGGGAGCGGCATCGAGAACCGCTCCGTTCATTACCCTGCGCGTGGTTTACCGGTCACGGCCTTGCAACGCTGCGGGGAGGAGACTCATATACCAATGAAAAATAGCGTGCGAGTTTTGGCAATCATGGCGGTTGGCCTGGCGCTGTTTGCCGCCTCCGGATGCGACAAGCTGAGAGCACGGGATCAGCTCAACAAGGGCGTTGCTTCTTACAAAAACGCCAAATACGAAGAGGCGATCGGCCACTTCCAGCAGGCCGTCTCTCTGGATCCGGCCCTCATCGTGGCCCGTCTGTACCTGGCCACTGCCTATGCCCAGCAGTACATCCCGGGCGTGTCCGATGCTGACAACCTTCAGGTGGGCGAGCAGGCGGTCGAACAGTACAAAAAGGTTCTGGACGCGCATCCCGGCAAGGAACCCTCCATCAACAGCGATAAGGGGATCGCATACATATACCTGAACATGAAGAGGTTTGACGACGCCAAGGCTTATTACCGGAAAGCCTCGGAAGTGGATCCCAACGATCCCGAACCGTACTACTCGGTCGGCGTCATCGACTGGACCCAGACCTACCAGCCGCGTATGGAAGCCCGCGCCAAGCTCGGACTGAAGCCGGAGGATTCCCTCAACGCGAAAGATAAAGAGCAGAGGAAAGTCTGCGCTGAACTCAAGGACAAGAATACGCCGGATATCCAGGATGGAATCGATGCCCTGAACAAGGCGCTTCAACTGCGTCCCGACTACGACGACGCCATGGCCTACATGAACCTCATGTACCGTGAGAGGGCGGACGTGGAATGCGACGACCCGGCCGCTCGCGCCGCCGACCTCAAGACCGCCGACGATTGGGTCGACAAGACCATGGCCACCAAGAAAGCCAAGGCTGAGAAGCAACCCGGAGCGCAAGGCATCACGCTCGACCAGCCCGCCGGCAAGTAGCGGATTTTCTTCTCCAAGCCCCTTCTTCGGAAGGGGCTTTTCTGCTTAAGCCGCTAATGTAGGCGCGGGCGTCCCTTCGACTTCGCTCAGGGCGGGCTCTCGCCCGCAGCCGCTCAGCCAACGCGCCTACCAAGCTCGGCGCACAGGCGGTCGAAACGCTCAGCTCGCTCCGGGTCTTTCGCTTGTCCAAACTTCCAGCACTGCGTTGTCGTCTTCCCAAACCAGGCGTTCGACCGGGCAGCGGTTTCGACTCGCGGGAATATGAGATCGAAGTGGTACTCCAATAGGTGTTCGAGCAAACAAGTCGCAATCGCTGCCCTCACGTCCTCATCCTCATGCGATCCCCAACGCAACACGAATGGCCAGATGGCCTCCGGTTCATCTTCGATGAACCTGCCGATCACAATAATGGCCTGCCAGCGAGCATCTTCTTCACCGTCGGGCGCCGCGCATCCGGGAAGAAGTCGTTCTGCCGCAGTGATCGCTTCTTGAACAGTCATAATTGCAACAAATTCGCTTATAACTTTCTTCGCTTAGACTTTGCCAGTAAAGTCCCTCTTTGCCAAGCTCATCTTTTAGGAAGGGGCATTTCTACTCTGGGAAGCGGCTAATGTAGGCGCGGGCGTCCGCGCGATCCTGCCCTGAGCGTGGTCGAAGGGTGCGGCCCTAAATTCATACTTAATCAGGGGTTCCCTAGCCTGCAACCCTCCAGTAACCCGCCGGTCAGTGCCTTCCGTTACCTGAGAGCGAGCCGCTGCGCCACTACCATAGGATTGGACCGTCCGGAGGCTCGCCGACCATGAAAATGAAGCTCGACCGCATCATCAGTATCGCAACGCTGGGCAGTTCCCTGCTTGCCCTATGGCTCGTCTTGAAGAAGCCGCAACCGGTCGCGCCGCCACAAACGCCAGCCGCAATCGCTGCCCACGCCGATTCGCTGCAGAACAAGCTGCAGGAATTCAATCAGCCGAAGCAGCCCGGTCAGCCGCCGGTGCAGGTTCGCCTTACTTCGGAAGAGGTCGGCGCTGCCCTGGCGCAAGCCGCCGGAGTGGTTCCTGCCTCCGCAGCATCGCCGACCGCCGGTCTGACCACCACCGTTCCAACTTCCGCGGACGCCCCCATTGCGCCGGGCGACCCCGAAGTCAAGGATTACCAGGTCAACTTCGATGGTGACGTGGCTCGCGGCCAGTTCGTCACCCAGATCGCGGGCAAGACCGTCTATGTCACGCTCGCCGGACATCTCGGCTCGAAAGACGGCTATGCGACCTTCGAACCAACCGAGTTCAAGGTTGGGGACATGAGCATTCCGGTATCGCTGGTGAACGACGCCTTGCAGAAGAAACTCGCCGAACAGCGCGACCGCTTGAAGCTGCCCGACGACGTCTCCGACATGCACGTGGAAAACGGCCAACTGGTGATGACCTCGAAGTAGGCTCATTCTGGAAGGGGCGCGCCTGCGTGAGTTCCGGCGCAGGTGCCCCATCCTAACGGCGCGTTCTGTGCGACGTTAGGGTGGGGATTTTGATGACTAACTCCTTAAATCCGGAGGCGTGAAAGAAGAACGCTTCTTACTCCGGCGTGCCTTCAAACAGCGGATACAACTGATCTCCAATCACCCGGTAGATCGCAAACGCGCTCCCCGCATCCGACGTCTTCCGAAACAGCAATTCGCCGGCCCCATCGCCGTTGGCATCGACCGCATCGACCAATTCCCAGCGCGGCAAGTCGAGATGCTGCACGTCCGTGACACTGGAAAACACCTTATGCAAGTCGCCGTTGATATCCTCCCGCGCAATCACGGTCACGAAATACTCACGCGTCCCAATCTCGCTGGCCGAAGCGCGCTGCACGCTCTCCGCCTTTGCCGTCAGCACCAGCGTTGCATCGTTGCCATTCGTCAGATCGAAAACCCGTAGCTGGACAGCCTTGAAATTCGGCTGCGGAGGCTTGGCTGCGGCCGCCTTCCCGCGCCGCGCCGGATGTACCGGCGCAGCCGTTGTCCCCGCGCTCAACTGTTTTTCCTGAGCATGGACTTCGTCTGCCGCCAGCGCCAGCACTTTCTTGCGGAACTCCTCTTCTTCGCCAGCTTTCAGCACAAACACATACGACCGTGGTTCCGGCCCATCGGCATCCGAAATCGCAGGAATGATCTGGAGTTGGCTCGCCTGGGGTGAAGATGAAGAAGAAGCCGGGCCCGTTCCTGAAACCGTCGTCGCCTTGCCGGTCGACGGGCTGGAAGAAGCCACGCGTTCCGCCTGCTCAGGCTTGGGTTGCGGCTTGCCGCGCTTCAATACCGGCCGATTCGGATCTTCCGGCTCCGGAGCCGTCTGCGATGTGTCCGTCGCGGCCGGAGCCGCCGCAACAGCGGGAGCCGCCGCCGGAGCTGCAGCCGCAGCCGCGGCCGGAGCCGCAGGCGAACTTGCAGTCTGCGTCGCCGTCCCCGTGCTGCCCGCCTGCGGCGCGACTGGCGGCGTGCTCGCCGCCGGAGCGGTCGTCTGTGGAGCGGCCGTCTGTCCCGCTGCAGGCCCAGGCGCCACCGGCGCGCTCGATCCCCGGTGCCGCAGCACCGGCGGTCCCGAATCATCATCCAGACCCCGAGGCTTGGAAGGTGGCGCTGCGTTCTTCTTCGCTGCGGCGGCCAGCGCTTCCGTCGTCTGCCACTTCCCTTCCGCAATCCACTCATTCGTCTGGGTATTCTGCAGAGCCCTGGTTACGGTAAACAATCCCTGCGACGCGCCGCTCTTCTCCGCTTCATACACCACCTCCGACCACAACGCCATCGGCACCGGAGAAGCCTTGTACGCCGACGCGTCATAAAATTGCCCATCCACCATGATCGCCACCGGAACCAGGTGCGCCTTCCCGTTCGCCGAAAGTTCCAGCAATCCCAGAGCCCGCGGCCCCTTGTCCACTTTGCCTCGCGTGATTTGCGCGGCCGTCGTCAAAAGACCCAAGAACACCAGCGCCAGCGGGATGACGGCGTGGGCCGTCCTGCGGTATAACGTTGAGCGGGAGGAAGAAACACCCATGGAAGTTAATGATAAAGCCCCTGAGTTCACTTTGCCCGATCAGAATGGCCAAAACATTTCCCTCAAGGATTTTCGCGGCAAGACCGTGATCCTGTTTTTCTATCCCAAGGCTGATACTCCCGGTTGAACTATAGAGGCGTGCGGGTTCCGCGACGCATACAAAGCAATCCAAAAGACCGGAGCCGTGGTTCTCGGCATTTCCGCCGACTCCTCTCAGGCCCAGAAAAAGTTCGAGGACAAATACGATCTCCCCTACACCCTGCTTGCCGACACCGACAAGAAAGTCTGCAACGCGTTCGGCGTGATCAAAGAAAAAAACATGTACGGCAAGATAGTGAAAGGGATCGCCCGCACGACTTTCGTGATCGGCCCCGACGGCAAGATCGCCCACATCTTCAACAACGTGAAGGCCGACGGCCACGCCGAAGAAGTGCTGGCGTACTTGAAAGGGGCAGCGTAGAAGCACCGGTTTCCAGAACGCCCCAACTACGTAGCGCGTGGATTCCTGGGCCTGTAGTTTGCTCGAATAATCTATGTTTCCACACCCCGCGCAATGCACCGACTTCGGACTCCTGTTACTGAGGCTTATGGTCGCTCTGGTCTTTGTCACCAGCGGCTGGAACGACCTCAAAGATCCGGAGGCGCGCAGTAGGAGTATCGGCATGAGCAAGGGCTTCACCATCTTCCTCGGAATCGCGGAAGTGGCCGGAGGCCTGGGCGTGGCCTTTGGCGTCCTCACCCAGGTCGCTGCGTTGGGATTGATCCTAGTGATGCTCGGCGCGATTCAGAAGAAGATTTTCGTCTGGCATACCGGTTTCTGGGGTAAGGACACCTACGGTTGGCACTACGACCTGATGTTCATCGTGATGAACCTGGTAATCGTCTTCACCGACGGCGGCCGGTGGGTGCTGATGAAATAGGCAGGTGCCGAGGAAGCTTGAACTGACGGACATGAACCGAATAACATCCCGGGCGGACGCACCCCTACTCGCACTTCCCTGTCCCGTGACACTTCCTGCCCGACGATGAGCAGTTTCCCGGCTCGGCCAGTTCTCCGTCCGGACCGATGCAGGTTTGGGTATGCAGGCACCAGAACAATCCGTCATTGGAGCGCTGCACCGTGGGATCATGCTCGGCCAGCACGAATTGCCCTTTCCAGCGCAGCGCCGGACACAGGTTCGGGTGCGTAGTGTTGAAACGATCGGATTCCTGAAGCGGCGATTGCCTGATCATGCGGCGCCTCCCGAAACTGCTTTCATGATGGCCCGTCTCACGGCCACCCGCGCAATTTGAACTTTGTACCCGTTATGGCTCAGCGGTTTCGCATTTACGACCGCTGCCTCCGCCGCCGCCCGCGCCAGGTCCTCCGAAAAATCCTTCGAAGTAAGAACTTTCTGGGCCTCGACCGAGACCCAGGGCACCGGCGCCACATGCCCCATCACCACCCGCGCCGATTGCGCTCTTGATCCGTTCATCTTCAGCGCCACCGCCGCCAACGCCAGCGGCCAATCAAAAGCCGCTTTCTGTCGCACCTCGTAGTACGCGACGTTCAGCTCACCCGGTCGCGGCACCACCACTTCCGTCAAAATTTCGTTCGGCTTCAAGTCGTGTTCGCGTTCCGCATCGGTTTTCGGAATCAGGTAGAACTTCTCCAGCGGCAATTCGCGGCTGCCTTTCGGCCCCACCAGCCGGACCGTAGCTCCATAAGCGATCAACGCAGGCACGATGGTGGATGGGCTGACAAACTTCGCCGGCCCGTCATTGCCCAGGATCGCGTGATACCGGTTTTCGCCGTCGGCGACCGCATCCTTGCCGCCCTCAGTCTTCGGCAATAATCCCTGCCCACCGCGGAAATACCAGCACCGCGGACGCTGGCACAAGTTGCCGCCCACCGTTGCCATGTTGCGAATCTGCGGGCTCGCTGCATGATTGATCGCCTCGGCCAGCGCCGGATAACCTTTCACCACATTGAGATTGTCCGCCAGTTCGCCCAGCGTAGTGAGCGCGCCGATTCGCAATCCCTGCGCTTGGGGCTTTACGCCGCTCAGGTCGCTGATTTCCTTGATATTCACCAGCCGCTTGGGATGCACCACGTCATCTTTCATCAGCGACAGCAGGTCCGTGCCGCCCGCCAGCACCTCGGCTTGTCCCCACTGCGCGCCCAGCAAACTGACCGCCTGCGCCGTGGTTGTCGGAGTTGCATATTCGAAGGGTCTCATCACGCACCTGCCTTTGCGCTCTGCGCCAGCGCCGCCAGCACCTGGTCGGGCGTGATCGGCAAGAACGGCACGCGCACGCCAATCGCATTTGCCACTGCATTCCCAATCGCCGCGCCCGGCGAAATCACCGGAGGCTCGCCCAGTCCAATCACGCCGCGTTCGTCGTATCCCTTGCCGGTCATCATGTGGACCACCAACTCCGGAATATCGTTCAGCCCCGCCAGCCGGTAAAACTCCATGTTCGGATTCAACATTCGCCCGCTGGCCTGATCGAAGACCTTCTCTTCGAACAGCGCATAGCTGATGCCCATGATCATTGCACCGTAGCAACTGCTCTCGGCCAGTTTCAGGTCGATGATCAGGCCACAATCCTGCACTGCGACCATCTTTTTCACTTTCACGATGCCGGTTTCAAGGTCTACTTCCACGTCGGCCATGCCTACGCCACCCACGCCGCTGTTGGTAAGGTCAGGAGGCTTGCTCTTGTCAGGATTCTTTCCCCGCATCGTCAACGGCATTGCGCCTATCTTGGAACACGCCTGTTTCCAGCTCAGCGACCTACCGGGATCGCTCTTTACGCGGACTGTGCTGTTCACGCACTCCAAATCTCCCGGCTGCACATTCAGCGCAGGCGCAACTTTGGCGAACAACGCGTCCCGCGCATCTACTGCGGCGCGCCGCGTCGAGGAACTGACGCCGCCCGGCGTCGTCGAACCTCCCGACCCTCCCGACGGCGGATACAGCGTATCTCCGATGTACAAGTTGATCGCTTCGACCGGCAGCCCAAGAGTTTCCGCCGCCACGATGGCAATCGTGGTTCGCGTACCGGTTCCCAGGTCCTGCGTGCCCATCTTGATATCGACCGACCCATCCGGATGGATGGTCAAATCGCAGTCGCTGACGTGGCCGCGTCCACCCCAGGTGTGAATGGAAAGCCCCAGCCCGCGCGCGATGCCGTCCGTGACATTCTGGCCTCGCGGCTTCCACTTGTCTTTCCATCCCATCAGATCGGCCGCGATGCCCAGTTCCTCGCGGTAAGTATCCCGTCGTGGCCCCGTGATCTCCAGATTCTTCAGCCACAAATCCAGAGGGTCCATGTTGAGCTTTGCCGCCAGGTCATCCAGCGCGCCCATGGTAATCGCGGCTGCCTGCGGATGGTTCGGTGCGCGCCACGCCCGTGCCGGCCCTATGTTGTTGCGAATGGCGGTGTGTTCTTTGCGCTGATTCGGGATGGCAAACACATACGGAATCGGCGGCATCCCACCCCCCCGGGCCCGCCCGTTCCCCACGATCTTGATTGCCATGCGGTAATCGTGCCATCTTTCTTCGCCGCAACTTTGACCCGCGCGTAAGCCGAAGGCCGCGCCCCGGCCACCTCCAACTCGGCGTCGCGCTCCAGCATTATTCGCACCGGTCGGCCCGCCTTCCTGGAAAGTCGCGCGGCGGCGATGTCCCAGCGGTCAGGCGCGAACTTGCTGCCGAATCCACCGCCGATATTGTCCTGGTGCACGCGGATATTCGCGGCCGGAATTTGCAGCGGCTCCGCCATCTGCCCGGCAATCCCGGAAACATTCTGGGTGGAAATGTGAGTCAGCACGTGATCCTTGTCCGACCATTCCGTGGTCGAACCGTGCGACTCCAGGCAACAGTGCGCAATCACCGACGCCCCATACAGCCCTTCCGACACCACTTCCGCCTCCGCGAATGCCTTGTCGGGATCGCCTGACGTCTGCGACGCTGCCTTCTGATAGGTGGAATGCGGCTTGGCGTCCTTCACCTCGTGATACTCCGCCCTGCGGATCGCCTCAATCACCGCGTCCGAAGCGCCATCGCTCGCCCACTCCTTCAGATCATCTTCTTCCACCTTGAAGCTCACCCCATGCTGCTGCAGGTACTCGATGAGTTGCCGGTCCGGCACTTGGTTGCCGATGGCATCGTCCACATCGTCTCCACTCATCGGGCCGGCGGCTTCCCCTGCGCCCGCGGGCGGTTCGGCATCGCTTACCATGTGCGCCATTTTCTGATACTGCACCCGGATGGCGCGCGCCGCATCTTCCGCAGTCGCCTCATCCACCGCCGCTACCGCAACCACGTCGTCTCCCGCCCACTGCACCGTGCTGCCGGGCTTCTGGATGATCTGCACTGCCTTCACGCCCGGCATCTTCTCGGCCGTGCTCACGTCGATGCTCACGATCTTCGCTTTCGCATACGGCGAACGCACGATTTTCCCGAACAGCATGTTCGGCGCGTGATAGTCGTAGGTATACTTGGCCCGCCCCGAAACCTTCGCCTGCGCGTCCACCCGCGAAATGCGCTTTCCGATCAGCGTTCGTTGTTCCGCTTCCGGCCAACCGTAGTCCGGCATCGCTCACGCTCCTTTCTGCGCCATTTGCGCGATCGCCTGCTGAATTCCGTGGTAGGTCCCGCAGCGGCATACGTTGCCGCTCAAGCCGCGCCGGATCTCCTCCGGCGTGGCATGCGGATGCTGATCCGTGAAGGCCTTGAACGCCACCACGAACCCCGGCGTGCAGAAGCCGCACTGTGACGCATCGTTCGCCACGAACGCCTGCTGGATGGGATCGAGCGTCTCGCCCTGCATCAGCGACTCGATGGTCGTGATCTCTTTCCCCTGCGCTTCAATGGCCAGCATCGCGCAGGCATACACCGCTTTGCCGTCCAGGATCACTGTGCAAGCGCCGCATTCCGCGCGATCGCACACCCGCTTGGCTCCCGTAATCTCGAGCCCGTCGCGCAAGGCATCCAGCAACGTCACCCGCGGCTCGATCTGGAGCTTATGTTTCTGCCCATTGATGCTGAGTTCGACGGGCGCCTTTCCCGGTCCGTAAATCTTGACCGGCGCTCCCGCCGCGTAGACCACTTTCGTCCCCAGCAGTGGAACGGCTGCCGCGGAGATACTTGAGATTTTGAGAAAGTCCCGCCGCGACACGCCCGACGATTCTTCTGCCGGCTTGTTCGGATCGTCTTCTGGCATCCTTCAACCTCCAAGCGGCCGCACAGGCGGCCGCGCGAACTTCATTCATCCCAATAGACACAACGACACAATTGTCCGTAACCATTCGTCACGACGGAAGACTGCACCTCAGCGTAAATCCGCCGCGCTCCGATGAATGGCGAGGTTTGGTTTGCCATATCTCCAAGGGGGCGACGGTTACGATTTCTTCACGTACGGGAGCCGCCACATAGACTCTTATATCACGCGCAGTGGAGCGGGGATCTGCCTTACTGGACAACGTTTCCGGAGAGTTCTCAACTTCACGAGCCGATCCTATGCGGTCTTGCTGGTACCACCTCTTCCCGTGCCGCTCTCATTCAACAGTGCGCGGGCCTTGCGGGCCAATTCAATGGGAAGAAATGGCTTCTCCAGGTAGCCCGCGTCTTGCGGGAGGTGCGCAGTCTGGCCGATTGTGTCTTCCGCGTAGCCAGAAATCAACAAGAATCGCATCTCAGGCCGCAGCAAGATTGCTTTTTTCCTCAACTCCAGCCCATTCATCTTGGGCATCATGATATCGCTGACCACAAGGTCAATCTTTCCGGGATTGTTCTCCAAAATCCGGATCGCCTCCGTGCCGTCCTCGGCCGCAAGTACGGTGTAGCCGCGCTTCTCCAGCGACACGGAAATCAATCTGCACAGTGCTGGTTCGTCCTCGACCACCAGCACTGTTTCGGTGCCGGCGAGGACTTCGGTTTGTATCGGGGGCGTCTCTTCTACTAGCTTCAGTTCGCTCACTGCCGCCGGAGGGAAGTAAATGCGGAACCTGGTGCCCTCTCGCAGGGCGCTCTCAACTGTGACGTGCCCCCCGCTCTGCCGTACGATCCCGTAAACCGTCGACAGTCCCAGCCCCGTACCTTTGCCTTCCCCTTTGGTAGTGAAGAACGGCTCGAAGATCCGGGCCTGGGTTTGCTTATCGATGCCAGGGCCGTCATCACTCACCGCCAGCATCACGTAGTGTCCGGGCTGTACTTCGATGTGGCGACCGGCATAGTCTTCATCCAGTTCCACGTTGGCCGTTTCAATCACTACTTTGCCGCCCAGCGGCATGGCGTCGCGAGCGTTCACCACCAGGTTGATGAGGATTTGCTGGATCTGTGCGGGGTCCACTTTGACCGGTTGCAGGTTCGGCTCCAGAACCGGAACCAGGTCGATGTTTCCGGGGATGAGGCGGCGCAGGAGCTTGTGGGTCTCCCACACCACGGCATTGACGTCCAGAACTTTCGGCTCAAGCACCTGCCGCCGGCTGAGGGCCAGCAGTTGGCGCGTCAGGGAAGCCGCCCTCTGAGTCGCTGCCTTGATCTCCGCCACGTTCCGGCGCAGGCCTTCGGTGGCGCCAGCTTCTTCCAGTAACAATTCGCTGTATCCCAGGACAATGCCAAGATAATTGTTGAACTCGTGGGCCATCCCGCCAGCCAATTGCCCCACTGCTTCGATCTTCAACGCCTGACGCAACTGCTCTTCCAGCGCCCGCCGTTCGGTAACGTCCTCGGCAATCACTTCGATCCCAACCCTTTGCTGCTCGGTGCCCAAGACCCGACCGCTCAGCCGCACCGTGATCAAACGCTGATCCCGCCGCTTCCACTGCACTTCTTCTTCAATTTCCGCAGTCAGTTGCCATTTTTGCAACAGACGCAGCCCTTCTTCCGGTTCGGCGAAAACATCCTGGGCCAGACTCAATTTCAGAACCTCTTCCGCCGAGCCGTAATCCAGCATGGCCACGAGGGCAGGATTTACTTCCAGGAAGCGACCGTCCAGACTGCCCCGGTAAATGCCGTGGACCGCGCCTTCGAAAACCGAACGGTGATGGGTTTCCGATATCTTCAGCGCTGCTTCGGCCCGCACGCGCTGGGTGATGTCACGGATATTGCACTGAACCACCTGGGTTCCATCGACCGGGTAGACGTTGCTGACAAACTCGACATCAATTCGTCGTCCGTCTTTGGTTTCAAGAGGCAGATTCTCGTAGCGGATAACCCCCTTCGTTTGAAGCTCGCTAAAAGCCGACCGGGAGGCGGGAACATCCTTAAACGGCCCGATTTCCCAGAGTTTCTTACCCACGAATTCCCTGTGCGTATAGCCCAACATCTCGATCAAAAAAGGATTCACATCAGCGATCTGCCCCGTTTCGAGATCGAGAATCAATATTCCGTCTTTGGCGGTTTCAAACAGTCGCCGGTAGCGAGTTTCGGAATCCTTAAGCGCCTGTTCAGCCTGACTGCGCGCCACCTCGGCGAACTTCTGTTGTGAGATGTCTACCAGTGTGCCTTCTATCATGGCCGCTGCCCCGTCCTGCCCCAGCACCGGCTTGACGTTCTCCAATACCCATACTTCGCTGCCGTCCTTACGCCGCAGCCGCGAAGCGAAATTGGTTAGGGAGCCCAGACTCCGGCATTGTTCAAGGAAGTCCAGCCGGTCGGCGGGAGAAAAGTAGAACTCCAACGCATGGCAGGCTAGCAACTCCTCCCGCGACCCATAACCCATGATTCGCACAAAAGCTGGATTGCAGTCGAGCACCTGGCCGTCCAGAGTAGTGCGGTAGAATCCCACCACGCTCGATTCGAAGAACCTGCGGTAACGCTCATGCGTCTCCGTCCCGGGATTCGATCCCAAGCCGCGCTGGTCTTCCAGATGCGCCATCACCTGCCGCGCTAGGGTCCTCAGCATGTGCCCCTGTCCTTCGGTCAAGGCGCGTGGGACATGATCCATAACGCACAGGGTTCCCAGCGCGTACTTCTCGGGCGTCAGCAGGGGAGCCCCAGCATAGAAACGGATTCCCGCCCGCGTGGCCAGCTGACTCCTGGCGAAACGTTTGTCTTTCAGCGTGTCAGAAACGATGAGCACATCGTGTTGCAGGATGGTGTGGGCGTCGAAGGAGACTTCCCTTGGGATCTCATTTACATCCCAACCGATTCTTGATTTAAACCATACCCGGCTGCTGTCGAGGAAGCCGATCAGTCCGATGGCTGTGCCACAAACGTAGGTAGCCAGCCGAGCGAGGTCGTCGAACCTCTCTTCCGCAAGCGTATCCAGTATGCGATAACTCCGGAGGGCTTCCACCCTGCCGGCTTCGTTCTCGGGCAGAGGCGACTGCATACAATACTCTCGAATGCCGACTGAATTAAGATCAGACCCCTTTTCTAATTTTTATAGCATTGTCTTGGGCTCGCTGCCATTAACTTCTGAGATATCGTGATGCTTCGCGACTGATGGTGTTGCGTTTTGTTACTACGGCACAAATTGTCTGAAATTCAGACACAATCGGAGCAGGAGAAGCTGCGGTGGGAAAACTGTTTTCTCAACAAATACATAAGGACCGGCCTGCAACTCAAATCGGCCGGTCCAAACTTTACCTTGTTCGCTCCTGAACTACTTCTTCAAGGTGCGAATAAACTTCACCACATCGCTGATCTGGTCCGCAGTCAGCTTGCCAGTGAAAGCCGGCATCTTGTTTTTTCCGTTGCTGATGATTCCGTTCAGATCGGCGTCGGACTGCTTCTGCACGTCTGCCGAACCCAGGTCGCGCAGTTTCATAGCCTTGCCCATTCCGGTCTGGCCCATGCCATCGGCGCCATGGCACATCGCGCACTTCCCTTTAAAGGTGTCCGCGCCGCCATCGGCCAGTGCCCACGTGGAAAACACCATCGCAAAAGCCAGAACCGCGAATCCTGCTTTCAAGATCGTCTTCATTCATTCTCTCCTTAATTGAAATTATGACGAGGCTTGCGCCCCAGCCATGTAAATATAGATCGTGACTGCCATTCCACAATTGTCCGGCTCAAGCATGGTGAAGCGCACCCGGAGCAACTCCGTCGTCACCCTGTTCAAAGCCCTAATATTGGGGATGAACCCCACCTTAGACCTTTTGTCGCCGGCAAGCAAGCCCCCCTTTGCGCAAGCATATGGTGCCTGAGAGCAGGCGTGCGCTCCCACATTCCGCAATGAGTCTGCTCAGTCCTGCCGAAATGGAGTCTTTCGGCTCCAAGCTACGGCAAATCACCCTCTGCCGCGTGATATCCCGCAACCGGCAGCGTGGCGACGCTAGGGCAAACCACCCAATCATCTCGTAAGTGATTGAATCCGTTATGACAGCATCCGTGGTTCCAGCAGTCTGGTGTTGGCATGCAATGTGCTTTCACCTGAGTGGCGCTGAGTCTGGAGGTTTGTCCGTGGAACCCACACTGATGGTCATCGGCCTGAACCACCACACCGCCCCAGTCGCGATGCGGCAACGGTTCTGGATCGGCGAAGATCGCCGCTGCAAGGATCTGCGGCAACTGTCTCAGGCGGAAGGCATCGAGGAAGTCATCATTCTGGCAACCTCCGACCGCACCGAATTTCTGCTCTGGGCCGATGACGCATCGTTTGCCGCGAATTCCGTCTTGCGCCTGCTGACCGCCGAGTATGGGCTTAGGACAGACGACTGGGAGCACTTCTATCGCCTGCTGGACGATGCCGCCCTCCTCTGCATTTTCCGCGTGGCTTCGAGCCTGGATTCCGCGGTGATCGGCGAACCACAAGGTGCTGAGCAGGTAGAAGCTGCGTGGCGGCAGGGGCAGAAAGCCGGCACTGCCGGGCACTTCCTCAACGCCGTCCTCGAGAAAGCTGTAAGCGTGGCCCAGCGTGTGCGCAGTGAGACCGCGACCGGTGACGCGGCCGCCGCCCAGCGCATTGTGGCCGCTGAGGCGCAGGGCTTCCGCCGCAAGTTGCTGGCGGAACGTCTGGTTCCCACCATCGTCGCCTTGCGCCTTCGGCTGGACGAAATGTGCCGACAAGAACTGGACTCCTTCAAAGAAGAGTGCGGTCCGTTTCCCAAAGACCAGGACGCAATTCTTTTCGCGGTAACGTCTCGTTTGACGAAAAAGATTGCCGGATCGCTGGCCCGCGAACTCAAGGAAGTTCCAGAAAAGGTTCAGCAGGAACAGATGACCGCGGCAGTGCAGCGGCTGTTTCACCTTGAATCGCCCGGGTCGGCCCTTGCCGGTGCCGGTTCTGTGCCGGCGGACTGAAGGTTCGGCGCCCCTCTCATCCCCATTCATTCGGCGCCACGGGGGGAAGCCAAAAGGCTTCCCCCGTTTCTCGTTGATGTTTGTGGAAGGGCACGGCTTCAGCCGTGCCGCCTGCTTTCTGCTGCAACTGAGCAAGACGTGTGGCGCGGGCGCCTTCGACCAAGAGATTTTGGTGGCGCAGCGTTTCCCAGCGCTGCGATAACCGCCCCATTATCAGTCCGCGCTTCAGCGCCTGAGCGTCGCAAGGAAAAATTCCCTCTGCAGCCTGCAAAGGCGACGAATCCCATCTACAATATTGCCCCAGATTCGCGGAGGAACGCCATGCCGGCAAACGACCACGGACTCATCCACGTCCCCAGCCCCCACTCATTCGCTGAAACCCTGCAAAGACTCCAAGCCCTGCCGCAAGCTCACGGCCTGAAAATCTTTGCGATCGTCGATCACAGCGGCGAAGCTGAAAAAGCCGGCCTGCGCATGAATCCTACCCAACTCGTCATCTTCGGCAGCCCGAAATCCGGCACTCCGCTGATGGTCGCCGCGCCCACGCTCGCCATCGATCTCCCGCTCAAGGCGCTGGTCTGGGAAGACAGTGCGGGCAAGGTCTGGGTCTCCTACAATGCGCCGGAATATCTTCAGCAGCGTCACGCGATTCCGGCTGACCTGGTGGCGAACATTGCCGGAGTTGGAGCCCTGGTGGGAAAAGCGGTAGAGTAGTTGGCGCGACTCATGGCCAACAATCTTGAAAAAGAAGCGGCTGCCCGCGCCAGCCTCAAGTTCGTTCATGACGGCAATGTCGTCGGCCTGGGCACCGGTTCCACCGCCGCATACGCCGTGCGTTTTCTCGCCGAGAAGGTCCGGGCCGGCCTGAAGATTCGCGGCATTCCCACTTCGTCCGTTACCCGCGAACTCGCCCAAAGTCTCGGCATTCCGTTGACAACATTCGACGAAGTGCAGCAGATCGACGTCACCATCGACGGCGCCGACGAGTTCGATCCTCAACTTCACCTCATCAAGGGTGGAGGCGGGGCGTTGCTGCGCGAAAAGATTGTTGCCTCCGCCTCGCGCCAGGTGATCATCGTGACCGACGCCAGCAAGCAGGTTCCGGTGCTCGGCAATTTCCCGCTGCCGGTGGAAGTAATTAAATTTGCCCAGCCGCTGGTCGCCAAGCGCATTGCCGCCCTGGGCCCTGCGGTCAAGCTGCGGCAGGATGCGAACGGCAACCCCTATGTAACCGACGAGGGCAATCACATCCTCGACTGCAAGTTCGGTTCAATCACCGATCCCCCCGCCCTGGCCCGCACACTCGATGCCATGCCCGGCGTCGTCGATCACGGCCTGTTCATCAATCTGGCCAGCGTGGTCCTGCTCGCCCATGGCAACGAGGTGCAGGAATTTCGGCCCAAGTAGCGCGGGATGCCACATTGCCAGGCAGCGATTTCACCACAGAGTCACAGAGCCACAGAGAAAGAAGGAAAGAAAGAAAACAACAAAATAAGGATTTTCTCTGTGCCTCTGCGTCTCGGCGGTGAAAGGCCTTACAGGGCCAAGGTCACAACCGATTGATCAGCGACGCAACATATCCTGCGCCGAATCCATTGTCGATGTTCACCACGCTGACATTCGACGCGCAAGAATTCATCATGCCCAGCAGCGCGGCCACGCCCTTGAAGGCCGCTCCATAGCCAATGCTGGTCGGCACCGCAATCACCGGAACGCCCACCAGTCCCCCGACCACGCTGGGCAGCGCGCCTTCCATCCCCGCGCACACGATGACCACCCGCGCCCGCGTCAGGCTGCTGCGATTCGCCAGCAAACGGTGAATGCCGGCCACGCCCACGTCGTACAGATGCTCGACATCATTGCCCATGACCTCCGCAGTGACGACTGCCTCCTCGGCGACCGGAATGTCGCTGGTCCCAGCCGACACCACTGCGATCGTGCCCTTTCCGTGCTTCGTGTGATCGCGTTGCAGGACAATCGCTCGCGCCAGCTCCCGATACTCCGCTTTCTTCACTTTTTTCTTCACGGCGGCATATTGTTCTTTGGTTGTGCGTGTGGCCAGAAGATTGCCGCCATGCCGCGCCAGCCGGGAAAAGATCTCGGCCACCTGCGCCGGCGATTTGTTCTGCCCAAGAATCACCTCTGGCATGCCCGTGCGCAGCGCGCGATGATGATCAACTTTGGCGAATCCCAGGTCTTCAAACGGCAGATGCCGCAGGCGCTCGACAGCTTCGTCGGGAGAGACTTCTCCTCGCTTTACCTGCCCAAACAATTTGCGGATGGATTCAGCGTTCAAAGGGAGCTCTTAGCACTTGGCAATTAGCACTTAGCCAATTCTTTAGATTAGCACTTGCGATGAGCTCGCATTTCGAGTCGGCGCGGCAGCAGGCAGTGTGCTAAATGCTACGTGCCAAATGCCAATTGCTCTATTCACGCACCGAACCGCAGGGCTTCTTGCGGCTGGAAGGAATCTTGCAAATGATCTCTCGGCAAACTTCGCGAGCGGAACCCGGCGTGTCCAGTCTGCTCATGAACACCGAGCGAAGCCAGTTCTTTGTGACCCGCCCATCCATGTAAGCACTATACAGGCCGGTGCCCAGCCTGTATCCAAGTTGCCGCCCGATGGGTTCGGATGCGCCTGCCCGCAACCGCAACCGCGCCGGGTCAAACAAATCCGACAGGGTCTCGCCCGAGGTCAAGTCCGGGAAATCATCTTCATGAATCGCCGGACGCGCCGGACACAGCAGCCGGGACCCGAAGTATCCCAGACAATTCTCCAGGACCAATCCATAAGGTGCATCCTCGGCTTCTACCGGGACTTGACCACGCTTCGCACCAAGCGGTAATCCGCGGCACGCGTGGTGCAGAAATCGCGTCATCTCCTCCGCCACGTAGGCCATACGAAACTCGCGAATATAAATAGTATTGGCAGCAGGAAAATACGCGCAGCCCCGTTCCTCAAGTCTCTTCAGCCAGCCATCTTCCCCGCCGCCGCTGACAACTTCCTTCAGATGAGCTTCGCTGGGATTGT
Source organism: Terriglobia bacterium (assembly GCA_963758285.1). Lineage (GTDB taxonomy): Bacteria > Acidobacteriota > Terriglobia > Terriglobales > Acidobacteriaceae > DASVWZ01. The sequence goes on along the minus strand of CAVWUT010000007.1, from coordinate 52,020 downwards.
CATGCACCTCCGGCAACAGGTCCACCAGAAACTTCGGCTGCGTGCCATTTCGCGCCGAGTACTGATTGATGCCGAGTGCCCGCACCACGCCTTGCAGAACGTTGTAGACCGCCGGATTGAGATCGGGATCGTCGTCATCGTTTCCGCTCCAGCGATCCAGACATAGCCGGTAATGTTCGTACTTCTCCAGCGGCGTCGAGTTGAAAACGCACACCACATCGTCGTCCACTCGAACCAACGTCACGCTCTCGCGCAGTTCCCCGGCGGCGTGCCAATAGAGTGCATCGACATTCTGCAGCACGGTAAGCAGACGTTTTCCCGGGAGTCTCTGCCGCAAAAGCTGCGGCAAGTGACCGGGAGCAAGATGCGATTCTCCAAAAAGCACCATGATCACCGCATCCGGATGCCGCCCGCTGATCTCGGCAAGCTTCTCGGCCGCATGGCGGTCATGGGTCGCTGCTCCTCGCAGGTCTCCGCGGGGCATGCAGTCCAGGCCATAAATTGCTTCCGCATGATCGCGGGCAGTCACCAGCAGTTCATAGAATGGAGCCCACTCGTAATTCCAGTCGAGATCAAAGCGAATCCGCTGCCGGAATTCTTCTTCAGTAATTTCCCGCCGCCACCATGCATCCAAAACATGCTGGTGTCGCGAAAACACCGTTTCCACTCCCAGCACCACCGGACGGTCTCCCGGCTGGACCCGTCGTTCCAGCAGAGTAGCAGCGTAGCGTTGTGACGCCGGCAGAGCATGATAGTCGGCAATCAGAACAATGTCCGCCGGAACCATCATCGCCCCAAGTTCAGCCTCATCGATGATTGCCTGGTAGGATCGAAACGCCTGGGTGAAGTCGCGCAGATACTTGCTGCGGATACTGCGATCACTGCTCCGCACCTCGCGTTCCACGTCCGTCAGCGCATGAAGCTGCGCCGCGTTGCGCCGGGTTCCGAGTGTGCTGGAGGTCGCCATCTTTCAGTCGTCGTTCACCGAAACCTGCTTGACTTGCCCTCCCGCGCTCCCTATGCTCACAACTTCAGGAGCCTTGCTTGCCCAACCATCCCCCCCAAAACCTGACCGTCGCTACCACCGGCGCCAGCGGATCGCTATTTCTCCGCCAGTTCCTGCTGGCAGTCGAGCGCGACCGGCGCATTCAAACCATCAACTTCATTGCCTCCGACAGCGCCTTGCGCGTCCTGGCCGAAGAACTCGGACTACCCGGCCGCGACAAACTCGTCACCCGCGTGCTTGGCCACGCTTCCAGCAAAATCCACCACCAAGTCAACTCCGATATCGGAGCCAACATCGCCAGCGGCTCCTACCCCGTCGACGCCATGGTCGTCCTCCCCTGCAGCGTTGGAACCCTCTCCCGCATCGCCAGTGGCGACGCCAGTCATCTCATCGAGCGTGCCGCCGACGTTTGCCTCAAAGAGAAGCGCCCGCTGGTGCTCTGTGTGCGCGAAACCCCGCTCAACAAAATCCATATCCGCAACATGTACCGGGCCGCCGACGCCGGCGCGACCGTCTTCCCCCTGATCCCAACTCTCTACAATCTCCCCCATACCTTAGAAGACATGGCGCGGGAGTTCGGCTACCGCGTGCTGGCCCATCTCGGACTGCCTCAGCCCGACGCTTACCGCTGGAAAGGCTGAAAATTCATACACTTAGCCCGGTGGCAATTCTGGGGGGAACACTTAACTGTAGGGAATCAAAACTGGGAGAGCCAGATACCCGCGGGACATGACCGTTTCGTTTGGGGAACCCTAGGCTTCTACCCTTGAGGCGTGTGCGTGAGACTTCCAGGAAGGTCGAGTTCCCCTGTATCAGGCTGTCATCCTGAGGCAGCGGAGTCGTTGGCAAAGCCAACGACTCCCAACGAAGGATCTATGCTTTCTGCAGGCGCCACCGGTACCGATGGCGAATCGGCTTCCACCAAACCCATGAACTAAGCTGCCACTACTTCCTCAGTTCATTCCATGCCCGCCGCAGCACCGCTCCACCGTAGGCTCCGGCGATGCCGGTGAGAAATCCCAGAAACGATTCATAAATTTGAGCCCGGTACGGCTTCTCGGTGAAAAAAAAGTAAGCCAGCCCCTGCAGGATCGGCACAAAGATGCCAACCACGATGATCCAGCGCCACGGCCGCTCCGGTCGCAACATGGCCAGCAGCATGGTCGAGCAGAGCACGAAAAGCGCGGTCAGCAAAAGGTCTCCGACCTTCACATCAAGGACGCCGGCACAAATGCCAAGTATTCCGCCCAGCAGATAGATTTTCCCGTCGCTTCGAACTCCTGGCTGTTCGGTCATTTTCGAATTGCGGTGTTCTGTCGGCTACGAGGCGGATCGCCGAGCACCCACCTTAACGATGACGTCATCGCGAGGCTCGGCGTACTTCAGCCGGGCGAGGGATCTCGCGCGGGGCTCCGGGATCACACTCTCAAGGCCACAAACCCTTCTCACTCATCCAAAGACATCTCATACAACTTGTTGACCGTGTTCCAGTTTCGTGTCGTCGCCGACAGTGACAATACCTTTTCGAGCGCATTATTCGCCAGCTTGGTCTGGCCGTAGCCATTCGGACAATACAAATATATCTCGCGTCCGCAAGCCCGGAACTGATCAGGTTCCGCGGCCAGCGATTCGAGCGTTTTCACGGCAGCCGGCCCAGGCGCGCCCGACAGGAAAGTCACATGCAGCTTCGATAGGTCGATTCCCTTCTCCTTCAGAAACGGATTCGCCCGAATCGCCTCGCCCATTTCCTCCGACGTTCGAGTGATAACCGGCGCCGCGAATCCAAACTCATCCTGAATCTTGCCTTCGATCTTCCGGCTCAGATTCAGCGGAGGACTCTTCGCCGCTTTGAACACCACGTTGCCGCTCTGAATGTAGGTTCGAACCTGCTCGAATCCGAGCGATTCAAACATTGCCCGCAATTGGGCCATCGGCACTTTCTTGTGCCCGCCAACATTGATTCCGCGCAGCATCGAAATGTAGATTGGCATAGTTGTAGAGACGCAGCTTGCTGCGTCTGAGGAGACCCTGATTATCAGATCCTAATACTTGTAAAACCCCCTCCCACTCTTCCTTCCCAGCCAGCCCGCGTCGACCATCTTGATCAGCAGCGGACACGGCCGGTATTTGGGATCGCCCAAACCATCCAGCATGACGCGCATGATGTCGAGGCAAACGTCGAGGCCGATAAAATCCGCCAGCGTCAGCGGCCCCATGGGATGCGCCATGCCCAGCTTGAACACTTCATCCACCGCTTCCGGCGTGGCCACGCCTTCCATCACCGCATACATCGCCTCATTCAGCAGCGGCATCAGCACGCGGTTGGAAACGAATCCCGGCGCGTCGTTCACTTCGACCGGCGTCTTCTCCAGCTTCAGCGCCAGGTCGCGTACTGCCTCGAACGTTGCCTGCGAAGTCGCCAGCCCGCGAATCACCTCCACCAGCTTCATCACCGGAACCGGATTGAAAAAGTGCATTCCGATGACCTTCTCCGGCCGCTTGGTCAACGCCGCCAGCTTGGTGATCGAGATCGACGACGTATTCGAAGCCAGAATGATCTCCGGCCCGCAGATGCGGTTAAGGTCGCGGAAGATTTCCGTCTTGATCTCAAACTTCTCGGTCGCCGCCTCCACCACGAAGTCGCAATCCGCCAATTTGCCGCGATCGAGAGCCGGCTGGATTCGTCCCATAGCCGCTGCCTTGTCGGCTGCGGTGATCTTACTCTTCGCCACTTCACGATCCAGGTTCTTGCCAATCGTCTCCAGCGCCCGATCCAGAAAGCGCTGTTCCACGTCGCACAGCACGACCTGGTACCCACTGCGCGCCAGAATATGAGTAATTCCATTCCCCATTGTCCCCGCGCCCACCACTCCTACCTGATGAATGTCCATGAGAGATTTCGCTCCTTAAGAAACCCAAGAGTCTAACACTTCCACAGACACAGCTGGGAGCAGCGTCGAAAAGCGATTGACCGATTCGAGTATCCTCTCGCGCGGCGCTATTTGACCTGTCAGACCGGCCGGCTCTGCCGAGGCCGTCGTGAAGTGCTGAAAGACGCTGACAGGCTGGCGCTGCGCTGCGTCAAGGCGGGATGGGTATCTCGCGGACGCACGGGTAGTCGTGCAGGTTGGCGAGGAAGCCTGGCCACAACGTGCGAAATGTTGCGTCGCACAGAACACTTTCCCGGGAGGACAATCAAACTGCACCACCACCGGCGCGCGGTTTCTCTGCCAGCCTGGTTACTGCACGGTGATATAATCGATCGCAGTTGCAGGATTCGAAGCTGCAACTTGCCTGCGGTGGTGTCCCTTTCGCAGGCCTGTCAGTCGTCGGGGAGTGGCTCAGCCTGGTAGAGCACCTGGTTCGGGACACAGTGGAAATTCACTGATTCGGCGTCGCTTAGCTTCAAAATCCACGTCAAAACCGGCCCTGGTTGGTCCCAATCTTTGGTCCCAACTTTGAGCAGCAGATTTAGTCAAGCAACTCCCTCCTATTTTGGTCTGAAAAAGACCTCCAATTGACCCAAGCCTTAACGAGCTTAAGTAGGGGTATGATCTTCCCATGCAGGGGAAGGTTCGACTGAGGGACGCAGGCATGGTCACGGATGGCAATCGCGGAAGAAGAGACTTGAGAGAAGCACTGGAACCACATCGGGCGGCTGCAGCGCGCCCTGACCTGTAGCCGTTCAACCCTTCGCTGATCTGCGCAACCCACAGGGATGGATAACTTTGGTTGGCTGTGGGAAACTATGAGCATGGCAAAGAAACGAACCAAGCTTGACAGGTCACAGAGCCAATCCAAGCGATTGGAAGACAGGCTAGATGACACCCGCCGCGAATCTGCCAAGAGGAAAGCCCGCGAGGACGTTAACCAAGCCGTTGAGCGAATAGTGCGACGATCTAAAACATCGTAACGTCAATTTGCTTCACCACCGCAGAAGTCATCGCCCTTCGAATTACCGAAGATTCGATCCCACGAACGAGCCATTGTCATGGATCTGCCCAGGCTGCAAACTGCGAGTACTCAGCGCACTATCTTCGCTATGGCTAAGAAACCTGGCAATCCGAACTGGGGGAAACCAGCCCTGCCTACCTCTTATCAGTTTCTCGTGACCGAATTTGAACAGCAGATGGAAAGACTGAATTTGAATGAATACAACTGCGCTGGGTCGGACGAGCTTAGGAGATGGTGCGAGCGGAACAAGAACCGATGCTACATCCCAGAGTGGCTGTTGAAGCACTGGGGGATGTCTGTAGAACCCAACGTCACGGACTAAGACCCGCGCCCTTAGCACTAGACGTTTGCCTTCTTGCGGCCCTGGGCCGATAATGCGTTTTGTACGCCCCGGCTAGCGGTCCTGTTACCCTTTCCGCTAGCTAAAGCCCCGCTGTCGGGGGGACACCGAGGGCGGGGCTAAGCTTGATCTAACCTCGTCGACGTTCGGGTGTAGCATTAGAAGTGGCGCTGGGTGGCCTTTCACAATTGAGGCTGCGGTTGCCAGACGTGGTACGCCAAAGTCTCCGCCCTTCATCCGACCACTCGGCGCTTTTCTCCCGAGTCCGGCCATCCTCCTCCCTTTGAGATCAACAGACTCCCATACCTCGTGCTACACTAGGCCTCAAAAAGCTGGGTACAACGGTACAGCGCCAAGTGCCTTGCCAGGTGGCGGGATTCGATATGTGGAGGCTCCGCAGTATCGAGACCCGCCCAATGCAAACTTGCGAAGCGAAGGACGCTTAGCATATGGGCTATTTACATGATGGACACGCAGTCGAAGCATCTGCAATTAAGACCCAGCGTGGTTGGCAACCGGAATTGAGAATCGACGGTGCGGTTTGCACTTTTGCGGCGACCGGACGTTTCCAATTCAAGCTTTTCCACGACGAAGAGGAAGCCTTGATTTACGCTGATGCCTGCGCCGAGTGGATCATCAATAATCGCCTGAATTGATCCCGCCGAAAAGCGACTGGAGCCCAGACCCCGGATCTCGCCGGTCGCGTCCGTGAGGCAAGCGTGGACACTACCGGGTTCTTGGAACGACGATTTTTGACGCATCGCTTGCAGAATGCGCGTGGGCTATCTCGTGCCTGCGCGCTTCGTGCCAGAGGGCAAGTTCGACCCCATGCAATGACCCGTCGCTGTAGTTCGCTGGGAACCCGTCTGCCGTAGGCATCGCCTGCCGCTGACCTACTGCCCCAAGCCTCCCGAGCCGACGAACGGGGTTAATTAGCTAGCGGAAACAGGGGTAACAGGACCTTGTTACCTGAGTGCACTGACCACCGGTTAGTTGACCCCTGCTACCCACCGAAAGCAGAATCTGATGATGTCTCTCCTGTCTTCCCCGCTGATGCGGTCGGCGGAAAACGATTGCACTGCTCCGCGAGTCTGCGAGGAGGTTGCGAAGATTTTTGGCGTGAGGATTGCTGAAGTAGGGTTACTCCGCCTTGAGGGCCAATTACTGACCTTCTTGTTTCCAGTAGAGCTGCGAGCCGCTGGTGCGATTCCTCTATCTAGTTCCGCCATTGCGGCCCGAACGGCGGAGAGTCGAAAGCCAGAAGTTCTTAACAATTTCGCTCAAGTACAGCACCACACAATTTTTGAATCCATCAAGATTGGCGACGAACCCAACAACTCCCAAACCATTCAAAAGCTCATGTCCGCACCGGTTGTCGGAGCGGACGAGACGGTATTGGGGGTGCTCCAGATTTCTCGCAAGGGAGCGACGCGAACTTCGGCTGGACCTGATTTCGACATCCAAGACCTGAATAGACTGGAAGGGGTCGCGAGCGAGGTTGGTAGACTGATCCCAAGCATGGCGACGGATGTCAAGATCCCCAGAAGCCGATTGACATTTCGCGCGTGAAGAGATGCGAGACCGGACCCGCTCTCCGCTGAAATGTGCTGGGCGCACCGTCGCGCAGATCAAACATTGTGGTCTCCATGAGCGTTACCTTCGTACTGACCGGGAGCTTGCAATCCTAGGCTAGACTGGAGCGAAGCCAATGAACCACAACCCAAATCAGCTTTTTTCCGGAATGGCACAAGAGCTGTCGAAACTGGAAAAGCGCGATTGGGAGTTGTGGGTCATTGTATCCCTCACAGGCGTGCTGGTTGGAGTTGGACTCCTGGCGCTCATCATTCCGGCAGCCTTTCTGAAGGAGGAAAACGTCCATCTTGAGATTAGCGTTTCCCGACAATTGGTGGTTGGTCTGTTCGTCCTGCTGGTCCTGCTCAACAGTTATCTGGTTACTCGCCGTTTAGAGCTACGGCGGACCAGAGAACAAGTCATTTCCACGACCCTGCAGAATGAATTGGTGCGCCTGCAATCTTTCACGGACCCGCTGACGGAAGTCTACAATCGCCGTTCGCTGGAAGACATGGCGGGGCGGTTTATCAGCCACGCACAACGATTGAGTCATCCTCTGACGTTCATGTTGGTGGACGTAGATCGCTTCAAACAAGTAAATACCCGATTCGGGCACTTGACGGGAGATTTCGTGCTGGTGCAGATTGCGGGGCTGCTGAAGCATGCTGTGCGCGGCTCAGATTGCATCGTTCGGTACGGGGGCGACGAGTTCCTGGTGATTCTGGCGGACACGTCGTTTGTCGGCGCTCGCAACGTTATGGAGAGAGTTACAGCTCGTGTAGGCGATTGGAATAGTGCGGAGTATCTACGCGGTTTCGAGTTAAGCCTCAGTATCGGCATTTCGGAATGGACAAACGGCAAGAACTTCAACGAAGTTCTGGACGCTGCCGATCGCGACATGTACGCGAGGAAAAACACTGGGTCTGAAGAGCGGCAGAAAGCTGCGATCTTGCACCCTGCAGAATCATCGTAGAAGATCAGGCGTCTGCGCTCCGAGAAGTCATCGATCGACACGTCAAGAACTGGCATTCTCAATCAAGGCATAATTCCCGGAATCCGGCCTAGTAATTTTTTTCCACCGCTGCCGCAAGAAGGAGTACGCTTGACGAGTCTTGCAGCATTTCCCGCCATGGCTCACAGACGAGGCAATCCGAGCTGGGGAGACCCAGCAGCTCTGTTTATGCCTCGCCCGCCCATAGTGACCGAGTTTGAAAACCAGATGCGACGGCTGAAATTGGATGAAAGCAACTGCGCCGGATCGGATGAGCTTAGGCGGTGGTGTGAGCGAAACAAGAACCGCAGTTACGTCCCAGAATGGCTGTTGGAGCACTGGGAGATATCTGTAGATCCCAACATTACTAGCTAAGCTCCAGCAGCGCTCGGAGCGCCTGCCCTTCGCAGGAAAGTCATCTGGAGGCGAGTGAATTTTTCACCAGCAGTCGAATCGCTAATCGCGTACCATTGGCATGACGACTCTTTTTGAGTTGTTTGGGCTGCGTGACTGACCGGCAACAGGAAACTCGCGGCCTATTTTCTTGCCCTGGAGAAGACCGCGCGATTGGGACTTGCGGTATCATTTGCCAGCGGGGGTAAACTGCGATGCCGGATCAAATGCTGGAGATCGTGCGCTGTCCCTATTGTGTTTTAGGCGATGATTTCCGGCCCATGCTGCCAAGAGTCGGCTGGTCCATCTGCCAGAAATGCGGCCACACCGTGATGCCCGGTAATCCCGATTTCAAGTGCTCCTGCACAAAGTGCGGTGAGCTGAACCGGGCCGCGTGATCTAGGCAAAGGTTCTGGACGCCTCCATTTTCACCGAGAAATAACTTGACTCCTACCGGGCCGTAGCGCAGTGTTTGCGCATGGCCGAACAGCCTGAGCGACGGTTCGTCATCCTGAGGTACATGGGCAGCGCTCCGAGCTTAGAGCTTGTAACAAAACCCCCATTCCAGCAGCTTATTAGGTCCGCTTACTGCAGCTTCGCGTACTCCGCTTTGGCTTGCTTCAGGATGGGGATGTCGGGGTCGGCGTCCTTCCAGAGCGTGAGGAAATCCTTGTAAGCGGCAAGTGCCTGGACGCGGGCGGCATCGGCGTCCGGCCATTGCGAGGTTCTCGACTGCAAGGCGTTGGCGCGAGCCACTCCCAGATGCGCTAACGCTCCCGTCCAACAGTTCCAGACGATACCGCTGTGGTCGAGAATCTTCTGGAACTCAGCTGCAGCGGACCCGCCTTGTCCGGCTGCCAAGTACGCTTCCCCGCGTATGTAGGTTGGATAGAGGCAGGAAATGTTGGCGACGAACAGAATTTGCCCTAACTCGATGCGCGAAGCATCCTGCAGAGCACTCAGGGCAGAAGCGGGGTTCTTTCTGTCTAGCGCCAGTTGCGCCTGAATCGCGGACAGCCAAAGCGACTGCATCTGGGTGTCCAGCGGGAAGCGTTTCCCTAGGTCTTGCGCCAGGGATTCGGCTCTCGTCGTATCGCCCGCCATGGCAAACGCGAGCGCGGCTTCGGCTTCGGCTCCCTGACTCGCGGGAGCAAGCTTTAAAGCCTCTGCCGCTGTCTGCCGCGCTTCCGCACCCTTGCCATAAGCAGCTTGTCGCACGGCAGCATTCGCCTGCCATATTGCCCCGCTTTCCTTGCTATCGGCGCGTATGGCGGAGTCCACAGCCCGCTTGGTCAATTCCCGTGTCTTGCCAAGATGGCCGTCATACGCCTCAGTGTTACTTGCGAGCGCCAGTCCAAAGCTCTCTTCGGGCTTGCCCGCAAACCACGCTTGCTGTTCCGCCATTCCTGCGGAGTTTGTACCCAGGAAAGCCAGGGCGTAAAGAACACTATGAAATTCGAAAGCATCCATTTTTCGCGTCTGCGCCTCGTGGGCGATCCGCTGCGCCTCGTCAAAACGCTGCAAGGCAAGGGCGTAGCTAGCGAGGTTTCCGTAGGAAGCTAAAGACAGTGCACGCCCCGAAGCTTGGGTCGTGATCTCAGCGGCCTTCTCGTACTGCCCCTGTGAGGCGTAAACGACGCCTAGACTTAAATACGCTTCGTCGTCGCGCGGGTAGCTCTTTAGCCACTCCTCATAGGTCTGGGCCGCTTTATCCAGTTCTCCGGTTACATTCAAATAGTAGTCGGCGGCGATGGCTAGTTTTTCCCACTCGCTGGCATGTTCGCGCAACTGGAATGCCTTGCTGAAGTATTCCCTGGCCCGTCCCGCCTCGCTGAGATTAGTGTAGTCCAGGCCCAGTTCGTCGTAGCCCAGTGCAAAATTCGGATCAAGCTGGATGGCTCGCTGATCATAAGGCAGCGCGGCGGCGGAGCCTTTCTCACCGAATGCCTTCAGTCCAAGGCTGTACACTTTTAGAGCTTCGAGCGAGGACGTGGTGGCGTGCGCCAGCGGTACATCAAACCTCTGCACCGTAGCCAGCGATTCGCCCAGTTCGGTGCGCAACTTCGATGCCGCTTCGCCCAGCGCGTCCAGTACCTTCTCTTTGGACGACACCGTTACTTGTTCCTCGGCCAGCGCGTCTCCGCTTTGGCAATTTACGGCCTTCAATCCTAGTACATATGCACTGCCCAGATTGCCAATCGCTCCTGAAATGTAAGCCTTGCTGCCCGCCCGCTGGCAAAGCTCGCGGGCCACTTCAGATGTGAGCTTCGTGCTGGCCGGGCGGGTCATCTGTTGCAAGGTGCTCACGACTTTGCTCTCGGAGAGCACATTCAAAAAGGGAGATTGCCTCAAGGAAACCGCGAGCGCCGTCTTCAGCGTGTCGTCGAAGACCGCATCGCCCGTGTCGTTGGCAAAATCAGCGAGCACGATGGTGTCTTGGGGAGAGATTTGGGAGCCAGGACGGCGAAGATGCCGAAAACCTGCAACGGCTGCGCCTGCTACGATCAGAGCGGCGGCGAGCCAAAAAAATGGGCGTCGACGGACACGGGGCCGGATTGAGGCCACGGCTTGCGGTTCGGGAGGCAAAGCCGCGGGAGCTACAAAACGGTAGCCTCGCCGGGGAACGGTCTCCAGAAAACGGGGATTGTCGGCCGAATCGTTCAAGGCCTCACGCAGCTTCCGTACCGCCGTGTTCAATGCGGCGTCAAACTCGACAAACGTATTGTGCGACCATAGTTTCTGACGGATTTCTTCCCTGGTAACGAGTTCACCGGGATGCTCCAGCAACAGCGCAAGAATCCGAAACGGCTGCTCTTGCAGACGAATCCGAAGCCCCTGCTTGGTGAGTTTGCCTTCTTGGAGGTCAGCCTCGAAGGATCCAAAACGAACAAACCGGCTTGCTGGTTTGTGCTCCTGTATGTGCCCCTCGCGTGTGAGCCTCGAATGCATTAGGCAAAGATTCTAGCATGGCAGATCACGATTCTTGGTAAGCTCCCTGCCTGCTGTGAGTTAGCTGGTTAGCTAAAGTTCACAAATAGTTTTGTTGTAGTTTACTCAGGACTCCGGCAGATTAGCGCGTTGCCTACGAATCGGCGGCCGGGTCTGTCCGTGCTATTTCTTTCGCTGGCTAGCGCCGGGCAGGATTCGTTAACGACTTTGAGTTCGAATCAAGCTCATCAAGTACAGGAACAACTTTGGCCCTCTTTGAACCATGATCTCCGCCAGTGACAGGCAGCGAATTCTTGCAAAGCTGATCAATGCTTGCCACGATCTGGAAGACGCATTGACGCAGTCGGTTCCGGGAGCGCGATACGATCCCGTAGTCATTCCTCAGGCATTGAGGAATGAGATCTTCGTCTTGCGCGACGGTCTTGCTCGAATTATTCGCAGGCTGGAGGAAGAGCGCTAACATGGAGCGCCTTCAATTGTTGATTTTTAGTCAAGATTCCAGTCTGGTAGCGCTCGTTCGTGCGGCTCTGCAAGACCTCGGTGTCGCGGGCTGCTACTTCGACGCAGACTCTGCTCGGGCCCTTGAAGTCCTGAGACGCCGCCATTTTGATGGAATCATTCTTGACTGCAATGACCTGGCTTGCGCTCAGGAGATCTTGACGAGAATTCTCCGGGGACCCTCGAACCGTCAAACTCCTGTGATCGCTATTGTCAACGGTGCGACGGACGGGCCGGCAATCCACAGCTCCGGCCCCAACTTCAATGTCTGCAAGCTAGCTTCTCCCGCAACGATCAAGGCAGAGCTTAACAAGGCGTTGGAAGCCATGCAAAAAGAACATCGGCGCTATTTCCACTACTCCGTAAGCCTGCCGCTATTTGTCAGTGCGGAGAAGGAAGGTTTCACGTCCGCCAGGCTGATCAATGTTAGTGAGGAAGGGCTGGCAGTTTTGTTACGGGGATCCGCGAAGCGAGAGGGAGCGCTCAGTCTCAGGTTTGACTTGCCAAGCGTCGAGCCCTATCGCATCGAAGTGAAAGGAGAAGTCGCTTGGGCGGACGCGGAAGGACGAGTCGGGATCAAGTTTTCGCACTTGCCAGAGGAGGCGCGCCGAAGGTATGCCAAATGGCTAGACGTTCTGCACTCGCAAGATGAGTTCCGCAGGCTCACCGAAGTAAGGAGCCAGCTCAAACCGTGACTGCCCTAGTGGGACGGTGGGCCAACGAGTTTGAGGTTGCGAGATGAAGTTTAAGAATGTTTCCCCTTTTCGGTTGGGAATATTGGGAACACTCTGCTACGCCGGATCAGTGGCTTGGGTTGTCGTTTCGCAGTACCTAGCTCACCATAGCGATCCGCCTGGTTGGATAATTGAGCATCCTACCCCGATTGGCGCGTACTATCTGGCTGCATTCGGCGCGTGCCTTGTTCTTTGTGCATCAGTGTGGAGAACTCTGAGAATGAAGAAACCGACAATGCAGATCACGGAAAGAGTCGGCGGCATTCCGGTAGCCGCAACCTGTAGTTCATGCCCAGGGACGAGATTTCGTGTTGGTGGAGAAATCGACGAACACGTTAGGGACAGCGAGAGCGTCTTGCAGGTCTTATTCGATCATCACTTTAGGACCGTACATCTGCGAGAGAACACCGACAAGTAGACTTCCCGGATGTTCGTTTGGAGGTACTTACCGATCCGCCTAGGGCGCATTTCATGGAGCTGGACGGCTAGAAAACCTGTCTGATCTGATTCGGCGTTCTGGGTAGTAGGGAAAAGGACCGCGCGGGGGTCCTTGAGAGCGGCTTTGGCTTACCACGTCTGGCAACCGCAGTCCCCTGTCGCCCGGCTTTTCGGGCAGCGAGTATCAACGCAGCAATCAATGAGCAGTACGGCCTACTCCATTGCAAATTCGATGCGATTGCGCCCGTTACGTTTCGCCGAATACAAAGCCGCGTCGGCACGACTCATCAAATCGCCGAACTCGGGAGCGACCGTTCCGCAGAAACCGGCAATTCCGAAGCTGGCAGTGACGCTGAAAGTATGGCCCGCAACCGTAAACTTCTTCGTCTCGAATTGCTTACGGATGCGTTCGATGGGAATCTTGACGTTTTCCTTTTCTACGTGAGTTAGTACGACGAGAAATTCTTCGCCTCCCAGTCGGGCGCAGAAGTTTGACTGGCGAGTATTGGCCTTGAGAACTTCAGCGAATCCTCTTAGCACGGTGTCTCCGGCATCGTGTCCGTGCGTGTCATTGATACTCTTGAAGTGATCCAGATCGGCCAGAACTACCCAGATCGGGAATTGGTGGCGCGCAGCGGCACTGAGTTGGCGCGGTGCCCAGAGGTCAATCGCTCGGCGGTTGGGCAGGCCAGTCAGGGGGTCGGTAAGAGTCAGCTCTTCCAGTTGACGGTTCTTGGCTTGAACCTGGTTGTGGAGATCGACGATGCGGCGGCCTACTCTCACGCGAGCTTGCAGTTCGCCAGCATGGAAGGGTTTGGTGACGTAGTCATCGGCTCCGGCAGCCAAGCCCTCGATGACTTCTTCCTTGTCGGCGTTGCTGCTAAGGAGGATGACATAGGCGTAGACCTGCCGGAAATCGCGGCGTATGCGCTGACAGAGTTCAAGGCCGCTGATATCCGGCATGGTCCAGTCGGTAATGACCAGATCTGGCTGGTGTTCGGCAAACAAATCTATGGCTTGGCGGCCATTCGTCGCAAATAGGAGGGCGTGCTCTTGCGAGAGCGCGTGTTCGACCAACTTGCGATATATCGGTGAATCGTCTGCTACAAGGATCTTAAGTCTAGGGGAAGACTGATCCATGCTTGCCCTCGTTTTCCGTCTGCGGTCTGGCGAATGGCCCACCGAAGGGTATCATGCGCAGGCATGGTCTGTCGCTTTGATGTTGTCTGATTGGCCTTTCGCGCCTCGCTACTGCCTGCTCGGCCTTGTGCGCCGCCCCAGGAGGATAGAAACGAAGACGTTTCGCAAGCAAGGAAAGAGTTGCTTAAAAGACAAGTCTTAGGAAGTCAACCGGAATTTCAGGGCAACCGATTCGGGCAGGCTTTCTTCCAGCCTCTGCGCCAGCCACTCCCTTAACTCCGAACTGTGTTCGAATGAGAGATTGAGAAATCGCAATCCGGCTCGACCTTGTTCATCGCACCAGCAGACTTCGCTCTGAGCTGCAAATGGCCTGACCTGACCGGGAATCGTAAATTGAACGGCGACCTGTGCTCCAGGTTGCAGAGGCGCGGACGAGATTATTGCCATTCCACCTTCACTAATGTTGACGGCTTGGCAATGTATCTCTTCCGCCTGGTGCTCCCCGATGGCGGCAGGGATGGAAATGGGGCAACGGAAGTAGCGGCGGCGTTCGCGAACGATCAAACTATACGCAGTCTTCAATGTGGGGCCGATGGAGGTCGGCGAAAGCGGCCGTTCAAGCACGTAATTGCTGCCTGCTTCAAACGCTATCGCAGACTCCTCTGTACTGTCCGTGATCGCGAATGCCACTGTCGTGTGGTTGGACGGCGAAAGACGCACTCGTTCGAGAATGTCTTTACTGTGCTCTCCCAGTTTGAGGTCTACCACTACGGTTTCGAATTTGCGACTATTCAGATGATCAATGGCGCTTTGAATGTCCCTGCATACATCGGTCGAAGCTGCCAGTTCCTCCAATGACTTTGAGAGCAGTTCGATTGTTGGAGGATCATTCGACACCAGGAGCGCGCGCACAGCCGACTCAGCAAGGTTCACGCCACACCTCTCTTGCCACGAGTTCCCGTTATTTTCCTCGGTGGTCACCTTTTTGCAGTTATGAGCGCCTCCAGCACTCTCGCTTGGACTGCACTCTGCCGCCTTCTGAAATTACCCGATGAGGATTTCTTACAGGGAAAGCAGGATCTGGACATGAAAATCTTTGCGTTGTTACGATTTCAGAACAAAATGAGGCTGGCCATGCCTGTCGCAAGGCATTCAATTCCGCAACGATCTCGCTTCGCCGCATTTCCCAAGCTACCCGACCATCCATGTCGTGCCGTTCTAGAACCACGCCGGGCCGCTGGTCCAAGCTATCCCACTCCAGCATGGCCCTAAGCTCCGCAACGAGTGCCCTCCCGCGCCTACTTCTCTCGCAACAATCCATCGCAGGTCCTCCATCTACCGGAGGCCAGCAATTTCAATTCCGCGCCAAGCTCCCGCATCAAAAACCCGTAAACCGCCATCAGCACAATCACGACGATGAGTTCCCACCAAACGCACCCCCGCTGGGAAATCTGTGCAAGTGCCGATCCTGCGGCACAACTGCCCGGCACTTCGGCACACCATCACAGTAATGCGGGAGGGAAACCAGCCGCTTTGAAATCGGCAAGACACGGCATAAAATTCGGCTGTCGTTTGATTTGCCCACAGGAGAAGACGTGCGCTTCTTCGTCGGAATCACGGATCGCGATTGGTTCGAGTTCTTGTCTCGCCTGACGGGCCTCGATGGAGTCAATTTCTGGCAACCCAGCGGACAACAACAGTTCAGGGCTCTCCAGATCGGCGAGCCTTTTCTCTTCAAGCTCCACAGTCCTGACGACTACATCGTCGGCGGCGGATTCTTTAGCCACTTCACTATCTTGCCCGCGAGCATTGTCTGGCAAGCATTTGGGGAGAAGAACGGGGCGCAGACTGAGGAGGAGATGCGGTCCAGAATCGCCCGATATCGACGGGCCCCGAATCCGAGCACAGCGGACGATTATCAGATCGGCTGCATTCTCCTTGAGTCCCCATTCTTCTTTCATCGAGCGGACTGGATTCCGCTGCCTGATTGGAAGCGGGAGATTGTCCGGGGCCGGGGATACGATTCGCCGGGAGATGGACAGGAGATCTGGCATCGAGTCGAAGCGCTGATAAGGACATCTTCGAGTCGTGGAGAACGAGTACCGCCAATCGATGAATCCGTGCCTCGCTATGGCGATCCGATGACAGTATTGCCCCGCCTCGGGCAGGGTTCGTTTCGACTCATCGTGACCGATTCATACGCCAGACGCTGCGCTTTCACGAACTCCCCGGTGCTCCATGTGCTCGAAGCAGCTCACATCAGACCATACTCCTCTGGTGGAACACACGCGCCTTCGAACGGCATCCTGCTCCGCCAGGACTTGCACACTTTGTTTGATCGTGGCTACATGACTGTGACACCGGGCCATCGGATTGAGGTCAGTTCACGGATCAAGGAAGAGTTCCACAACGGAAAAGAGTATTACAGGTTGCATGGTGAGACCATGCGACTACCAGAGTACGGTGATCGACGGCCATCCGCAGAGTTCTTGAGATGGCACAACGACAACGTGTATCGCGGCTAAGAACATGAACTACGAACAGCTCGTTGAATTTCTCGAAACCAAGATGAGCATGAGCCATGTCTACCAGCCCCTGTTGGTTAGGGCCTTGGTTGACGCTGGAGGCGTGGCGACCGTTCGCCAACTTGCGGCGGCCTTCCTCTCGCAGGATGAAAGTCAAATCCTGTACTACGAAAAGCGGGTCAAAGAAATGCCTCTCACGGTTCTCAAACGTCATAAAGTGGTCACGTCGGACGGTAAACTCGTGTCTCTAAACGTTGGAAACCTGACGCTTGAACAGAGCGCCCACATTCGTATGATCTGCGAGCAGAGGCTCCAGTCGTTCATACAAAAGCGCGGCATTGCGATTTGGGATTATCGCCTTCTTGATGATGACCCAGTCACGGACAGCCTGAGGTTCCGAGTGTTGAAAGCTGCTGGCGGTCGTTGTCAGTTGTGTGGGATCACGGCCAAGCAATGCCCTCTCGATGTCGATCATATTATTCCTCGTTCTCGCGGCGGGAAGACAGAATTAGCTAACCTTCAGGCTCTATGCAGCAAATGCAATCGTTCAAAGCGAAATCAGGATGATACGGATTTCAGATCGTGGCCTCCTGCGTCTTCCGATCCAACTTGCGCCTTTTGTCAGACCTCAATGCTTCCACAGATCATAGAGAGAAACGGTTCTGTGTTCGCAATTCCGGACGAATATCCAGTTACCTCCGGTCACCTGCTCGTGGTCCCTGTTCGGCATACGCCTGATCTGTTCTCAATGACCGAGAGGGAGAGATTGGATGCCGACCAGTTGGTGCGAGTGCTGCAAGCAAGAATCACAGCCGAGGACAAGTACGTAGCCGGATTCAATGTAGGCTCGAACTGCGGTGCTGCGGCAGGGCAGACGGTCCGTCACGCTCACATTCATCTGATTCCCAGGCGCGAGGGCGATATTCCTGATCCGAGGGGCGGCATAAGAGGAGCGATTCCAGAGAAGCGCGTGTACCAAGATTAAATAAGGACAAGGAGGATGACATGATCTGCCGCTGGAAGATTGTTGCAGTTTCGGTCGTGGCAGTGCTCTGGGCTACCTTAGCCTATGCCCAGAGTTCAATTTCAGCAGCGGAAGCCAGGAATCACGTTGGTGAGAAGGCGACCGTTTGCGGGGAAGTAGTCAGCGCGCACTACGCAGCAAGCACTCGTGGAAATCCGACATTCATCAACCTCGACAAGCCATACCCGAACCAGATTTTCACGGTGTTGATTTGGGGAAGTGATCGCCAGAAATTTGGTGACCCCGAGGAGGCGTACCGCAGCAAGCATATTTGCGTCACCGGAAAGATAACCGACTACAAAGGCGTACCTGAGATCGTCGCCTATGAGCCCGCACAAATCAAGATTCAGTGATTTGCAGCCAGGCGGATCGGTGACTCCAATCACGTTTGGAGTCTTGAAGAAATAGTGCTCCGGTATCCTAGAAAGGCGTATTATCAATGGCGATCTCTGGAGAGATTCTATGAATACGCTCAAGTTGTTTCTGCTTCTGATCGTAATGATTCTGCTGGCATCGCTGAATAGTCAGACAGTTTATGCCGGAAGCTGTGGCATACTTCCGATCAAACCGATTCCGCCAATTGGCTGCAAAGATCTTCGACCAGAATGTGTTTGCGACGCCAGCGGAAACAACTGTCACTGGGAATGGGTCTGCGTGCCGGGATAAATTGAAACTGAGACACTACGGGACGCCCGAGTAGTGTCCTAATTCGACAATCTTCGGCCCGAGCCCTGTGGAAACCTACATCGGATTGTTGATGCGTTGCGCGTCCCTACTGGATGCAAACATGAAGAGCCTCAAGCCCAGGCCGCGCGCTACGTGACCCTGCCCGTCCTGCAGTACCTTCGAGGGGACTGGCCGGGGCCATGGCCTCAGCAAAAACGTAAAGGATGTTAAGGCCATTAGGCGAACTCGGGAGATAACAGCAGTCTCCGTCCGCGTCGCGCCAATCGTCCGCTATTCTTCCGCGAATCGGCAGCGAGTTCCTGCTCTAAGCGAGTTTGCTTAGTCGCGCTGTCGTTGCACGCCGAGCCATCCAGCGCAAGAACACATAATTCGCAACGAATCCGCGCTGCATTCGCTAGCGATTTCCAGGCCATCCGAGCCGCTCTATTTAATGCGTTCGAAATCGTGCGCGACTTCCTGAAAACTCGTCAAGAACTTTAGTCGCTTTGATGCGTGGTGCTTAGGAGTGCTAGATAGTGCCACTCAGTGCATCTAGTGCTACGGTCGCTACGTTGACACAAGAAAACTTTGCGAACGGAGGAGCGACATGGAAAACACGCAACTGGAAACACTAGCAAGAGCAATCGCGGCTGAGCTTGGCGCTGACTGGAGATATCGTGAGAAGGACGAGCCTTATCCTACTCACCGCATCGACGGTCCTGGCGAGGCAACGCTGTATCTGCGAATCGAGTACAACGCCAAAGACCGCATCGCAATCGGCGGGTCACTCAACATCGGCAAGCACGGCCAGTACGTCACGGTCTACGACGAGGGCAAGCGAGTCAACTCGCCAGACATCACCGTAGCTATCAGTAGAGGCGTGCCAGCAATCGTCAAGGAAATTCAACGCCGGTTATTGCCGGATTATCTGCGAATCCTGGCGCTCGCCGTTGGACGGCGAGACGCTGAGCGATCATACGAGGCCAAGCGACGGCAGAACCTGGAAGTTCTTGCCGCTCTGGCCTGTACTACGGTTAGGGAGGGCGATGACGTTTCGTCTTTCAGCTTCTACCACAATGACAGTGCTTACGGCGATGTCCAGGCCAGCGACAGCACCGTCCAACTCAAGCTCAGCAGTCTGACGATGGACGAAGCCAAACACATCGTGGAGTTCATCACGAACGGGAGGGCGCTATGAGCACTACGCTATTTGATTCAGGCGCGGTTGAGGCCGGTCAGTTTGGCTTCGCATTCCCAGAGCCGCTGAGCGACAAGTACAAACCCAAGCGGCTTGCTGACTTCATGCAGGTCTATCCGCGCAATGTCATGCTGTCGCTGCTGCGCAAACCAGCGCCCGGCGCGTGGTACTTCTTGGGCGCTAGTGGACTTGGGAAAACCGAAATGGCAATGGCGTTCGGCAATGAACTGCCAGCGCACGTTTACCACGTCGCGAGCAAGGATTGCGATCTCGCCAAAGTCCGATGGATCAAAGAGCGAGTGAGCTTCGTTCCGGGAGACATTCTTAAGCCCGGAGTACGGTGCCGGATGTACTTGTTCATCATAGACGAGGCAGACCAAATGACGCGGGATGCCCAAGTTGCGTTCTTGAGTTTGCTGGACGGCTCCAGCAGACCGAACAATACAATCTTCATCTTTACCGGCAATAGCAGGGATGGGCTTGAAGATCGTTTCATGTCGCGCGTCAAGATGTTGCCGTTCTCTAAGGAAGGCATGGCCCCGAAGATCATAGAACTACTCGCCTCGATCTGGGCGCAAGAGGCTGGTAATGCCCCAGCGCCAAACTTCGCGAGGATCGTCAAGGACGCGAAAAACAATTGCCGAGATGCAATCAATACTCTGGAGATCGAGCTTATGGCGGCTGAGCCTATGGGAGTGGCGATCTGATGTATAGTGGCACTAGGAGGCCAACATGGCAGTCTCAGAGAAGACTCGATTAAACGTCTACATCACTGAGAAACAAAAGCAAGGACTGCAGAAACTGCAAGCCAAACACGGCGCACCGCTATCCGAGCTGATACGGCGCGCCATTGAACTGTACCTCAAGACGGCCAGGTAATGGCTTTGACCGTTTATAAAACGTTGGCTGATTCGCCGTTAAATTGGCGCGAGGTTAAGGCGAGTTGAGTTGCCGTTCACGAAAGGACCGATAGATGAACAGGGGGGAAATATGAGAGTTGCATTGCTGAGCCGAGTCAGTACCAGCAAGCAGGAGAATACGAATCAGCTCTTGCAGCTGCGGGAGTTCGCAGAGAGGCAAGGCTGGGAGATCGTTGCCGAATATGTTGACACGGTGACTGGCTCCGGGAAAAAGACGCGCACGCAGTTCGACGCCATGATGCTGGCGGCCAGTCAGCACAAATTCGATCTTGTGCTTTTCTGGAAGCTGGACAGATTCAGCCGCGAGGGTGTGCGCAAGACGCTCTTCTACCTGACGCAACTCGACCGCTGGGGCGTCGGCTGGCGTAGCTTCCAGGAGCAGTGGTTTGATTCGATCGGGCCGTTCAAGGATGCCGTGATCTCCATCATGGCGACACTGGCCGAACAGGAACGGATCACGATTTCGGCGCGCTCGAAAGCTGGCCTGGCGCGAACGCGGAAGGAAGGAACCCGATTAGGACGGCCAACGATGACCGTCGATATGCGGCTGGTCGAGAAGCGGAGAGCGAATGGCGACAGCCTGCGTTCGATTGCCAAGACACTGCGAGTCAGCCCGGCTCTGCTGGTCAAGAGACTGAAGTTGGCGGACGTTATTGCCGAGGTCGGTTAGACTCGAAGGACCGTTGACGCCGCGCTGCGACCGGATCACCAGCTTGTTGATGGTGACCAACGGGCTGTGAGCGTCGTCACCAGGAAGACTTGTTGCCGGAGTACAATGGTTGCGTTCGACGGGAGGGATGTATGAAACCGTCCTCGCAGTCGCCTAGAACACCTTCTAGGCTTTCCGATTCAGTTCACCGCCAACTCAGCATGTATGCACTCGCTGCGACCGCTGCGGGAGTGGGGATGGGGCTTACTCAGGCAGCCGAGGCCAAGATTATCTACACGCCTGCAAACAAAGTTATTCCGTACTGTCAGGGTCACTCTAAGTTGTGCTTCAAGCTTGATCTCGACCACGACAAGATCGCTGATTTCTACTTTCCGCTTTGGAGCATGGGGCACTCTGTAGGCCTCGGGGTCGTTCCCGCGCTCAAACAAAAGAAGAACGAGATTTGGGGAACAATCTCCACTGCCCGATGTTCATTCAAAACTTGCCAGAAATACCCCGTGGCATCAGCCTTGAGTTCTGGGGTCACGGTCGGTGCTAATTCAGTAAAGTTTCAACCCAAGCACTATGCGATGTGGGAAACCCAGAACGGAAGTTTCAGGTGGGAGTGGGGCCAGTGGTACAACGTCCAGAACAAGTATCTCGGCCTGTTGTTTTACATCAAAGGGAAAGTCCACTACGGGTGGGCACGCCTCAACATCAAGAATGGTCTAAACGCTACCCTGACGGGATACGCGTACGAGACGGTCGCCAATAAGCCCATCATCGCGGGCAAAACCAAGGGGCCAGATGTCATCACCCTGGAACCGGCCAGCCTCGGTCGGCTCGCCCAAGGATCGGCTGGGCGCTCAGGGAAGTAGCAACGCGCCAGCAGGACACCAACGCGAATAACGGCAGTGGGCTACTATCAGCAGCGGAGGGCGGAAAGAGCGGCGTAAGTGAGGAAAACCCTGCGACTTCTTGCACTGGTCGGCACTACGATATTTGGCGTGACTTCCATTGCGCAAATTGTGCTTCTCGTATACACCTACATCGAAACTTACCGATTGCCACCTCCGCCCTTCCCTATCCCTTCGTACCATCGGTTTCCGATATACAGAATGAATCGAGATTTGAGGGATGCAGCTCCAATCCTTTTCGCGTTTATTTGCTGCTTAATCGTGTACGTTCAGGCGGTCAGATCGGAGAGAACTTCAAAGTAGCCCACTACCCGAGAAACTGCTCTATTGCGATCGGCACGCCTGTAGGCGTAATCTAGAAGATGAGGCAGAACCTTCCTAGGGCGTCAACGTCAGACGCTATCTCCAACACAAGAACAGATTCAACGCTTACCGAGCAAAGTACCCCGGAGTCCGCCCCGGAGGGGATCTTCGATATGGTGGGCTCTCTGGGTCGCTTCGACCAGCTACTGGAGAGGGCGCGGCACAGGAGGTTGCAGAAAGCAGCCGAGGCGGAGCGCTTCAAAAAGCCCTAAGAGGGAAACACGAGAAAGGAGAAAACGAATGGAGAACGAATCAACGACGACGCAGGATTCGACAACTACCGAGCAAAAGCCGGATTACCGCGAAGCGGACCCCCTAGACAATGAGGGACCGACAGTCGTTCAGCGATCTGCTGAAGCGGTACGACCGGGAGAGAAAGGAGCGGCTGGAGCGGGAGGCCCAAGAGAATGGCTAAAAGCAAGCCATTCGAGACTTTAGGCAAAGGAAAGCCCGACGCGGAATGCGCCGGGCTAAGTCTGTGCGACTGTGATTAGGCCAGAATACCTGGCCTCGATGTCTCCGCATATTTCCGCAGGGTCTGGTGGTACAGACGATCAACGCTGGCGTCATCGAGCGCGTCGAGCTGCTTCATTGGATCGTCGCTTGCGGTCGGCTCATTTGTGAGTTGCCCAAGGATGCCGGATCGCGATGCGTCTTTTTCGGCCTCCTGACACGCAGCCCAGGCCAGATCGAGCAGCCGGGCGGTTGGAATGCGATTGGCGATGTATTGGCGCATAAACTTCCGGCGCTGCGATGTCGGAGAATAATTAGGTCTGCCATTCTCCCAGCAAAACCACACGGCCTCCCATAGAATTTCACGGTATGCAGGATCGGCAACGGTGTCCAATGCCTCCTGATGCGACGTTGAGTACATCCAGAGTTCGGATACTGTCTGCGGGAGACGTTGCTGCAAGTATCTCGAAACGCTGCCCTCGACATCGCCGGAAGCGGCCTGGAGGGCAATTGCCCGTTTGTCGTGCTCCGTCAGCGGTCGTGGCGCGTTCGGGCTCACTTCCAGAGTCCCTGCACGCCACAAGGTCTTGAAGGCGGTAGTCAGATGGTCCGTTGTCCAGTAGCCTCGGCGCACCAACTCACGATATGCGTCGTCTACATCGATGTCCTCAGTATCAGCCCAGCCCAGACAGCTCTTAGCCATAGCTGACACCATTAGCTCGAAGTTTGCCTGGGATTTGAAATAGCTTGGATGGTTTCGACGAAAATGCCATGTAGCGGCCTCCGCTTGTTCCTCGTCGAGTCTTTCAAGTTCGCCAGCGTCGCCGGTCTCTCGCGCTATCCGGTCTCGGATTTCGGGATCGCGGGCGAGTTCTTCTACGGCTGTACGGATTGAATGCGCGCTGCCCCGATCGTCCAGCGGACTGAACCGAGGATCGGTGTCACAATCGGTGCCGACGTTCTTGGTTTGGAAATCTCTTCCCGCCTGATGACCTGGTAGGTCAACGCCCCCAAAGCGCGCGTCACTCCACCGGTCAACCTCGCTTTCCGCTGCTTCTGTTATTCGTGTTAGTTCTCTTGGGTCAATCATGGTGTTTAGCTCCTTGAAATGTTTTGCGTTGTCTTGTTCGTTGCTTTAAATCGCCTCCAGGCAGATCGCCATTAAGCTGGGTATCCGGGTATATGGCCAAGGCGGAACGGGCACGCGCTCTGCGGTTGCGGCTTCTGCTGGCGCTTTAATCGTGCACACTCTTCGTCGCGCAAGAACTCATGAAGGCCAGCTGCGGGATTATCGACTCCACCAAACTCAGGCTGCGTCATCGGCACTTCATACGCCTGCCATAGCGGATCGTCATTGAGGAACGGATCGGGAAATGTCATCACGCAGAAGCCGCTACCGGCGCGCCTTTCCCGGTCGGTTTGCTCTTTCCAGCGACTTGCTCGCGTTCTTTGAGCAGTTGGTTGTACTGGCGAAGGTTATCGCCGCATTGGCCGTGGCCGGGCAGACGCTGATTCGCGGCCTCACTGGCCGATGTGATTGTGAAGTCTTCAGGTCGAGCCAATCGCGGGCTTCGTTGCGATTCGCTTTGCTCAATTAGTTTGTCTTTGTCATTGCTCATTGTGGTTATCCTTTTCGTGAAGTGAATTTAGAAATTGTGCCGCATGGCGGGCGGCCTTATCAGCGCCGGGAATCTCGTGGTACCTCTGAGCGAGTTTGAGCCAGCCTCCGATTGCTGCCAGGCAGCGCGCCTTGATTGCGGAGTCGAGTGTGCGGCCATGAAGCGAAACGAGAGCATCGACATAGAGCGGAACTTGATCCGAGACGAGACCCAAGGGCCAATACGTAAGCCCGTGGAGAATCTCAATCGTCGCATCGGGCAGACCAAAGTATCCCGACTCAAGTTCATGGTTGAGGTATCGGAGTATCAGACGATCCTGATCGCGCTGTGAATCGGCGGCGGAATCCTCCAGCTGCGCCCTTGCTTCAGATTTCTCTTCGAGAGTGGATGCTGGGTCGTTAAGTATTTTCTCTAGCCAACTGCGCTCGACGTTTTGCATGAAGCTTTAGTTGCCTCCTGGCGATCGTGATGGAATATTTTTCTGAAGCCAACGCCAACAAGCGGCTCGGCGTGGATGGGTTACTCAGAAGCCGCAGAAGCATAGCGAGGCTTGGCCGCTGGAGTTGGGCCAGAGCAGCGAGCTTGACTTTCTGCGTCGCTCGCGGGTTTTCGATTAGACGGGCTAGGATGGTCTCGTTTAGCGGATATCTCATTAGCGGTCTTGGGCGCGTACGACGCGCGGCACTCGCGCTGATAGTTGGTGGGTTCATGGTGGACGGGATGGTGGGTGGAGTGAGTGGGCGGAAGTTAACGGATTGTCAGGGCGCTACGACACACGCAACGCCAACGGCAGCGGGAAAACTGCGGACAAGAAGTTGGAAAAGGAAGTTTGGAGCAAAGGTTGCCAAAGGGCCAGGTAACACTGTAGGCAGGTTGGCGAGTAGAATCACCTTTAAGATGGCGCAAGAAACAGAAAATAACCAAGAGTCGCAAGGCATCTTGACTAAGCGGGTGGAGCAGTATCGCCAGGAGGTCCAATCCCTCGTTAAGCAAGGGGTTGAGCATCCACGATTTGAGTTCAAACGGACATGCTCGATCCTCCGCGATAATCTCGACGATAGGCTTGACTTCATCAAGCTCTTGCAGGGGGTTGCTAATGCGGAGATTGCTGGCGAACGATGCATCACAATCGGTGCTGATCCGAAAGAGAAACTATTCTATCCCGTATCAAACACTGAGGAATTTGACCCCGCAACTGTTTCAGGTGTCGTGACTAAATACCTGGACCCACCACCGCGATTTCAGGTATTCAACAATTTGCTTACGGATGATGGACAACCATTTGTTCTTTTGGTGTTAGACGCGAACCAGCCGCGACCGATTGTGGTCAAGACTGAAGGCCAGAGGCCGGACGGAAAGATTCGACTTCAAGTCGGAGAGATTTGGATCAAGAAGGGCACTGCGCTGCAAACTGCGTCCCGAGCAGACCTCGACCTGATGTACAGGCAGCGGACGGAAGAGGAAGCCGAGGACCGAGCACGTAAACGATTCAAGCACTTCGGCGAACTATCCGGCGTATCCCACCCGTTTGGTCCTTTACCAACCCGGTTGCCAGTTCGAGAATTGCTAATGGGGCCAACTCCTGAATTACAACGATTCACTGAGGAACTTATTGCCGCGAACGACTATCCACGATTTCGCATGTTGCTGGAACTGGCTCGGGAATCACTAGTCCAGGGCTGGGACGATTTGAGTATGCGTGGACCGGGCATACCACCCGACCCCAAAGAGTATGTGTCGGAGGTAAATGGTTTTTTTCGAGACGAGTTTCTGCCGTCACTCCAGTCAGTCGTCACCTTGGGACTGCTGGTTGTCAAGTATGATTCTGAAGTTAGTTGGCTTCTGGCAGTCGTTGAGACTCTCCTGGAGACGTTCGAGGCGTCGAGAGGTCTCCAGCGGCTCAAGTCTGGCCATGTGATTCAGCAACCGGATTCATTGCCATGGTGGCGACCTGCCCTTGAGGTTTATGTTGCCATAAGATGTCTGGCTACTTATGCGTTGAGTCGCAATAGGCCCCGGTTTCTGGGACCAATTCTCCCACAGTTCGTTGCTCGCATAGCTATCGACGATCGGCAAACCCCAAAGACGCCGGTTTTGTTCTGGCCGTTACCGGACCTTCATAGTGGTGGTCAACTAAATGACGGAAGGAGCCCGTTCTACTGGAAAGAGAGGATTTCCACGGCCTGGGGGGAATATTTTGGCACTTACGAGAAATTCTTAGGCCCCGCTTGCGAGCTTGAATTTCTCTTGGAATTAAACTCATACTTGGGAACAGATGCAATCAAAGAGCCTAAAATCAAACAGTGGCTAGAAATTGGCAGCAGAGGCACATCCTACCGTTACCAGCCAGACTTATATGCCTACGACTTGCACTGGACAGTCCCGATGGCTGAGCGGTGCTATGACTTGATTGCGGCTGATAAGCCTTTTCCGCAATATCTGGCGGTCGAGCCGAAGCTGTTTGCACTTGCCTTTAAGGAAAAGAACAGCGAGCAGCGCTTGTTGATTTACGGTGGCTTCCTTTACCATCTGAAAGTCTGGCAGCAAGAGGTCATGTTTCAAGGCTTCGGTCGTTGGGCATTCATGTACGACTGGGATGGCCGCCTTGGGGACCTTGTCCAGAAATACAACGAGCAGCTTCCGTAGAAATCCGAGACAGGCAAAGGGTCCAATTGGGAATGAGAGTCAAGCCCGACACTCCTAGGAACCTCGGACGGAGCCTCCAGGCCCTATGCTCAAGGTCGAGAGGAGAGAGCTATGATCCCAACGATCGGTTTGATGATTGGCGTCTACATCTTGTTCCGCTTTACTGAAACATTTGCGTTGTCCCCGTCAAGATATCGAAGCGCTGCTGCGAACGCTACGATCATTGTGTTCGCTGTCTTGGGCTGGCTTGTCGTCGCATTCTGCACGGTCGATCTGATGCTCTCCGGGAGTAGAACGCCCGGTGTTCCTTAGCGGTGCCTGAGCGGGATGACGATCCACGTTTGCCCGCAGTCTGGGTACCAAGGTTGTCAAGTGCGTTAATTACAACATTTTATTTCGACGGTTTCGCTTCGATTTTCTCAACGACCAAAATCTCATCGCAGACCTGCCCCTCGGTGGCGGTTTTGCCGGTCATCCGCTTATGGTACTCAATTGCGTTCTTGACGTAGAGCGGATCTTCGCATGAAGGGTTGCGATGGTCAATCAGGCCGGTTATGTTTTTGTCGGCAACAACAGTCTTGCCAACTGAATTGGCCCATGTCGCGCAGTTCTCACTTCCACAGAACGCACGGATACTCAATCCCTCCCGTTCCAGCATGAAATCGCCTTCGTTACCATGCTCGTTCCTCCAAGTCGCGTCGTAGGAGAGAACCCTGTATTCGCCGCAAGCTTCCTCTTGTGCCTGGTGCTTGATGCAGGTCCTGAGTTCTGGATTATCGGATTCGGCTTGCGGAGTTTCCTTCGTTGGCGGAGTCGTTGCCGCTGGCGATGAGCGATCCTTATTGCAGCCAACCAGACAGAGCCACACGAACGCAGATAAGAGCGCAGCCGTTCTCATTGGAATCACCGGCCCAGCTAATCCTAGACATCGGACGAGAGTATAGCGCAGAGATTGGCTGGCCATCACTGCACCTTCTTATTTTTCGGGCTCATTGAGCTGCGGGCATTTCACCTTTTCAGGTGGGCATGTGGCGGTGTTGTCCCCCTTCGGTCCTGCGGGCCCTTGTGGCCCCTGTGGGCCCTGTGGGCCGCGTAACAGCTCCCGAAGGTCCTTATTGCGCTTGAGCTGCTCAACCAACCCGCTTTCGTGCTTACCGGGCGCAAGGAGTGAAAATGCAGCACCGACAATGGCGAACACGACCAGCGCTACTATGAAATTCTTAATGGCTTCGTGAGCTACAGCCATGTACGTCACTTTTCTATTGTTCTGCAGTTCATGCTGAGCGTGGATCTGTAGGTATCTGTTGGCTCGACGGCGGAGATAAAGGGAAATGTTCTCACCGTGATCCTGCGTAACATCAACAGGTCTGAGCGTTTCCCACCCCTGTCTCTCAAGCCCACGAACTGCCGCGAAACTTGCGAAGCAGACCTGACAGGCTACGTACACAGCGGAGAGTGTCGCAGCCACACGCAGAACTCCATTACTTATGTTAATGGTCCCGCTTGCCTCTGCAAGGATAACGCTGAACACGACGGTAGCTGCGATAGAGCAAAAACCAATCATTGTGGTCAAGCGCTGTTCTACGCCCTGCCGCCGCGCGTCTTCCTCGTCCACGAGTTTCGAATAGGCATCCAAGCAGTCGCGGAGAGCTTGTTCGCTATCGAGTGCTTCGACCGCTGCAACTTCACCGGCCAATCGCGTTTCGTGTCTTTCGATCGCGTCTTTTGGGAGAGCTTCGGCGTGCGGGTAAACGCGATCAAGCCACCATGATTTGTCAGTTAGAAAGCTCATGCCTCAGCCAGCCAGTCAGCGACGGCATCTGAAATGCCCAAGCCAAGCATGTCATCCAGCCACAGCCATTGGCCGCTGGGATTTACCTCAAGAAAGACATATTCGCCATTCATCGTCTGGATCATATCGACTGCACCGAAGGTCAGTTGGAGAGTGTCCATCATGAGTAAGACTTGGTTCGCTATCGGTTCTGGAAGGTCAATTCGGTGGTGAGGCAGTTTCGGGTTACCTGTGTGCCGCCAATCGACCTGGGCGGCTAAGTCCGATTGCGAGTCGATTGCTGCAGCAAAAATCTTCCGTCCAACTATTGTGACGCGCAGGTCGAATCGTTTCGGGATCAGAGCTTGGTAAATCGCGGGGCTCAACTTGGCGCTATCGAGCGCGTCTAGATGCTGCTCTAACACCTCCGAAGTAAAGACCGCGAAATCCTCCCCGTTGCAAGTAGCGCAGCCGGTTCTAGTCGCCTTCGCCACCATCCCGCCGAATCTCGCAAACGCTTTTCTGATCGTCAATGGGTCATTCGTAACGACAGTTTGCGGAATTGTGAGCCCTAATTTAGCGGCCAGACTTAGTTGATAGGGTTTATATTCGGCTCGCCAGACCGAAGCCGGATGGCTCATCCAGCGCGTCGAGAACGCCATGATGCTTCCAAGCAACGCAGCGCGGTTCTCCTGAAGGCAAAACGAGTATATCCCCTCATCCATATCTTGCGGTTTGGAGGGCGAGCGCAGTCGTCTGTACCAGACAGAGGCCGGAGTTGTGAAAACTCTTCCGTCAATCTCCAAGCAGGTAGAGTCCGTTCCTGGCCGAAAGGCAAGCGTGCGCGAGAAAGGAAAGTCTTCGGTATTCAACCGATGGTGTGACACGCCGAGGGCTGCAAGTCGCCGAACCACATCATCCGTGGCCACATCGGCCATCGTGCTGACAATAAGCACGCGGCAATCACATATCATCTGTGGTTTCTGCCCGAACGTCCGTTACCCGAGTACCTCCGACCGATTCATCAGGGGCGTCAGGAGCATCGACCCACTGACCTTCGACCAGTACCTGTGAGATCTGGCGTTCCACATTGTAGCGGCTGGGTCTGAGTCGCCCTCTAGGTACCCGCTCCGCGAATCGTAGCAGGAACGGCATCGCGCCTTCGTATGCGCCGAGTTCATTTGTCATCACTGGTCTCGTTCCCCACGGCTGTCTTGGTGCTCAAGCGTTCCACGACATATCCTGACCCGTCAATCTCCAGGATAGACGGGAGTGGGTCTTCACTCGTTGGCAAGTCGTGCAACTCCAACATTTCCGGTGCGCCCGAACTCTGAGCCACCCGGAGGAGAAAGGGAAGATTCGTCATAATGGCTCAGAGTATATCGCTGTTTGCGGTTCGTTGAAAGTAATTCATCGTCCCTTTCGGTGGTGGTACTGGCCGGGCTTGCTCCGAACTTCTGCCGCGCGGGTTGTGGTCGATTCTGGACTGTTAGGTTGCGATTGAGTTTATCATGACGGTTGTGCTTACCTATCTCGACCAGAATGCCTTAATCAAACTTGGTTTCAAAACATTGGGCAGCACCGAGTTTCGCGGTAAGATCGACGCCGCCATACAATCAGGCGCGTTAACGGTCGTCGTGTCATCGTGGCACCTTATCGAGACTGCCAATACACCCAAACTGGAAAATGCGATCAAGCTCGCCGAGTTTATGGACAGCTTGCAACCATCGTGGCTACTTGATAAATTCGACATTGCGAGGCTTGAAGTGCATGAGGATTTCTTCCGATTCGCAAGGGTGGAGTTTCCGATTCAAGAGCGCATAGGCGCGCGGTCGGCAGTCATTGCGGCATTGAACAAAGCAAAAGATGATCCGAAGTTTGACATCCCTTCCCGGAGATTCGTGGAGCAGTGGATCAATCACCCCGAGCAACTTGAAGTGATGACGAAGCCTTTTAAGGAAAACGTCGAAGCCCTTCTTGGACTACGTCAAGCAGTGAAGGATGGAAAAATTACCGATGCCATCATGAGAAAAACGAACCAGGTCTTCCTAAGAAAACACATGCCGCAACTCACGCCAGCCGGTCTGGAAATTCCGCGCGAGATGGCGGCGGAATACATCGAACGAGCGAGTATCGATTCTATTCCGACAATGGTGCTGGAAACTGCGATCTCAGACCATGAATGGAATGCTCAAGGCGGCGCAGACAGGAACACTCTGATTGACAAGTTCCACATGATTCCCGCTTTGCCCTATGTAGACGAAATCGTCTCGAACGATAGTTTCTTCCACAAGATCTACCCAGTCGCCCAGAAGACGGGATATGTTCGAGCGAAGGTGCTGTCATCCGACGAATTTATGAATCGGTTTTGACGCTCTTTGGGGCCCGGAGACCTTGCAGGGGAAGGATTTGTTTAATGCCTTCATCGTGACAACGCTTGCCTGCAGATGCAATTCAGCAGGATTGTCCTTCATGTAATGCAAGACAATCAACGCCAATTCTTTCGCCGTTACCGCATCAGGGACATCACATGCCATAGTTCTTTCCTTCGCGCTTGTAATTACGCCGACCGCATAACCGTCAAGCACGCCATCGATGTAGTTCAGGCACGATGTTATATCCGTCAATTGGTCTGAGTTTATCTTCCTGTAGTCCGCATCCACGTAGCGGCATTCTTCCATCAGGTCATCGGCTTTCATTGCTGTTGCAACACCAGCCGTAGCCAGTTGGTGGAATGGAATCAAGAACAGAGCGAGCAGCCATAGTCTGTTTGTCATGGTTTTATGCAGCCATTGTACCTGTGGCCACGCCCGCTATTACAGCGGCGTTGTCACACTTAAATCCTCCGGTGACCCTGAGGTCCATTCCGGGCAAATCATCAAAATCTGGTCTCGTAAGTCCCGGCTACACAGCAGCTTGCAAGGAAGGTTTTTCGCTAAGTGTGACAGTTAGACCGTCGTGCCCGTCTCTTCGGCTGGCGCGCTTCCGGCATTTCGGCGAGCAATAGATCGCATCCGCACGGTGCGCCAGAAACTTCGCGCTGCAGACGACACAGGTTCGCCGTTTTCGATGGTGGCGAGCTTCTGCGACGACAGGTTCGGCGGATTGCGCCTTGACGTTCTCGCGGCTTTGACCGCACGCTTCGGCCAGCCACGCATTAAGGCCGATCTCTTCGATCCGAGCGCGATCGTCTTCGGGCAGGCCAGAGATACTAACGGCATGACAAGCCAGACGGTGTTCTTCGTTGCCGATTTTCATAGTTCCTTTTCTGTTCGTTTTGCGGACGGCGGCGCGCCTAATACCTAAGACCTTTTAGGGTGGAGGAAAAATGAGGGACTACTAGAAACCAGACTTGAGCCCTTGAGCTTTTTCTCCATCCCTCTGTCGTCAGCGAAGCTGACAGAGCCGTAGGGAAGGACGAGCATCTTTTCAGCGAGTCCGACCGGAGGCTCCGCGAGCAAAGCGAGCGCCCTTCCTTTCCCTTCGCTTTTTCGTCAGGCGAGGCGAAGCATCTTTTCAGCGAGCCGAGCCCTTCAAAATCGTCAATTCAAGATCAACAACTAAGATCGTTTACTTCCTGGACTCACCAGTCCGGCGATGAAAGGACTCACCAGTCCGGCCATGGGCGGACTCATCAGTCCAGCGACAGGAGGACTCGCCAGCCCGGCTAACAGGCTAGAAAGCCATGTTATCCGAGTCATCCATCGTGATATCGGCGGACTCATGAGTCCGGCGAGGAATGTAATTTGTGACCGTGGTCGCCTTCTCTTTCTCTCTTTGCCGCAAATAACATAGGAAAGCGGCGACGAATCTGCGGATGCTCGTCGGCGTGTCATGGCCAAAGGTATAGCTTTCGAGACTTTCCACGATTTCCAGGTCTGTCAGCCCAGTTCCCCGGAAGGCAGAGAGATGCGATTGCTTGAACTTCATGCTCCCGCCACTCACCTTGTACAGATCCTCAGCCAGAGGGTCGAGGTCTGGGTCCGCCTCGACTGTGCATCTGCCTGGATGCTCGGAGCGCCACTGTTCATGCGAGAGAACTCGGAAGATGCTGGACTCGAATTTGGCTCTCTGTAAAAGCTCGAAGAAGCCAAGCGCTGCAAGTTTCTGGTAGCAGCGACGGACGGTCTTTTCACTCAAGCCGAGGAAGCCTGCCACGCTGACAGCGGAGGCCGAGAACTTACCGGAATTTTTCGATATCCGCATCGCGAAGGAATAAATCGCGTAGCACGGAGCTGGCAGTGCTTTGGCCAGATGCCATTCGGCGCAGCAGTGGAACTTGGATTCGCCATTAGCTGGCGGTGCTTGGAGTTGGAGTACGGTTGCCATTGTTATCTCGAATCTCTCGACTTAGTTTGTAGGTCGTTGTTATTTTTGCGTGGCCTGGAACGCCGTTCTGGATGCCGATTTCCACGCTTCCGAAGAAATGTGGTTCGATGGCTTCCAGAACTTTCCTCAACTCCTCGGTAATCCTCATTGAGATCATCCTTTCCAAGAAATCCAGTAGCCAACGTGTTTCACGATGCTGTTCATAGCGACGATGCGCTCGGCAGTCTAGCGCGGCAAAACCGCGATCTCGGTGGCTCGCGCCATCCGCCCAGTGGCAGCTGGCAGCATGGTGAACGAAACCGGCCAACCAGTTCGCACTGGCGATGGCCAGTTCAAAAAACTCTTACCATAGCCAAATAGCACATCACCATCCTCTGATCGGATGACGCACCAGTAGCCTGCCGAGTTCGATTGTTCAACTCGGGCGATGTATCCGCGATGACGACGTGATCTTGGCATTTTGCTCCAAACAAAAAGGGCCGCCGAATGGCAGCCCTGACCTTAGAACTCACGCCGATATAGCGTGAAACTCAAAAGAAATGAAATCTGTGTTCTAAGGTCGTGGCGAGCCACGGTGAAACTGGTTGATCTGCCGTTCACTTTGTGAACAGGCGGTTTGAATAGTCCCTCTACTAAATAGCAAAAAAGTAGGACAGCTACGTCCCATTCATCCTCTGGATTGCCTTCTGAATCGCGCCCACAGTCAGCCCGATTTCGTCGGCAATCTGCTTCGCGGTCCAGTTCGCTTGCCAGTAGAGGTAGGCAATACGCAGACGACGCACGACTCCCTTGCCCAGCAGATGGCGCATCATGCTTTTGTTGTCCCGCGCCCAGGATGGTCTGTTTTTCCGCGAGTTTACCGGTTTATGAATTATGAGTGGGCGACGATCGCGCTCTGGCGCGAATAACATCTCAAACGTCGTGTTGCTCTCGTCGGACGATGCGCCGGGAGCAGTGTTCGGTATTGCTGGGCTGGATGCCATATCGTTACGCGGCTCCTTGCGCGGCTGCTGTAACCTGCCGTCCGACTGGCCGTTTTCGGTCGGGTTGAATACCAAGTCGTTCCTCGGTTGCTGCAAACGGCAAGCTCGGCTGGTGCCACTCGCAATACGGGCTGTCAGCGGACTGCGCGAAATCTGGGCATCGGTCAATCAAGCACTTCTCTTTGGCGCGCTTCATAATCTCTCCACATCTGCGGCGTTCTGGCTGTCTAGTTTGATTTTCATGATTCTCTTTTTGGTAAGTGTGATTGGGGCGCTCTGTTGGGGCTGCCCTTTTGCTTCGGCGAACGCTGCCGTTCTCGGAGCTTCCGGTTACTAACGGCGACCGCGCAACTGTGCTTACAGAACAACTGGTCGCTTCTGTTTCTTATGAAGTACGGTGCGGGGCAATCTGGATTCTCGCAAATGCCGGTCTTACCCTCCGACCGATCCTTGATGAAGAGAAGGCAGATGTACCGCTCCAAACCCACGACCTCAAGCCTCCAATGGTCGAGCTTGTCCTTGTCCAAAGTGCTGCGAAAGTCCATGGTGTTGCCGATGGCGAACAGGGCTCTGTTGTCGCCGCGCCAAGCAAGGCGGAGAACATTTTGTTCCTCGACCCAGGTGCCAATGTCTAAAGAGAATGTGCGGTCAGGAAACTCGCTATAGTTGTGGCCTTTGCCAAACCAAAGAAGAACTTGCGTTTCAAGGGGACCATACTTCCTCAGAAAGGCGATCGTCGCTTGAGGTGACTGGCCCAGATTCGCCAGGGCAACATGAGGTTGAACATCCCAGGTCTCAACGTCCACCAACTCTTCGCGCAGCTTACCAGCGAACTTACCCTGACCCTCATCGGCTACACTCTCAGGAACTCGCCCGATGTACTTAATCTCGAAATATATTTTGCTGTTTACATTCATGATGTTTATCGTACACCAAACTATTAGACTTGCAATAATTACCTTACTGTTTTGGGTTACTACGGTAATCTTGCGCTGATCTAATGAAATACGTTAGTTATACTTATCGTACATCAACACAAACCCTTAAGGCAGAGCGAACCGGCCAGAAGGCCGCGAGTGACCCGGCCCAATAACAGAGGAAACAATATGAAAACTGAAGTAGACACGATGAAACTTGAATTTACTGACCCAGAGAGATCTGGGCCACCGACGCAAGCGAAAGTGAGGGTAGTGGTTTTCGATAGCATCTTTACCCGCAGGAACGACAAGTGCGAGTTCGTTGGCGATATCCTGGAGATGAAAGAAGCACACGTCTATTCTGCAAGTCTGCAGAGCGACGAGTGCCGCGACTGGCAGATGTTCGTGCTTTCTAGTCAGCCACTGACTAGCGAGCAGGTTCGCCCCTACTTGTTGGCCGAACTGCATGATGTGCTGAGCGATTTGCCAGAACATTACAGTCGAGGCGGTTTCTGCGCCGAGGCATTTGATAAGTACGGCATCTCGGACGAGGAGATTGACGAGATGATTGGCAGCAGAGTGGCAGGGAGGGCGAAATGAGGCTTGACCAGAACATCGCGAAGCACGCTACAGCAGAATTGCTCTCTATTCTGGCATCGAAGCCAATGGGCGCGCCCACGCGCGAACTGATCGGAACGCCGCGATTCCACGGAGAGCGAACATTATCCTCGCGGCAGATTCACCGTCTGCTGTCAAATTGCGAACAGGTGGATCACGACTATGAAGGCACCGGCTACATGGCATCTTCATGGTGGAAGCTTCGCACGCCAGCGGAGATTCCACAGACCGAGGCCAAACAATAAAACCCAGATCAGGCCCGGCACTCAGCTGCCGGGTCTGACCTCATCATCAAGGAATCAGGACCGAAGCGGAGATCAGGGAGAATGGAATTGGCAATCGGGCAAGCAATCTCGAAACAATCGCATATCGGCCAGCGCAGCTTAACTTGCGGGCTCTGCGGCACGACGGTGCGGTGGCGCGAGAGTTGTCGTGTTCGCCGTATCAGTTGTCGCCTGTGCGGGAGCGTGGTTCGGAGTTTGCCGGAACCGGTAGCTTCTGTCGCCGATACCTGCACCCGTGGTAGGCTATCAGCAGCGACGCCGAATCGGAAAAGAGTGAGGAGTATGACATTCCGATCCGGTCAGAGCGGTAACGTTGTTCGCAAAGGCCAAATGTGGCACGGCAGATATTACGCTGACATACCCGGCGAGGCGACAAGACGGCGTACTTCTGTCCTACTGGGTCCGATCCGTTCCATGAAGAAAACCGAGGCGAGGCGGAAGCTTCGCTCCCTCCTCGAAAAAATGGGATTGAATCAGGACTCGCACCTACAACACGTTAACAGTGTCCGAACGTTTGCGTCAGAGGCGGAATGGTGGAGATGCAATCGGCTTGTGCTGTTCAAGCCTTCCTGCGTTGAGACCATGGGCAAACACTTGGACAAATACCTAATCCCCCGGTTCGGCTCCCTGCCGATCGCTGCAGTTGACGAAAGGCGGGTACAGGAGTTCATCGCCGATCTTGCTCGCATGGAATATACGTGGCCGGATGGCGTTTCCAAGAAACTCAGCCCCAAGTCGGTTCGCAACATCATCGGGGTGCTGAAGCAAGTTTTAGGGGAAAAGGTATGGCGCGACTGGAACCTCTCGCTGCCCGAGATTCCGTTCAAAGAGCAGCGCTGCTTCAGCCCGGATGAAATGCGCCTTATCATCAAGGCCGCCGATGGTCAATGGAAAGCGCTCTTCGCAACATTGGCTAGCGCGGGGCTTAGATGTGGGGAAGCTTTTGGATTGCATTTCGAAGACCTTGACCTTGCTGCCGGGAAAATCTACGTTCGCCGGAGCGTCTGGAATGGCCAAGAGGTTTCGGTCAAAACGAAGCAGGGTTACAGGGCCGTCAACATTGAACCGGCATTGGTTCAGATGTTGGCTGCTCATTTAGGGGAGCGCAAAGGAGGAAGAGTGTTCCAGACCCGGAATGGCACGCCGTTCTGCAAAAGCAATGTGAGACGCAAGCTGAAGCAGATTCTCAAGAAGTTGAATCTAGCCGGGGCAGGTCTGCACGCATTCCGGCACGGCCGGGTCTCAGTGCTGCAAGCGAACGGAGTTCCGGGAGACTTGGTAACGGAGTGGATTGGGCACTCCAATCTGCGGACGACCTCCCGGTATACGCACTTTCAAGATAAATTCCGGGAGCAAGTTGCAGCGAACGTGGGGCTATTCGCACAGGCCAGCGTGGCAGGAAAATTGCCAGTTGGTCCCAATGGTCCCAACTTTGTGGAAAACATGGTCGCAAGCAATATAGGGTAAGCTGTAGTAAAATCAAGGGACTAACCATCAGTCGGGGAGTGGCTCAGCCTGGTAGAGCACCTGGTTCGGGACCAGGGGGTCGGAGGTTCAAATCCTCTCTCCCCGACCAATCTTTTGTTGGGGTTAACGATCCGCCTTCCGCTTCTTCTGCCTTCGCCTGTCTATTTGTGACGTGTTTTGTGACATAACCGCCTGCCCCATGGCTGTCTCCCGACATTGCCTCGACCGCTCGCCTCTTGGCTTCCAGTCGGACGTGCGAGTAGTGCTGCAACATTTCAGAAGAGACGTGCCCTGCAATTGCCATAATTGTATGGTCGCTCGCCATAGACTCGGCAAGCTCCCCTGAGAGCGCCGCTGCAATACTAGGCCACATCACGCCGCGGAAGCGTGATGCGGCGGAGGGAAACTAGGCCAACCGCCGGATTTCAGTTTTACGAGCTGCTGTTGTGGGAACGACAGGAGTCGTGAAACACCGGAGGGATGTACCCAGTGGAACTCTATGGACGTGTACGGCGAGCAGTCTTTGTCGAGGGGAAGAGCCAACGAGCAGTAGCGCGGGAGTATGGCATCGCCCGCGAAAGCGTGCGCAAGATGCTGCGTTACGCAGTGCCGCCGGGCTACCGGCGGGAACAACCGGTGAAACGGCCCAGGCTGGGGCCGTGGTTAGGCGTGATCGACGCCATTCTGGAAGAGGATAAGACTCAGCCTCCGAAACAACGACACACGGCGAAGCGGATCTTCGATCGTTTGCGGGAAGAACATGGGTATCCGGGGGGCTACACCGTGGTGAAGGACTACGTGCACCGACAGAAGGTGCGGAAGCAAGAGATGTTTGTGCCGCTGCGGCATGCTCCCGGAGAAGCCCAAGCGGACTTTGGGGAAGCCTGGGTGGTGATCGCCGGGGCGAAGCAGAAAGCACACTACTTCGCGATGGATTTGCCGCACTCGGATGATTGCTTCGTGGTGGCGTATCCCGCCGAGAGCACGGAGGCGTTTCTGGACGCGCATGTGCGGGCCTTCGACTACTTCGGCGGAGTGCCTGGTTGGATTTTGTACGACAACACGAAACTGGCGGTGGCCAAGATCCTGGGCGACGGTCAGCGGAAGAAGACGCAGGCGTTTTGTGAGTTGCAAAGCTACTATTTGTTCGCGGAGAAGTTCGGGCGTCCGGGCAAGGGCAACGACAAGGGAGCGGTGGAAGGACTGGTGGGCTATGCCCGGCGGAACTTTCTGGTACCAGTGCCGCATAGGAGTAGCTGGGAAGAACTGAACGCCTACCTTCTGGAACAATGCGGGAAACGGCGAGAGCGGCGGATGAGGGGACACCAGGAGACCATCGCGGAGCGGTTCGAGCGCGATCGTGCGGCGCTGTTGCCTTTGGCGACCGTGCCCTATGAAGCCTGTGAAAAGCGCACGGCGAAAGTCAGCTCGTTATCTCTGGTGCGCTACCGAGCCAACGATTACTCGGTGCCCACCGCCTATGGGCATCGCGAAGTGCTGGTGAAAGGCTATGTCCATGAAGTGGTGATTGCCTGCGGCAGCGAAGTGATTGCCCGGCATCCCCGCAGCTATGAACGGGAAGACATGATCTTCGATCCGCTGCACTATCTGGCACTGCTGGAGGAGAAGACCGGGGCCTTGGACCAAGCCGCTCCGCTGGCCGGCTGGGAGTTGCCGGAGTGCTTTGCCCAACTGCGGCGGCTGCTGGAAGCGCGGCTGGGCAAGCCGGGCAAGCGAGAGTACGTGCAGGTATTGCGGTTGCTGGAGACGTTCCGCCGGGAGGAAGTCCGGCAGGCGATCCAGGACGCTTTGCATCTGGGAACCGTTTCCTTCGATGCGGTGAAACATCTGCTGCTGTGCCGGATCGAGCAACGTCCGCCGCGACTGGATCTCCTGCAGTACCCCTACCTGCCGCTGCCCCAGGTGCATACCACCCAGGCCGTCGATTACATGACGTTGCTGAATGAGGTGGGCTCATGAGCAACCCAACCATTCCGGTCACGAACGACACTCCGCAGCTTCTTTTGGAACATCACCTGAAGCTGTTGCGCCTGCCGACTTTCCTGCGCGAGTACGACAAGGTGGCACGGCAGTGCGCCGACGAGAGCGTGGACTATCCGCGTTATCTGCTGCGCATGACGGAGTTGGAACTGGTGGACCGCGAGCGCCGAGCCACCGAACGGCGCATTCACCAAGCACGTTTCCCCGTGGTCAAGAGCCTGGACAGCTTTCAGTTTCTGGCCATTCCCTCGCTGAATAAAACCCTGGTGCTGGAGTTGGCGCGCTGCGAGTTCTTGCAGCGCCGCGAGAACGTCTTGCTTTTAGGAAACTCGGGCACGGGAAAAACTCACCTGGCACTGGCTTTGGGGTTAGTGGCTTGCCAGCGTGGCCATCGCGTTCGCTTCACCACCGCCGCGGCCTTGGTGCATGAGCTGATGGAAGCACGGGACGAGAAACGTCTGTTGCGCTTTCAGAAACAGTTGGTCAGTTACGAACTGCTGATCGTCGATGAACTGGGCTTCGTGCCGCTTTCCAAGACCGGGGCCGAAGTGCTGTTTGAAGTCTTCAGCCAGCGCTATGAGCGCAACTCGACTTTGGTGACCAGCAATCTTCCTTTCCAGGAGTGGACGGAGGTCTTGGGATCGGAGCGACTGACCGGCGCTCTCCTGGACCGGCTCACCCACCACGTGCATATCCTGGAGATGAACGGCGAGAGCTATCGCCTCAAACAGAGCAAGCGCAAGCACGGCTCGCCCTCGAACTCCTGACCCGGCTCGGTCCCTTTGAGGTTGGGAAAGCCCCTGCTGCGCGACTCCTTTCCCTCCCGCCGCATTCTTTCAGAGCGGTCCTCGCCGTCAAGGGTTCGCTACGCCGCGAAAGGCACGCGCCCTTGACTGCTCCGGGTCGCTCTGAACACCTCTCCGCTATGAGGGAATGGATCTTTCAGGAAAGGCGTAGTGGCCTACTCTCCTTCCGCTCCTGCG
The DNA here is from genome assembly GCA_963758285.1 of Terriglobia bacterium. Classification (GTDB taxonomy): domain Bacteria; phylum Acidobacteriota; class Terriglobia; order Terriglobales; family Acidobacteriaceae; genus DASVWZ01. The sequence continues at coordinate 11,672 of CAVWUT010000007.1, read as the reverse complement.
GCCTACTTTTAGTCCGCCCTTGACATATGACCGAGCGCAAATATAGCATCCAACTTCGACCGTACCCCAAGCACTACGTCTACATTCATTTCCATCCAGACCACCCGGACGACCCCAACTACGTGATGTACGTGGGTAAAGGCACCGATGACAGAGCATGGAGTCGCGGAGGCACTCGGTCGGATGATCATTGGTATCAGGTAAGAGATTGGCAGAACTTGGGAATCACGCCCGACCAATGGGTCAAGATTGTTCGTCGAAAGATGACGGCAGATGAAGCTCTGCGCTTCGAGAAGCAGCTAATCAAATACTATCTGAGCAAGGGAGCCTCGCTCTTCAATCGAGCGGGTCAGCCATCCGCGCAACAACGAACGTACACACCTCACTTCTTCGACGAAAACAGAATGCAAGCTAAGGGAAGCAAACAGCCTGTGAAGCAGGTACCTGTGCCTCCCCTCAAGCCATGCCCCAACGATCCGGGGCGAGGCTTGCACATCTGCGACCTTTGTGTCGGAACTGGCGGTCGCAGCGATCCTCGCCAATCATTCTGACAATTTGAGGTGACGGTTACCGCGCAAGGCTTGAGGCAAGTTTTAATCAGTTCGCTCACATTGTCGCAACTCTCCCAAACTCACAAACCTGACCGTTCGTCTGTCCTTCGTCAGGATTGTCTTTCCCGTGAAAGGAATCTTCCTCAGTATCCCCGGCTTGTGGCGCACCGAGAACTTCCCGAAGCTGCCCAGCTTCAGCGTGAACCCGTCTGTAGCCAGATTGTTGAGCAGAGTGGCTTCAAGCGCCGCGACCACAGTATCCACGACCATCTCTGCTTCTTTCTTTGTCGGCAGCGCCAACGCCTGCTGAACTCTGACTACCAACTCCTCGCGACCTCTTAGGCTTGCTCGCATGTGGTTCAAATCCTTTCGAAAGGGAGTTCCCTCATGCAGAGCAATACCGTCGAAGTCGATAACCAACCAATCAATTTTGCAAGTATTCCTGTGGAAAACCGCACGTCCGACCCGTTCACCCTAGTTGATGGGCGCTACGTCGGGCATGACGGGTTCGTTGTGCCAAAGAACTTCGACGAATTCCACGAGCGGTTTCCTCAATACGTCCGCAACTGGGTCAGCAGGCACGCGGATAGGTCTGCACCGAGAGAGGAGGTGGATGACTGGGCACAAGACCTGCTGATCCACCTGCGGTACCTGCCCGCGACCTCCAAGCACCGTGAGGCTGGCAAGCAGGACATCGTGCAGACGTTCGACCCGCACAAGCACCACGGTGCGAACAGCGCCCGGTTCTTCAACTACATCAATCTGTGTCTGGCAAACAAGTTCAGGTCGATGCAGTCAGCCCGGATGAAGAACCCGCTGTGCCGCCCCGGAAACCTGTCCTTGACCGCCCATTGGGAGGGGGAAGATCGTGAACAAATTGGAGATGAGTTCTGCTTTGCGCACTCGGCATACCTGCGAGGGAGGTGCCAGCGTCAGGAGAGGAAGTGGGACGCGAGTCATACGCTGGCTGAATTTGCAGAGTTCTTGCGGCGAGAGGATGGAAGTGTTCTACCAGTTATGGGAGCGATTGCGGCAACCACAACGCCCGCCGCTGCCGCCGAGTTGCTTGGGATTGCGAAACCCGAATTTCGTCGTCTCTGTAGCCGCCTTCGCAACTTGGGGCGGTTCTTTTTGAATGGAGAAGCACGGCTAAGGCGATCCACAAAACCCAAGCCTCAAAACAGCCATGCCTACAAAATCGCTCTCTGCCAACCCGTACAATCGAGTGCCGCATGGAATCGAGTTGAGCTATACAACGAAGTGTGGGATCAGCCGCTCGTGAAACTCTCGAAGAAGTATGGAATCTCAGATGTCAGGCTAGGCAAGGTGTGTCGGAAATTGAAAATACCCCACCCACCACGAGGTTACTGGGCGAAGAGGGCGGTGGATCAAACTGTCGGGCAAGTCCCATTGCCGGAGTTCAAGGATGCGCCTGTCGTGAAGAGACTGATCAGAAAATCGAAGCCGAAAATCCAGAGAGGAGGCAAGATCGTGCCTCAAAAAGAACTTTGCGTAAATCTGTGCGTAAATAATTTCGGAAAAATCGGCTGGGAATCAGGGTTTAGAGTCAGCGAGCCAGTTCATGAGATTGGCTCAACCCATTGCAACCAAAGGAGAGTGTTGGTTGCGGGGGGTGGATTTGAACCACCGACCTTTGGGTTATGAGTTCAAAGGGAAACTGATACAAAACAACTTACAAGCGCACGGATGACACCTAAGCACCTGTAAGTTCCTGCAAGAAACGCAGTGCAGTCCCTCGTTTAGTCCCTCGTTCTACTGCACCAAGATCGGTTCCACGTTGGGCTGACCGCCCAACCGCTTCCCGCGCCCTACCCTGGACCGCTAATCGGACAGTCGGAACGGCAACGCCCTGTGCAGCCCCGCGTCCCGCGTTTACCGTGGTAAAATCCGGGGGCCGGGCGCCAAGCGATAACTTACGAATCCGTCTCCTTGGTGGTGGCCGTAGCCTCTCTCGTGCTGTCTGCCGTTGCTACTTTGGTCGCGAAAAGCTCGCTATCACAGGCCAAGCAGGTTGCTGACCGCGACCAAAGAGATTGGAGGCAGCGGAAATGGGCTGACATGTATCTCAAAGCAGACGAGACCTATGATGCTCTGGACCGTTTCCACATTCTATCCGATTCTTGGGACCCAGAAGAACGAGAACGGGAATGGAGTGACCTCATGCGCCTGATACGCGGAGCGCACGCCATGGCTGTTGTGTTTCCGCAGAACCCTGCGGTTGGGGCTTTCCTGTCGTCCACGGCAGTATTCAAAGACGAGAAAATTGTCTCAGATGACCGTCTATCGAAAGTGTTTGATGCTGTCGATCTAATACGACAGAAGGCGTTGCTGCCCGCAGCCATCCTTGAATAGCGCAGAATTTCCTGGAGAAGTGTCGGTTGGAAGTAATCTTCCCCACGTCCAATGTCGTCAGCTAATACCACATGTGTGGTAGACTCGTACCACATGCTTGACCTTCGCTCCAAGGCGCGCCAGCAACTGCTGGCATATTACTTCACGAACCCGACGGCCCGTCACCATTTGCGGGACTTGGCGGAGCGGCTGAGCATCGATCCGTCTAACCTGTCGAAAGAGTTCGGGCGCCTGGAGCGTGAGGGTCTCTTTCGGTCGGAAGTGAATGGCCGCCAAAAGTATTTCCAATTGAACCGGGAGTATCCGCTTTTTGATGAAGTGCGCAAGATCGTTGCGAAGACTATTGGCGCGGCTCCCGTGATTGCGCAATCCCTCAAGAGAATTGAGGGAATAGACGAGGCATACTTGTACGGTTCATTTGCAAACAACCAGCAGGACACTGCCAGCGATATAGACGTGCTCGTGATTGGCTCCCCGCCTGAGGAAGTCTTAGCACAAGCCGTGCGAAGGCTTGAGCGGCACCTCGGACGCGAAATCAACTACACCGTCCTAACACCGAAGGAATTCGAGTCGCGCCGCGCTCGGAAGGATGCGTTTCTGGAAAACGTCTGGCACAATAAGCGTATTCCGCTCGTAGGCTCAAATGAAGAAACTAAAGCCGCACACCGTTGACTGGGGGCAGATTGAACGCTTTCTCACGAGCGCGGACAAGAAGCTCGCCTCGGCTCACAAAATTCTGGCTTTTGACGAGGAGGCTTGCCTCCAGCAAGCCTATGAAGCAATGCTCAAATCTTCCCTTGGGTTCATGTTCAGCCATGGATTCCGTGCGAGAAGTCAGCCTGGCCATCACATCGCCATCATCGATTTCGTGCGGTCGCGCATCGACAAGAAACACGCTGGGCTGCTGTTCGTCTTTGATCGTCTCCGCCGGAAGCGCAATACAGCCCTTTATGACGACACCGGATTTGTTTCTCACCATGATGCCGAGCAAGCTCTAGAATCCGCGGGCGACTACTTGAACGTGATCCGAGCTGATATCGCGGCCCGAAAGCCTTAAATCAGAAAACTGATAAAGGAAGCTCCGGCCTTTTTTCCAATCCATGCTTTCGACAGGCAAGGATACGGCTTTAGGGGACTCCCTCTGTCAAGGGCGCTTGTGCAGCTCTGCGCACCGGAAAGGCCAAATACCCGCCGTGCTCGCTTCCGCGCCCTCCGGCTCCGCTTCGCTCCGACGCGTGACAGCCGCCTACATGAAGCCGCTCCACATCGAAAGCAAATCTACACTGTCATGAGCCAGGAGACCTCGCGAGAGGCTCTGAGATGCGAAAGGCGGGGAATGAGTCTCCCTGACCCTCCACCGTGTCTAGCATTGAGCGCGTGGCTTACCGCTGCGCTGTGGGCATCGTCGCGTGGGGTGGGAATCTTCAGAGGCAATGAGCGATACAGCGGCGGTGAGCCATACTTGTCCCGATGGACCTCACCGGCACCATATTCGCTTCCGCTGTTACCGCTGCTTTGGTCGCAGGGGTGTTTGCTCTGCTGGGTCAGATGTTAGAACGGAAAGCACGGCGCAGGGAGACGATTTTCATGCAGTCCGTGGAATTAGCCAAAGCTAACCGCCAGTTCACTATGGATTTAGCGAAAGAGATGGGCGGTGGAATGATTCACGATTACGCGGTCTATGCCGAGATGTACTACTGGCTTCTGATGGAACTGCATGACAAGGGCAGGTTACCGGACAATTGGCGCATGACCATGAAGACAAAGTTTCCAGGAGTTTAAACATGTCCTCTCCCGCTCGGGCGTAGGTACACTTTAAGGGACGAGCAATCGGAAAGCAGCACGCGCCCGGCAAGCGATCAACGCAAGGTTGTGGTTGGAAACTTCTTGTAGATCGCCAGCAATCGTTTTTCAGAACCATCGACAACTTCTGTCAGCGTGATTGTGCCATCATCTAGCGCACTCGACGATGGCATTGGAATGCTTATTTGTTGCACGACACGTTTCACTTTCAGTTCCTCGCCCACTCTGACCACAACAAAATCTTCCGTGATGCCCTCCATGTGATGCCGAACAATCATGCGGTCACCAGTAACCTCTTCGTGCGGCCCACACAACTTGACGCTTCGATAAAGTGACACTGTTGCGTCAGCAAGTTCTAGCGTTTCAGCCGGGGTCGTGTCCATAAAAATCCCTTCACAAATTGGCCTGCTCGGTAAATAGCTATTCCATGATCGAGCGGCTTGGTACAAAGCCCGGACCAGTTTCAGGCTTGGTTGCATTTGCCACCAATTCCAAGTCACTCGCTTTGATCAGCTTGACCGTGCTGGCATCGTTCCCGATCTGAGCCGTGAAGAATTCACCGGGACCGATGCCTACGATCTTTCGAATCTCTCCGTTACCGAGATCGCGTACCATATCACCTATCTCAAACATCGGATGCTCCCCTCGATTTCTCACCGATGCACGGTAGACGCCGAGCCGCTCAGTGTTTTTCCGTGCTAGTGTGGCTGTCGCTCTTCGCATCCGCCGGATGGCAGGGAAACCCATCAGTCAAGGCCCACCGCACGATGTCAGCCGAGTCCTTGTCCTTCAGGTCAGGATGCGCTTGCACAAAACTCACCGTGAGTTCTGTGACCTTGCGAATTGAAACGCCGTCTGTAGGACAGAAATCCACTTCTCCGTTCAGGTTTTCGTAGACACCTTTGATTAGACCAAGACAGTAACCCAGATCAAAGGCTTCCCGCTGCGTTTTGACCTTGCGAGGATGGAGATAGTTCAAGTCCAAGGCAGTTGAGCAGGCTCTCTGAATCCCTGTCCCTGTGTCGGCGCTTGAGGAGGCAGCAAGCGCGGGCTTTTGCCCAAACGCGGTCAGAGTCGCAACGATTACAAACAAAAGTAAGATCGTAAAGCGTTTCATGGTATCCGCTTTCTAGTGCCCTAAAGTCGCGTAGCGGTGAACCGCCTAAACCACTTTTCAATTATGGCCTTCGTTTCGTCCGCTGACAGCTCTCTCCTGAGCGTGCGCTCTCTATGAGAGATTTCGATCATGGCGAAAGTGTCCCATCGGTTCGGATGGGCTGTCCACCTCACAGCTTTTCTGGCCTTGACGTAAACCCACTCGATGGTAGCTACAATCGAGATCAACGCGAATACTGCGAAAACATAATGCATGTGACTCCTACGCAAGATGAATCACTTGCCAAGGGGCCTCACTGACGGGTTTTGCGGGGCCTTCTCAGTGTTGATCCAAGCAGACCGTGTGACCCGACTTGTCCGTTAAACAAGGCTTCGGTGTATCTCCTTTTGCGCTCGTAGTCGCTGGAGCTAAAGCCGCAGGAGCAACCGCTGGAGCACTCTGGGGAATCGTGCTGGCCACCGCATTGGTCACGCTGCCAGACGACCCAGCGTTTACCGTGGGTTCCACTTCGGCACTTGTTGCGCGGGCCGCTGTGGGAACAACAGCGGGAGCTGCTGTCGGAGCGGCTGCCGGGACCTCAGGAGTGACCTCATGACCAGCCACAACGTCGTACACGTATCTTTGGTCGTTGTCGTTTGTGTAGACGAAGGTCTTGATGCCGATTGTGTGAAAGACTCCCAACATTTGTCTGTCTACGACCATGTGGAAACGCATTGCGCTTGCACGTTCGCTATGCATTATGAATGTGTCGCCAGAGACTTCTGTGTATCCCACAACCTTTTGAGTTTGGAAATTCCGGTTCAAATCGTCGATGACTTGCTGTCTGGTGAGCGTGCCGGGGCATGTGCCTTGGTCTAACACAGTGCCTTTGGCATCGCGCCGTGCCCAAGATTCTCCCGGATGTTGGTTGCAGTAAGCTTTGTACTGCTTCGCTATCGCGTGCTTGCGCATAGCGGCCCCAACCAGACCCCCCATGGCATTGCCCATGTTCTTACCCAGCTCTTCAGCCTGACGGTCTTTCTCGGCTTGTGCCGCGGCTTGTGCTTGGCGTTGTGCGGAGTCATCAGTCGAGGTGCTGGTGCAGTTGGCCGTGTTGCCGTTTATGGTGCAGTCGGTGTTTGTGGTGGTGGTCTGCCCGTACATTGAATGGCGTATGGCGAACAACAGGAGGACCAGTATCGCTAAGCTACGAGTCGCATTCTTCATTCTCATGGTCATGCGTGCCTCTCCCCTCCCTTAATTTTGTTTGTCTCCACTCGCCTTGTCGAGTTACTTTCGTTTGGCTCGCCAGCGGTGCGCCCTCTCTTTACGGCACTCGTCATTTGAGCCTTCGGCTCGCATCCTGTCGAAATGCAACCCAACCTGACAAGCGGCGAAATGCCTCTACTGTCACGAAGGTAACGTAGCCAAGCTTAGTGAAAGACGAACAGAATGTTGAGGAAGGAAAGGAGGGGATGATGGCTGATGGACGGCGTGCGAGACTGCGACAAATGTTGCTCAGCTTACGCAAACGCATGAAAAGGTATCGGCAGCGTTTAGCGGCTCTCGATGTAGAGATAAACCAGAATGGCAAGATAGCCAAATTCTTCTTCATTTCGGCAAAAGCTAAGTACGCAAGTCCTGACTTGAGGATGGCTCAGCGTACTGCAGCTTGCCGTTTTGAAAGAAATGCAGCAGTCGCCAAGGAGGAAAAAGTTCGGGTGCGACAGCAGATAAAGGGACATCTGGACTTGTGCGAGCAGGTCACTGGAATTCTAGCTGTCATGAAGACGTAAGAGCGTACCCGAAATCCGCCTCATTTATGTCTGGGGCGTCTTGGAACAGGAAGTGTAGGTCACAGACGTGGTCCTATAGAGCTGCGGCTCTGGGTTCGCATTCTCAATCACGGTACAGCTGGATTTGCGAAGAAGTTCCAGATATTTGTCCACTGGCAATTCCGTCTTTGCGAAGAGCACCTTGATCGCCCACCCGGATAAACACGGAAGGCTGGCCGATGGCGGCGACCTTCGCTGCCAGAGGGGATTACGGAAGTACTGTTGAGTCGAGCGGTTCTATGGCAGGACTATATGGGTACAGTCTGACGGCACCGGCCTCTGTGCCAACTTGCCTCCATGCATAGGTGGCTTAGAAAGTGGGATCGCCCGCAAAATTTCAACAAAAAGGCGGTCGGGCCGTCGCCAGGATTGTGAAGCCGATTCTTAGGAGTGCCAGTGTCAAAACATTTACTGTTAACCTTCCTCTTGGCGGTGACGCCTCTATTCGGTCAGCAGTCTGCAGCTCCCGATAGCGCTGGATCGAAGGCCCTACATCCAAGTGCGATTGAGCAATCTCCACAAAAGCCCCAGCATCCTCGAAAGGACGTTGCAACGATCGCCAAGGAAGCCAAGGGAGCCGTCGTATCAATCGTCATGGCGGACAAAGGAGGGCAACCTATCGCCCAAGGCAGTGGCTTCGTCGTGACTAGAAACGGTCGGGTGGTAACCAATTACCACGTTATCAAGAACGGCAGCTCTGCCGTAATAAAGCTCCCTGACGGCTCGTTTTTCATCGTGGATGGGGTGCTTGCATTCGACAAGGACCGTGATGTCGCTGTCATCAAGGCTCATGGGAACAACTTCCGGACAGTGGCCTTGGGGGATTCCGACCGACTCCAAGTCGGAGAGGAGGTTGTGGCGATCGGCAGTCCGCTTTCGCTTGAATCGACGGTGTCAAACGGTATTGTCAGCGGAATCCGAAGCGACGAAGACGGGGCAGGACGCAAGCTTTTGCAGATCACAGCGCCGATCTCTCATGGTAGCAGCGGTGGCCCCTTGTTCAATATGGCAGGAGAAGTGGTTGGCATCACCAGTTCCGCTCTTATTGGCGGAGAGAATCTCAATTTTGCAGTTTCGATCAACGATGCGAGACATTTGCTGACTGTGCCACCTTCGCAAGCTCTTCTCGCTTTTCCTAATGAACCAGAAGCAGCGGCTGTTACGCCTGGAGGAAGCGCTCGGACTGACAATTCTGGGCCATCGCTCGACGAAACTCTGAAATGGATGAACGAGTTCACCGATACCTACGCTCGACAAAAGCATAGCCGCACTGTACTTCAGTTCGATCAATGTGAAGTGACAGAGCATGATTTCGTGGGAGAAGAGCTCGACCGCCCGGGGCCGTTTCAACACTCCACCGAAATCCGTGGAACGTCTTACACTCTCGCAGATATCGACCCTAAGCAGATATCCGTCCACTTGAACTCAGTGAAGTTTGCTAATACAAACGCGAAGAGTTCCATTAACCATTCGAGTTTCTTTTACACGGCAAATTGGTTCCTGATATTCGATACCGAGGAGCATGCAAATCAATTCGCGAAGGCTTTCAAACATGCGGTCGACTTGTGTGGTGGTAAGGCATCGACATTTTAGGGACGCTGAATTTTCTGACTGATTGTTCATGCGGTGGACCAGAGGAGGAGAAGACGTATGAATCGTGGCGATAGAGTGCGGGTCAAGCTGCTAGCGAATGTGGAAAACCAGTTTCGAGGAAGAAATGGAGTTGTGGTTGCCGATAGCGCGCCGGGTGAAGTGGTCTTGGTGGAGTTTGACGACGAAGCGGTTGCACACCAGTTCCTGGCGGAAGACTTGGAGCGGATCAATTAGCCGTGGCGCGGCAGACGGGTCGAGGATATCACCAGCGGCAGCCGCGTCTCCCAGCAGTTGGCAGCAGCTTTCGACTTGCGGTTGCATCGCTGTCGGGTGCTGTGCGGTAACTTGTTGGAATGTCTTTACTGCCTGGCCCGGAATGGGCGGGAAGATTCTGGCGCGGGTCGAGCAAACTCTGTCAAGGTGCCTGCCCGCGTAGCGGCGACCTTCAGGTCGGCCTTGACAGGGTTTGCGCCCGCGCTACGCTGCCACTACCCGGGGCAGGCAAGGGGTTCTAAAAACCGATTCCGAGACCTATGCCGTGGTCCTGCTGTTGACCCTGGGAGACTTCCTGCTGCGGCGCAATCGTCTGGTTCGGTTTGATCTCGGGCACATGCGCGCTCTGTTGCGATACATCGTGACCGAGCGCCGCAGGCAGCTTCTCGCGGTCATTGGTGAAAAGCTGTGCATCGTGCGCTCCGCGCGAGAAGGAGACATAGGCCATGCGGCTGTTGAGCAGATCCTTAGCGCCCAACTCGGTGTCCACGTGAATCAGGACGCGGTCAGCAGTCTGGCCCTGGCTGGAGTGGCTGGTCATGGCATAGCCATGATCGAGATGCAAATGCTTGCGCGGGTCGAGTTCGACCCTGCGGCCACCGTCCATCTTCAAGCCCAGCCGGCCGTCTTCGTCGGTGCTTTCGATGGTCCCCAACTCGCGGTTCGCAACTCTCAGTTCGTTGGCCGGCACGGTGAACTGGATGCGGTCGCCCACTGAAAAACTCCGCATCTCCTCGCGAAAGACGGAAACACCCCGCTGACGGCGCGGATCGTAAATTCGCTTCGTGCCGTCCTGCAGCTCTACTGTCAGCCGGTTCCTCGGAGCGTCGATGCTCTTCACCTGCGCGTACGCGCCTTTCCCGATGCTGGTCTCCTTCGATGCGCGCGAATAGCGCAGCACATTGCCCACCTCATACCGCTCGGCCCATGTCCGATCCGCGCCGGTGAGGTCTTGGCGCGGTACCAGTGTCCTAATGCGGTGCTCCTCATTGCTGACGAGGCCACTCCGCTGCAATTCCGCATGGACGCGCTCGTTGATCTCCGTGCGAGAGCGATTATCGGGAGAAATCACCATCGTGTTCTCCGGCGATTTTGCGTAGTCCTTCGCAATAGCGGCGATGCGCTCGGCGTGGCCTTGAATCTCATGGACTCGGCCCTGGCAGTCAAGATTCTGTATCGCTTCGCGCACTTCACCCCGCGCTAGTTGCTCGACCACCTGTTTCAGTTCCGGGTCTCTGGTCTTACCTGCGCTCCACCAGGCTGTCGCCCGCCAGCCCGGCGGCCCTGGCGACGTTGACCGCCGCGTTGATATCCCGGTCCAGCCACGCCCCGCACGCCGGGCACTGCCATTCGCGGACGTGCAGCGGCTTGGGGCCGTCCTTCACCCCGCACGCCGAGCACCTCTGCGAGGTCGGCTCGAACCGGCCGATCCGGTGGAACTCCCGGCCGTACAGCCGGGCCTTGTACTCCAGCATCGCCACGAACCCGGACCAGCCAGCGTCGTGGACGGACTTGGCCAGCCGGTACGGGCCAACCCTCTAACCACCAGGTTCTCCGCCGGCGACCGCTTGGTTTTCGCGGATCAGCGCCGTGGACAGCTGGTGGCAGAAATCCCGCCGCGCGTCCGGCCACCCGGGCGTGCGCCTGGCCACCGTCACCTTGGCCTTGTCCCGGTTCCTGCTCCCCTGCTGCTTGCGAGACAACGCACGCTGCGCCCGCCGCAGCTTGGTCTCCGCCCGCCCAAACCGCGGGGCGGTGATCTTGCGGCCATCGGACAGCACCGCGAAATGCTTCAGCCCGAGGTCGATGCCGATCACGGGCTCGGCCTCGGGCAAGGTGGCGGAGTCAGCGTTCACCACGAAGCTCGCGAAGTACCGGCCCGCCGAGTCCCTGATCACGGTCACGCTGGACGGCTCGGACGGCAGGGGCCGGGACCGCCGCACAGGCACGTCCCCGATCTTCGGAGGGCAGCTTGCCGCTGGGGAGGACCTTGAACCGGGCGTTAGCGGTGAACCGGATCGCCTGGCGGGTGTCCTTGCGGGACAAAAACGGGGCGGCCCTGCCTTCGGCCCCTTCCGCCTGCCGGTGAGCGAGGCGAAATAGCCCGGTAAGCGGTCTGTCGGTCAGCAAGCGCCTGCTGCAGCACCA
>CAVWUT010000006.1:0-503169 GCA_963758285.1 Terriglobia bacterium | reverse complement strand
GGCCTGTGCGGTGCAGCCACGGTCCAAAGTAGGTATTGGGAATATCGCAGTGAATGACTTCTGTTTCGGTTAAGAGTGACTGTCGTAAAGCCAATTTGCTCGGCCAAGATCTGACAGCCGTGATAAGCGCCGTTGCCGATGCAACTTAAGGTGAGGCTTGGGTTGCGTTCGGCGATCGTTCGCCATATAGTCACCTCCGGCCGGCCCGAACCGGCCCGCGACGTGGTGTGATATAGGCCGCGTCTAGCAATTCAATCGCATCAAATTTCGTAATTATCGATGGGTTGAGATCAGCGATTTGGCGATTACGTCTCCGGCCCCGCTATGTCCGGCCAGGCTCCATTGTCCTTGGCCGATAACGGTCTCGATCCAGTTCATGAATTCGGCGAATGGCCCGGCGCTCGCGGCGAAGTCGTGATAGTAGGTAGTATCATGCCCACCGCTCATCGGAAAAACCAGCACTGAATCAGGCAACGACTTCGGCCTGCATCTGTTCGGCCAAATCGAAAACATTCATCACATCGGCGGGTGTAGTTCCGGTGTCGCCACAGACGCCGCGAAAGCCTTGCAGATAAAGTACGATGTGGCGAACGACCGCACTTGTCGTGGATGGGACATAGACCGCAACCGCCTCATCGAGCGTGAAAGCCGAGGTGGACATTGCTTCATGCGTGCACATGGTACCGCCAAACGGGGCTCCGGAACTGTCTGTGGCTGCGAGACAAGTGAAACCGGCTTGGCTTAACGCATCGATCACTGCCGCGCTCGCAGAATGCGTAAATATCAAAATGAGACAAGCACCGAGGTAGTACCGTAGCCGATCCATAGCCAACCCCTACTCTGAACATCGCTCATTCGTCCCGTCCATCACGCAAGCGGGGCACATCGTTTTGAAATTCGATGGCGAATTGTCGCGATTAAACACAATCGCGCCCACGCGACGGTGCCGCGATAATTATCAGACCAACTCGCCTGTCGCGCATAAGCGCAATCTTATCAGCAACCTCATGGCCTACGAAGGTGACCCCGTCGGCCGCTTACGGGCGCGTAAAGCGACTGGGCACCCCAGGCACAATTGGCGGCCGGCACACGCGCGGCCGCGCCCGTCCCTATCCGGTTCTACATTGCGCTCACTGATTGGGTCGTTCGGCATAGTATCCAACGCTCCCGTCACCGGTCCCAAAAAAGAATTCGCTATTGGTGTCAATGACTGGCGACGGCACAATCTCAAGCGTTGTAGGGGCTTCTACAGCGCGAGTAAAAGTACTGAAAGTGGGCGTAGTGACCGCGCTCGCATTGTTCGTGCTGTAGAGGACTGATCCGGTAGTCAGCAAACCTATCGCCAAAACGGTTGCGCCAGCGGTAACAGCCAACCGGACAAACCCGCGATGCTGATGAGTGGCTCCGTTAGTCATGATGTCCTCCTCCGCGAGCGTGACAAGAGAAAATTTGCCATCATGCCGTTCCGTCGGATGTGACTGGCAGCACAGTCGTGCGTTTTGCGAATTCACGCTGGGGCGGGCCGCCCTTTCGATGGCGGAGGCATTGGCCCATAAAGGGCCGAAGCTGAGGGGGCGATGACACAATTTGGTTTAGGGATTAGTGGAGGCGGCCTGGAAACTTCGGCAGGGGTGAGATGACGAAGATCCTACTCGTGCAGGGCGCGAACTTGACCTTCCTAGGGCGGCGCGAGCCTTCGATCTACGGCGCCACAATGCCTGCCGAGCTCGACGCCATGCTGCACCGCCACGCCAGGAAGCATGACTACGTGCTGGACATTTTCTATAGCAACATTGAAGGCGAGGCGATTAATTACATCTATCGGGCCGTAGACGAGGGCTTCGACGGATTGGTGATGAAGTCAGCTGGGTTCACCTATGCCGGCTTTGCGCTTAACGATTGCATTAAGGGGGCCGGCCTGCCGTACGTCGAGGTCCATATCAGCAATATTGCCAAACGCGGCGGCTGTTTCTCTTTGGGGCGCTGTGCGCATAGTCCCGAATCATTACATCGCGCTTGGTGAACCGCCGGGAGGTGCTAAGCTGACTATCGTAGGCGGCAACGCCATTGGCAGCGGGACCACGATTGCGAACGCAGCCTAGACCGTAGATCGGCCGGCTGGGCTCGGCTACCTGGCAAGCCCAGCTAGTCTCGAACGAAATAAAGTCAGCTAGTAACTGGCACCAGAGTAGTCCACTAAAATCGGCGTCGCTGCACTCGGATGTGGGGTGACCAAGGCAGCAGCGCCGGCTGCCAGAGCCACTGCCAGCAGCAGACCGAATAAATTCCTCATGACGCCCTCCCAATGCTCAGCGATATTCATGAACGAGAATTTACTAGCGCCTCGTTGGAAGGCGCGGTGACCAAAATCACAGAATGCCTGATTGCTTGCGACGATTTGCGATAGCGAACGCGCAATTTTACGGAAGGTGATGATGAAACTAACAGTAGCCTGCACACTAACATCGATCATGTTACTGTGCACTCCAGTGTTAGCATGTGGGACACAGCTCAATCCGTTGCCGTGTGAACCTGCTGGACTCAGGCAGACGGACGGCCAATTTAATTTCGCGCCTCGTTTCCGGCCGGTGCCGTCGCCTCGCGCCCGCGCGGGTAGCAATCGACGTGCCAAGGGTTAAAAAGTTTGGATTGCCGGCTTGGCCGGCAGGCATCGAAGCCCCGATCCTGAAATCCGGCCGCATCCGGCGTTCCAGGCGCCAGGAATCCGGTCGGCGAACTCGGTCCACGTAATCGCTCAAGCTCGTTACGTAATCTTTGCCGGCACACCGAGTTCAGCTCGTTACGTAACCGAGCCCAGGTAGCGCCGCGATGGTGTCGCGGATGACGCGCAGGACCTCGCTCTAAAAGCCCTTCCCTGTGGGACTTTCCCGGTTCTGGGGCCGCCACAAGCAGCGAAAAGCTATGGAAAGAAGGGAGAAACCGAGCACCAAAGAAACGAAAGGACTATGGCTCGCTGGACTCGGAGGTTGGGCGCTTTCACGATTGTTCTGGCCTTTATCGCTGCCATCACCGCCGGTATTTTGTACATAACTGATCAGACGTTCAGAAAAACTCTCTTGATTGGCCAGCGGGCCTTTGGCGGCGAAAACCGTTTGAACGGGCACCCCTCCGGGATGGTCCGCTCATTTTTTGACTAAACGCGACACGCCATTCCAGTCAGCGGGCGGCGGATTCTTTCGCATTTCGGAAATACGTTCAATGTACAAAGCCGAGGGCCGGTCTGCAGGCCTGATTTCAAGACAGCGCTGGAAGTGCCGCTCGGCCGGCACCCATTCCCGCGCTCGATAGGCGTTAAGGCCGTTTTCAAACTCGTTGGCCAGTTCGTCCTCACCAGAGAGCAACTCTCCCGTCCGGCCAAGAAGTTCGTAGATGCGGATGGGTTCGCTTCTGCCCACAACTGTGATCAGATCGAGTTCACGAGCTTCAACCTCTTGCCGCGCAAGGCGAAGCGTTTCCTCACTGATGACAATTCGCGTTCCGTATACTTCGTTCGCGCCCACGAGCCGCGAGGCCACATTGACGGTATCGCCAATTACCGTGAAGCTCTTGGACACTGCAGACCCAATCGTGCCCACAATTACTTCTCCGGTGGCAATTCCCATGTGCACGCGAAGAGTAGGCGCGCCGCGCCGAAGTCCGACGAGGTTTGGCAGTTCTTTATTAAGGTCCTCAATCGCTGCCTGCTGCTGAAGCGCTGAAAGACAACCGCCCGCCGCGTGGGTGTCACCAGGCGAAAATGGCGCCGCCCAAAAGGCCATGAGACCGTCGCCCATATACTTGTCGACAATACCGTGACTGTCACGGATCGGGCCTGTCACAGCGGTGAAGTAATGATTTAGCATATTGACGATAGCGGAGGCCGTTAGTTGTTCGCTCATCGAGGTGAAGGCGGCGATGTCCGAGAAGAATACGGTGACGACCTGCCGCTCGGCTCGATCGAATTCTCCGGAGGCGGTCGTAATCAGATTGGCTACGATGCGCGGATCGACGAACTTACCAAAGGCGTCTTTTATTTTTTCTCTGGTGCGGATTTCTTCGACCATTCGATTAAAGGCAATAGCGAGCTGCCCGACCTCATCATCCGTTTCAACGGGTACCGTGACCGCAAAATGTCCGGCCTGGACCGCCGCTGTCCCCTCGGCGAGACGGCGTAAGGCACGCACAATATGCGCAGAAACAAAAATACCTGCGCCGATACCAAGGCAGCCGGCCAAGGCAAACAGAATGAGATCAAGATCTTGGATGATACTTTGGCTGGACAATGCCGCGCTGCCGACTGCACTAGTAAGCATGGCAAGCTTCTCGCGCAAAGCAGCCGTGTCCGGACCAAAGGCAGCTTCGGTCTTGCGAAACTCCAGAGACAGGTTACGAGCTTCATCCAGGCGACCGTCGGCGGCGGCTTGCAGGACTTGCTCTCCTATCTTAAAGAACGGATCGAGCTGGCGTTCTATGAAAGGTGTGGCACCTTTCAGCTCCGAGAATATGCTCGCACTCTGCCTGGCCACCGTAGGATCTGCGAGGGCCTTATCGACGAGCGCGTCAAACTGAGCAAGATCGTCAGCTATTCGCTTGGCCTCCTGTTGCGCTTGTGACCTTGTGGCTTCCAATTCGTTTTGGATAACAGCTGGTTGCCGCAGCAGCCGCAGTATGATCATCTCGTACCGATCGGTGCGTACATCAAAATCGGCGATAATCGTCCGCAGAGGGATGTGATAACGGGTGATAGCGACGATTTGATTCATGAACTGGTGCTGCAACCACGTGGAAATACCCACTACCATCCCGAAGACAACAAGGATCGCAAAGGCGAGAGCTAGAATTTTGAAGCGGATCGTCATAAGCCAACCTATTCCCCTCCTCATTCGCTTCCGCGAGGGTCGATGCTGACGTTTTCAAGCCGTGGCGGCGATATCACCAATCCCAGCATTTGACGCAGATCGTGTCTGCTTAAGGAACGACATTGGCGAGAGATTCCTGCCGAACCTCCGTTTCTGCTGCTTTGGATGGGATTCATCAAACAGTGCGTCTGATCCAGACAAAACAATACAGCAGCCGGGGCATTTGTATGGTGCGCCGCGCCTGAGCAATACAGATGATGGACTAATACGCGCTGCGATCCCCAAGTCTATGCTATAACAGCGTCACTGCTGTAAGGGATGACATGCAGCTTTAAGGTTCCAGCCACGCCACCCGCTTCTTTCATCGCGGCCTTGAGCTCCGGGCTTGCCAGCGCCCTGCGTAATTTTGATCCGCTCGTCGCCTCCCCCCAAATGATTATTTCATTGGGATCGTCGACGTTTCGGAATACCCGTTCGTTCTTAAATCCGGCTTCAGCTCGGTATGACCTGTACTTGTCGAAAATAGGCCGCCATTTTGCATAGTCAGTGACTGTAACTTGAAGCGCAACGGTTGGCATTTTCGTCCTCACCACTTAGGGATGGCCGTTTTTTGATTTAACGGCAACACTTGGCCTTAATGATGCCGGGCAGGACGCCGAGGTCTATCGCGTAGCTGCCTCACATTGGCCGAGGCCAAGGCTCCGCACCCAATCCTCGAGGTTTATGATGGCGCCCAGCAACAAGACGTCAATTGAGAAGTGAATCGGATGCGCCAACAGCGGCGCCAAGAACCTCATAGCGCGAAGGTCGACCAAAAATGAACCGGCGCGGCGTGCTCCACTTCCTATTTGCTGGCGCCGGCGCGGTCCGCCGGTCCTGCTGTCGCTAATGGTCGTGCCAAGCTTGTTCTGATGCCGTCTCACGTTCAACCCAGAAGAATAATCATCAACGGTCATCCGACCTCTGTCCGGCTAGAGCCAGCGTATCGGGGCTGGCTACGAGAGATTGCGGCCGAGTGCGGAATGACAGCGAAAGCGTTCATTGAGGGCGTTGTTGCTGCTGATCGATCGATGCGGCTCGGCGACGTTGGGGTATATACGATTGTAGTGGCATGAGTTTTGGCCCTAGCAATCAGAAAACGACGCATTATCAATAGGTTATCCAGTAGATGTGTGTCGTGGCGGGGTATCAAAACCTGCGAACATCACCCGCCGGCTTGTGGTCACATGGCTAAGCAAAACCGCGCAGGTGGGCGGCGCGCTGCCCGGCTATACTAGATCAAGGGATGACAGGATTGATTTGCTTGGCCAGCCACTGGAGTAGCGTCATGCGTGAGCAACAAGACGTCAATTGAGAAGTGAATCGGATGCGCCAACAGCGCCGCCAAGAACCTCATAGCGCGAAGGTCGACCAAAAATGAACCGGCGCGGCGTGCTCCACTTCCTATTTGCTGGCGCCGGCGCGGTCCGCCGGTCCTGCTGTCGCTAATGGCCGTGCCAAGCTTGTTCTGATGCCGTCTCACGTTCAACCCAGAAGAATAATCATCAACGGTCATCCGACCTCTGTCCGGCTAGAGCCAGCGTATTGGGGCTGGCTACGAGAGATTGCGGCCGAGTGCGGATTGACAGCGAAAGCGTTCATTGAGGGCGTTGTTGGCATGCTGACGATCGCATGCGGCTCGGCGACGTCTGGGATATATACGATTGTAGTGGCATGAGTTCTGGCCCTAGCAATCAGAAAACGACGCATTATCAATAGGTTATCCAGTAGATGTGTGTCGTGGCGGGGTATCAAAACCTGCGAACATCACCCGCCGGCTTGTGGTCACATGGCGCGTTCACAGCTAGAAACCGCGCAGGTGGGCGGCGCGCTGCCCGGCTATACTGGATCAAGGGATGACAGGATTGATTTGCTTGGCCAGCCACTGGAGTAGCGTCATGCGTGAGCAACAAGACGTCAATTGAGAAGTGAATCGGATGCGCCAACAGTGCCGCCAAGAACATCCTAGCGCGAAGGTCGACCAAAAATGAACCGGCGCGGCGTGCTCCACTTCCTATTTGCTGGCGCCGGCGCGGTCCGCCGGTCCCGCTGTCGCTAATGGCCGTGCCAAGCTTGTTCTGATGCCGTCTCACGTTCAACCCAGAAGAATAATCATCAACGGTCATCCGACCTCTGTCCGGCTAGAGCCAGCGTATTGGGGCTGGCTACGAGAGATTGCGGCCGAGTGCGGATTGACAGCGAAGGCGTTCATTGAGGGCGTTGTTGCTGCGAAGGACCCGAAGTGTCCATTGGCGTCGGCGCTGCGGCTTTATATCGCCCACTACTTTCGCAGCTCGGCGCCGCGCTATGGGCTGGTTGATCCCGCAAGCCGGTTAGCTTTTCGGATTGAGCGGCCGAGGAGATCCCGCAAGGGCTCCAAAAAGACCGAAGCCACCGTCGAGATTAAGCCGCCGGTACAGGATGGGATCAACAATCCCGTAGTTGTCCGCCAAGACAGCAATGTGCAGGTGATTAGCGGCAAGTTTCTCGGCGACTTCCAGCGCCACTATGACGAGAAGGGATACAAGATCTTCGATTGGGTCTTTGAGACCAACCCGCTAGCGTATTTCACCGCGCTCGTTGGCTTGTCTAAGATCGTGAGGGTGCCAGCCGACGTTACCCACCGGGACGGATCCAAGCCGCGCTCCGTCGATGAGATCCTCCAGAAGGTCGAAGAGCAGACCGGCAAGGAAGGTCGTGCCGCGTTCGAGAAGTTCTTAGCGAAGGTAAGACCGACCGAATGAGCGAAGAACCTGCGTCAGCCTGCGGTCGAGGTCGCCTTCTCAAGCGCGGCGACGTTGTGATAATGGACAGCCTTCCGGTCCACAGGGTTGCCGGTGTACGCGAGGTAATTGAATGCTCAAGGCGGGCGGCTTCAAGGTGGTGCACATGGTGCCAAAGGGCGAGGTCACCACAGTGCCGAAGTACGACGAAATGGTCAGGCAACAGGACAAGCTTTTGCCTAACAATACCCGGCCTGAAAGTAGCGTTGTGCGTACCATTGGTGAGTAGGATCCGTTTGTATCTAAGCAACTCAGTGACGCGAATTGAACAACGCTTATTTTTCAAATTTTGGCAGCTGGCTGGACGCCATGTTGGCTATTTTTCCAACACATAAAAATTGAAGCATTTGGGTTGACGACGCGTGCCCGATCATTCCGTCTCGTAACGCTGGTCGAGAAATACAAGGAGACTAGGTGGCCCATACAGAGTCCGGCGAATGCCGACCGACATTGCAAGATACTCGATCGAGCTTTTCAAGCCGGGCGGTGAAGGCGCCGGCATCGAGGAGATCCTCGATCGTCACGCCGACCTCAAGATCGCCCGATCGATCTACCGAACCCGCGTCGAGGAGTATCCTGGTCGGCTAATCATGCTTTGTGACCACGCTCGGGTGCTGGCCCGAAGCGATCAGCCGGAGCCACGATAGCTCCAGCCTCCGAGTGACCGGGATGTCGGATGTACAGGTGCGGTTGCCTTGTCGGAATTCGACAAGGCCATGACCGTCGCCAAGCTGAAGGGCGCCGCCGGCCGGCTACGGCTTCGGCAGCTTGGTTACATGGGATTTGGGCTACGCGGGGCCCCCGTGCCAATGCGATCATGGCGCATCTGTTCGGCCATCTCCCCTAATCTTTGCGCTACGACCTCCAACGCGTTGTTGCCAGGGTCCCGTACAAAGCCTCGCGCCATGAGCTGATCCAATATTTTGCGCGGGGGCATGCCCTTGACCAAGTAAATCACTTGGTTTGGCAAATTGCCTCTTCGAAGGTTTCGGCTTGATAGTTGAGCTCTATCCTCATGGGGCTACAACACGCGCGCGAATGATCGCCATTTTATGACAGCCCTCCTTCTATCCAACGGACCGGGCCGTTGGGGACGCCCGTTCACTACTCCCGGCGGCAAGCGACTTCGCATCGTGGACGATGTCACGATGAGGCGGCAACAGACACGTTCGACCATCCCCACTCAATTGTGACCGCCATCACGGCACGATCCGCCTTGCAAGTCACTATCTTAAGCATGGGTGGGGACAGCCTAAATCCAAATCACTTGTGCCCGAGCTGTGGCAGGCCGATGGATCTGACGCGAACTATCGCTGCCAGCCCCGGCTACGTGAACTGCGCACGGCTATGGCTGCAGAGAACTGGCAGCCTACAATTTGAAAAGTTCTTGGTCTTTGTAATTTAAAACTCGGGCGCTGTTGGCGCCGCGCCCGGCATAGAGATTCAAAAGCGCCCCTCGGCGCCAAATAAGAGCGTCATCCCGCGACAATCAAACTGGCGGGTTATCCGCCTTGCGGCGCAAACGCACCAGTACATCGATGCGGGCGATCTCGTATCCATCTGGCGGCACAGGAGCTTTGCCGATGATCACATTGGTCGGGGGAATATCCATAAGCTCATGCCGATCGTCGATATAGAAGTGATGATGTTCGGTAGTATTTGTGTCAAAATAAGATTTTGAAGCGTCAATTGCCACTTGTCGTAGAAAACCAACTTGGGTGAATTGGTGGAGGGTGTTGTAGACCGTAGCGAGCGACACCGACACCCTAGCCTGGTTCGCCTCTTCAAAAAGCTGCTCCGCGGTGACGTGGCGATCACCTTTGGAGAACAAAAGTGCGCTAAGCGCCAGGCGCGTTCGTGTCGGACGGAGTCCGGCTTCGCGCAGCTTTGTTCTCAACTTAGCCGTATCGTCGTTTGGACTGCGCAATCGCAGCAACATCTCCGCCTCGGGCCTCAATACTGGGCGAAAGCCGGAGGACAGCAATTGTCTCATCGAGAGCCTCCACGCTTTTGAAATGTTACTCCATACGCGCAGTCGCATCGGGCAATGCTCGACGCAATGATTTGAGGCTCAGGCGCTCGGACTTTAGAGCTAGATCAATTCCAAACTGCGCCTGGGCATTTGAGGGACATGCGAGTTCTGCGTGGCGACGCTCGCTCGGGTTGGTTTCGGCGCGCCCACCGCGCAGCCTCCGGTCGGACAGCGACAGGCCGCCGCCGACGAACATGATCAGCGCGCCGAGCCAGATCAACAACACCAGCGGCTTGAATAGAGCCGGACCGGAACAGTGCCATCAGGGGCGGGATCGTCCAGCGAAAGATAGATCTGGCTCATGCCCTGCCGCATCAACGCGGCTTCGATGGTCGCCATGTTGCGCGCCGGAAAGGTACGGCAACTCGGCTTCATCACGCCGAGAAGATCGCCGTTGGTGCGGCGTACCGTGAAACGGCCGACAACCTCGCGATAATTCGGGCCGGAGCGGTTGAACAGGCCATCGAAGCTGCCGACAAACACTGACAGCCCGATCAGCAACACGGACCAGACCAGGGCCGTGGCATACCGCGTCTTGCTCTCTCTGGCGGCTCTGTTCAATCTCGTCCATCTGGAATTGCGCGAAGTCCTCCCAAGCCGAGTGAATATTTGAGCATGCCGGCGTCGATTCGCCGACCATGACGATTCTGGCCGCGTCTGGGTCGTGTTCATCCACCAGCAAATGCAGGGTACGCAGGTAGCTCGCGACATATGGGGCTCTCGCATCTTTGACAGCCGCGAGCAGTTGTTTCTCCTCCGGACCATCGCACTGACTCTCGATCTTCGAGATTCGAGCTGAGATGTGTTGGCTATTCTCAACCCTGTTTTTCAGGAGGGAGTCGATCTCCGCCTTATCCCTGACAAGGAAAAGTTCCATCGTGATACGACTGTTGCGGCTCGAGTATGCGAGTGCCTCGCGGGACAAGCGCACTTTGGTGCCAGTGCCTGCCTAGCACATCGCTCAAATCGGTATTGATTTGGTTCATTCGGCTAAGCCCCAGGTAGCCGATCCCCATCAAGAGAGCAATCAGGACGGTGAATGCCATCCTGAGTATCCTCTCGCTTGTGGCTTTCTTGTCAGGCATGTCGCCTTTCGCGTCTGCACGAGCCGTTATGACCGATGGATCGCGTTAGCATCGATCCCGCTGCCTGCGGCGGAAGGCCGCCAAACACGTCGGTAATGATCTTGAGCCGGTCGAAATGGGGCAACAGAGGTACAATCTTGTCCTTAGCGCTAGCGATACCAACATTGCAGCCAACTGTCATAGCGGCAGGCGCGGTTCCGGCTCGATTTCAGCAGAGCCCAGGGTATGGCCTGAAAAAGAGCAGGGCTTGGCAATGTTGCGTACCATGCCCTGTCGTTAGTATCGGCACTCCATCCTCACAAGACCATGTGATGCAAGTCACGTTCCCGCACTAAAGTAACCAGCAATTGGATGGGACTCGTGGGAGATCGTCCGAACCGGGGAAAACCGAAGCAGCGGCGCATCGGACAGTCTTGATTTTCACGTGCCGACCTGCGCCAGATCAAGCTGGAGTGTTACAAATCAATGGATGGTTGATGACAGTGATCTCGCCCTCATTTCGCTTCCAGTTCGACCGTCTTGATCGGCAAATCCCAATGCGCATCGAGAATCTCGAAGCGGCGCTGTTCTTCTTTCTGATAAGTCTCCTGATCGGGGAACAATTGCTTCTTCAGCGCGTCTTCGTCGAACGGTTCATTGGCCACGGTAGCGTTTGTGAAGACGATGGTCACGCGATAATCCCAGCGGCCGTCTTCCGTGGCGTGGTAGCGCGGTTGATCCATCCAGACCTTGATCAAGCGGCCCATCTCGACTTCTTTCTTGAGCAGGGGATAGTGGTTTTTCTTGAACAGTTTGAGAAATTCGTCCGCATGCCCCCACTTGGCCCTGTAGTAGTACTCGACCACGAAAGGCTGGCCCCCGACCAGGCCGGAGCGCTTCGGGCCGATGCGAACAGCGTGCTGCAGGCCAGCAGGATCGATACCAGGATGAACCGCTTCATAAGACCTCCTTGAACTTCCGGGCTACGCCCAACCGGAGCGGCGAGGACGCCTGTCCCCTCATGGTCTGTGTCACTTCTATTCTGCTGCGCTAATTCTGTTCTGCCAATGCGACCAGGCGAACCAGATGATCCCCAGCGCCAGCACCGCGCCGATGACCGCGTCAAACTTGTGGAAATACTTGCCTAACTCTCGCCAGTTTTCGCCCAGCTTCAGGCCGAGCCACGCCAGCCCAAAGCACCAAGGCCATGATCCGAGAAAGGTGTATATGTGAAAGCGCCCGCGGGGCATGCGCGCGATTCCCGCAGGCAGAGCAATGAACGTCCGGATCACGGGCAGCAAGCGCGCAATGAATACTGCCAGGTATCCCCAGCGGGCGAAGAAGTGGTCGGCCCAGTTGAGTTCGCGGTGGCTGAGCAGAATCCAGCGGCCATATTTTTCCACCAGCGGGCGGCCGCCGTAGCAGCCAATTTCGTAGGCCACCAGCGATCCGAGATTGCATCCGATGGCGCCGGCGGTGGCCACCCACACCAGCCTCATTGTGCCTTCAAACACCAGGTAGCCGGCAAACGGCATGATCAGCTCGGAGGGCAGCGGGATGCAGGCGGACTCGATCGCCATGAGAACGAGCAAGTCCGCCATAGCCGGTCGCGGCGATGACTGACTTGATGAAGACAAACAGAATAGCGAGGATTTTTTCCGTCATGCGGCGATGGCCGAAAGTCGTAGCAACGCAGCTGGCTGCATCTTCAACCGTGACACGTTGCAAGCAACGTCTCCATGAGAACTAGAACGAACCCTCCTGCGTAAATGTGAATCCGGACAAGCTACACCGTTGGTGTTTTTCGAGACCTTCACGCGTACTGCGGGAGCGTCGGGCGCGGTCACCTCGGCTGGCCGTAAAACGGCGTACTGACTGAAGACTTCGCTGTAAACCTTGGTGACGAGATAATCCTGACCGCTGGCATCCTGTCGCCACACCTGCCCGAGTCTAAATGGTACTTCACTGCCATAGTAATTTTGTAGAATCTACCTTCAGACTACCTAGCTACCAGCATGGCGTCAATTGTCAACCGCCACTGTTCTGCTAACATTTAGGTCTCGTTGGGACCTCAGGAGATGAACTGATGCCACGTGGGGTAGTTCCACGACAACCGGCCAAGACTGGACGCCATGAGAAAGCACGTGTGGCGCGGACATTCCTGTCCGCCAAAGGCGCTCAACCTGCGACCCGCGGACGGGCGAGGACGCCTGTCCCTGCGCCGCAACCAAAGAAAGCCAAGCCAGTTCGCGGCGCCGAATCGAAGGGCTACAATCCGCTCGCCCCGGAGCGGATAGCCAGATTCTCCAACGATTGGATCAGCTTTATCCCGATGCGACCTGCGCGCTCACTCACCAGAGCCCATGGGAGCTGCTGGTGGCAACGATCCTTTCCGCGCAATCGACCGACGCAACCGTAAATCGAGTGACGCCTGAGCTGTTCAGGAAATATCCGACAGTGAAGGATTTTGCCGCGCTGACACCTGAACAGCTTGAACCGGATATTTATTCGACCGGATTTTTTCGTAACAAAGCGAAGTCCGTTGTTGGCGCCGCAAAGAAAATTGTCAGCGAGTTTCGCGGCGAGATTCCGGACGAGATGGATAAGCTGCTCACCTTGCCCGGAGTGGCCCGAAAAACTGCCAATGTCCTGCTGGGAACGTGGTTCGGCAAGGTACGTAGTCGTGGATACCCATGTCACGCGTATCTCGCGCCGGCTTGAGCTGACGAGAAATACTGACCCGTCAAAGATCGAGCGGGATCTGATGAAGGTGATCCCGCCTGGAAAGTGGATCCTGTTTGCGCACCAGATCATCTGGCACGGGCGCAAGCTGTGCATCGCGCGTAAACCGAAATGTTCCGATTGTCCGCTGGAGAGCATCTGTCACGCCGCCGACAAGACCTGGAGCACGGTGGAAATTCACAAACGGGCGAAGTAGCCAGATCACCGCATCTTAATTCGGGCAATTCCCGAGCGAAATCGGTCGCAGACGGGACCCGGCAGCCCGCTCTGCTAAACTTCCATTTGAAAACTGATCAAGGTAATCTCAGAGTTTTCCAAGCCCTCATGCGCGCTCTCATCTCATTTGCTATCGTCATATTCATGACCACGCTGGCTCCAGCCCAAACTCGGCCTGTTCCGGAAGCCATCACCGATCCCAAGCAAATTACGAGCAAACCGAACGCGGACGTGGAACAGTTTCAGCAGAATCTGTCGATCGAGCGCCTGTACATGACCCGGCAGGTTGGTGCGGCATCGTGGTCGCCGGATGGCAAGACCGTCGTGTTCGTCAGCAACATCAGCGGCCGGAATAATCTCTGGCTGGTGCCGGCGGATGGCGGTTGGCCCACGCAGTTGACCATCAGCGACCAGCGGCAGACGCAACCCGTGTGGTCGCCGGATAGCAAGTGGATCGCCTACATGTCGGACTACGACGGCGACGAACAGTGGGACATTTTTCTGGTTTCACCGAAAGACGGCCGGGTGGTCAACCTGACCCACACGCGGGAAATCGCGGAGGAGTCGCCGCGCTGGTCGCCCGACGCACGCTACCTCGCCTACACAGTAAAGCCGAAGACTTCGTCAGTGTACGAAATTGACGTCTCATGACATGCTGATGCGGGAGGCCCGGCACATCACCACGGGCACGCCGGCGGACAAGCTGAACGAAAATCCGATCTGGTCGCGTGACGGCAAGTGGATCGCCTACACCCAAGAGCAGGCGAAAGGTACGGATTCCAATATTTTCATCGCCGAGGTGGCTGCCGGGCAGAGCAGGCTGCTGACGCCTCACGACGGCGAAGCGCTTTACCGCGCCAATGACATGTCGCCGGATGGAACGAAGTTGCTCATTACGTCCAATGCCAGCGGCCATGACAACGTCGGACTGCTCGATATTCCCACGAAGAAAATCTCCTGGTTGACCAAGGATAAGTGGGAGATCAACGGAGCCAACTTTTCGCCCGATGGGAGGTCCGTGACCTGGTCGGCGAATGTGGAGGGCAATACTGACACTTACCTGCACGAGCTGGCGACTGGCAAGAGTACGCGGCTAGACTTGGGTCAGGGCGTCAATGAGCCCCCACGGCACCCCTTCCGCTTTCAGCAAGGACAGCACTCGTTTGCTCTACTACCACACGGGCCCGACCGCGCCCGGCGATTTGTGGGTTTATCAAATCGGAGCCAATAAGTCGCAGCAGCTTACGAACTCGCTGGTGGGCGGTGTACGCTCGGAAGCGATGGTTGAACCATTTCTGGTTCACTATCCCAGCCGCGACGGCAAATGGACGATCTCAGCTTTTGTCTACGTGCCCTACAACATGATTCGCAATGGCAAGAACGCTGCCGTGGTCTATGTGCACGGTGGGCCGGCCGTGCAAACGGTGAATTCGTTTAACCGGTTTGTGCAGCACATTGTGAACCAGGGTTACATGGTGATTGCCCCGAACTATCGTGGATCGACTGGCTACGGCAAGGACTTCCAGCAGGCGAATCTGTTCGATATGGGCGGCGGAGATTTGCTGGATGTGCTGGCCGCGGCGGACTTTATCAAGCAAACCGGATATCTTGATCCGAGCAAGATTGCGCTCATGGGCGGAAGCTATGGCGGCTACCTCACGATGATGGGCGTCACCAAAGCTCCGGATGTGTGGGCGGCGGGCGTGCCCATCGTGCCCTTCGTGAACTGGTTCACCGAGATTCAACACGAGGACCCGGTGCTGCAACAGTCGGACCTGGCGACCATGGGTGATCCCGAAAAAAACAAGGAACGGTATCGCGACGTTCGCCGATCTTCTTTGCGGATCAGATCAGGGCGCCGCTGCTGTTACTGGCCGGCGAGCATGATCCCAGATGCCCGGACAGCGAAGCGCAGCAGGTCGTCGATGCAATCAACAAACGCGGCGGCAAGGTTGAGTACAAGGTGTACGAAAACGAAGGCCACGGTTTCGCCAAGGTTGAGAATCAGATCGACGCCTACAAGCGAGTTTCGGAGTTTCTGAGGGCTCATGTACCCCCGGCGGACTGCGGCTGCACGCTGACGGAATAGGAAACTCTCCGGCGTGCGTCAACGGCTGTGATTTGAAAGGGCGCGGCTTTCAGCCACGCCAAAAACATCTTGTTGGAAACAAGCGTTTCAAGCCTCTTAGGCTGTATATGCTCTGTTCGAGCCGCCAGAATTCCTTAGCGAACGTGCGCGGCGCGGACGATCGCCCGCAACCAAGCCGGGGATGGTGTGTTCTCGGGCCTCGATGTGGACCGGAAGACCCAGCTGGCGCAGCGTTGAAGAGGTTACCGGACCAATCGAAGCCAATTTCATTCCCGCAAGCTTGCGGCCGCGCGCGGTTTGCCGCTGGGGCGCCTTGCCGGCAAGGAGTGCGAGAAAGTTTCGCGCGGTCGAAGAACTGGTAAACGTGATCACATCCAGACGGCGATTGGGAGTCTTCAAAACGGCGCGCAACCGACGGCGGGAAGATGGCGGGATTACGGTTTCGTAGGCCTCGACCACATCCACCTGTGCGCCCAGCTTACGTAGTTCGCGGGAATGACATCACGGGCCAGCTTGGCGCGCGCCAGTAGCACTCGCTTCCCTTTCACCCTGTTCCGCAAGCTCCTGACGACGGATTCGGCCACGTACTCCTCAGGGACCACATTGGCCTTCAATCCGTGCTGTTCTATCGCCTTCCTGGTAGCCGGGCCAATCGCCGCAATTTTCAGGTGCCGCAGGTGCCGCCTGGCGAGATGAAGCTTCCGAAGGCGATCCCAAAGGGCGTCCACACCGTTCACGCTGGTCAGAATGAGCCAATCGTAACCGGCCAGGTTCTTCAGAGCTGCGTCGAGAGGCTTGTAAGATCGCGACTTGCGAATCTCAATGAAGGGAATCTCGATGACCTCCGCGCCCAGCTTGCGAAGATCACAAGACAATGCGCTGGCTTGATGGCGGGCGCGGCCAACCAGGATGCGGAGGCCAGCAAGCGGCAGTTCCGTGGGGCTCTTCATCTGTTGAATTTCCGCCTGCGCGGACAGGAGTGTCTACGCCACACGCTTTCCGCGCGACACACGTTCACGGTTGCTGCGGAACCGCTATTTCCTTCCCGTAGACTTCTTCCAGGATGGCTTCGCCGCCGCGTCGCAGCAAGGTTTCGCCGACCGCTTCGCCGAGTGCGATAGGGTCCACACCGTCAAGCGATTCCCGCAACACCTTCGATCCGTCGGGATGAGCTACGATGGCATTTAGATACACGCGGCCGTTTCGCACCTCGGCAAACGCTCCGATGGGGACCTGGCAGCCTCCGCCCAATTTATTCAGGGTTGCTCGCTCGCAGGTGGTGGAAACGCGCGCGGCAGAATCATCGAGAAAGACCAAATGCTGTCGGATGGCCGCGTCGCCGGCGCGAATTTCTAATCCCAGCGCACCCTGTCCGGCCGCGGGGCACATTACCTCAGCGGGAATCACTTGCTTCACCAGTTCAGTCTTGCCGAGCCGGTTCAACCCGGCTGCAGCCAGGATAATTGCGTCATATTCGCCCTGTTCCAGCTTGCGGAGACGGGTGTCGACATTGCCGCGGAGGGGGTGAATCTTGAGATCGGCGCGCAATGCCTTCAATTGCGCCTGTCGGCGAAGACTGCTGGTGCCGACCCGCCCGCCTCGCGGCAAGTCTTCAATTCTGGAGTGGTGGACTGAGCAGAACACGTCGCGAGGATTTTCACGGGCGGTGATGGCGGCAATCTCGAACCCCGGCGAAAGTTGAGTCGGGAGGTCCTTCAGGCTATGCACCGCGAGATCGACGCGGCCCTCGGCGAGCGCTTCTTCAATCTCTTTGGTGAACATGCCCTTCGTGCCCACCTTGGCCAGGGCAACGTCGAGAATCTTGTCGCCGGTCGTCTTGATGATTTCCAGTTCGACT
The DNA here is from genome assembly GCA_963758285.1 of Terriglobia bacterium. Taxonomy (GTDB): domain Bacteria; phylum Acidobacteriota; class Terriglobia; order Terriglobales; family Acidobacteriaceae; genus DASVWZ01. The sequence goes on along the minus strand of CAVWUT010000006.1, from coordinate 485,487 downwards.
TCGTGGCCCCGCCCACGCAGAAGAGCGCTGATGTGATGGGCCTGCCAAAGTGCGAGTTGCGATCCGCGAGAACCGATGCGCAGACAGGCCATCAGTTGCGTCCTCCGGAGCCGGGGTCATCGGACGCATTCTTCTGTTGCAGATTGAAGAGGCGGCGGACCACCTCGACCACCGTAGTAGCTTCGGACTCGCGCGCGGCCGTTTTCAGGGTGCTGATGGGGGTGTGCATGATCTTGTTTACGATGCCGCGAGTGAGAGTTTCCACCGCGAGGTGTTGCTCGGGAGACAGTTGGCCCAGACGCCCGCGCACCCGGTCGATTTCCGCCTGGCGAATGGTCTCCAGGTGGTCCTGCAGAGAAACGATCGTGGGAACCACGTCGAGCGTTTGCAGGCGAGCCTGGAAGCGTTCGACTTCGGTGTTGATAATCTGGTCCGCTCGCTCGGCCTCCTTCTTTCGGTCGGCCACATGGCTGGCCACGCCCTGCTGCAAGTCGTCAATGTCATAAACGAAAATGCCGTCCAGCTTGTTCATCTCCGGATCGACATCGCGCGGCACGGCAATATCGATGAAGAACATGGGACGGTTTTTTCGGCGGCTGAGGAACTGCTCGCCATGTTCGCGGCGGAAGATGGCGTGCGGCGCACCGGTGGAAGTGATGACGATGTCGGCGCGGTCGCATGTATCATACAGCCGGTTGAATTCGATGGCTTGGCCGTTAAACTTTTGCGCCAGACGGATGGCGCGGTCGTAGGTCCGATTCGCCACAAAGATCGATCCGGCGCCATGAGCCAGCAGATGGCGGGCTGCCAGTTCGGTCATCTTGCCCGCTCCTACAAGGTAGACGTTCTTGCCCTGGAGCGAGCCGAAGATTTTCTTGGCGAGTTCCACCGCCACCGAAGCCACCGAGACCGCGGAGGAGCCCACCGCCGTTTCCGTGCGCACTCGCTTGGCAACGGCAAAGGCGCGAGTCAGCAGTTGATCCAACTGCGAATGAACCGCACCTACCGCCCGCGCGGTGGCGTAAGCTTCCTTCACTTGGCCGAGAATCTGCGCTTCGCCCACCACCATGGAATCCAGGCTGGACGTTACCCGGAACAAATGCCGCACCGCGTCCTGCTCACGATATTCGTAAAGATGAGGATCGATCTGCGTACGGTCCATCTGGAAATAATCGCCCAGAAATTTGCGCAGGTCCGCGCCCCCATTCTGTGCTCCGGCCAGCAGTTCTACACGGTTGCAAGTGCTGACGATGATCCCCTCATTGACCCCTGGATGCTGGACGAGCCGCTTCAAGGCGTCCGGCAGATGTGACTCGGGGATCGCAAGGCGTTCCCGCACTTCAACCGGCGCACTCTTGTGGTTCACCCCGATGAGCTGAAAGGTCATGAGCGTGCAAACCTGTGAATGGCGCTGAAATAGTTAGCGAACCAGGCAATCAGGGCGAAGACAAACGCCCCCGCGGCCAGGTAGGCAGCCCGGCGGCCACGCCAGCCGGCGCTCCAGCGGGTGTACAGCAGAATCAGATACACCGCCCACATCAGCAGCGAGAGCAGAATCTTAGGATCCAGCAGGTCCACACGGCCAAATTTTGCCTGGGCAACCACTGAGCCCGCGATCAAGCCCAGGGTCATAAACGGAAAACCTAAGAGCAGGGAGCGGAAACCGATCTCGTCGATGGTTTCCAGTGCGGGCAGCAAAGCCAGAATGCCGGTCGGACGTTTCGATTTCAGCGAGCGTTCCTGGATCAGGTAAAGTACGCTGGCGCAGAAACTGAGGATCAGGGCAGCGTAGCCGGTAAAGATCAAAGCAATGTGTGCGAAAAGCCAACCGTAATGCAGACCGGATGAGGTTACCAGGAATGGCTTCTCGCCGGTGGCCGAGATGAAAGTCAGCAAGAAAACAACCGGAAATACGATAATCCCCGGGGCCGTCGTCTTGTACACGCCATACACCAGCATGAACACGACCATGATAAGAAAGCCAAGCACGGATTCCGCGTTGTGGGCGGAAGCCAAGGCGACCTGGCTTGAACTAAGGAAAGCCTCGGCCAGCGAAACAAAATGGAAGACCATACCCAGGTAGGCAGCGTGCAGAGCCAGGCGGCTCAGGAGATCGCTAATCCGGGTCAGCGCCACCAACGCATACAGCAGGCCGACGGCGTAACAACCCAGCGCTACTCGCAACCACAGTATAGACATGATGAAGCTTGTTACCTTCCTGGGTAAAACTTCTCCCCCACCGCGTGATTATAGTCTGCCGCGCCGGCGAGGCCGAAGACTGCGGGCCTTATCACTGGGCCGTGTGACGGAGATCACAACGGCGGGGTCCCCAGTTTTAGCCTTGCGATCTCCGGCAAAGTCCTCTGGCCTTTCTGCAACGGACTCAGTCAATGCCCAGCCTCGCCAGCACCTCCTCCAACGCTTCGGCATGGAGGTCCAACCGGCGTCCGTCGGCTTGCATATTCTCGACCTCATCGAACGCCTGGAACAGCCTCATTTTCACTGCCCCGTACTGCTCGGCGTCGCTGAGCGTCCGGCCGTGACTTGCCGACCAGGTTTTCACAGCTTTGTCCAGCAGAAAAATGCTGACCGCGAACTTGGTCTTGCGGTCCGTACTCACATCGAAAATGTACTCCGTCGCTGCTGATTCGGCATCGCCGGGAAGTGCGGAACGCTTCCCGACGAAGTAGTATTCGTACACATAGCCCTGATTGCCGGTGTAGGTCTTGATGCGTCGCACATTCATGGCCACCTCAAGTGAACCAATATCCCGGTCCCTAGGAATCGATTCTGGCTTCGCGCAGTCGTTTGGCAGCGGTCTCCGAACCGATGGGTGAGTAATAAACCTCCTTGAAGGTGTACGACTTCGCTTTCGACCCCACAACGGGCAGTATCTCGATGTGCCAGTGATAATCATCTTCCAAAGTCTTCCAGTATCCCAAAGTGCCCGAGCCATGCAGACTGTTCGGCGAGGTATGCAAGACCAGATGGAAATCCTCGGTGAGGCTGCGAATCCGTTGCAGGGTGCGGCGCAAAAGGGATCCCAGATCCTGTAACGTCCCGGACCGGTTCCCGCCGGAGCGCTCAAAGGAAGCTTCGTGGGTGCGGGGCAGAATCCAGGTCTCGTAGGGGACTCGCGGCGCATAGGGGCAAGTGGCAATGAAATCCCCACGCACTTCCACCAGCCGCAAGTCCTGACGCATTTCCTGCGCGATAATGTCGCAGAAAACGCAACGTTCTTTCGTCTGAAAGTACTCGCGTCCCGCCCGCAGCTCATACAGCACACGTCGCGGAACGAAGGTGGTTGCGGTGAGTTGAAAGTGGGGATGTTCGAACTCCTGGCCCGCGCTGTGGCCGTGGTCCTTGAAAATGCTGATGTATTTGAGTCGCGAGTCTTTTTTCAGATCTTGGATGCGCTGTGCGACGAGCAACAGGAATTGCTCGATTTCCGCATCACTCGCGTTCCACAAATCGCGGTCGTGGCGGGGATTTTCCACCAGCACTTCATGGGCGCCGATGGGCCGCATGCGGTCGTAAATGCCGTCGCCGCGGCGGGCGGCTTCCCCTTCCACGTGATACAGCGCATAAGGATGCACCACGGCGCGAGCCGACCAGGGTGTGCCCGGAGGTCCGGCCAGACTGGAGACCACCTGCAACGGGTTCGCGGAATCCGCGCAGAAGGGGCAAGTAATCTCAGAAGCCGGGGCGGCATCGGAAACATCATCTCCCGTGATGACCCAGGAACGGGTGATGGGGTCTTTGCGAAGTTCCATAGCGATTAGGAAAACACCTTAGAGGAAAGCCGTCAACTATGCTCTGTCATCCGACACAAAAGGGCGCGCTCTCCGTTTGTTATAATCCGCGCAACGCCGCCGGAAATGACTGAACCTTCCACTCCGTTGATGCGGCAATACGCTGCCATCAAGAAAGAGCATCCCACCGCCCTGCTGTTCTTCCGGTTGGGTGACTTTTATGAGCTTTTTTTCGAGGATGCGGTGCTGGCCGCGCGCGAACTGCAAATCACTCTTACCTCGCGCAATAAGGAAAAAGGAATCGCGGTCCCCATGTGTGGCGTGCCTTACCACGCCGCAGAGGGATACATTGCAAAGCTTATTCGCAGAGGATTCAAGGTCGCAGTCTGCGATCAGGTGGAAGATCCACGGCTGGCGAAGAAGTTGGTACGCCGCGAGGTAACCCGGGTGATCACGCCTGGGACGGCGGCGGATTCTTCACTCAGTTCCGAAGAGAACAACTTCCTGGCGGCGCTGGCGCAGACGGCAGACCGGGTTGGATTTGCCGCGCTGGACCTTTCTACGGGCGAATTCCGCGCTACCGAGTTTCACGGCAAAGATGCGGCGCTGCGAATTCAGGATGAACTGCAACAGCTTAAGCCCAAGGAGCTGATCTACGGCTCGGCAGCGCCATTGTTTGAGAGACAGGGTACAGTGGAAACGGATCCCGCCAAGCCCGCTCGTCCGACGGCAACCGCTGTGCTCGGCTTTGCCGAGACGCCGCTCGATGATTGGGTCTTCGCCCCAGATCACGCCATTCCCCTCCTGGAGAATCACTTTGGCGTGCTCTCGCTCGAAGGCTTTGGCTTGGCCGGTAAGCCCGCCGCGGCCGCGGCCGCGGGGGCAATCCTTTACTATGTGCGCTCCACGCAGCGCGGGACGCTCAACCACGTTGACCGCATCGGCTTCTATGAGCGTCACGATTGCCTCGTGCTGGATGCCGTCACCGTACGCAACCTGGAATTGCTTGAGCCTCTCTTCGCGGCAATCGATGGCGGCGTTCCCCTGTTCCGCTCGGTTGACGCCACGCTGACACCGATGGGCAAGCGCCTGCTGCGGTCTTGGATGTTGCGGCCTTCGATTGACCTGGCGGAAATCAATGCCCGCCTGGATGCCGTCGAAGCGCAAACCCGCGATATGGTTGCGCGGGAAGAGTTGCGGCGCGCGCTCGATGGAATCCTCGATCTCGAGCGGCTCCTCAGCCGGGTCACTCTCGAAACCGCTAATCCGCGGGATGTGCTGGCGCTCTCCGCATCGCTGCGCAAGCTGCCCGCTCTCCGCGGAGCTTTGGCACGCTTCGCGGCCGAGCGACTGAGGGCGTTGCATAGCGGCGTCGATGAACTCACCGACCTGCGACAGCGCATCGATCACACCATCGTGCCGGAGCCCCCGATTTCGCTCAGCGATGGCGGCGTGATTCAGAACGGCGTGGATAAAGAACTGGACGAACTGCGCGACCTGAGCCGTAACAGCAAGCAATTCCTGGCGCAGATTGAACAGCGGGAACGGCAGAGGACGGGAATTGCATCGCTGAAGGTGAAGTTCAACTCGATCTTCGGCTACTACCTCGAGATTTCGAAGCCGAATCTGCATCTGGCGCCTGTGGACTACGAGCGTAAGCAGACTCTGGTGAACGCCGAACGATTCACCACTCCCGAGCTGAAAGAATACGAATCGAAAATCCTGGATGCCCAGGAGAAGATTGTCGAAATCGAACGGCGGCTTTTCGCCGAGCTTCGTAACGCGATCGCGGGCGAAGCGAAACGTATTCGGCAAACTGCGCTGGCGCTGGCGGAGGTGGATGTGCTCGGGGGTTTAGCCCAGGTTGCGGCGCTGCGGAATTACTGCCGTCCGAAGTTTGACGACTCAGCGGACATCGAGATTATCGGTGGACGCCATCCCGTGATTGAGCAGCAAGATGCAGGCGGAGTCGGAGACCGCTTCGTCCCCAACGATCTCTACCTGAATTCCACCACCCATACGGTTCTGGTGCTGACCGGACCGAACATGGGAGGCAAATCGACATACTTGCGGCAAGCAGCGCTGATTGTGATCCTGGCGCAAATGGGATCGTTTGTTCCGGCAACATCGGCGCGGCTTGGCGTGGTGGATCGAGTGTTCACCCGGATTGGCGCCAGCGACAACCTGGCCCGCGGCCGCTCAACCTTCATGGTGGAGATGACGGAAACTGCATCGATTCTGCATACCGCAACTCCGCGCTCGCTGATCCTGCTCGACGAAGTGGGGCGCGGTACGTCGACCTACGACGGCTTGGCCATCGCGTGGGCCGCGATCGAGTACATCCACGCACGCACCCGGGCAAAGACGCTTTTTGCCACTCACTACTTCGAACTTACCGAGCTGGCGGAACGATTGTCGGGCGTAAAGAATTATCACGTGTCGGTGAAAGAGACGGCGGGTGGAATTGTTTTTCTTCGCAGAGTGGAAGCGGGTGCGGCCGACCGCAGTTACGGAATCGAAGTCGCGAAGCTGGCAGGATTGCCCAGTGAAGTCATTGTGCGGGCGCGCGAGGTGCTGGCTGAGCATGAGAGCGCGGAGCAGCGCTTGACCGATCAACTGGCGAGCGATGAATTGCGTCCCCCGCGGCCAGCGCAGCTGACGATCTTCACGCCGCTTTCGCAGCCGGTGCTGGAGCGTCTGCACGAAGTTGATCTGAACCGGATTACGCCCTTAGAGGCGCTGAATTTGCTGGCAGAGCTGAAGAAGGAAGTCTAACCGCATCGTGCGCACACTTCGGACCACAGAACAGATCGGTCAACTCTTGGTCGTCGGCTTTGACGGCACTGCGTTTACTCCCCGGCTTCAGGCTTTGCTGGCCCAGGTGCAGCCGGCGGGGATTATCCTTTTTGCCCGGAATATTATCACCCCGCAGCAAACCCACAAGCTGTTGCAGGATTGCCGGGCCGCCTCGCCGCTGCCGCCATTCACCTGCGTCGATATGGAGGGCGGACCCGTTGACCGGTTCCGCAACGTGATCGGCCCGGCACCATCTGCGGCCGAGGTATTCGCCACCGGCGACCGCAGGCTTTTCCGAAAGCATGGCAAAATCATCGGCGAGTCATGCCGGGCGATGAGCTTCAATGTGGATTTGGCTCCAGTCGTGGATCTGGCGTTTCCGGCGTCGCAAAAAGTCATGAGTTCGCGGACCGTGTCCCCTGATCCCGAACAGGCCGCGCTCTACGCCCGGGAATTCCTCGCCGGACTGCGCTCGGCTGGAGTGCTGGGCGCTCTCAAGCATTTCCCCGGCTTGGGCGAAGCGAACCTGGACACTCATCATGAGTTGCCGAGCGTCAACAAATCCTGGAAGAAATTGTGGACGGAGGATCTCGCTCCCTATCGCATTTTGCGCCGGAATGCCCCGCTGGTGCTGGTTGGGCACGCAGCTTATCCGGCAGTCACGCGAGAATCCGTTCCCGCTTCCCTTTCCAAGAAATGGATCACGGACATTCTTCGCAAGAAGATTGGGTTTCGTGGACTGGTCGTTTCCGACGACCTCGAGATGGGCGGAGTTTTGAAAGCCGCGCCGGTCGAACAAGCGGCGGTCGAGCACATCCGCGCCGGAGGAGATGTTTGCCTGATCTGTCATCAGGTGGAACACGTCATCCGAGCCTATGAGGCACTCATTCGGGAAGCAGAACGCAACCGAAGCTTTGCCAGGCGGATCGAAGAATCAGCCGGCCGTGTGCTGGCACTCAAGAAGAAAAGCGCAGAACTGAAGCGGCGCGTGCCGGCTCCCAGTGCGGCGAAAGTCGACAAACTCTCGCGCCAGTTGTGGGAGTTCAGCGAGCAAGTGCGGCTGGAAACCATCAAGCGCAAGGCGGAAGCATGATAGTTGCCGGAGTTATGAGCGGAACCTCGGCCGACGGCATTAATGTGGCGCTGGTACAAATCGTGCCGGGACGCGGACGCGCGGGTTGGCCGCAGTTTAAATTTCTGGGCCACGCCGAGTTCCCCTATCCCGAAGATGTCCGCCGCTTCGTCCTGACCGCTATGAACTCCACGCGAGCGAGCGTCGCCGATCTGGCTCGGCTGAATTTTCTTCTGGCGGAGCTGTATGCCGATGCCGTGCTCGCCACCCAGAAACGGTTCCGGCTAAAAGCAGAACTCGCAGGCTGCCATGGGCAGACGATCTACCATCAAGGTGAGCCGGCCAGATTTCTCGGAAGAGACCTGGCTGTCACCTGGCAAACTGGCGATGGATCGCTGCTGGCTGCGAGGGTCGGTATTCCGGTGGTTTCCGATTTTCGTCCCGCCGATATGGCCGCCGGGGGCAAGGGCGCGCCTCTGGTTCCCTTTCTCGATTTTCTCCTGTATCGCGATTCGCGAGTCGGTCGAGTCGTGCAAAATATCGGCGGAATTGCCAATGTGACGGTGATTCCCGCCGCAGCCTCCGCCAACCAGGTTGTGGCTTTCGACACCGGTCCGGGCAACATGGTCATCGACGCCGTGATGGAGCGCCTGTACGGCGTGCGCTACGATCAAGACGGAAAAACAGCGGCTTCCGGAAACGTGATTGAACGAGTGCTGATCGAGGCATTGCGCGCGCCGTTTTTCCATCGCAAGCCTCCAAAGACTGCGGGCCGCGAAGAGTTTGGCCGCGAGTTTGCCAATGACTTTATCCGGCAGTGCGGTCGAACTGATCCGCAGAATATAGTCGCCACTGCGACCGCGCTCACGGCGCAGTCGGTCGCACAAGCCTTACGCACGTTCGTTCCGAAGCGGGGCACCAGTTTCAAGGAATTCATCGTTTCCGGTGGTGGCGCAAAAAACTCCATCTTGTTGGCCATGCTGGTAAATGAGTTAAAGCCCATGGGACTCGCGGTGCGCTTGTCGGACGAATTCGGATTGCCGGCCGAAGCCAAAGAAGCGGCCGCCTTCGCCCTGCTGGCCTACCAGACCTGGAGCCGCAATCCGTCGAATCTTCCTTCTGCCACCGGTGCGAAAAGGCCGGCGATCCTGGGAAAGATTTCTTATGCCTGATCGGCATCGCCTCGGATCTATACCGCGGGTGCCCCACCTTTTTCGCGTTTTGTGCGAAAGGGCGGTGGTGTTCCCTCCTGCGTTACTGCTGGCGACGTGCTTACTTCTTACCTCTTGCGCAAATAGGCGCCCCGATCCGAACACACTCGTCATGATCATCGAAAGCAGTCCCACCAATCTTGATCCTCGCGTGGGACTCGATGCGCAATCCTACAGAATCGACGATCTCATATTCGACGACCTGCTCACTCTTGACGAGCATTTCAATGTTCAGCCTGGATTAGCCGAACGCTGGGAAGTCCCTGACCCCAAGACTTACGTCTTCCACCTGCGCCACGGCGTGAAGTTTCATGATGGCCGTCCATTAACCTCCCGCGATGTAAAGTGGACGTTCGATTCCCTATTGCAAGGAACCATCCGCAGCACCAAGGCCGCCACGTACCATTATGTTGACCGCATCGATGCTCCCGACGATTTCACCGTCGTTTTTCACCTGAAAGAGCCTTTCGCAACGTTGCTGTGGAACCTTTCCGACGGCGCGATCGGAGTCGTGCCCTACGACAGCAAGACCGAAATCAGCCAGCATCCCATAGGCTCAGGTCCATTCCGATTTGTCAGCGCGGAGCTGGACAAAGAGGTCATTGTTGAGCGCAATGACAGCTATTGGGGCGCAATCCCGCAAGTGAAGCAGGTGCGCTTCTCGGTGATACCTGACGCCACCACGCGAGCCCTGGAATTGCGCAAGGGCAGCGCGGATATCGCGATCAACGCCTTCACCGGCGATATGGTCCTGGCCCTGGGGCAAGATCACGCCCTGCAGGTGCTGCATGCGCCCGGCACCGTGCTGGGATATCTGGCGATGAACACACGGGATCCCATTCTTAAAGATGTGCGGGGGCGGCAGGCGCTGGCCTATGCCATCGACCGGCAACCGATCATCCATTACCTGCTGCGCGATTTTGCCCGGCCGGCATACAGCCTGCTGCCGCCGGAGAGTTGGGCCTACGTCGGTGACGTTGCGCACTACGAGCATGATCCGGAACGCGCCCGCCAACTGCTGGATGCGGCCGGATATCGCGCCGAAAATGGCATCCGCTTCCATCTCACCATTAAGACTTCCACCGAGGAGAGCACGCGGTTGATGGTCGCGGTTCTCCAGCAGCAACTGCGCGATGTGGGCATCGCTTTGGACATCCGCACTTTCGAATTTGCCACCTTCTTTGCCGACGTCACCCGCGGAGAGTACCAGTTGCATTCGCTGCGCTGGGTCGGAGGCAACGAAGATCCCGACATTTTCGAATACGTGTTCCACTCGTCGAAATTTCCGCCCCACGGCGCGAATCGGACGTTTTATGCCAATCCGCGCGTGGATGAGCTGATTGACCGCGCCCGAAGCGAACTGGACATCAACACCCGCAAGCAGCTCTATGCGGAAATTCAGCAGCGTCTGGCCGACGAAGTGCCCTACATCAATCTGTGGTATATCGACAACGTGATGGTGGCGACTAAGCGCGTGCGCAATCTGACGCTCAATCCTCCGGGAAATTACGACTTCCTGAAAACTGCTACGTTGGCCCGCTAAACTCAGCCCTAACCTCGCCCGCCGGCGTTTGCCGCTCAGGTGTGCGTGTTACCATCGAAAGTTCGGCCCAGGACAGGAACGTCTGGGAGCGATGATTGGATTGCGCGTGCGACTACTCTTCATCGGCGACATTTTCGGCAGTCCGGGGCGAACCATCGTGAAGGATCGTTTGCCGGGCCTGGTCAAAGATCACCAGATCGACCTCATCATTGCCAACGGAGAAAACGCGGCCGGGGGATTTGGCATCACTCCGGCGCTCGTCGAAGAGCTGTTCGAGCTGGGCATCGATGTGATCACCACCGGCAATCACGTCTGGGACAAGCGGGAACTGGTGGAGTATTTCGCAGCGGAAAACGGGAATCCCTACAGCCAGGCACGGAGAGTGTTGCGGCCCGCCAACTATCCGCCGGGAACGGCAGGATGGGGCATATTTGAGGGCACAAAAAGAAACATCCCGTACGCTGTGGTGAACCTGCAGGGACGTATATTCATGGGGTCGAACGACGACCCGTTTCGGATTGCCGATGAATTGCTGAAAGAAATCAAGGCCAAGGTCATCCTGGTGGATTTCCACGCCGAGGCCACCTCGGAAAAAATGGCCATGGGATGGTACCTGGATGGGCGAGTAACGCTTGTGGTCGGGACACACACCCATGTTCCCACGGCGGACGAGCGCGTATTGCCCGGCGGCACGGCGTATATCACGGATGTCGGAATGACCGGACCCTACGAGAGCGTGATTGGGGTAAAGAAAGAGATCGTAGTCGGAAAGTTCCTGAATAATATGCCGGCACGCTTTGAGCCTGCCAGCGGAGACGTCCGCCTATGCGCCATCATAGTGGATTGCGACGAGTCGAGCGGCCGCGCGCGAAATATTCGGAGATTGATGCTGAGCTAGGCGTAGCGGTTAAGGGTCTGGCGCTGACCGGGGCCTGTTGTGCGGTCGTTTTAGTTTAGCGTGACAGAATCTTCTGCAGCTGTTTCCGCCGCCCGACTGGCAAATGTCGCAGTGCCGATCGCGCCAGCGCCAGGTAGACTTGCCTGGCTGCCGGCGTTTTTTTCAGTGCCTTGAGGTGCATGCGCACGACTTCTGTATCGCCGCGGACCAGCGGACCGCTGAAGGCCCCCGCCGGGCCAAGAGCTGCGTAGTTGGCAAGGGTCTGGCGCACGATCGGCATCATCCTCTTGCGGGCTTTCGGCGCGGAAAGGCCAGCTGCTCGCGCCACCTGTTCTGACGTGACCAGAGCGGCCACCAGCAGCGGCGATAGGAACGCTCCCCAGGCGTGGTAAGCCGCTTTGGCTTGCTTGCCCAGAACGAACGAGTTTCCGCCCAAGTCGCGTGCGATTATTCGCGCCATCCTCAGCGCTGCGACATCTCCCTCCACGGCCCACGGTACTCCCTGGAACGACGGCACTGATCCGCGAACGAACGTCATCATGGGATGAACCGATGCAATCGCCGCGCCACGCTTTCCCAGCGCACTGAGTTCATCGCTGGGAAAGGCGCCGCTGGAATGAAAGGCGACTTTGACTTGAACTGTCCGGGCGGCCAGCTTGCACGCTACCGCCGAGATTTCTCGGTCCGGCACACACAACCAGAGCAAGTCAGTTTTCAGTTGGACACGAGGAAGCACAGCCTTCGCGGCCCCAAGTTCTTTCGCCAGCTCTCGGGCCTTTCTCACCGACGCCGGGCTGCTCCGGGATATGATCTGTTGAACCGGATAGCCTGCCTTCGCCAATGCCGATCCCAGCGTCCTTCCGAGGCGTCCCGGTCCAACGATCGCGATGCTTGGCTTGGCCATGAAAAGATTGAGTAATTGTGAAATTGAGTGATCGGGTAATTGAGCAATCTGTAATTTGCCGTCCATCCCGCAGCCCTCGCGGGGTCCAATTACACAATTACCCAATTGCCCAATTGCCTAATCACCCAATTATATTGGTGCTATGCCAAAAGCGTCGCAGAGTCGCGGCAAAGCCCGTTTGCTTTCGACCAAGGAGGTTTATCGCGGGCCAGCCTTCTGGGTCACGACCGATTACGTGCTGGAACCGTCCGGCATTCGTGGCAGGCGCGACATCGTGCGGCATACCGGCTCCGTGGTCATCATGGCCGTGGAGGAGAGCCGCTCCGAGCCTCGTGTGCTGCTCATCCGCCAGTATCGCCATGCTGCCCAACAATATCTTTGGGAACTTTGCGCTGGTCGCATCGATAAGGGTGAGAACGAACTAGCCGCCGCGAAGCGGGAGCTTTTGGAGGAAACCGGCTACTCCGCCCGGCGCTGGAAGCGCATTTTGCGCTTTTATGCCAGCCCCGGCTTTGTCGCTGAAACCATGGCTATTTACCTGGCCAGGGACCTGCAATCGGGCACCGCACAGCCGGAGGAAGATGAAGCCATCGAGACCCGGTTGTTCCCTCTTCGCCAGGCGGTTCGGCTGGTCATGGCGGGTAAGATTCTGGATGGAAAGACCATCTGCGGCCTGCTCTGGCTGAATGAAACCACCGGCCAGCCCAAGAAATAATCCTCCGGTTGTGACGTACTTCCTTGACAGCCGCGAAATTGCAATCCGAGAATTTCCCCAGACACGAGGCATGCGCTAGCTTTGAAAGACCTGCCTCAGGGGGCGTGTACGTGGAACGTTTGAAAGGGACAGTGAAGTGGTTTAACAACGCAAAGGGGTACGGGTTCATAGGAAGGGACGACGGCGCTGACGTTTTCGTCCATTACAGCGCCATCACGACGGAGGGGTACAAGAGCCTGCAAGAGGGTGACGTGGTTGAGTTCGAGATCACCCAGGGCCCGAAGGGCCCGCAAGCTGCGAATGTAACCAAGCCTGCGTAACCTCGAAGTTCTTCGCCACTCGTGCGCTCTTCAGGCTGGGTCCCACGAGCCAGGGTCGTATTCCGCCCAATTCCTTTTTGTCTGAATTTGGGACGATCCGCTTTCTCTCCGCCGCATTCTTCGCTAAGCTGGATTCCGCATGGACAACAAAGCCATTGCCGGGATTTTGCACGAAACCGCCAGCCTGCTGGAGATTGACGGCCAGGATTCCTTTCGCATTCGTTCCTACCGCAACGCGGCCGAAGCTATCGAAGCGCTGCCGCAGCAGGTTTCTGAACTGATCCATGAGCCCAAGAAGGTCCTGGAAATCCCCGGGATCGGCAAAGGCATGCTGCAGAACCTTCAGGAAATGTTCAAGGACGGCCGCCTTTCGGTTCACGCCGACCTGCTCAACAAATATCGCCCTACCATTCTTGACCTGCTCAAAATTCAGGGACTGGGGCCAAAGACCATCGCCCTGATCTGGAGTGCCTATCAAGTATGCGATGTCGAAGGAGTCGAAAAACTGGCCCGCGAGGGCAAGATTCGCGAACTCCCCCGCATGGGTGAGAAGCAGGAGCAGAAGCTGCTCAAGGCCATCGAAGATTATCGCCGGATTGGCGGACGTTACCTGCTCGATGCGGCTGAGATCCAAGCCGGAAACATTGTGGAACACCTGAAACATTATCCCGGCGTTGAGAAGGTAACCCCGGCTGGCTCCCTGCGGCGCGGCCGGGAAACGGTGGGCGATCTCGACATTCTGGTCACCGGCAAAGCCTGCTGCGATGACGCGGAGCGGCAAAAGCTGATCGACCACATCATCAAGCTGCCGGGGCTCATGGACATCATCGCTCGCGGCGAGAACAAAGTCAGCTTCCGACTGCGCGGCGGCATGCAAGTCGACGTTCGCCTCCTGGCCCCGGCCTCATTCGGCGCAGCCATGCAGTATTTCACCGGCAGCAAAGCGCACAACGTCGCCTTGCGCCAGCGTGCCCTCAAGATGGGCTACACGTTAAGCGAGTACAGCCTGGCTCGCCTCGACAACGAAAAGGTTGTAGCTGCCAAAACCGAAGAAGAGATTTACGCCAAGCTGAAGCTGGCCTACATTCCGCCCGAGTTGCGCGAGAACCTCGGAGAAATCGATGCGGCGGAACACGGCGCGCTGCCCGAAGTGATCACGCAGCCCGACCTGCAGGGCGACGTGCACATGCACACCGTCGAAACCGACGGACGGAATTCGATTGAAGAAATGGCCGAGGCCGCCCGCGCCCACGGATACAAATACATGGCCATCACCGATCACTCCAAGAACCTGGCATTCGCCAATGGCCTGGATGATAAGCGGGCGGTCGAGCACATCCAGCGCATCCGCGCGGTGAATGACCAGACCGAGGGCATTCGAATTTTTGCCGGCATCGAAGTCGATATTCTGGCGGATGGATCGCTCGATCTCTCCGATTCGGTGCTGGAACAAATGGACCTGGTGATCGCCAGCGTCCATTCGCACTTCAATCAAACCCCGGCGGAGATGACGGACCGATTGCTCCGGGCGGTGAACAATCGCAATACGTCGATCATCGGACATCCCACCGGCCGCTTGCTGCTGCGCCGCGATGCCTACCAGTTCGACGTAGACGCGGTGCTCAAGGCAGCAGCCGAGAAGAAAGTTGCGATGGAGCTGAATGCGTATCCCGATCGCCTCGATTTATGCGACCGGCATCTCCGCCTCGCCAAGCAGTATGGTGGAAAGATCGTGATCAACACGGATTCCCACCACACTTCCCATCTCGCCAAAATTCGCTACGGAGTGCTGCAGGCGCGCCGGGCCTGGCTGACCAAACCGGACGTCCTCAATACCCTGCCGACCTCAAAGTTCGCCCAAGCCATGAAGCACGCGTGGGCGTGAGCTTGCCCGCAACGATCGAGTTCTTATGCGGTTTCTCTGGCGAAAAAGGCTCAAAAGAGGAGTATACCCCCTCCCCCTCGGTCTAGTGGAATCATCATGTTACGGAGATTTTACCGCCAAAATCTAGACACGTAAGGGGTTACAGGCAAAATCTAGAAAGCAAAGGATTTAGCCTGTCGTCATTTTCGTCGTGGGTTGCTCAGCCCCAATCCAATTCCGGAGACGAAAATGGACGTGACGCCGGCCAAGGTTCGCCATGGAGCTAATTATCAAAGAGCAGTAATGTCTATGTGATATTGTCGAACCGATAATGAGGAGTTGTCAAGGATGGCGGCCGCAGAAGTTGTACCATAATTTTCCGTTGTCATTTGAGCGCCACCGGATCACCCGTGAATGCGGATGAATCCTGCGGAGTCGAGAAACCTGCTTTCCGGTCGCGCCAGCCCAACAACAGATTTCTCGACTACGGCCGCCCTCCGACGAGCGGAGGACGGACCTTCGCTCGAAATGACAGAAAGGCTCAATACTCAGATGCGAAGCCAGCCCCACACGAGCGAGGACGCTCGCGCCTACATCGACGCTTTGGACGGAGGTAGGCTGTCGTTGCCGGAACGCAGTACAATCATCGAGACTCATGCCTGACGAAACAAATCCGCCTGTTCCGACCCTGTCTCCAAAGCCGGTTCCTCAAACTCCATTCAATATCGCCGAGGAATTTGGCACCGCCAAAAAGAACCTGCCGCCGATCAAGATTCTTGCCATCACGATCGCCGCGGTCGCGGTCATTGCCGCGATCCTCGCCCTTACTGAGCGGTCGACTTCGGCTGCGACCGGGGCAATTACCGACATCGCTTCGGTTGAGGTTCCGAACCAGAATCTGCTGATGGTCGCGGTGAACGTTGCGATCTTCAATCACGGCGAGAAACCGTATTGGATTCGCACCATGGAAGCCACACTTGAAACAGCCAACGGAAAATTCAGCGATGAGTCGGCCTCAGCGGTTGACGTCGATCGGTATTTCCAGGCTTTTCCTGTGCTGAAGCAACATGCGCTTTCACCGCTGGCGCGCGAAACGAAGATCGAACCCGGCGGCCAGGCTACCGGAACCATTCTCGTGACGTTTCCGGTCACGGCGGATGCTTTCGCCAGCCGAAAATCGCTGACGGTGACCATCCAGCCGTACGACCAGCCAATGCCGCTGGTGCTTACGAAGTAAGAGGCTGCTTCTTCAGGAACGTCATCCCGAAGACCCCGCGCTTTCTCCAGCGGGGCGAGGGATCTGGCGTGGAGCGCCGACGACCTTTCCAAAGAAGGATGCACTTGCGGGCGACGTTCTAGGCGGACAGGAGTGTCCGCCCCACATCTGCCCTACTCCTACTCGCTAATGCTTTTGAATAAACCTTCTGCGGGCCAGGTGGGTGCCTGCGTCCGGCTTGATCTCGTCATACTTCAGGAAGCTGATGGAACCGTCGACCTCCAGGACTGCCAGCGCCACGTCATGCATGGTCCCAATGCCGTGTTCGCGCATGGCAGTGTGCAGTTGATCCATGCTGACGTGTTCCCGCGCCATGTGCGAAGGAATGACTTGACCGTCGTGGACCAGCAAGCTGGGCTGGCCTTCGACAAACTTGCGGAATCGCCGATTACCTCCGGAAACTTCCGCGATCAGGTAGTTCATCAGCAGCAGAGTAGAGGCCGCCACCACTCCTCCCGCTAGAGAAGTATCCGGGCCGGTCATGGCGTTCTGCACCGAGTTGCTGATCAGCAGCAGCAACGTCAGGTCAAAGGGCGTCATCTGCCCGACTTCGCGTTTGCCGCTGACGCGCACGCCCGCCAGCACAACCAGATACACCACCAGCGTGCGCAGCATGATGCCCAGAAGAACGTGCGTGCCGGGAATCATTACTGGCCCGGCGTGACCGGAATGGGTGCGCCTTTTGGCGTGCTCAGGTAGCCCACCGCCTTGTTTTTTTCCACCGTCCAGACCACCAGCTCAAACAAGAGGTGATCCTTGCCGCTGTAGAACTGGATCGGCTCGGCAATATTTCTGTCTTTCTTCTCGATGGTCTTGTCGTCGGAGGTGACGTTCAGGGTGAACTTGCCCTTTTTCACGTCGGTTTTCTTCAGCTGCAGGCTGACCGTGGCGATCGGCTGCGGCTGCGCGTTCTTTACCAGGGTAAACTCGTAGTAGTTGCGATCGCCCTTGTGCTTTAGCACCTCGAGGTCGTCGCGGGTGTGAGCAATCAATCCGCTTTGCACGCCGAGGTCGCCGATTGCGCTCTGCAGCTTGGCTTCGGTGGCAGCAAGTTCCGACTTCGTCGAGGCAACATCGGTTTTCACTCCGCCCACATCGCCTTTCACATTGGCGATCTCGCCGCTGACCTGGCCGATTTGCTGCTTTTGCTCGGCTGAAAGTTTCTCCACCGCGGCGCGCTGCTGGCGCTGCAGTTCTTCGGAGCGCTGCGCCAGCTCCTTCTTGGTGATGCCAAGTTGGGTAGCCAGCGTTTCAGTGGCTGCGTCGGCCGACTGAAGCCGCTGATTCAGTTGCGCGATCTGCGCGTTGCTCACATCCTGATCGTTCCCCAGCTTGTCGATGCGGGTTCGCAAGGTGACCATGAAGTACAGCGAGCCGGCGGCATACAGGACCGCCAGCAGGATCGCAACCCACTTCCATGCGTTCCCTTCGCCCTCAGGAATGTGTTCAACTTCGGCAAAGGGTTCGTGAACCGGGGCTGATTCATCCGTCATAAGTTTCTCCGCGCACTGAGTTTCGACCTATTGTTGTTGCAGGCGGGCGGGTCTGTCAATTGGTAGGGCAAAGACCGCTTACCTTCTATGGATGAAAATGGGCGAGGGGACGAGGGTTTTGTACACAGCTGAACCGAATCGAGGCGGCTGACGATTCCGTGGCCGAAAGCGCCTGCGAACCCCGTGAGAGACATTTCTAGATTTCCAGTGTGCTAATGTGCTAGCATTCTTCTATTAGAGTGATAGGAGTTACCTATGGCAACCCTATATGTAGACAATGTCCCGGATGACCTCTACAACGCTCTGCGTGAACAGGCCCGTCAGCACCGTACCTCGATGGCCGCCGAGGTCGTTCACTTGCTGGCTGACAATGTGGTTACGGCAGCGGAGCGCAAAGCGCGGCAGCGGTTTCTTCGTCAGGCACAACGTGCGCGTTCGCGCCGCGCCCTTTCCCGGAATTTCTCCTCCAGCGAAGAACTGCAACGTCGGGATCGCCAACGGTGATCACCTATGTGATCGATGCCAGCGTCGCCGCCAAGTGGTTTCTTCCCGCAGCCGGGGAAACGCTCACTACGGAAGCTCTGGAATTACTGAAACGCTATTCCGGCGGTGAAGTACGGTTTCTGGTGCCTGACTTGTTCTGGGCCGAGTTCGGCAATGTGTTGTGGAAGGCAGTCCGGCTCAAGAGACTGTCGACGCGTTCCGCCGCAGACGCCTTGCAGGCCACGCGTGAGCGCAACTTCCCGACGGTTTCGTCGCACAAGCTGCTGGAGGCGGCATTTGCCATCGCGAACGCCTTCGATCGCAGCGTGTACGACGCGCTTTACCTTGCCTTAGCTACTGACTCAAAGTCAGAACTCGTCACCGCAGATGAGCGCCTGGCCAACGCGTTGGCCGCTCATCTGCCCGTAAAGTGGCTGGGAGCCGTAGCAGTGACTCCCCGATCCTGATGAGGCTAGCCTGAACCCGTAAGGATCACAGTTCTACTTTCCTCAGCCGCAGCGAGTTGGTAATCACCGATACCGAACTGAAACTCATCGCCGCCGCTGCTAGAATCGGGCTCAGCAGCCAGCCGAAGAAGGGATACAGAACGCCCGCCGCGACCGGCACTCCGACCGAGTTGTAGATAAAGGCGAAGAACAAGTTCTGCCGGATGTTGCGCATCGTGGCCTGGCTCAGCCGCCGCGCCCGGATAATGCCCGCCAGATCGCCTTTTACCAGCGTGACTCCACCGCTTTCCATGGCGATATCCGTGCCGGTTCCCATCGCGATACCGACGTTGGCTTGCGCCAGCGCAGGCGCATCGTTGATGCCGTCTCCAGCCATGGCCACGGTCCGGCCTTGCTGCTGCAGGCGCTTCACAACCTTGGATTTTCTGGCAGGCAAGACTTCGGCTTCAAATTCCTCGATGCCGAGCTTGCGCGCAACCACCTCGGCGGCGCTGCGGCTGTCGCCGGTAAGCATCACGATGCGAAGGCCGTTGGCCTTGAGCTGGCGAATCGCATGCGGTGTGGACTGTTTAATCGGGTCGGCGATGCCCAACACGCCCGCCGCTCGGCCATTGATTGCGGCGAAGATCACGGTCTGACCATTGCGGCGTAGTTGGTCGGCACCCGCCGTCAACGAATCTGGCGAAACGCCCAGTTCGCGCAGGAACTGCTCATTTCCTGCTACAACGAGTTTGCCATCCACCGTGCCGGTAATCCCACGGCCAGTGGAAGATTGAAAGTTCGATGCGGTCTTCGGCTCGATCCCATTCGCCTTGGCTGCCGTCACGATCGCAGACGCCAACGGGTGCTCACTTCCCTGCTCCAGACTGGCGACCAGGCTCACCAACTCAGTCTCACTCATGCCCGGAACCGCAACTACCGACTCCAAAGAAGGCTTGCCTTCAGTCAACGTACCCGTCTTGTCGATGACCAGCGTGTCGACCTTCTCCAGGATTTCCAGCGCTTCCGCGTTCTTGATGAGCACCCCCGCATGTGCACCGCGTCCGGTGCCAACCATGATTGCCATTGGAGTCGCCAGGCCCAAAGCGCAAGGGCAGGCAATGATCAGCACGGCAACTGCATTGACCAGCGCATGGGCCAGGCGTGGCTCGGGTCCAAATATGCTCCATGCGGCGAATGTCAGGAATGCTGCGGCAATCACCGCCGGAACAAAATACCCGGCAACCCGGTCCGCCAAACGCTGGATCGGCGCGCGGCTGCGCTGCGCCTGGCTGACCATTCGCACGATCTGGGCGAGCAGCGTTTCGTCACCAACATGCTCGGCACGCATAATGAATGATCCAGTCCCGTTCATAGTTGCGCCGATCAGCCGGCTACCCGGCTCTTTCTCGACCGGAATCGACTCGCCGGTCACCATGGATTCGTCGATCGAACTCTTCCCTTCGAGCACCACACCATCGACTGGAACTTTCTCGCCGGGCCGCACCCGCAAACGGTCGCCAACCCTCACGTGATCCAGCGGAATATCGACTTCGGCGCCATTCCGGACAACCCGCGCCGTCTTTGGCGCCAGATCCAGCAGGGCGCGAATGGCAGCCCCGGTTCGGCCGCGGGCGCGGAGTTCCAGGACCTGTCCCAGAAGCACAAGGGTAACGATTGCAGCCGCCGCCTCGAAGTAAACCGGAGGCGTACCGCTCATCTCGCGAAACGACTGCGGAAAAATGCCTGGCGAGATGGTTGCCAGCAGGCTGTAGCCGTAAGCCACGCCCGTGCCCATCGCAATCAGGGTGAACATGTTGGTGGAGTGGTTGACGACGGAGGTCCAGCCGCGCTGGAAAAATGGCAGCCCTCCCCAAAGCACAACCGGAGTGGCTAACACGAACTCAAGCCATGGCAACCAACCCGCAGGCAATGCATGCTGCACAGGCATTCCGGGCAGCATGTCGGCCATGGCGACAGCCAGCAAGGGAGCGGTCAGAGCCAGACTCATCCAGAAGCGGCGAGTCATGTCGCGCAGCTCAGGATTGTCCTCTTCCTTGGGTGTGACGGTGCGCGGCTCCAGCGCCATACCACAGATCGGGCATGACCCCGGGCCGGGTCGCACCACTTCCGGATGCATGGGGCAGGTGTACTCAAAGCGAGTTGCGGCCACAGGCATTTCCGGCTCGAGCGCCATGCCGCACGTTGGACACGGTCCCGGTTTGCTCGCTCGAACCTCGGGACACATCGGGCAAACGTAGTTGCCCTGGGCCGGGGCCGTCGACTTTCTTGAAGGAGAAGATAAAGAAATCTGTATGACTTGGCCTGCCTGAGCTAGAGGTTTGGTTGAAAGATACTGCGTCGGATTCGCACGAAACTTCTCCAGGCAATGCGTACTGCAGAAGTAGTGGGTCTTGCCGACGTGCTCCGTGCGATGCTTGGCTGTGGACGGGTCAACCTCCATGCCGCAAACTGGGTCTTTGGCTCTTACTGCCGCCGAAGAGGCAGCACTCGGCATGGCCAACGTCACAAGGCCCGCAGCTGGTTTGGCTGGATTGAGATATTTCTGCGGTTCAGCCTTGAACTTGTCCGCGCAATGCGCGCAGCAAAAGTGGTAGGTCTTCCCGTCATGCTCAGCGATGTGGCGCGATGTGGCGGGATTCACCTTCATCCCGCAAACCGGATCTTTCACGAGCGTGACCGGGCTCTCCATAATTCATGACGCTGCAAGCTGGTGATTAGATTATCCCAAGCCACGAATCGATTGTTGTATCTTTGATGGAGAGGTGCAAAACCGCTTATGACCCAGATGGAACTCGCCTATCGCTATGGCGCCGTCCCCGGCGAAGCAGAAATGCGAGCGCTCGACAGTGTGCGCGAGGTGTACGGAATCCGCCGCCTCCGTTTTGATCAGGATCAGCGCGTCGTGCGGGTAGAATACGACGCTTCCAGGATGAAGGAGCCGGTCATTGCCGGGCTGCTCCGACGTGCAGGGATTGACATTCTGGAAAAACTGGCGCAGGTCTGAGAAACAATCGGGGGAGGGCTGAGTCGGCCAGTTAAGAGGAAACCTTCGCAACAATGCAAGGGGCGTTCAAGGAAACCTCTGGCCGAAGTACTCTCCTGAACGCCCCGTTGCGCGCCACTTCGTCTGCCTGTATTTGTAGCACTCTCCGTGCCATTTTTAAAGCCAATAAAATGCTGGTCCGTCGATTAACCCCACAGGTAGGATTTGCCATGATCTGGGAAAGAATTACAGGCGTCGAGGTATGGGCAGGCCTGTTGCCTAAGTGGTGGTTGGAGAAAGTAGTTAGTGCAAGGCAAGCAGGATTCTCATCGTACTCGGAATAGACGGCCGCCGGCTGCGGGAGAGGCTGGTAAGGTGAGTTGAGTCCGTTGTCAGCAGCTGCACAAATCGACAACCACGGGCGTATAATTCGACCCATGGAAGCCAGCGAGCTACTCAAAAAGGCCCTTGCCCTGCCCGACCACGAGCGTGCCGAACTCGCAGCTAATCTGATTGACAGCTTGGACTCCACAGTCGATGAAGACGCGGACCTCGCGTGGCAGAAAGAGATCGCCCACCGCCTCGAAGATATTCAATCCGGTAGGGTGAAGACTGTCTCGTGGAGCCAGGTTCAGCAAAAGGGGCGTAAGCTCCTCGATGGCGAGTAAGCCGCTCGAGTTCCACCCAGAAGCGGAACAGGAGTATTTGGCGGCTTTAGCATGGTATCGCGAACGAAGTCACGTTGCGGCCATAAACTTTGAAAGTACCATTGGTCAAGCTATAGCAAAGATCCAACGTGCCCCGGAGCGCTGGCCATCCTATTTCGGCGATTGCAGAAAGTACAGCCTCCGCGAGTTCCCTTTCCGCATCGTCTATCGAGCCCTTCCCTCCCACATTCTCGTCCTGGCCGTTGCTCATGGGCACCGGCGGCCCGAATACTGGAAAAACCGGCTCTGAAGTCTCATCTATGCGGACACTTTCCACTCAGGTTCAGCGCCCTAGCGCCCCTCGCTCCGCTGGAACAATACCGCCGTGTCGTCTTCGTGCGTGATCTTCCACCCCGGCGTCAGTCTGAGCATATTGGCCAGCGGCGATTCCTCCGGCATCAAGACCCAGTGAACGTGCTCTTCCTCCAGAACCTTGTCCCAGCCGGGCTGGGCCAGGGTCACGTTCAGATATTCCTTGATGAACGCATCCCCGTAGAAGTCGTGCCGGTCATCGACAAACACCTTGGTCTGCGGAGCCAACCGATAAATCAAGTACCCGCCCCAGCGGTCCAGGCTGAAGATCGGCTCGCGAATTCCACGCTGCTTGATCACTTCGACAGCTTCGACCGGCAAGCGTTGCGGATCGAAATAGGCGTTGATCAGTTGCTCCGAACCCAGCCGCCCTCCGTGGGCGCATGCCCACAGGCCTGCCAGAAACCCCGCCACCAGCCATGCGTGCCCGCGGAAATGCGATTCCAGCCTCTGCATACGCGAACCGAAGCGATCGAGCCACGAGCACAAATCGCGCATCCAGCCGGCCACAGCTGCCGAACCAGCAGCCGCGGCAATCGTTTCACTCATTGCCGGAGCCACCATCAGCGTAAGCAGCAGCGACCCCACGGGAAGATTCCTCGTGGCGAACAGTCCGCCGTAAACCGCAAACAGAATGACCAGCATTTGCGCTGGGTGCAGCCGCTTCCTCGCACTGGCCAGCACAAGGATGGTCATCATGATCAACAGCGCAAAGCACAGCTGTGCCGGGCTGTGAAAATTCGGCGAAAGAAACTCACTGATGTGGTTGATCAGGAAGCGGTCCGTCAAGTATCGGTACACATGAACATGCAGCTTGTAGCCATAGGGATTGCCCAGGCTCGCCGCCGCACACAAGGCCGTCACCAGGCCCAGCCGCTTCAGAACCTGGGTTGACTCCGCACGCCGGTCTGGCTCGGAGAAATACTGAATTCCCATGCCCGCCATATATGCACCCAGCAAAACGAAGCCCAGAAGAAATCCTCCGTGCAGATTCACCCAGAGCAGCATCAGCACAGGGAGGCTGACCAACTGACGTTGATTCTCGCGGCTTGGAGAGATGTCCGCAGAGTCGACGACCTCAAACCAAATCACCGCCAACAGCCAGCTCAACACATGCGGGCGAGCCAACAAGTGCACCGCCGAAGCCCCCAGCGACAGAATCAGCAGGAACAGCGTAACCGCCAAGTTCGCTCCGCGGCGCATCGCGAAGTAGAACGTGACCACAAACGTTGCCGCAATAATCGCCGCCGAGTAGAACACTACTCCATTCAATCCCAGCGTCTGATGGATGGCCGCAATCAGAATGTCGTAGAGCCATTCCCACGCGTACCACGGCTTTCCATTCAAACTGGCGGAGAATGAATCGGTGCGAGGGACAGCGTGCATCATCAATATTTCCTGGCCGTTGCGGATGTGCCATCCGGTGTCGGCATCCCGCAGCAAAATCCTCCCTAGCGCCCCGGCGCTCAATCCGAAGAGCAGGGCGACAAGCAACAGATCGGCCACCGACGGCATGAGCCACTGGAAGAGCATCGAAAGCACGCCAGGGGGCGAACTCTGCGGCACAGGCGCGTGGCTCGCCGCATCAGACTGCAATTCGTTGGGTAGGGATTTTGAGGGCAACGTCAACTCACGCTGTCCCGGACATGTTATCCGATGAGCGGTGGCGGCGACGAGTGACTTGCAGGGTGTGGTCTCATAAGCGCTAACTTAACCCAGAATTGTTCCCGGTCGGTCGGCTACTCCGAGTTACCTGCACTCGCGTTGCGCCGCATTCCCTGAGATTCGCAGAACCGGCTCTGCGTCGGCGACAATGAAAGCGTTACCATCAATAATCATATGATTGGAGACCATAATGGAACCGTTCCGTTTTCATCTTTTCGTCTGCACGCAACAAAAACCAGAAGGAGTCCCGTCCTGTCCGGCGAGCGGGTCGTTCGCGGTGCTGGACGCGCTGGATCGCGAAACTCAGGCACGCGGCCTCGGCCACGATGTACAACTCACGACCTGTGGCTGCATGGGATTGTGTGATGAAGGTCCCGTGATGGTCGTCTATCCGGCGGGGGTATGGTACCGGCATGTGCAACCGGCGGATGTATCCGAAATCGTCGGTACGCATCTGCGGGATGGCAAGCCCGTCGGTCGTCTCGTGTGGAACGATGCCCCTGCGATGAAGGCCATGGCGG
Organism: Terriglobia bacterium; assembly: GCA_963758285.1. GTDB lineage: Bacteria > Acidobacteriota > Terriglobia > Terriglobales > Acidobacteriaceae > DASVWZ01. The sequence continues at coordinate 460,502 of CAVWUT010000006.1, read as the reverse complement.
TCGAGCATGCAGAAAAGTTCCGTGCCGCGATGGCTGCCCGCGACAAGGCAGGGACGCTGCCCGATCGCCTCGATCAGATGATCCGCGGCTACATGCCGAGCCGTTGTATTCTTACGGCGCTCGAACTCGACATCTTTACCGCCGTGGGGGATGGAGCCAATGCGGAGCAGATCGGAACGAGAATTCATGCGAATGCGCGCGCCGTGGGCATGCTGCTCAACGGGCTCGTCGCCCTCGGACTTCTGTCGAAGAGCGGCAATGATTACAGGAACACACACGAGTCCGCACGATTCTTTGTTCAGGGCTCCAAAGACAACCACCGCAATGGTCTGCTGCACACCGCCAACATCTGGCATCGCTGGAGCACGCTGACCGACGCCGTGCGCAATGGTACCTGCGTCCCGATCAGTCGCGACGACACTCCCGAATGGACGCGCAACTTCATCGCCGGCATGCAGCGCCACGCCAAAGAGCGCGCTCCGCTGGTTGTGAAGGCGTTGGGCACAGCTGGGGTTCGCCGCATTCTCGATCTCGGCGGCGGCTCCGGCGCATACTCCATCGCGTTCGCAAAAGCTTGTCCCGATGTGCAGTGCGAGATTCTTGACGTCCCTGAGGTCGTGCCCCTCACCGCCGAATATGTCAGCCAGGCCGGTGTCTCAGCGCAAGTCAGCCTTCGCGCGGGAGACATGCTTCAAGATGATTTTGGCTCCGCCTACGACATCGTCATGCTGAACGCAATCTGCCACATGTTTTCCGAAGAGCAGAACCAGGACATCTTCCGCCGTGCCCGCCAGGCACTCGCGCCGAACGGCCGCCTCGTCGTGCAAGACTTCATCCTCAATCCCGACAAAGCCGGGCCGCAACACGCGGCATTGTTCTCACTGAACATGCTCGTCGCCACCGACGCTGGCGCCAGTTACAGCGAGGTCGAATACACCCGCTGGATGAAGGCCGCGCGGTTCACCGAGGTATGCCGGATCAACCTGCCCGGGCCTAGCGCCCTGATTGTGGGACTGGTGAAATAACGCTGCCCACTTCCGAATCGCCTTCCCAGGTCCGCGCCAGTGAGTCAGCCAACTGAGTCCCTGCCCGGCCTCGGAAGGACAGCGCAGGGTGTAGAATGCCGCGTGTGTCAAACCCAGGAAACGGGAGAACACATGAAACCCTTTTTGTTTGCAGTTTTGTTGGCGGCAATATTCTGTGTTCCGTCGAGTGCGCAAGAGCTCAGCCCGGCCGATCAGGCTGCAGCCGACGCCGCCATCAAAGTGATCCGTCCGGAGGCCATCGCCGCACACATGCGATTCCTCTCTGACGACCTTCTCGAAGGCCGCCAGACGGGCGCGCGCGGCCACGAAGTTGCGGCGCGTTACGTGGCCACGGAGCTCGAATCCATGGGACTCGTCCCCGCCGGAGTGAACGGCACATGGTTCCAGCCCGTGCCGCTGCGCAAAGTGGACCTCGTCCCCGAGCAGAGTTCGTTCGAGCTCGTGCGCGACGGCAAACGGCAGACGCTCGTATTTGCCGAAGACTACATCACGGGCGGCAACCCGCTGGAGACCGATACGACCGTGGATGCAGGCGTGGCTTACGTGGGCTTCGGGGTGACGGCACCGGAATTTCAGTATGACGACTACGCGGGCGTAGACGTCCACGGAAAGGTGGTCGTGATGCTGCGAGGCGCGCCTCCCCGATTCCCCTCCACCGAGCGCGCGTATTTTTCCGATTTCGTCGTGAAGGCCCGGAACGCCGCGGTACACGGAGCCGTCGGGATCATCGCCATCCAGGCGCCGGAATTTTTCGAGCGCTATAAATGGAGCTGGCTCGTTCCCCAGATTCGCGCCGGAAGCATGCATTGGCTCAACCCGAAAGGCGTACCCGCAGACGCGATTCCGGAAATCCGCGCCGGTGCGCTGATGAACGAAAGCGGCGCCTTAGCGCTATTTGCAGGCGCTCCCAAGACGCTACCCGAAATCTTCGCTGCCTCGCGGGAGAGCAAGCCCGCGACGTTCCTGCTGCCCGTGAGCGTGAAGATCCACACGGTCAGCCGGCACACGCCAGTCGAAAGCCGCAACGTGATCGCCAAGCTCCCTGGGTCCGATCCCAAGCTCGCGCAGGAGTAGGTCGTGTTCACCGCTCATCTGGACCATCTCGGCATCTGCCGCCCGGCGGAGGAAGACACTATTTGCCACGGGGCGTGGGACAACGCTTCGGGTACTTCCGCGGTCCTCGAAGTGGCGCGCGCGTTCTCGAGTTTGCTGCAGGCGCCGCGACGCTCGATTCTGTTCATCCTGGTCACTGGCGAGGAAAAGGGCCTGCTCGGATCGGACTACTTTGCTCACTTTCCCACGGTTTCGATCGAAAACATTGTCGCCGATGTGAACATTGACGGCGTGGGCGGCCTGCTGTGGCCCAACAAGGACATTGTGCCGCTCGGCGTGGAGCATTCCAGCTTGTCGAAAGATGTGGAGGCGGCCGCGCGTAACATGGGATACACGATCAGCCCCGACCCTATTCCCGAAGAGGTGATTTTCATTCGCAGCGATCAGTATTCGTTTGTGAAGCAGGGCGTGCCGGCCGTGTTCATGTGGCCTGGAATGCAGAGCGCCGACCCGAAGGTGGATGGCGCCGCGGTCTTCCAAAAATGGATCTCGAGTATTTACCACACACCGAAAGACAACATGAACCAGCTGTTCTATTTCGATTCGGCGGCAAGGTCCACGGGATTGTCATTCCTCGTTGGCTTCGAGGTGGCGCAGCAGGCCGAGCGCCCGACGTGGAACGTGGGCGATTTCTTCGGCACAAGGTTCGCGCAGAAGCATTAGTGCTGCCAAACTTGCTCTCTTCATCGTTGAACGTTTACGCCCATTGCGAGGAGCCGAAGGCACTGCGATAATGCCTAGGCTTACGGATGGTACGTCAGATAGCCGATCCCCACACGCATGTGGTGCAGGAGGCTGTCGGGAAGGCTGCCCGCAATAGTCAATCCAAGCAGCGCGTGCACTAGGCCGATGGGAACCAGGTTTCGGTAGCGGTGAAACAGTTCACAGAAAAGCACAGCACCGGCAAAGGCGAGAACAGTCAGCACCGGGCTGGGAAGGTGTGCCACTGCAAACAAGCCGGCGGCGAACCCGGCAGCACGCCGGTGTCCGAGCGCAGACTTCAGCCGCAGATAAAAGAACGATTGCAGAATAAACTCCTGAACGAATGACCAGATCGCATACTGCCACGCGCGGTCCATGGGCACCGCCTGCGCCGGCCCCAGCACCAGCTTCATGAACGCCCCGCTGGCCGCGATCATCACCGCCAGAATGATTCCCAGGGAAAGTGTGATCATCGTTCCCCTGGCAGGAGACGCCAATCCCAACTCGCGCATCGAATACGGACTGCGGCTGGTGAAAAACAGAATGCAGCCTACCGCCGACAGGCAGGCGACCGTGTTCACAATTCCCTGCCGCGTCCACACTGCCAGCAGGATCAGCGCAAACACCAATCCGACCTCAAGCCATGCGGCCAGGGTTGAGAGTTGCCGCGCGGAAGCTTGTTTGACCTTGCCGGTTAACTCGAAAGTTACGGTGTCTTGGGGCTCGACTGCAAAAGTATTCAACCTGCCATCCATCTTCCGAATCTATTGAACTGAGATGCGGTGCTCTCAGCCCCCGATCCGACTGGGGATGGATTCTATTACGCTGCGCGATGCACAGCAAGGAAATTCCGCGAGTAGTCATCGTGGGCGCCGGCTTTGGCGGCCTGCAGGCTTCGCTCGGCTTGGCTCGCCAGCCGGTGCATGTCACCCTGATCGACCGCACCAATCACCACACCTTTCAGCCGCTCCTGTATCAAGTGGCGACCGCCGGACTGTCTCCAGCCGAGATCGCCGCCCCCATTCGATGGATCGTGCGTGGGCGGCGTAACACCGAAGTCCTGCTGGGCGAAGTGCAAGATGTTGATCTTGAGCGGAGGATTGTCCGGCTCGCCGATCTCGAGGTTTCCTACGACTACCTCATCGTTGCCGCAGGCGCCAGCCACTCCTATTTCGGCCACGACTCATGGGAACCTTTTGCTCCGGGACTAAAGACCATCGAGGATGCGCTGGAAATTCGACGCCGTGTTTTGCTTGCTTTTGAGCTTGCGGAACGCCAGACGGCCAGCGGCGAAAGTGCCATGGATTTGAATTTCGTCATCGTAGGCGGAGGCCCTACCGGCGCGGAGTTGGCCGGCACACTGGCGGAGATTTCCCGGCACGTTCTCGGAAACGAGTTCGTCAAGATCGATCCAAAGCGAACACGCATCGTTCTTCTGGAAGGCGGGCCGCGCATTCTGCCAACCTATTCCGAAGATCTTTCACGCAGCGCAGAAGAGCAACTGAGGGAACTTGGCGTTGAGGTGCACACTTCGGCCCTGGTAACCAAGGTCGAGCCTGCCGCAGTCTGGATGGGAGAAACCCGCATCCCCGCGGCGGTGGTTCTGTGGGCCGCGGGTGTAGCAGCGTCCCCGCTCGGAAAAAAGCTGGGCGCGCCGGTCGATCGCGCCGGACGCGTTCTGGTCAATCCTGACCTGAGCATTCCCGGACATCCGGAAGTCTTCGTCATCGGCGACTTGGCCGCGCTGCAAGATGAAAATGGAAAATGGCTGCCGGGAGTGGCGCCGGTCGCCATCCAACAAGGCGCTGCCACGGCGCGTAACCTCATGCGCGATTTGTGTGGTCAAGCCCGCCAGAATTTTCACTACCGAGACAAAGGCAGTCTCGCGACAATCGGCCGTGCCGCAGGCATTGCCCAATTCGGCAAGGTTCATATCTCGGGCTTTGTGGCGTGGCTGGCCTGGCTTTTCATCCACATCTTCTTTCTGATCGGATTTCGCAACCGCATCATCGTTCTCATCCAGTGGGCATGGTCGTACCTAACCTACGAACGCGGCGCCCGCCTGATCACCGGAGACCAAACTTTGCCGAGTTGGGAGGCGACTCATAGCGAGAGCAGGGCGCCGTCCGATAAACAGCGAGTCGCCCAGCAGGCTGTGGCGAGCCAAGTTCCGCTCCCCAAACGGTGAATTTGCCAGAGTTTTGTCATCCCGAGCAAAGTGAGGGATCTGTAGTTGCCGCAAAATGCAGATCCCTCGCTTTCCTCGGGACGACAATTTCGTGAAAGGCAGCCGCGTCATACCGGAGACACACCCGCCTTACACCTCCTCCAGACTCGCTATAATCTTCTTAGCTTGAACCTTCGCATCATTTCAGTTTTAGTCCTGACCGGCCTGTTCTCCGCCGCGGCGGCAGCGCAAGCGGTTCCCACCGCTGGACAGACTCTCCTCGTGATTCCCTTTGACAACGAGTCGAAGGCTCCGGGACTGGAATGGATTGGCGATTCCTTCCCCGAATTGCTCCGGGAGCGTCTCGATTCTCCGACTCTGTACGTGCTCTCGCGCGAAGACCGCATTCGGGCGTATGACCGCCTGGGCATTCCACTGGAGCTTCATCCCTCGCGGGCCACGGTTTACCGCATCGCCGAACAACTCGATGTGGACTATGCCCTGCTGGGCAGCTACCATTTCGATGGCCGTACCTTCCAGGCCACCGCACAGTTGCTCGACATGCGCGGACAGCGGCTTCTGCCTCCGTCGACCGAATCCGGACCGCTGCCCGACCTCATCAAAGCGGAAACTCTGCTGGCCTGGGATCTGCTGCGCGTGCTGCGTCCAACGCTCAGCATCACTCGCGAAGCCTACCTGGATTTGGCGTCTCCCATTCGGCTTGATGCGTTTGAGAACTATATGCGTGGGATTACGGCGACCGCCGGCGCAGAACAGATTCAGCATTTCCGCGAAGCGTTGCGGCTGAATCCGAATTATCCCGAAGCCATGCTTTCTCTGGGCAAGACGTACTATCGCGAGCGCCAGTACGAGCAGGCGGCCTCATGGCTGGCGCATGTGCCGCAGGACCATCCCCTGGCGCGCGAAGCCAATTTTTATCTTGGCTTGGCCGCATATTCTCAGGGTGACTTCTCCCGGTCCGAGACGGCTTTCGAGTTTGTGGCTGCGCGTCTGCCGCTGGCTGAGGTTTACAACAACCTGGGAGTGGTCACGTCCCGGCGCGACCGGAAGAGCGCAGCCGATTACTTCCGCAAGGCCGTCGAGGACGATCCCAGCGATCCCGACTACCGCTTCAACCTGGCCCTGGAACTCTATCGCCAGGGAGATTTGACTGGAGCTTCGCGTCAACTCCATGAAGCCGGCGATCTTTGGCCAGAAGATGCGGAGGCCGAGTCGTTGCTGCAAACCATCTCCGCCCAGAACAATCCTGCAGCGCCACACGGCGTCGTTCCCGCCAGTTCCAAGATGCCGTTGGCGCGCATTCGCACCACGTACGACGAAAGCTCTTTCCGCCAGTTGGCGCTGGGAATCGAAGCCGCGGCTGAGCAGCGTCTGGCGAAAACCGATCCCCGTACCCACGCCCAATTTCACGCCGACCGCGGTCACGAATTTCTCCGCCAGGGTTTTGTCGGCGAAGCCGAACGGGAATTTCGCGAGGCGATCGCGCTCAACGTCTCGAACGCGGACGCCCACGCCGGCCTTGCCGCTGTTCTTGAAGCCAACCATGACGATGCCGGAGCCCGATTGGAAGCCGAGCAAGCCCTGCGCCTTCGCGAATCCTCAGAACCCCTTCTACTGTTAGCCGGGCTCGATTTGCGAGACAATAAGATTGAGACGGCGTCCGCGGAGGTGGACCGCGCGCTCCAACTGGACCCCTCCAATCCCGCCGCCCTGGCGCTTAAGCGCGCCCTCGCAGCCAAGCTGGCGCAGGAAGCGCAGCCACTGCCTAATCCATGAAACGCCGTTTTGTTCGACCCGTAGTGCTGACCCTTCTGGCGACGTTGCCATTGCTGGCCGTACCCTCAGCAGCCGAAGTTCTGAAAATTGTCGTGAACGACACCATTCAGCCAATTACCGAGGAGTTTATCGGCCGGGCCATCGCCGACGCCGAGCGCCACCACGACCAGGCCTTGCTGATCGAGCTGAATACTCCTGGCGGACTGCTGGACTCGACTCGTGAGATCATCGAAAAGATCGTCGCGTCTCCGGTGCCGGTGATTGTCTACGTCACGCCCAGCGGCAGCCGCGCTGCCTCGGCCGGCTTCTTCATTCTGGAAAGTGCTGACGTTGCCGCCGCCGCGCCCGGAACCAACACGGGTGCGGCCCATCCGGTTTCGGCCTTCGGCGGCAAGATGGATGACGTCATGAAAGAAAAGATCGAGAACGACTCGGCCGCTTTCATGCGTTCGTTCGTCTCCATGCGCGGCCGCAATGTTGAACTCGCCGAAAGTGCTATTCGCCAATCCAAGTCCTGGACCGATCAGGAAGCGCTGTCCCAGCATCTGCTCGATTATGTTGCCGCGAACGAAAACGATCTTTTCAAGCAAATGCAAGGCAAGCCGGTCAAGCGTTTCAACGGGCAGACCGTCACGCTGAACCTGGTCGGCGAGCCGGTTCGAGTTTTCGATATGACCCTTCGGCAGCTTGTCCTGGATTTCTTCATGGATCCGAACATGGCCTTCATTCTGCTGGCCATCGGCGCGCTGGCACTTTACATCGAGTTCAATCATCCCGGCGCGGTGGTGCCGGGAATGGTTGGGGTGGTCTTCATCCTGCTGGCTGCTTTCGCGTTCAACCTGCTTCCCACGCGTTTCGCCGCTGTAATTCTGATTCTTCTTTCTTTCGCTCTATTCGCGCTGGAGGCGAAGTTCGCCACCCATGGCGTGCTGGGTATCGGCGGAATCGTCACCCTGACGCTGGGCGGCTTGCTCCTGGTTGACGCCCCCATTCCTGAGATGCGAGTTCACCTGCTGACCGCGCTGGCCGTGAGCATCCCTCTCGGCGTCATCACCGTCTTTCTGATGAACATTGCCTTGAAGGCCCGCGCCAACAAGGTCGTGACCGGCGCGCAAGGACTCATCGGCGAAGTCGGGCTCACCCAGACCGCACTTTCGCCGCAGGGCAAGGTTTTCATCCACGGCGAACTTTGGGATGCGACCGCCTCCTCTCCTGTGGAAGCGGGCCAGCGCGTCGTGGTGCGCAAGATTGACGGATTGGAGTTGGAAGTGGAACGAACGACAGGGTAGCTATTCATTCTCTCGGTATCTCGCAAAACACCCCCGTCCGCGCCGAATCACCGCTCGCGCCCGTCCAACTGCGATACAATCCGCTCGTAGGCATCCCTTACAGTCAGCGCGGAGGATGTGATGGAAGTTGCAGGGATTGGTTTCACCACCATCGCCATTATTGTGGTCGCTTTGTACGTTCTCAGTTCAATCAAAATTCTGGCCGAGTACGAACGTGGCGTCATCTTCCGCCTGGGCCGCCTGCTGGGAACGGCCAAAGGGCCGGGTATCATCCTGGTGTTTTCGCCCATCGACCGAATGGTGCGCGTTTCCCTGCGGCAGGAAGCGCTCGAGGTTCCTCCCCAGGACATCATTACCCGCGACAACGTCACGTTGAAAGTGAATGCCGTCATCTTCCTGCGCGTGATCGATCCGAACAAAGCCGTGGTCGAGGTTTCCAACTATGTTTACCAGACCTCACAGTTTGCTCAGACCACGCTGCGCTCGGTGCTTGGAGAACAGGAACTCGACGAATTGCTGGCGCACCGCGAAAAAATCAACCTGCGGTTGCAGAGCATTCTCGATACCCACACTGCGCCCTGGGGCGTGAAGGTCGCCAATGTCGAAGTCAAACAGGTTGATATGCCCGAATCCATGCTGCGCGCCATGGCGAAGCAGGCAGAAGCAGAACGTGAGAAGCGTTCGAAGATCATCCATGCGGAAGGCGAATTCTCTGCCGCGCAGCGCCTGGTGGATGCCGCCAAGCTGCTGGCCACCGAGCCGGTCAGCGTGCAGTTGCGCTACCTGCAAACTCTCACTGAGATCGGCGTGGAGAAAAACACCACGGTGGTGTTCCCCGTGCCGGTAGACTTTTTCTCCGGAATTCAGAAGCTGCTGGGCAATCCCGCTGGCACAGCTAGCAAGGCGGGATAATTAAAGTCATGATCGGAACTGAGGCAGAGAATGACGTCGTCTAAGTCTGAAGACACAGAAATCACACTAGGCGTCGGCAAGATGCTGTTTCTGTTCTTCGGACTGGTCGCTCTCTGCGGAGTGTTTTTCGGATTGGGCTACTCCATCGGCAAGGGTTCCACCAAGCCTTCTGCCGCCGACGCTTCCCAGTCTGCTGTCACCGCCCCTGCCGGCACGCGTCCCTCCGCGCTGAAGACGAATGACACCCAGAACCCTCCATCCAATCTGACGTTCTACAAGGCAGTCGGAGACAAGGATGCAAACAGCCAGTTGACGGCAAAGGAGGGCAACCCCGCCGACACGACCGCCCCGCCGCCTGCCGACGAAGCCAAGCCAACTCCCCCTGACCAATCCGCTTCTCTCCCGACCAATGGCTATTTCGTGCAGGTTGCCGCCGTCAGCAAACAGGAAGACGCCGACGCTCTGGTCGATGCGTTAAAGAAAAAGCAGTATCCGGCGGTGATCGCGAGCGTTCCCAGCGACAAGCTGTTTCACGTGCAGGTCGGGCCTTATACCGACGTCAAGGATGCCGAAGCCATGCGTGCCAAGCTGGTCAGCGACGGCTATAACCCGATCTTAAAGAGATAGCGCCGGAGCAGGACGGCCGGGATTGAAATTGCGATGTAGGCGCGGGCGTCCCCGCCCGTGCGCGTTCAAGCGGAAAGCGCTTTCTACATTGACAGCCACCGATCCACTGGTTGAAGCTGTTGGCCATGCAAGACTCCGACAAGATCCTCGCCCGAATGCTGAACGCCATCGCCGATCCCACCCGGCGCAGAATTCTTCAAGCCTTGAAAGAACGTGGCGGATGTTCCATTGGCAAAGAGTCCGGACTGTGCGCCTCCGATATCGAGCTACGAGTTCATCTTTCTCAACCGACCATCTCACACCACATGGCGGTCCTTCGCCGCGCCGGGTTCGTCGAAGTCACCAAGGTTGGCCAGTGGATGTGGTATCGCCGCAACGAGTCGGCACTGCGTGAGTTGACTGCCAGCCTGAAGGACAGACTGTAGAGCCAGCCGGATGCCCCGTCCTGTTCGCGCTCTTTGCGAAAGGGCGATGCTTTTGCTATTCACCGGTCAGAAACTTGTGCTGCGCCGGTGTCAGGGGCACCACGCTCAGCCTTCCCTGCCGCACCAGCGGCGACTCGGCGAATTGATGGTTGGATTTCACTTCGGCCAAGGTCACCGGCTTGGGAATCGGCTTGCCGGCTTTGATCCTCACTTGCGGGTTCTTGATCTCGGAGACGTCCACCGAAACCACCGTCGCCGTCCCTACGGCACTCTTGTGGTCGCCGGTTTCGTAGATTACCAGGCGGTCTCCCGCCTTCATCCCGCGCAGGTTCTTAAGCGCCACCGGGTTCGAAACTCCATCCCAGATCGTGGCCTGATCGCGTTGCAAGTCAGCAAAAGAATATTCAGAGGGTTCGGTCTTGAGTAGGTAGTCCATAATCTTCGTCGTTGGTCGCTCGTCGTTGGTCCTTCGCCGTCAGCTTTACTCTAGCACTCATCACCTGCTTTTTTGGTTCCCCGGTTTTCGCGAACGACGCAGGACGAACGACGGAAAGCGATTTCTTACGGCTTCTGCGGTTCCGGCTTCTTCTCCCCCGGATGCTCATCGTAAATCGAGTACTGCCCCGCCGGTCTCTTGAGCTTGACTGTGATCTCCATCGTCGACTGGTTCACGTCGTAGTCATCGCCAAAGGTCTGAAACCCCGGCGCCAGGACCTGCACCCGCAGTTTTCCATACGGGATGCCGTCCATTCCGCACTTGCCGTCGGCATCCGTCTTCAATTCGAGGCCGCCGCGCTGCTGCTTGTCCTTGCTGTCGACCTGGTGCATGACGACGGACGCGTTGCGTACCGGCTTCCCGCTGTCTTCCTTCAGGACCACGAAATTCAGCGTAGCTGATGGCCCTTCATCCTTCTTCCGGCCCGCCGCAGGCAAGGGTATCACCGCAAGAAGCGTGACAAGAATTGCAATCTCCTTCATATGTGCCCTGCGAAAACCGGATGCAGCGCTCATCGCTATCCATCCAGTAAGTTGTTGATAGCAAATATAATACATCGTGTCGACCCCTCCGCCGCTTGACGGCAACCCACTCAACCATCTACAATTAGCACTCGTGGGCAGAGAGTGCTACTAATCAAGCAATCCCTGCCAGTCCAACCCAAAATTCTAACCGAATCGAACGAAAGGAGTTTCGCATTATGGCCAAATTTACCCCACTCCATGACCGTATCCTCATCCGTCGTGTGGAAGAGGCGGAAACCACCCGTGGTGGCATTATCATCCCGGACAGCGCTAAGGACAAGCCGCAGGAAGGCGAAGTTATTGCCGCCGGCAAAGGCAAGATCAACGAAGAGGGCAAGATCCGCCCGCTGGACGTCAAGGAAGGCGACCGCATCCTGTTCGGCAAGTACTCGGGCACCGAGATCAAGTTGGATGGCGAAGACTTCGTCATCATGCGCGAAGAAGAAGTACTCGGCATCCTGAGCGGCGCGACGAAAAAGGAAACCGCCGGAAGCAGACGCTAGTAGCTAGACGCTAGTAGCCAGTCATTTTCGCAGGCCCAGCCTGCTTACAAATTCAGAAATCTTAGGAGACAAGCAATATGGCAAAGCAAATCGTACACGGAGAAGAGTCGCGCCAGGCGATCCTGCGCGGCGTCAACATTCTCGCCGATGCGGTCAAGGTGACGCTCGGCCCCAAGGGCCGCAACGTTGTCATTGAAAAGAAATTCGGTTCGCCGACCATCACCAAGGACGGCGTCACCGTAGCCAAGGAAATCGAACTGCCAAACGCGCAGGAGAACATGGGCGCGCAGATGGTGCGCGAGGTTGCCTCGAAGACCAGTGACATTGCTGGCGACGGCACCACCACCGCAACCGTGCTCGCCCAGGCGATCTTCCGCGAAGGCGTGAAGACCGTAGCCGCGGGCGCCAACCCGATGGCCATGAAGCGCGGCATCGAGAAGGCTATCACCGCCATTTGCGGCAGCCTCGACAAGGAAGGCAACCGCATCAAGGGTGAGCTGGACAAGTTCTCCAAGCCCGTCACCGGCGAAATGATTGCCCAGGTCGGCACTATCTCGGCCAACAACGACGAAACCATCGGACACATCATTGCTGAAGCCATGAAGAAAGTCGGCAAAGATGGTGTGATCACCGTCGAAGAGTCCAAGACGCTCGAGACGCAACTCGAAGTCGTCGAAGGAATGCAATTCGATCGCGGCTATCTCTCCCCTTACTTCGTCACCGATCCCGAGCGCATGGAAGCGATTCAGGAGAACGCCTACATCCTGATTCACGAAAAGAAAATCAGCTCGATGAAGGACCTGCTGCCCCTGCTCGAGCAGATCGCCAAGAGCGGCAAACCGCTGCTCATCATTGCGGAAGATGTTGAGGGCGAGGCGCTGGCTACCCTCGTCGTCAACAAGCTGCGTGGCACGCTGCAAGTCGCGGCCGTTAAGGCTCCCGGCTTCGGCGATCGCCGCAAGGCCATGTTGCAGGACATTGCCACCCTCACCGGCGGCAAGGCCATCACCGAAGACCTCGGCATCAAGCTGGAGAACGTTCAGGTCGCTGATCTTGGACAAGCCAAGAAGATCACCATCGACAAGGACAACACCACCATCGTCGAAGGCAAAGGCAAGCCCGGAGATGTGCAGGGCCGCGTGAAGGAAATTCGTGGCCAGATCGACAAGACCACCAGCGACTACGACCGCGAGAAGTTGCAGGAGCGGTTGGCGAAGCTGGTCGGTGGCGTAGCCGTGATTAAAGTCGGCGCCGCAACCGAAACCGAAATGAAGGAAAAGAAAGCCCGTGTCGAAGACGCGATGCATGCAACCCGCGCGGCCGTGGAAGAAGGCATTGTCCCCGGCGGCGGCGTAGCTTTGGCCCGCACTGTGAAGGCTCTCGACAACCTCAAGGTCGACGGAGACGAACAGATCGGCGTCAACATCGTGAAGCGCGCCATCACCGAGCCACTGCGCATGATCGCCGTGAACGCCGGCGAAGAAGGCGCAATCGTCCTCGGTCGCGTCAACGACTCCAAGGACAACAACTTCGGCTACAACGCTCTCACCGGCGAGTACGAAGATCTGGTCAAGGCAGGCGTGCTCGATCCTACCAAGGTCGTGCGCACTGCTCTACAGAACGCCGGATCGATTGCCTCGTTGATGCTCACCACCGAAGCCCTTGTCGCGGAGATTCCGGAAGAGAAGAAGAATGCTCCGATGCCCGGCGGCCACGGCGGCGGCATGGGAGACATGTACTAAGCGAGTAGCTAGTAGCTGGTAGTTAGTAGCTAGCAGATCTGAAGGGTGCCCCATCCTAGCGCGTTCTGTGCGCTAGGGTGGGGTTTTTTGTTGGTGTGGGTCGGACACTCTCAATCCTACAAGACAGCGCCGGGAGCCCTCTCCGTTCACGGCGGCGCGCCTGACCCGTCATCCGCTGCGGGTCTCTTCGACGCCAGTTCGCGCTCTATATCCTCAGCCATCATCGGACCGTTCAGTTTCCTACGTTCATCTTCGAGCCGGGTAAATCCGAGCGACTCCATGTGCAAATATCCATTCTTCCGAATCGACTTCGTAAACATATGTCTCACGTGCAACAGACACGTCGGCGCATCTCGCCAGCCTGGACACAGGATGCATGAACGGCGCGAACATAGCGAAAAACTTGGAATCGGCGCTGAGGTAGTCGTCTAGATCTTCCGCTGAGAACTTCTCCCTTCTGGTAACCCGGAATCGGTGCAATACCAGTTCGGTATCACTCATAGCGCCTAGCCCCACGACGCCGTCCTGGGTGAGCTTGGCCAGAGACGAGAAGTCCCTTATCGGGACGCCTGCGTGACACAAACCTCCAAAAATTCTGTGCGAGCAGATCACGCACGGCACAATGCTGACGTCCGCAGTGTCCCGGTCCGTCACTCCCGGAAACCATCCCGTCAGATAGTCGCGCAACCGAGCGCGATCGGCAAGCAAGCGTAGCGCCGTCTCTAGCTGCCGCACGCCCTTTTCGACGTCCTCCCAGACGTTGCGCATTTCGTGCGATCCGGTCGGGGGCACTGAGTGCTTGCATTCGAACAGGTAGAGCGTTTTGTCCGCCAGCACTGCCACGTCTATGTCCGTATTCTCGACCTTTGACTTTACTCTCCGATTTACCGTGACCTTACTGAAATGTCTGCTCAATAGATCGGCGACAGCTTCGACGAAGAGCTCGGCATTTCGAGGCAATCGAAGCTGATTTGCTGACTGAACGTTGCGCAGCACGTTCGCAAACCCAACAAGAGCCGGTACATGGAGAATTTCTGGCGGACTGGTATACCCTCCAAGCGTGCTGGGCGCGAGCCTGAGAAACGGGCGGTACTGAATATCTAGGTACCCGAGGCGCCGCGTGTCCGCCGCAACAAGCCTTAAGAATTCGCTGATTTCCTCCTCCTTAATGCCCATGGAAGCGACGAGCGCAACCAAGTCCTTCTCCTTGGCAATTCGCAGAACGGAGTTGAAAAGAGTCGAGGGATCCATATTCTCGAACGATCGAACAGCACAGATGTCCACGAAGCAGAGAAAGCGCAATAGCCGCCAGATCCTGAGGAAAGTCGCGATGTCTAGCCGGTCCGTGAGTTGTATCTGTGGCTCACCCCGTCGACTCAACGGAGCTAGGAAATCTAGGCCAAGTTCCTCTTGCTCCGCGAAGTCTTCGTAGAATCCGCCGGACAGGACGCCCCGGTACAATTCGGGAATAGCTGGGAACTTGAGGACAATGCGTCTCCAATCCGAGCCTCCATCCTTAAGTTCGCAGATTCTATCGCGCAGACGGGCGGCAAATACCTCCGCCGCCCCAAGGATCGACATGGGACGGACAGGCAGGCCGAGTGTTGCGTCCATCCTGGCCTTTGATCGACCAACCTGTGACCGGATAAATCCCAAACGCATTGCGTATTCGAACTCCGGGGTCGGGGGACGCAAATAGAACACCTGTGAAGCAGATCCTCCTCGATGAGCCTCGAGTCCGTAGCCGAAGATGGAAATATCCTTGGATACCTCGTAGCTCTGGTGTGATATTCGCCCATATTCCATAAGGGCTCGCATCTCCGCGCTTGCAATGTCCGAAGCCAGGGGGAGAACAAAGTCGATCGAAGCAAGAGGCTTGTGCTTATTGGCAACGGCAACCAGCAGCGACGCAATGCTTGCAAACTCCTCGGGTGGCCCGAATCCCTCTAGCCAATCCCGAATGGCGGAAGGCAGCGAATAATCCATATAGCTCAGGAAACGCAAGTGCGCCAATACGAGCACCTTCCTTATTGCCTCACCGGGCGAACCCAATAGCAGGGGCAACGCACCTCGCTCGCTGGCGGCAGCGGCGGCAACTAACTGGTCGTACGCGATATATGTCTGGAGCCGACCTTCCAAGAACCGCCAACCCGGAGCGTCGGACGTTCCGAACTTCGCCGTCGAAATGTTGAAGAAACTGGCGGAATTTCTTCGTGCCATCTGACAAGAGCACGGCACCGCGTTCCACTGCCTCAACGAAGTCAGCCCCAAATGAGGTCGCGCCCAGCATCAAGGCTGCTCGGAGGCGGCCAAGCTGACCGCGCCCGCGGTGCGCGGCTGCCAGTTTCAGCAAAGACTTAAACCTCTGTTTGGCCGTCCACGCCGTCAGTTTCGGCTCACGAAGCTGCGCCTCGACGTGGGACAACGTTAGTGGGTCTTGATGGGCCAAGGTCGCTGTGATCACCGCAAGGCATCGGTCGAGTTCCTCCGTCGGATCGGGCATGATAAAAGGATAAGCTGCAATCGAGGGTGTACTAGTCTTGGCGCTTTTGCAAGCATTCCGGCAGATCCCTCGGCTCCGACATCCGGTTTGGCAAGCGAACCGGATTTCTCCGCTCGGGAGGACAATTTCCGAACTGTGCTACTGTGAACAGCTCCGTACGATCCGCTTGGCCGCTGCACCCTTCCGAGTTAGCATGGACCCGCAGCCTGCGCCACCACACTCTGACCATGGCAACCACATCCACGCCGCTGCCTGAAACCATCATCGACGCGGCACGGACCACGGTCGCGGCCGTCGCTTCCTTGCTGCTGGCTCGCCTTCTGAAGCTTCCCGAGTTCTACTGGGCGCCGATTTCCGCCATCGTGATCATCCAATCGACCATCAACCCCCGGACCGTGGCGTGGCAGCGCTTTGCCGGAACAGCTTTGGGCGCGGCGCTGGGAGCCTTGATCGCCACCTTTTTCACCAGTAGCGGTGTGCTGGTCTATGCAACGTCCATATTTCTATGCGGGGCGGTGTGCACGCTGCTTCGACTGCGCGGCGCTTACCGTTTTGCGGCGATTACGCTGACCATCATCTTATTGATCTCGCACAACCGACCACCGTGGATCGTGGCTTTGCATCGCTTCATCGAGGTTTCACTAGGCATCGCGGTGGCGCTGGCTGTTACGCATCTGTGGCCTGATCGGTCTCAGAAGTAAGTAAACTTCCCCACCCTCGAGGCTCCGGATGACTCAATCTCCGAATCGCTCGGCGGCGCGAGCTCTCGCCTTGGCCGCTTCTTCTTCACGATTCTTCGGCGGCGCCGTGGTTTCGAGCGAACGAAGAAGGCGCATCGAGACGCCGGCTACTTCATCGACCGCAGCCAGAAACGCGCTCTCATTGGCTTTCGACGGCTTGTTAAAGCCGGTGATCTTCCTCACAAACTGCAGCGAAGCCGCCCGCACTTCGTCCTCAGTGACCGGCGGATCGAAGTTAAATAGGGTTTTGATATTCCGGCACATTCTTAATACCTCAACTATTGGAACCCCCGAACGGCGCGGGAATTGTCATTCCGTTCGAGCAGATTTTATCTTAACAATCTTCGGCGGTTCCCCTCTTTCTTGATTCTGAGCATCCGATACCACCCCCATGCATCTAAACATTGACAATGATTCACTCAGGTCTTAGCATGGGACAGAGCGCAATCAACTTCTTATTGATTATAAAGCACTTATAAGCATCGAAAGGAGCCGTTTATGGCCAAAACAATCGGAATCGACCTCGGCACCACCAACTCCTGCGTCGCTGTCATGGAAGGTGGCGAGCCGAAGGTCATCGCTAACGAAGAAGGAGGCCGGACCACGCCGTCCGTAGTGGGCTTTACCAAGACCGGCGAGCGGCTGGTGGGACAGGTGGCGAAACGTCAGGCCATCACCAATCCGGAAAACACAATTTACTCGATCAAGCG
The DNA here is from genome assembly GCA_963758285.1 of Terriglobia bacterium. Taxonomy (GTDB): domain Bacteria; phylum Acidobacteriota; class Terriglobia; order Terriglobales; family Acidobacteriaceae; genus DASVWZ01. Next base: position 443,206 of record CAVWUT010000006.1, on the reverse strand, counting down.
CTTCATGGGACGGCGCTACGACGAAGTCAGCGAAGAAATGAAGATGGTCCCGTACAAAGTCGTGCGCCAGGGCGATCACGTCGCCGTCGTGGCGCAGGGCAAAGAACATACTCCGCCTGAGATTTCAGCCATGATTCTGCAGAAGCTGAAGAAGGCGTCAGAAGACTATCTCGGCGAGAAGATCACCGACGCGGTCATCACTGTGCCGGCGTACTTCAACGACGCGCAACGCCAGGCGACCAAAGACGCTGGGCGGATCGCCGGGCTGGATGTCAAGCGCATCATCAACGAGCCGACTGCGGCGGCGCTGGCCTACGGTCTCGATAAACAGAAGGACGAGACCATCGCCGTGTACGACTTCGGCGGCGGCACGTTCGACATTTCCATCCTCGAAGTTGGCGAGGGCGTGATCGAGGTCAAAGCTACCAACGGTGATACCCACCTGGGCGGCGACAACATCGACCAGCGGCTGGTCGATTGGCTGATTGACGAGTTCAAGAAAGACGAAGGCCTTGACCTGCGCGCCAAGGGCAACGAAATGGCGTTGCAGCGTCTGCGGGACGCGGCCGAGCGGGCCAAGATCGAGCTTTCGACCACGATGGAGCACGAGATTAACCTGCCGTTCATCACGGCAGACGCGAGCGGGCCGAAGCACCTGGTCAAGAAGCTGACCCGAGCCAAACTGGAGTCGATGGTGGAAGACATCATTCAGCGTTCGGTAGGCCCGTGCAAACAGTGCATGAAGGACGCCGGGATTGACGCCAGCAAAATTAACGAAGTTGTGCTCGTCGGTGGACAGACGCGTATGCCGCGCATTCAGGCGCTGGTGAAGGAGTTGTTCGGCAGAGAGCCTCACAAAGGTGTAAACCCGGATGAAGTGGTCGCGGTGGGTGCGGCGATTCAAGGCGGCGTGCTCAAGGGCGAAGTGAAGGATCTGCTGCTGCTCGACGTGACTCCGTTGACGCTGGCGATCGAAACTCTGGGCGGGGTGGCGACTCCGATGATCCCGCGCAACACGACGATTCCCACGCGCAAAACGGAGACGTTTTCGACCGCGGCGGACAATCAGACTTCGGTCGAAGTGCACGTGCTGCAGGGCGAGCGGCCCATGGCCGGACAGAACCGCACGTTGGGCAAGTTCCATCTGACGGGACTTCCGCCGGCACCACGCGGCTTGCCGCAGATTGAGGTGACGTTCGACATCGATGCCAACGGCATCCTGAACGTGACTGCCAAGGACACGGCCACGCAGAAGGATCAGAAGATCACGATTACGTCGTCTTCGGGTCTGAGCAAAGAGGAAGTCGACCGCATGGCAAAGGAAGCCGATTCGCATTCGGCCGAGGACAAGGCCCAGCGCGAAGTCATCGAGGCCAAGAACCAGCTCGATTCCATGGTCTATAGCGTGGAGAAGATGCTGCGCGAGCACGGCGACAAAATCTCGGGCTCCGAGCGTGGAGACGTCGAAAGTGCCGTAGCCGATGCCAAGAAGGCGCTCGAAGGCGGCGACAAGGCGGCCATGGATCGTGCCCGCGAGAACCTGACCAAAGCCTCGCACAAGTTGGCCGAGCAGATGTACAAGGCCGCCCAGTCGCAGGCAGGGCCTGCGCCCGGCGCAGGGCCCGGTGCTGGTCCATCGGAAAGCGGCAACGGCGCCAGTCAGAAGAAAGACGAAGGCGTAATCGACGCTGAGTACGTGGACGTGGAAGATAAGAAATAAGCACGGTCTGTGTAGGGACGGGCGTCTCGCCTGTCCCCAGTCCGAGCGCAGTTCGATAGGTGATGACAAGGCGCAGCCACGGATCGATACGGATCAAAACGGATTAAGAATAATCCGTGAAAATCCGTGCGAATCCGTGGCTTGGTCTTTTATGTCTCAATCGATGGCGTTTAGAGTAATCTTCTCTGCTAATGGCAACCACCGCAAAAAAAGATTACTACGACATCCTCGGGGTGAAGAAGTCCGCCTCCGCCGAGGACATCCGCAAAGCATTCCGCAAGCTTGCCCGCAAGTATCATCCCGACGTCAATCCCGGAGACAAGTCGGCCGAGGAGAAGTTCAAGGCCCTCTCCGAAGCCAACGACGTTCTCAGCGATCCCAAAAAGCGCAAGGTCTACGACCAGGTCGGTTTCTACTCCGACAACATCGATCCCGCAACTGCCGAGGCCTATGCCCGCGCCGGCGCTACCGGCGGAGGGTTTCCAGGTGCGGGGTTTCCCCAAGGCGAGCAGACCGGAGCGCAAGGCGCCCACTTCGATTTCGGCGGATTCGATTTTTCTGACCTGTTCGAGGGCGGCCGTGGCCGCAAAAGTTCAGGCACCGGCGGCGGATTTCGCGACGTTTTTTCCGGCATGTTCGGAGGAGGACGCGGCGGAGCAGCGCAGCAAGAGCCTGAGCCGGGCACCGATCTCGAGTACCAGGTCAATGTTCCCTTCTGGACCGCGATCCGCGGCGGCGTCATGCGGCTGAACATCGCCCGCCGCGACGCCTGTGCAAACTGCCACGGACAGGGCGTGATCGAGGCGCCCGGCAAATGTCCGGAGTGCAGCGGCACTGGCCAGGTCACTCAGACTGGCGGCCGCATGAAGTTCAATGTTCCCTGCCCGCATTGTCATGGCACGGGCAAGAATCTCTCAACCTGCGCGGCCTGTCACGGCGAAGGCACGGTCGACCACACCGAGCCGCTGGAAGTCCGGATCAAGCCTGGAACCCGCGACGGGCAACGCATTCGCATTGCCGGCAAAGGCAACGCCGGTCTCCGCGGCGGACCCGGCGGTGATCTCTACGTCATCATCCGAACCGGCGACCACCCCGTGTTCCATCGCGAAGCGGACGACATTCACCTCACGGTTCCGATCACTGCGACCGAGGCCGCTCTCGGCGCCAAAGTTGAAGTGCCCACCATTGATGGCCGCGCCCAATTGCGGATTCCGCCGGGAACCCAGTCGGGTCAAAAGCTCCGGCTGCGAGAGAAAGGTGTGCCCTCGGCGACCAAAGAGGGTGCGCGCGGGGATGAGATCGTCGAAGTCAAGATCACCGTCCCCATGCCCCGCGACGAGAAGACCAAAGAACTGCTCCGCGAGCTGGCGAAGCTCAACCCCGAAGACCCCAGGGCTGAGCTTTGGAAAAATCTGTAGCTCCCGCTCGCAGTCGGCTGATCCTCTAACTACTTCTTGCTGGGGTCGTCCGCCGGACTCACATAGTTAAACTGCAGCGGCGACATGCCATGCACCTGGACTACGACCGGTCCCGATGCCATGGCGTAGTGGTGCATATCGGGATCCAGGTAGGCAAAGCTTCCGGCGGAGAAGTTCGTCATCTTGCTCACATCGAACTTGTCCCCCATCCCCACTTTGAAGTTGCCGGAAATCACCGTCACATTCTCCCGCTTAGGATGCCAGTGAGGCGCGATCTTGTAGCCACTCGGCATCTTCAGGCGGATCGTAAAATCGCCGGTGCTGGCAGTCGGGTCGCCTTCAAGCACGGCAAGCTGGGCGCCCGCGGCCACGAACGGGGGAGGCGGACCGTACTTAATCTGATCCGGAGTAAACGTGTTCTGCTGCTTTTCAGATTGCGCAAACAGCAGCATGCTGAAGAGAACAACCATGAGTGTTGTTTTCATGCTTTCGTCTCCTGGGAAAAATTGTTTGCCCACCTTTATAACGCAAATGGCGAAGAAACTGAACCGGCGAAGCAGCCGCGGCCCCGGTCGCGCATAGCAGCGTTACCGTCGGTTCCGCAGTTGGCGTGGCAGCGGGGTCATTCCAGAATCCGCCCGCGTTACCTCCGTACCCGCCGGGGCTGACAAAAAATTTCAAAATAATTGTTGCATCTGTGGAAAATTGCCGTAATCTCTTACCTGCGAACTAACTTCGCCGAAATGCCCGGAATCGCTTGCACCGGGAGCCTCGCAACAAGGGAGACGAGGTGGCTGAGAGTGATTCGCCCCAAGGAGGAAGCCATCGAAATTGGCAACCGCTAGCGCTGTCCGTCAACCGACTCAACCGCCCACCATCATTCCCCGCCGGAAGAAATCCGTCCGCCTCACTCTTTGGCCATTGGTCGCTGCCACCTTCTTTATGGTGTCTGGTGGAACCTATGGCACAGAAGATATCGTGCACGGCGCGGGCTATGGCAAGGCGATCCTCATCCTGTTGCTGACTCCGGTTCTCTGGAGCCTGCCCACCGCGTTCATGATCGGCGAACTTTCAAGCGCACTGCCCCATGAAGGTGGCTATTACGCCTGGGTGCGACGAGCGATGGGAAACTTCTGGGGATTTCAGGAAGCTTGGCTTTCGCTGGTTGCGTCGATTTTCGATATGGCGATTTATCCCACCCTGTTTGTCCTTTATCTCGACCGGCTATTTCCGTGGTTTGCCGAGGGACATCGCGGGGTAATGGTTGCGCTGGCGGTGGTGACAGTGTGTGCGCTGCTGAACATCGCGGGAGTACGCGTAGTTTCGACCACGTCGCTGTGGCTGTTCTTCCTTTTGTCGGCGCCGTTTCTTGCCATTGCGGTCATTGCGCCGCTGAAGTTCGGAATGTTGGCGCATGCGGCGGCCAGGCCGTCTGCTTCCGGCGTGGGCATCCTGACCGGATTGCTTATCTGCATGTGGAACTACATGGGATGGGACAACGCCTCTACCATCGCCACCGAGGTGGAACGTCCGCAGCGGACCTATCCGCGGGCCATGCTTTGGGCAGTGGCGATTGTCAGCGTCAGTTACGTTCTCCCGGTGGCGGCCATGTGGACGACCGGCCTTCCCGCCAGCGCGTGGGAAACCGGCTTCTGGGCCGACATCGCGGGCCTTATGGGCGGTCCGCTGCTTAGAGTTGGATTGGCACTGGGCGGCATGATCAGCGGCTTCGGCATGTTTAATGCCCTGGTCATGAGCTATTCCCGGCTGCCGCTCGCCATGGCCGAAGATGGTATGTTGCCCAAGTTCTTCGGCAAGCTGCATCCCCGAACCCGGGCGCCCTGGGTAGCGATTATCGCTTTGGCGATTTGCTGGGCCATGTGCCTTGGTCTCGGCTTTGAGCGCCTGGTGACGCTCGACATTCTTCTTTACGGCGGAAGTCTGGGATTGGAATTTCTGGCGCTGATCTGGCTGCGCTTCCGCGAGCCCGAGTTGGCACGGCCGTTTCGCGTTCCCGGGGGTACGTTCGGAGCTGTCGCGATTGGCATCGCTCCCATACTCCTGCTCGGCTTCTCGGTCGTAAGAAGCGAAAGCGAGCAGGTGTTGGGCATGAGTTCGTTTGCTTTTGGGATGATCCTGATCGGCGCAGGCGTGGTCGCGTACTTCATCAACCACGCTCTCAAGCCCGGCGGATGGACTCAACCTGCCAAAGAGGAGCCGCAAGTGGCGGCGTACGACTAAGCCCGAACTTTTGTGATCTGACCTATGGAGACGTAGCTTGCTGCGTCTCTTTCTTTTTTTGGATATGATTTGAGCACGAACCGACCTATGACCAAACGCAAATCCAAAGGCGCATACATGATCTCGGCCGTCGCCGAGATGTTGAGCCGTCTTGCGGGCGTGAGCGCAGCGGGAGCCCGCAGGCGAAATCCCGAGCGCAGCGAGGGATCCCGGTGACCAAACGCAAGTCCAAAGGCGCCTACATGATCTCAGCCGTCGCCGAAATGTACGAGATCCATCCCCAGACCCTGCGCCTCTACGAGCGCGAAGGCCTGCTCAAGCCTTCCCGGACCGAGGGCAATACCCGCCTTTACACCGACGAAGACCTCCAGCGCCTGGAATTCGTTCTTTCGCTGGCCCGCGATCTGGGAGTGAACATCAGCGGGATGGCGATTATCCTGCAAATGCGCGAGCGCATGGAGGAGATGCAGCGTCAGATTCAGGAGTTCGTGCAATACATCCAGCAAGAGGTGCTCACCCGGGCCAACGCCGCTGCTGATCCTTCGCGAGGGGCCATCGTCCCGGTCCGGCGGCCCATGGTTACGCCCGTCAATCCAGTCCGAAAGAAATAGCCGCCCGCCCGCTCGGCCAAATTCCGACATCGAGTCCACCGCCCCTGTACAATCACCCTTTCCGGCGGTTCCTTATGAGAAATGGCGCGCCCACAAAAAGACCATCGGTGCCAGTGGTCCAATACGTGTGCCTGGCTGTTCTTTTTGCCGGGGCAATGCTGTTTCAAGTCCGCTATGCCGAGGATATCTGGCGCGCACAGCCGATCGAGGTGCCCTTCGTCCTGCCCGCAGATGCCAGCGCTTCTCTGGAGATCGTGCGGCCGGAGGCGGAAAACCTTGGCCTGCACACCGGTGACACTCTACTGGCGGTCAATGGGCAAAAGTACACCGGGACTGCGATGTTGTCGGAAGCCTACGCCAGAGCGCGACCGGGAGGTCAGATCGAACTCACAGTAAGGTCCAAATCCGGCGAACATTCCGTGGTTCTTCCCGTAACCCGGGGAACCACTCCGTTGAGCCACGTGGTCTTCGATGTGTTGCTGAACATTGTGGCGCCCATCGGATGCGTCCTGCTAGGCTCCTGGGTAGTGCTGGTCCGGCCACGTGACAAGCTGGCGTGGATCCTGCTCGGACTGATGTTCTGTTTCTCGCAACTGTTCAGCTCGTTCAAAATTGAGAGCTGGGGCCCAGGTTACCGCGAAGTGGGGATGGCGTATCGCACCACGCTCGCAGTCGGGTGGGCGATTTTCATGTTCCTGTTCGGGTTCTTCTTCCCGGAGCCTTTTCCGTTCTACACGCGAATGCGATCGTGGCGGAAATGGATCCCGGTGCTGGTGATCGCTCCGGTTCTGGTGGAGATCTATTTCTATGTCGCGATCTCGATCACGGACATGACGGACTACGCCCGCTCGCAACAGATTCTTCAGCGATTCCATCCGCTTGAAACGCCTTTGCGCATCTACGTCATAGGCATGATCGGTTTCGGCTTTTTCAGCTCGATCTTCACCAAGTCTGCGATGGCGATCTCGCACGATGCCAAGCGACGGCTTCTCCTGCTGTACTGGGGCGCGACCGTCTCCATGGTTCCGTTGTTCCTGATCCAGATCATTTCTCTGATTCGCGGCCAATCCATGTACGACATATTCCCCGACTGGCTGATCGGAATTGGACTGATCCTGACCACGATTTTCCCGCTGACGCTGGCCTATGTGATCGTGGTGCAGCGCGCCATGGACGTGAGGGTAGTGGTCCGCCAAGGTCTGCAGTACGGGCTGGCAAAGAGCGGAATCCGCGCGTTGCAAATAGGCATGATTATTACCATCACCCTCATCGCGACTTCGTGGATCGGACAGAGCCAGCACCGGCCGATGAAGATCATCCTTATCGTGGTCACTTTTCTGGTGGGATTCAGCCTGAGCCGCGGTGCGGACCGCCTGCGGCGGTGGACCGACCGCAGATTTTTCCGCGAAGCCTACAACGCCGAGCAGGTTCTCAGCGAGTTAATCGACCAGGTCCGCAGCATGGTCGAGACCCGTCCGCTGATCGAAACCGTAGCAGCGAGAATTTCCGATACGCTCCATATTCCGAGGGTCGCAGTGCTGCTTGGAGGAGGCGGATTCTTTCGCCCGGCATACGCGCTGGGCTATGGAGCCGCGCCGGACGTTACCTTCCCGCGCACCGGCGGAACAATTAAAGCTCTGGAGAAACACAACGAACCGGCCCGGGTATATCTCGACGATCCCAATTCGTGGCTGTATCGCGAGCCGGACGTCAGCGAAGAAGATCGCGCGAAACTCGCGCAACTGCAGAGTGAATTACTGTTGCCGCTGAGCACGCGAGACAAACTCCTCGGCTTCATCAGCCTGGGACCGAAGTTGTCCGACGAACCTTACTCGGGAACCGACGTCCGCCTGCTCAAGTCGGTGGCGGCGCAAACCGGGCTGGCGCTGGAGAACGCGCGCCTCATGTCTGCCATTGCCGACGAAGTCGCGCAGCGCGAACGGTTGAACCGTGAAGTGGAGATCGCGCGCGAGGTGCAGGAGCGGCTTTTTCCGCAAACCCTTCCCCCGATTATCGGGATTGACTATTCCGGTGCGTGCCGTCCCGCCCTCGGCGTGGGCGGCGACTACTACGATTTTCTGGCTCTACCCGGCGGACAGCTTGGCATTGCCATCGGCGACGTCTCCGGTAAAGGCATCGCGGCTGCCTTGATGATGGCCAGCCTCCAGGCATCGTTACGAGGCGAGGCGACCCGGGCGCCGGAAAACCTTGCTGCGCTGATCAGCAATGTAAACCGCCTGGTGTATGAGGCTTCCTCTTCAAACCGCTATGCGACTTTCTTCTATGGCCAGTACAATCCGGCAACCCGGATGCTCACCTACGTGAATGCGGGGCACAATCCGCCCATGCTGTTTCATCGCTCAGCGCAGGAGTGGCAGATCAACCGTCTCGAAACCGGAGGCACGGTGGTGGGCTTGCTCGAAAGCTTCCCCTACCAGCAGGCAACTGTGACCATCAATCCCGGGGACATTCTGATTGCCTTCACTGACGGCATCAGCGAGGCTATGAACAACGCCGACGAGGAATGGGGCGAGCAGCAGTTAATGGAAACGGTGAAAAGCTGCGTCGGCCTGAGTCCTTCTGAAATCATTGCCCGCATCATGCAGGCTGCGGACACTTTCGTCGCCGGCGCCAAGCAGCACGATGACATGACCCTGGTGGTGCTTTGCGCCCAACTCGAAAGGCCAACGATGTAGCGACGGGCGAAGCTGGGCGCACCATTTCTCGCGTTCTGTGCGAGAAGTGGATGGGGTTGCGGATATGCTCTGGCACCGAGCGGGCAATTGCCGAGCCGATGATTATTCTTCAGGCTCGCCGGGTTGGCCCGTCGTCTGCGGAGGTTGCGCCGGCTGATTGGGTTGCCCGCCCGGCTGGATGGGCATTCCGGGTTGCCCCGGAAGGCCAGGAAGTCCTCCCGGCCCACCTTGAGTTCCGGGCGCGCCCGGTTGCGTCACTCCCGCACCTTGCAACGGAGGCGCACTGGGCATGGTCAGCAGCCCGCCTTGATCCATGGTGGGGTTATAGATGAACTGCCACTGGTAGTAGTGGTCCTTCTTGCTAAAGACGCGGATCGTCTTGTCCTTGCTGGTGCTGGCTACCCCGACAACCGGCCCGCCGCCAAACACCTGGTTGTTGTTGGAGGAGCCGAAGCCGCTCGAGGCTGTTCCCCCAACGCCGGGTCCGCCGGGTCCGGTGGCTCCGCCTGGTGAGTTCACACCTCCCGGCGCGCTTCCCGAGCCTGCATCGCCTGAGTCCTCCTCGTTTTGCGCTCCCTGGTTGGTGGTGGCGCCCGCTGAGGTTCCCGCGCTACCCCCGGTGATCCCGCCGCTCCCGAAACCGCTCTGGTTGCCTCCCCCTGGTCCCGTGCCTCCGCCAAAGCCCGGCGGGGCAGGCTGCAAGATGTTGGAGTTGCCGCCCGCTGGGTTTCCTTGATTGGGCGCGAAACCGACGTTGGTGAATGGCCCGTTATTGATCCCGCCGCCCCCCGGTGCACCTGGTCCCGGAGCACCGTTCATGTTGCCGACTCCGACCGCTCCATTAATCCCCGTCCCCACAGGCATTTGCACGTCCTGCAGGTAGAGGAGCTTGAACTCCTTTCCCGTAATCGGATCCTTATAACGTCGGCGCAGGAAGCGAATCTGGTTGGTATTCTCCAGATCTTCAAGCCGGGTCGGGTACCTTCCGAACTTCTTGTAGTAATGTTTGATCGCCCGCGTGTACTGTACTCCCCGATGAATGAGTTCCTCTTCCCGGTCCCGCTTCAGCTGAAAAGCAAACGTGGGCGCGAGGGCTACCGCCGCAATCGCTAACAGGGCAACAAACAGAATGAGCGTGAGCAGGATATAACCCTGTTCGCAATCGCGACGACGGATTGGACGGCAACGCAGCATAAGGAGATTGGTAATTTGTAATCGGGTAATTTGTAATTCAAAAGCCTTGCGAGCTCTGGGAGAGTCGATTGTTCAAATTACAAATTACTAAATTACAAATTTTCCTACCCCTGCGTCAGCGGGATGCTCTGCCGGTGGTTGTTCATCTCGTCCTCGATCTCCACCGACATGGGCGAGATTTGCACCACCTTGTAACGGCGGTCGACGATTTCCCCTTCGCGCGCGATAAACACATCCTCGCCTTGAGACAAGAACACTTTCTTGGGCTCGCCCGGCTTGCTGGCAAATCCGAAAAACTTCAGGTTGATGGGCGGGGGCGGAGGTGGTGGCGGCGGACCCTCATCAGCTTTCTCGGCATCCGTGACTCCCTTGCCTTCAGGTTTCGGAATCTCCGCTTGTGCCTTGAAAATGTTCCGGCCAACGCCCTCATACTTGGTATCTTCGCTGGCCTTCAGCCAGTCATAGCGCAGTTGCGGATCCAGCGAGCGCGGCGCCGCGCCGGCCCGCCTGCCTGTGATTTTGCCTCGCGCAGCAGTTTTGTTGTGCGGCGCAGCCACGGGAGTTGGCGCCGCCACTGAGACCGCAGGCGTAGACGAATCCGAACCACCGAAGCTGAAGAACGCCCGCGCCAACAGCACCACGGCCAACCCGCCCAACACGACGGCCGCGATCAGCTTGTTCCGGCTTTCTGCTGGAATCTTCATTAGGCTGAGCCTGTACCCGTTTTTATGAACGTTTCCATTTTCAATTCCAGCCTTACCACGCCGTTCTGCTCTCCACCCAAGACCACGCTGTTAACCAGGAAAAAGACCTGGTCCCGTTCCAGCGAATTGATGAACCGCACCAGTTGCAAGTAGTCGCCCGACAGGGCAGCTTCAATCACAATCGGTCTGAAGCCGACGGCCTCCGGGTCTTTCGCGACGTATTTGACGTTGCCAATTCGCACTCCGCTCTGCTGGGCAAGTTTTCCGATTTCCGCTGAAACCGTCGATTCCTCCGAGGGCAGCCGCTCCTTGTAGAAATCGTCGATTTCCTTGCGCGCCACCGGAATCTTCTTGTCCAACCCGCGCAGGGGCTCGACTTCGTGAGTCTTCTGCTGTAGTTCTCCCCAAAGCTGGCTCAATTGCTCGCCGCGCGACCGTTGCGATCCGACCAGGGGCGAGAAATACACCCCCAGAGCGATGACATCCAGCAACACCAGTGCGGCCAGCGCCAACTTCACTTTTTTCCGGGTCTGTCGAAGGTCCGGCATTCAGCGGGTGCTCCTTGCCGCGGGACTGCTGGCCTCTGGCACATAAAGCGCGCTAAGTGTAAATGTCACGTTGTCTCCCGGCGCGGCTGACGAGGCCACTTCGGAAACTTCCTGATCGATCTCGGTTTGCTGAAACCGTTGCGAACCTTCCATTTTGCGGACCAGTTCGAGCGCCCGCTCCCGCGACTCTCCGGCCACTACCAGCTTGATCGACAGGTCATTGTCGAGCGTGATTTCGGGATGGATCGAAACCACATGCAGGCCGGGTGGCATGACCTGCTCCAGGTTCTCGAAAACCTGGGTCCAGGAGAATGCCTTGCGGTAGAAAAGGTCATTCAGAGATTGCGAGCGGTCGCGCGTCGTACTGTTCTGGGGCAGATTCATCAGCGCCTGCGCGTTGGCTTTCTCCTGATCACGCTCCGCAATCCGCTCGCGATACTGTTGCATCAGCTTGCGGTCCTGGCCCGCGCTCACCCAGTCTCTTGCGGTGACGGAAATCAGCAGGATTGTGAACACACCGAGCAGCGCCAGGCCGCTCCCCCAACGCAGCCAGAACTGCCCTGCATCCTCGTAGGGCTGGGTCGCCAGATTGATGTCAATGCGCATTCAGGAAACCAGTGCCCCCACCACTCCCGCCATCCGCCATCTTGGGATCGACCCGGCGTTCGGGCTCAGCCGGCCCGAACTGACCAGATCCCTCACCTCGGCTCCGGTCTGCGCCCGCAGGGCAGGCACCGCACCCCCGGAGTCGGACAATCCAGCCACAAAAATCTGCCCGATATTCAAATTGTAGGTATCCTGAAAGAACACGATCGAGGGATAGATCTCTTCCGCGAGTTGCTCCCCGCTGATCGTTACCCCGCGTGAGTTCTCCAGCGTGCGGAACAGCAGCAACTGATCTTTGTCGAGAATGGCGATGCTGGTCGTACGGGCATCCACCTTCACCACCAGCGTCGGCTGATCGGTGTCCGCGGCGCCCAAGGCCGCCAGCATCGACGGGATCACCACCCCGGCCGTGTATCCAGCCTCCTGGAACACCGATTCGTATTCCTCGACCACGCTGCTCAGCGCCACCGCCGCCACCACCCGGATTCCACTAGCAGCCGGCTGCGCGTGATAGGAAACCTTGGCCTTGTCGACGTCAAACGGCAGCGACTTCTTGAGCCGGAACCGCACCACGCCCTCGGCTTCCTCGCGCTTGGCCGGCAGTCTTTCGAAATCGAGCAACATCACCCGCACCGCGGCGTCGGGCAGGATCGCGATCACATCGCGCGAACGTCCACCCACATCGGCCAGCGTTTCCTTCACCCGTTCGAGCACACCTTTGCGCTCCCGCAGATTCACTTCGGTGAGGTCGGGCACCACGCTGCCGGGCGCCAGTTCCCCCGCCGCGCACATCTCGACCACCCCGCCGTGGTCGGACACTCGTCCCGCCAGCACCCGGTCGGATGCGATCTCACAGGCTAATTTCGGCTTCGATCTGGAACTGAAACCAGGACTCATCGTCCGACACTTCTCCCTTGACCCACCTAACTTATGAAACTCTCAGAAACCGGTAAAAGCAATATCTGGAAGGGCACTGTCCGCATGGCAGCAAAGTAGCGCCGCCGTCTCGGCGGCTGTCCGGCGAGCGTCCCCGCCCGCCGCAGTCCTCCACTCCTCTATCGGTTGGTTTCGATGAAGGTGACCTTGTTGATCTCCTTCAAAGTGGTCAACCCCAGCCTGACTTTGTCCAGCGCCGACTCGCGCAGGAACCGCATGCCTTCTTCCCGCGCCGCGCGCCGGATTTCCGAAGTGGGTTTCTTCAGCAGAATCATCTCGCGCACCCGGTCGCTCAAATCGAGCAGTTCATGGATGGCGGTTCGCCCGCGGAAGCCCGTCCCCGCGCACTCAATACAGCCCTGGCCTTCATAGAAAGTTACCTTGCCCCACTGCTCCGGATCCAGTCCGCTGGCCTCCAACTCTTCGGGCGTATGTTTTTTCTCCGCCCGGCACGACTCGCATATCAAACGCACCAGCCGCTGCGCCAGAATGCAGTTCAGGGCCGACACAAAGTTGTAGGGCTCGACGCCCATGTTCAGGAATCGTCCGATCACGTCGACCACATTGTTGGCGTGCACCGTGGTGAACACCAGGTGTCCGGTCAGGGCGGACTGAATTGCGATTTGCGCCGTCTCCGAATCGCGGATTTCGCCCACCATGATCTTGTCCGGGTCGTGACGCAGAATCGATCGCAGTCCGCGGGCGAAGGTCAGTCCCTTCTTTTCGTTCACCGGAATCTGGGTAATGCCGCGAATCTGATATTCCACCGGATCCTCAATGGTGATGATCTTGTCTTCGTCGGTCTTGATTTCATTCACCGCCGCGTACAGCGTTGTAGTCTTGCCGCTGCCGGTCGGCCCGGTGACCAGCACCATGCCGTACGGCTCCAGAATGTAGCGCCGGAACCGCCTCAAATCCTCTTCGTCAAAGCCCACCACATCCAGCGTCAGCTTGTGGAACTTCTCGCTCATGGACTCTTTGTCCAGGACACGAAGCACCGCGTCTTCGCCGTGGATCGACGGCATGATGGAGACACGGAAGTCAATGGGGCGTTCCGGACTGCCGTATTTCACGCGGAAACGTCCGTCCTGCGGCACGCGCCGCTCGGAGATGTCCAGCTCGCTCATCACCTTGATGCGCGAAATGATGGTGGAGTGATGCTCTTTGGCGATCGGCGGCATGGCCTGCGTCAGCACGCCGTCAATGCGGAACTTGATGCACACCGAATCGTCGCGCGTTTCAATGTGGATATCGCTCGCCCGCCGCTGCAACGCCGTAAAGATCGTCGTATCCACCAGGCGAATGATCGGGCTGGTATCGCCCTGCGCCGTGAGCCGGTCGATCGAGATGCTCTCGTCGCCAACGCCTTCCTCTTCATGGACAACGTTCAGCGCAAAACCTTCGCTGGCGTCTTCCAGAACGCGCTTCGACTGTTCCGTCTTCTTGAGAATTTCGCTGATCTGCCCGAGCGTCGCAACCTTGGTGACAATGCGCTTGCCCAGCAGCAGGCTGATTTCGTCGATCATCATCAGCTGGCTGGGATCGGCAATGGCCACGATCAACCGTCCGTCCTCGGTCTCTTCCAGAGGAACGAAACTGTACCGGAACATCAGGTGCGGAGAGATCTTCTTGAACAGATCGTGATGCAGCTGGAAATTGTGCAGGTCCACGAACTGGCAACGATACCGCCGCGCAATGTCCTGCGCCTTTTCCATTTCCTCGTGCTGGGCTCCAGCCTTTCCGCCGTTCACCGGGTTGGCCACAGCTGCTTTGTTGTCTGCCATACTCGCCATTTTCTTCCTATCCAACAGACCTGAGGGGTCAATCTCTAATGAATATGCGATCCGATGGTGAAAATGGGCAGATACAGCGAGATCAGAATTCCGCCCACAAACACCGCCATCACGATCAGGATGATGGGTTCAATCAACGCCATCGCCGCGCCCAGCGCGGTCTGCACGTCTTCCTCGTAAAACTCCGCCACCGAATTCAGCATGGCGGGCAGAGCCCCCGTTGATTCTCCCACCTCGATCATTTCCACCGACAACTCGGGGAACATCTTTTGATCCTCAAGGCTCTTGGCCAGGCCTTGTCCTTCCCGAACCCGGATCGCCGCTTCTGTAATACCGTTTAAGATGCGCCGGCTGCTCATCGAAGCTCCGGCGGTTTCCATCGAAGGCACCAGCGGCATGCCGCCCGCCAGCAACGTGGAAAGCATCCGGGAGAAGTTTGCCACCTGGTATTTCAGCCAGATATCCCCCAGCATCGGCAAGCTCAAAATCATCCGGTCGATGCGTTCGGATCCGCGATCGGTCTTTTTCCACTGCCACAGCCCCAGAATCCCGACGACCAGCATCACCGCGATGAGCGGCGCATACGCCCGGGCGTGGTTTCCGATCTCCAGCATCACCACCGTCACCGCCGGAAGCTGCGCGTCCATGTCTTCATACAGCTTTGCGAACTGAGGCACCACGTAGGTGACCAGAAACACCGAAATGCAAGTCATCACCGAAACCAGCAAAACCGGATACACCAGCGATACCGCCAGTTTTTTCTTGAAGGTCAGCGCCAGACGCTGAAACGCAATGTAGCGGCTCAGTACCTCTTCCAGGTTGCCGCTCTTCTCCCCGGCCAGCAGTGTCGTGGTGTAAATCTTCGGAAACGTCCGTTGCGCGGCAAACGCGTCAGAAAGCAGTTCCCCGCCCTTCACCCGTTCGCGAACGTTCTGCAGAAGCACGCTAAGATACGGGTCCTTCTGCCGTTTGATCAGCAAATCCAGCGAGTTCAGAATTGGTAGCCCGGCCTTGATCAAGGTCAGAAACTGCTGATTGAAAATCAGAAACTGCGTCGGCTTGACCCTGCGGGCCCGCGCCAGCGAGAAATCCCCGGACATGATGCCCCGGGGCTTGACCCAGTACACCAGGTAGCCCTGTTGCTGGAAGCGGTCGCGCACCTCGGCTTCCGAGTACCCGTTCTCAAGCTGCTGGACCAGGTTCCCTTTTTCGTCCGCGACTTTGATCAGGAATTCCGCCAAGCCGTAACCCGATTACCCTGTTACCCGCCCTAAGTCTAACATTCCAAATTTCCTGAGGTTCGCTAATTGGCCGTCAGATAGTGCCTTGGGTAACGTCAGCCTGCCCCAACTTCGACCTGCAGTTCGACTCTTGTAAGTGATTATACGCCAACTGCTTACGACACCCACGTGGGGACAGCCCGCCCTCGGCTGTCCGGTCGGGCAAAACCCGACAGCCCGGGTGCCCCATTTCTCGCGTTCTGTGCGAGAAGTGGGGACGTCGCTGGGAAAATCCCCAGCCCATCGCTACGGCCCAATCGCTCCGTCAATTACCTCGACCCCCGCAGGCACCGTGAACTCAAATCGCTTGTCCTCCACTTCCCCATTTGCCTTCTGATCACTAAAGCGATATTCCGTCGTCGTACCGTCCACTTCCTCGATCAAAATCCGCTGAATCCACCGCTCCGGCGTAATTTCCAGGACGACTTGGCTCACTCGATCCGCCATCCCCCGCGGCACCCCTCTCAAAACCCTGTCTCCGGCGTCGAGCGGGGTTACATCCGGGGCATCGGACAAACCCTGCAATTCCTTCTCCAGCTTCGTTTTACCCAGCAGGAATGCTATGGGCGACCGTAAGTCCTCCAAATGCTTCAGTTGCGAGCGTTGCACCTGATGCTGGCCGGGAATCCAAAACCACGCATGGGTGCCGTCGCTCAAAAACAACTTCTCCTTTGGAGAACGATACTCCCACCGCATCTTGCCAGGTTTTTTCAGCCAGAGCGTGCCGGATTCCGTCCGCTCCATGCCAGCCCCGCGGTAAATCTCCGTAAACTCGGCTTGCAGCGTCTTCAAATGGTCATACTTTTCATCGACCTCGCGGGCGACGGCGTGAACGTCGAGAGCCGGACCGGCGCTTGCCATAGCAACAGCAAGCCCAAGAAAGACAAACTTGCAGAGAATGGAGCGCAGCCTCACCAGACTAGTGTCTCACGAAGCGCGGAGCTCGGCTCGCGTGGGGTGCACTCTTGTCCGCCCCTTTGGCTTTGACGTTTCTTTGCCCGGTGCTCCATTCCGCACACTCCGGATGAAAGTCTTTTCACAGTGCCGCCAAGGGCGCGATGGGAAATACAATGGTGCCGCCTTCGAGGTCAAGAAGGAAAATCCGGAGGAAGTGATTTCCTGTTGACACCCCAGCAAATTGGAGGATAATCTCTGCTGCGCCAGTCTGGGCCCCTGATTCCCGCTGTAGACGGGCCGAGGGCTTCACTTCGTCTCTTGACGTATCCGTCACGGAAACGTTGGTTCGGAGTCAGCGATTCCCGGATGGAGGCCAGTTCTCTGCAGGAGGAAAAAGTGATGAAAAGCTGCAAATCAATCTTGTGCGCACTGGGGCTTGTGCTGTTGTGCGTAAGTGCGGCCACTGCCGCCGATCAACTAACCTTCAAGTTCAAGTCGGTCAAAGTGCCTGGGGCAATCTCGGCGGGGGCTTCGGGCATTAACAATGCGGGTGTTTCGGTTGGAGTATACACAGACTCAAGCGGCGTCGGGCACGGCTATATTCTCAATGGCAAGAAGTTGACCAAGCTGGATGATCCGAAGGGAACGACAGGAACTACCAGCGCCGACAACCTGAATCCCAATGGCACGGTTTCGGTGGTTGGTTTCTACACGAGTACTACGACGGGCAATGCAGTGGGATTCCTTTACAAAGGTGGCAAGTACACGGACATCCCCGGTCCCAGTGGCTCGCTGGGCACATACCCTTCCGCGATCACGGACAGCGGAGTGATCGTGGGCTACTACTTTGACTCGGGCGGCATTGCACATGGGTTTCTGTTGAAGGGTGGGAAGTACACAACCCTGAACGTGCCTGGCGCCTCCGACACTTATGCCTCCGGCATCAACAAGAAGGGCGACATCAGCTTCTTCTGGTTAGATTCGAACGGTGTCTATGAGTCGTCTTTTTACAACGGCAAAACCTACACCAAGATTAACGTGCCTGGCGCAGCAGACTCATACGCCCTGGACCTGAATGCTGCTGGTGACGTTACTTATGAATGGCTGGATAGCAGTTTCAACATCCATGGCGCACTGCTTCATGCCAAGAAGTATTACAAGTACGACTACCCGAAGGCCGGGGATACCTACGGCGGCGGGATCAACGACAAGAACCAAATCGTCGGAGGCTACGAAGCCACGAGCAGCGGTCCGTGGCACGCTTTGCAAGTGACTTACTAGGAAGTAGGTATCGCATTCATTCGCGTTCCGTGCGAACGAGCGGGACGAATCTTGCTCCGACTCAAGTAAAGACCGAAGCAAAGACAGAATATTGATGCGTGCCCGCGATCTTCTTGAAGGCCGCGCTCCGCGCCACCACATGCTCCAGCAGCGGATTGTGGTACAGGACATAAATCGGCCGGGGAAGGTCCCGAAGCGAAATTTCAAGGTTGCCCACCATCTCGATCAGCCCCGGCTCGGGCAGCGGGTTGAACAGATAAAGCACGGTTGGCTCGGGCGGAAATTCAAATTCACGTGCATCCATGCACACCGATTCGATCGCCCGCCACTGCTGTGAATCGCTCTTGTAATTGCAGATATTTTCTTCGGCCACGCGATGCAACGCAGCAAAAAGTTCGACTCCCAGAATCCGGCGAAAAGGATAATCCGCCGCCATCAAAAGCACTCGCCCTTTGCCCGAGCCAATGTCGATAAACGTGAATTCGCGCAAATCGACCTTTAGCTCTGTCAACATCTCGCGAAACAGCGCTGGATCGGTCGGCTGATAAGGAGAGTGAAACAGCCCCAGCAGGCGCTCCCGCCAGCCCACGGTGGCGCTCGTGGTGTCGACGCGGAAATCCCAGTCGTAGTCCACGTCGCCATAGCGTTGCCGCCGTTGCGCTGGGGTGGATTCACGCAGAAATTGCCAAAGCAGTACGACCAGGCGCCGCAGGGTTCGCCAGAATCCAGCACGCGTGGTTTCCTCGCTCCACCACGTGCGCAACGCGCCCGCTACTTTCGGTCGATCGACGGAGACGGTCAAGTTACTCGATCAGGAACGCAAGGTCGTTAGAGATGTTGAGCAGAATGCGCAGGTTCGCTGCAGAATCGAGAGACCCAGCAATTCGACATTGGGAGAAATGTATCCTTCGCGTGGAGTCTCGCCGTGCATCAGGTCGGTGCTCAGGTACTTCTTGTTGTCATCGGGAAAGACGGTGACAATCACTGCCTCTGGCCCTGACTTTTCCTGGACGGTCAACGCCGCCAGAAGATTGCATCCCGAAGAGATGCCCACGCCCAAACCCAGGCTCGACGCCAGCTTCTGGGCCATGAGGATGGAATCTCCATCCGAAACTTGAATCACCTCATCCAGTTCGGGGAGGTTCAGAATCTCCGGGATGAACTCATCCGAGATTCCCTGGATGCGATGTTTCCCGACCTTGCATCCGGTCGTGAGCGTCGGCGACTCGGCGGGTTCTACCGGATGGACTTTGATCTTCTTGTCCATGCTCCTGAGGAACCGCCCAACCCCCATCACCGTGCCTCCGGTGCCCACTCCCGCGACAAAGGCAGACGGCCGTCGTCCCACCGTTTCCAACTGCATCCAGATCTCCGGTCCGGTGGTGGTCTCATGAGCTTTGACGTTCGCTTCGCTGGTGAACTGGCGCGGAAGAAACACGTGGCTTTGGCGGGCCGACAATTCTTCCGCCATACGAATGCTTCCCAGGAATCCGCCCTGCTCCTTGCTCACCGGAGTAATCTCGGCGCCGTAGCTCCGGATCAGGTCCTTGCGCTCGTGGCTCATCCAGTCAGGCATGAAGATCCTCACCGGATGACGCAAAGCCCGTCCCAGAGCGGCGAAAGATATTCCGGTATTTCCGCTGGTGGCTTCCACGATGGTGTCGCCAGGGCTGATCTGACCTGTCTCGTAAGCGCTCCGCAGGATGTGAAGCGCCATCCGGTCTTTGATACTGCCGGTGAGGTTCAGTTGTTCCGATTTCGCGTAGATCACGCGGCGCTTGCCTCGGAAACTGCATTCGATGCCCAGCAACGGCGTGTTGCCGACCATTCGCGACAACTCGCTTAGCGTGGTATTTGCAGCCACAGTCGTCGCAGTCATTGGCGCGGTAGCCCTCCAGCACGATTCACACTTACCATACTCCATTTTCCTGAGCACGTGTGCCTGTTACGCTGGAATTGTGGGAAACTATCTCCTTGCCTTGAAGGAGGGAACAATGCAGAAGCGCAAACTTGGAAGTAGCAACTTGGAAGTTTCGGCTCTCGGCTTAGGCTGCATGGGAATGAGCTTTTCTTACGGTCCGGCGGGAGACAAGCAGCAGATGATCTCTCTTCTCCGGGCAGCCGTGGAACGCGGCATAACATTCTTCGACACGGCTGAGGTCTATGGTCCGTTCACCAACGAGGAGCTCGTTGGCGAAGCTCTTTCCCCCGTACGCAACCAGGTGGCGATCGCCACCAAGTTCGGGTTCAAGCTCGATCCCAACGGAGGGCCGAAGTGGATTGGTTTGGACAGTCGGCCTGAGCACATCAAGCAGGTCGCCGAGGGCTCGCTCAAGCGGCTTAAGGTGGATACCATCGATCTCTTCTATCAACACCGGGTTGATCCAAACGTACCAATCGAAGAAGTGGCGGGCGCGGTGAAGGACCTGATTCAGGAAGGCAAGGTGAAGCACTTCGGCCTTTCTGAAGCAGCAGCAAAGACCATTCGTCGCGCTCATTTCGTGCAGCCGGTTACTGCAGTCCAGAGCGAATACTCGCTGTGGATGAGAGGCCCTGAAGCGGAAGTGCTGCCGACGCTCGAGGAACTCGGAATCGGCTTCGTTCCATATAGCCCTCTAGGTAGGGGCTTTCTCACGGGCAAGATCAACGAAAATACCAAGTTCGACAGTTCCGACTTCCGCAACGCCCTCCCTCGTTTTACGCCGGAGGCTCGGAAGGCGAATCAGTCCCTGGTCGATCTGCTTGGCAAGATCGCACAACGGAAGAAAGGGACCCCCGCTCAGATAGCGCTCGCTTGGCTGCTTGCCCAGAAGCCGTGGATTGTTCCAATCCCAGGCACAACGAAGCTCCCGCGCCTCGACGAGAACATCGGAGCTGCGGCAATCCAGCTTACGTCCGACGATCTCCGTGACATCGACAGCGCCGCCTCGAAAATTACAGTGCAAGGGGCTCGGTACCCCGAAAATCTGATGCAGATGACCGGTCGCTGAGCGGCGAGAGAAAAACCAACGTCCACTGCCGTGAACCGGCGATTCCACCACCGATCTCACACCCCTGCCCACTTGTGGGATCGCGTCTGTCTAATCCGTAGGTAGGAACTTTGGCGGCGGCGGCTTGTAGCCTGGAGGGGTGCCTTTTTGGATGAACGGCAGGTCGTCGGGAACACGCACTTCCACCCGGCCGTCCGGCATGAGCTTGTAGGTGTGGCCCAGCGGATCGATGGGTGTTCCACGAATCATCCCGGTCGCCTGCAAATCCGCAAAACTTGCCGGGAGATGACCGGTTTCCTCGCGGAACTGCGCAACCACTTTCTCCAGCGTGCTGACGTCCTCATCCACCTGCAAAGCCCGTAGATGGGTCGCCGCATTGGCGCGGACGTTGCGGTCATGGGTTGTCTGGTAGGTGGTCGTCCACATCAGGCGAGCAGTTTCAAGGTCTCCGGCATGCTCCGCCATCAAAGCAGCCAGCAACTTCAGCCAGGGATGGGCGCCCGGTATCGTCGAGCCTCGCGCGAACGCCGCCGCAGCCTTGGGATAGTCTTTAAGGTCCATGTAGTAAATGAAGCCAAGATCGTAGTAGAGATGCCATTCGTTGGGATTGTTGCGGATGCCGAATTCGGCCAACTGAATCGCCCGCTCCGGCATCCCGGCGCCATTGGGCGGCTTGGGCGCCAGAAAATTGGCCCCGAATTCGTAGGCCACCACCAGATGAGGATCGAGCCCGGTGGCGATGTCAAGCAGCGGAGCCAGCAGGTTGTATTTCTGCGCTCCTTCATAGTGCTTGTTTCCAAAATACTGCACGGCCCGGGTCCAATACACATCGGCGAGCAACCCCTCGTAACCCAGGCTCAGCCGCTTGATCACTTTCGGAGAAGTGATATAGAGCACTTCCTCCAGGGTCGCTCCCGCCCGGATGCGGTCGACTCTCCGCAACGCGAGGGACGACGCGATCAGGCAGAACACCAGCAGGATGCTGGCGATTCTCGTGACCTGCGACGCGGGTTTCATTTCAGATTGCGGTGTTCGAAGATCAGCACCGCTCCGCAAAGCGCCATCCCTGCGTAAAGCAGTGCGTACGCCGTGTTAGCAACCACTAATTGCAGCGCGACTGGCTGTTCGTGCGCCACCGAATTGATCACATTCAGCGCCGACAGATTGGGCACAAGATAGGCTGCCCCGGTGGCCAGCCACTTGGTTACACCGTGGGCCATGGCGGCAAATCCGCGCAAGTCCTCGGCAAAGCTGCCCACCACGAACAAGGCAAACGCCAGCACGGCCGACTCAACGGGAGTGGAGAAGGCGGAAAACAAAAGAGCCAGCGCGGTGATGATCAGGAATTGCAGAACGATGAAATACAGCGCTACCAGCAGCCAGCCATCGCTGCGCTGGAAATGATGAGAGACATACAGCAGCGAAGCAAACACTCCGACCGCCATGAAGAACGTGTTGACCACTAGCGTGCCGGCCAGCCCGAAAAACTTGCCGACAATGAATTCCCACCGCCGCACCGGCCGCGAAAGCACGGTATACAACGTTTTCCGGTCAATTTCCTTGGACACCAGTCCGATCCCCACCAGAATCGCGATCACCACTCCAAACAGCGAAACCGCGCTGAGCCCAAGGTTCACGACCACGAGCCGCTCAATGCCAATCGAAATCTGGCCTACAAGAATGGCCGCTCCCGACATGAGCACGGCAAAAGCAACCAGGTTGTAGAGGACGCGGTCCCGCACTGCTTCCCGAAAGGTGTTCGACGCAATATGGCGGATGCGCGGGTTCATGATCGTACTCCCGCCGCGGCTTCCGAGGGCTTCAGCTTTCGCAGGTAGTACTCCTCGAGCGATGTCCGAACCGGGGTGACGGACACAATCTTTTTATTCTCGCGCCGGAGATTATCCAGAACTGCCTCCTGATGCCGTTCCGCGAGGACCGCGCGTACTGTGTCCCCGGCCACATGGCATTCCGCGTCGAGCCCCTTGATCCATGGCGGCGCCATATTCCCTTCCCAGACGACTTCCACTTTGCCTTCCACGCTGGAAGTAAGGTCGGCGACCGCCCCGATGCCGCGCAATTCTCCCTGGTGAATCACCGCCACGCGATCGCAGAGCGTCTCCGCGTCGGAAAGAATGTGAGTTGAAAAAAAGACCGTCTTGCCTTCGTGTTTGAGCTGTTCCATCAGGTCGCGAACTTCGCGGCGGCCCATGGGATCCAGGCCGGACATCGGTTCGTCAAAGAACAGAACCTGCGGTTCGTGGAGAATGGCTTGCGCGATGCCCACGCGCTGCAACATGCCCTTGGAAAACTTCCGCAGTTGCAGGCCTCCGGCGTCACCCAATCCCACGCGATGAAGCACCTGCTCAACTTTGGAGAATCGCGACTTTGCGTCTACGCCGGAAAGTTGCGCGTAGTATTCCAGCAGTTCCCGCGCCGTCAGATAATCGTAGAAGTAAGGTTGCTCGGGCAAGAATCCAATCCGCGCTTTGACCCAAGGATCGCTAATATCCCGTCCCAGAATTCTGGCCGATCCAGCCGAGGGGAAAACCAGTCCGACAAGCAGCTTCAGAGTCGTGGTCTTGCCGGCGCCGTTAGGTCCGAGAAAGCCGAAGATTTCCCCTTCCGCCACGTTCAAGTGAAGCGGCGTTAGCGCGCATTTCTGCTTACTGCGCCAGAAACCTGCCTTATAGGTCTTTGCCAAACCCAGTATCTCGATGGCTGCCATGACGGGAGATTCTGAAAAAAGTTCCTTTTGCCTCGTTATGCCCATTATATGCAAGCACAGTGCGCGAGAGTGCGGGGCTGCGAACTGTCATGGATTACCAAAGTAAAGCGATGCAGGCGCGAGTGGTCACTGCATCGCGACCTTCAGGAAATAACAAAGGGAGCAGCGGATCGCTCCGCTGCTCCCTGGCTTGTACCCTCCCCCAGGTACTTCGCCAAATCAGCTACTGCATCGTGGTCCAGCCGTAGCAAGTCGCAGGGGTAGTCTCCGGCGGGTTGTTCCAGCTCGCGTTGAAGTGCAACACCATATCTTCGTTAGAGCAGAAGCCGCGTACGCCGGTGGTGTTGAACGTTGCCGCCGCGCCACCAAAGGTATAGTTGGTGTTCATGGCGTTGTTGGCTACCGCAACGACGGCAAAGTAGTAGCCGCTCTTAGCCGTACCCGCAGTGGTTGCCGACGCCAGAATGTTGTCAATCAAGCAGGCGTTGGTCGAGGTCGGGCCGCCCGCCGCGCAACTCGCTGCGCCCGGTCCCAGTTCGCCAATGGTGCTGGCATACCCCACCGTCGGGAATGTCGACTGGTAGGCCGCCTGAGCGGTGTTCATGGTACGAATCGAGCTGACCGACGAGGATTCATTGGCCGCGATACGCGCACGCAGCAGGTTCGGAATTGCGATGGCCGCGATGATCAGAATAATCGCAACCACGATCAACAACTCAATCAGTGAGAAACCCTTTTGTTTCCGCATTTCGTTTTCCCTCTTCTCCGTCATCAAAGTGTGGTCTTAGTAGACCCAGTTGCCGAATATGTTCGCATTTTAGCGGCCAGAACCTGAAGTTACCAAAGGGGGGAGAACCTCTTGGCCGCACCGTTTGTTTTCAATCTGGCAGCAATCTTTGGTAATCGGCATCGTACCCTGCTCTTAATGTAAAGAACGGTGCTCCTATCAGTTTTTGTCAAAAAAATGACAAGTTGTGTCATTTCAGGACGGCCGGTGAGACAACACCCGCTGATGACTAGGATGAGGGTCCTGGCCCAAGAAGCAGAAAAGGCGCAGCAGATCCCCCGTCGCTCTTGGGTTCTGCCTCCTCGGGTACTTCGCAAATCAAACTACTGCAGTGTGGTCCAGCCAAAGCACGTCGCAGGCGTAGTCTGCGGCGGATTGTTCCAGCTGGCGTTGAAGTGCAGGACAAAGTCTTCGTTCGAGCAGAAGCCGCGCACCCCGGTGATGTTGAACGTTGCCGCCGAGCCGCCAAAGGTGTAGTTGGTGTTCAGGTTCTGGTTGGCTACAGTGGCCAGGTCAAAGTAATACCCACTTTTGGCCGTGCCTGCAGTGGTCGCTGACGCCAGCGTGTTGTCAATCAGGCAAGCGTTGGTTGAGGTCGGGCCAGCAGCCGCGCAGGTGTTTGCCCCCTGTCCCAGTTCCGCAATAGTGCTGGCATACCCCACCAGCGGGAAAGTCGTTTGATAGGCCGCCTGGGCAGTATTCATCGAACGAATCGAATTGACCGCCGACGATTCATTGGCCGCAATGCGTGCCCGCAGCAAGTTCGGAATCGCAATCGCCGCGATGATCAGGATAATGGCCACCACGATCAGCAACTCAATCAATGAAAAACCCTTCTGTTTCCGCATCTCGTTACCCTTCTTTTCCGTTAGGAAGTGTGGTCTCAGCAAACCCAATTGCCGACTGTTTTGTGGGCAGCTTGGCAGCCAGAACCTGCGGTGCAGCGGTTGGTTTGATTGAGAAAAACGACAGCCCGTATCATTTTGGGATTCAAGGCGGGAACGGCTTTCGGGCAATTGCTTCGAGGAGAAAGTGGCGCGAAGAAACAGAAAGGAGCAGCGGATCGCTCCCGCTGCTCCCTAGGTTCTTATCCTTTCACGTACTTTCGCAAAGCTCACCTTACTGCAAGGTTGTCCAGCCCGAACAGGTGGCGGGGGTGGTTTCGGGAGGATTGTTCCAGTCCGCGTTGAAATGCAGCACCATATCCTCCCTGGAACAGAATCCGCGCACCCCGGTGCTGTTGAAGGTGGCTGGTGAGCCGCCAAAGGTGTAGTTGGTGTTCAGGTTGTTGCTGTTTACCGCGGCGATAGCAAAGTAGTAGCCGCTCTTAGCCGCGCCTGCAGTGGTTGCAGAGGACAGAATGTTGTCAATCAAGCAAGCGTTGGTTGAGGTTGGGCCGCCAGCTGCGCAACTGGCTGCTCCTGGTCCCAGTTCGGCAATGGTGCTGGCATACCCCACCGTCGGGAATGTCGATTGGTACGCTGCCTGAGCGGTGTTCATGGTACGAATCGAGCTGACTGCCGAGGATTCGTTGGCTGCGATGCGAGCCCGCAATAAGTTGGGAATTGCGATCGCCGCAATGATGAGAATAATGGCAACCACGATCAGCAGCTCGATCAGAGAAAAACCCCTTTGTTTCTTCATGTGACCGTGTTTCTCCTCTGCAAAATGGGTCGTACGCTTCCCGTTTTTGCAATTTAGGTGCCATTACGGGATTCTAGACGCACCCCACCTGAGCCTCCACTTAACTCTCGCCTTTGTAACGTGGGTAACGTTGGTCCGGCTTCCAGGCTGCGCTCGAGGCAAGCTTGGCCGGCACGCTCCATTGGTCCCAATGACAAAATCCGTCACTTTCATGACGTTTTTGGGGAGGGTGCTTGCGCTTGGGCTCTCACCACCACGCAGGTTACATCGTCATGCTGCGGGGTTGCACCCACGAAGGCATCCAGGAAATTCATGACCCGCTTCAGCATGAGGCTCGGAGTTGTATTAAGGTCGGCTTTCAGAGTCTCCAGAAGCCTCTGCTCGCCGTACTCTTCACCGCCAGCGTTCACTGCTTCCACCAAACCATCGGTGAAGACCACCAGCCAGTCTCCTGGTTCGAGCGAAATGGATCCCGCCTGGTACGCCGCATCAGGCAGAATGCCCAACGGAAGGCCGCCCGTGGCCAGCCGCTCCGCCGTGCCTGAGGTTCGCATCAGGATCGGCTGGTTGTGCCCGGCGTTGATGTAAGTCATTCCACGGCCCATGGAATCAAACTCGCCCAGAAATGCGGTGGTGAAGCGCAGTCCGCTTTGGCTGTTGGTGCAGGCGTACCGGTTCATTCCGGCCACCAACTCCGGCAGCGGGCATGGCGTCGACGAAAGTGTCTTGAGACTAGCCTGAAACGTCGCCATCAGCAACGCCGCCGGAATGCTCTTGCCGGCGACATCGGCCACCGCCAACAAATACCGCGCTCCCTCCGGCCCAGCTCCCGGCCGCGCAAACACATCATAGTAGTCGCCGGCCACCGTATTTGCCGGACGGGTCGCAAAAGCGACCTCGAGTCCGGGCACCGGCGGCGCCTCGGCGGGCAGCAGCCAGCGCTGGATATCCCGCGCGATCTCCAAGTCGCGCTTCATCACCACCCGGTCGGCAACTTCGAGCAGCAACAGAAGCAGCAGCACCAGGCCGCCAAAAAAGTGGAAGTCAAACTCCATGATCTCGAGATGGCCCGGCCTGCTCTGATAACTGAAGCTGGTCGCCGGAATCAGCAGCATCACGATCCCGATCAACAGCAGCACTCGCCGCGCCGGTGTCAGCTTCTCCAACAGCGCCCAGGCAAATTCCTGCGCGGTATGGAAGAAGTCCTGGCGCCGCGTGCCCTGCGGGACTCGGGCATCGAAATCCTTCTGATACAGGCGATAGCTGGCCCGAGCATCGGCGCTGAACTGGTTCCAGAGTTGGCTAATCTCCAGCCCTTCAGTCACGCGTCGCCAAAACTTATCGAGTTTCTCCACGATTTCATGCCGCGGCCTCAGAGGCGGAGGGACAGGCCGAGGCGGCGGATTAGGCGCGGCTTGTGATCGAGGAGCGTTCATAAGATTACACAGAGAGAGTCATTATTGCAGATTTGTCGGTGAGGGTGATCTTGCCTTCCCGGAAGAGGTTCACAGCAGATTTGGCGGGAATAAGAAAGCCTCGTCCCTGGGGACGAGGCTTTCAATTTCGGCAAATTGTCGGAAGCGAATTACACGCTGAACGACGATCCGCAGCCGCAGGTGCTCTTCACATTCGGATTCTCGAACTTGAACCCGGCGCCCTCGAGCGTCTCCACGTAATCCACGATGCAGCCGTCGAGGTACATCACTGAGGTGGCGTCGACGAACACCTTGAGGCCGCCCATATCGAAAACCTTGTCCATCATTCCGGCAGCGTTCTCAAAAGACATCGAATAGGAGAAGCCCGAGCAGCCGCCTCCTACCACTCCCACCCGCAGCCCGGCAGGCGTGGGATTCTGTTGCGCCATGATTTCCTTCACCTTCGCCACTGCGTTCGGTGTAAGGCTAATGGGCGCGGCTTTGGGTTTCGATTCCGTGGGTTTCACTTCCGGAGTTGTTGTCGTGGCCATTCATCTCTCCTTTACACGCCAGATTATAACAGAGCCTGTCCAGCGGCCAGCAAAACCTGGCCTACTTCGCCACTTGTTTAGATGATGCCGGGATTGAACGAGATACAGGGAAATCTTCACTCGTTCGTGTCCCCGGGCGGACGACGAGACCGAATCGGGGGAACTTTTTGATTCTCTGTATCAATTCCTTCTGGCTTTTTGCTGGGAGGTATATAATCGGCGCTTAAAGAGGAACTGACCGCCGTGGCGCAACGAACATCCACATCGGCAGGGTCTCTCAGTCGTGCACAAGACAGGCTTGAGGTGCTTATGGAAAATCTTATGTGGCCTCTGGTTGCGTGGGGTGTTCTCACCGGGATTCTGGTCGTTCTCCTGATTTATCGCAGTACGCTGGTCATGCACGAAGACGATCAACTGTTCCTGGACGAATCCGAATCGCACATGGAGAAGGAACAGATCGAGTTGATGAAAAAAGTCGACAAGATCACGCCCATAGTGAAATGGCTGGGCGCGCTTTCTGGCGTGATGATCCTGGTCATCGCCGGAGTGGCGATTTACCAGAGGCTGCAGCAGTTTCAATAAGCCCGAAGCCGGAAGAGGGCCGGATCGCGTACGCCAGAAGATGGCTGAGCCGGCTCGCTCCGCGCTTCGCCGAAACGAGCATCCCCCGCTCGCTTTCTGCCTATGGCAAGCAAAAACTGATCGCTACAATGAAACTGCCCAAGCTGGCGTTCGATGCCCTCAAGGGTTTGGTGGGCATCATTGTCACCGCAATCGTCACAGCCTTGATTGGCAGCCAACCTCTCACCGGCCTCGTCAAACTCAAGGGCCTGTATCAGGCTTTCACTCAGACTTCTTTACGAGCGTGGACCTTCGCAGCAAACCGCCGCTCCGATGCCTGGCTGCAGCATTTGTAGGTTTAGGTACTCGTCCGAGAATAGTTCGGCTTCTTGCCCACATTCCCGTTTAAGCTATTTCTTGCCCTGACTCTTGGGGCTGCTTCCACCGTATGGCGTTTGAGGATTTCGGGAAAGGTTGCAGCATGGAAGGTTTGGGCGACTACACCCCGTTGTGCGATCCGGTTTCACCGACCCCAGGACAGAGCGCAGCCAACAGCATGGGCCTCTTTCGTTATTGGTTATCAGCGACTCTTATACTCGCCGTTTTTGGTTTTTGTGTGCCCACTATTCCGTCGGCGGACATGTGGTGGCATCTCAGCACTGGCCGTTACATTTTGCAAAACCACGCTGTACCCCATGCTGATCCGTTTTCTGCCACGATCACAGGAAAGCCTTGGACCGTCCATGAATGGCTCTCCGGTGTCATCTTTTACTTCGCCTATTCGATAATCGGCTCCGCAGGGCTCATGCTCCTGACTGCTTTCGCTCTCACCCTTGCCTTCTGGTTCGCCTACCAGCGCTCCGAAGGGCCCTCGTTCGCGAGAATTCTCTCGCTGGCTCTGGGAGTATGGACCGCCAGCCCCATTTTTTCTGTCCGTCCCCAGGTTTTTTCATATCTTCTGGCTTCTATTTTCCTCTTTGTGCTAAACCGGTATTTCCAAAACGGTCGCTACAGGTTTCTCATCCCGCTCCCTCTGCTGACGATTCTCTGGGCTAACCTTCACGGCGGCTATGCCCTTGGCCTCACGCTCATTCTTCTTTTCGCTGCGGGCGCTGTTGCCGACTGGCTCGCCGGTCAGGCAGACGCCGTCACGACGAAGCGACGGGTCCTCTTGCTTTTAGTAGCTTGCCTTGCTTGTTTGATGGTTGTGCCTCTGAATCCCAACGGCTTTGCCCTGTATACGTATCCCGTAGTGACGCTCAAAGCCTGGGGAGCACAGACTGACATTATGGAGTGGCGTTCTCCCGATTTTCACTTGTCGATCTTTCGTCCCCTTGCGGTGCTGATGCTTCTGACAATGGCCGTGTTGGCGCTTTCTCCGAAACGGCCAAGGCCCAGTCAAGTCCTGCTCTTGATCTTTTTCACATATACCGCGCTATATTCCATGCGCAACTTGCCATTTTTTGTCCTGGTGGCCTTCCCGCTGCTCGCTCAGTACGCTTTCGTGCCCGATTGGAAATTTCCAGCCTGGGGTGTTGGCCTTGAGAAAGCCATTAAGGCCTCTACTGTACTCCTGGTCGCGGTTGTCTGCGCCAATGTTCTAAGTGACCACATCGCCGCGGAATTAAACCGGGAGCAGTCCCGCTTCCCCGCGCGCGCCGTTTCGTTTCTCGATGCCCAGAAGCTCCCCGCCCCGCTCTTCAATTCGTATGATTTTGGTGGGTACCTGATATGGCGGCTGTATCCGCGCTATCGGGTGTACATCGATGGACGCACCGACCTTTATGGGCACGCGTTCTTTGATAATTTCCTCCAAATTTACGAGGTCAACGCTGATCCACGACCCACCCTGGATCGCGATGGCATTCGCACAGTCATTGTGGACCCAGGTTCCAATCTCGCTGGTTTTCTTCGGACGCAAAATGATTGGAAACGCGTCTACGAAGATCCTTTAGCCGTCATCTTCTCACGCTAATTCCTTCGACCCCACTCATAATCCGCGTTCTTGCGTCACAACCAGGTCGCAGACTTTACTTATACACATGTGGCCCATCGCTTGAGCCCCACCAGTTTCTGCTGCGACTCTCATCTCCACGAACGGAACGAAAAGTGTCACTCATCTTCTGGACAAATACAGAGCCTTGCTGTGACTTGGGGTTTGGCGGTATCGTAATGGCGGTTTGCCTACGAGGAAAGCGAGTCAGAATGGCCACTGGATTTCGTCTCTCGGTTGCGATCCCGGTTCACAATGAAGAAAGCGCTTTGCCAGAACTGTTGCGCCGACTTCGCGCCGTGCTCGACGCTTTGCCGGGTGGGCCGCATGAAATGCTGTTTGTGGACGATGGAAGCTGCGACCGGTCCTTCGAGATACTGGCGGAGGCGGCGCAGGACGATTCGCGAATTGTCGCCCTCTCGCTCTCAAGGAATTTCGGGCACCAGGCAGCGATCACGGCGGCGTTGGATCATGTAACGGGTGATGCGACCGTGGTGATGGACGGAGACCTGCAGGACGTACCGGAAGCGATTCCGCAATTTGTCGAGAAATACAGGCAGGGATTTGACGTGGTGTACGCGCAGAGGGTGCAGCGGAAAGAACCGCTACTGCTGCGTCTTTGCTATTTTGCATTTTACCGCATGATGGCGCGGCTTTCTGATATCCGCTTGCCCCTCGATTCGGGAGATTTCGGACTTATGTCGCGCCGGGTGGTGGATCAGCTGAGAAAAATGCCTGAGCATCATCGGTATTTGAGGGGAATGAGAAGCTGGGTGGGGTTCCAGCAAACGGGGCTTTCGGTGGAGCGGGCCGAGCGCCATTCTGGGCACAGCAAGTACAGCCTGACGGGGCTGATGAAACTGGCCTTGGACGGGATTTTTGCGTTCTCCATTGTGCCGATCCGCGCGGCGGCGCTGCTCGGCGCTTTCGTCATGACTCTCTCCACCTTGTATGTGCTGTATTCGCTATATGCCAAAATCGTTCTGCAGAAATCGCCACAGGGGTTCACGGCCCTGATAGTCGCGGTTACGTTTCTGTCCGGCATTGTGCTCTTTTTCCTAGGCGTGATTGGGGAGTACGTCGGCCGGATTTACGAGGAAACCAAAGCACGCCCGCAGTACGTCGTCGGCCGAATCGCTGGCCGGGTTCTGGGTGAAAATAGTAGGGTTCGCGCACTGGATACGGAATAGCCCCGGTAAAGGCAGACCTCGCGCCATGACAACAGCGAACGACACAAACGACACAGCATCCCTCCGAAAGATCGAGTATTTGTCGTCCCCAACGGAAGTCAACATGGCGGATCGCTGGTTTGAGATTGCGTCGGCAGACCACTTCTGGATTCGGCGGCGATTTGAGGTATTGCAGAAACTGGCCGGCGGGCTTATTGCGGATGCGCAAGAGATGGCGGAGGTCGGATGTGGCCATGGACTGCTTCAGCGACAGATCGAGGATGTCTACGCGCGCGAGGTGATGGGCTTCGATCTGAATGACTACGCTTTGAAACAAAATGTGAGCCGACGCAGCAGAGTGTGCTGCTATGACATCTTCCAGAAGGATACTGTTCTGCAGGGAAAATTTGACGTGATCTTCTTGTTTGACGTACTGGAACACATGTCAGATGAACATCTTTTCTTGAATGCGGTGTTGTTTCACCTCAAGCCGCAAGGGAAGCTGGTGATTAACGTACCCGCAGGACAATGGGCATTTTCATCGTATGACAATGCAGCAGGACACCTGCGGCGCTACTCGATCCGGACGTTGAGCGAGAGCGCGGAACGGAATGGCCTGCAAACGCAAGAATGGAGTTACTGGGGTTTGCCGTTCATACCTACTCTGTTAGTTCGAAAACTGTGGCTGATGGGAAGGCGTGATCAGAGCAAAATCATCTCAGCGGGATTCGACTCGCGGGCACGGTCGATCAACAAGGCGCTCGGCATGTTATCCGAGTGTGAGTGGATTCCCCAGAAGCTGTTAGGGACATCCTTGATGGCAATCATGCTGCGGGGAGGGAAGGGCGATTCTGGTGCCGGCCAGGGTCGTTCCTAGCTGCCGCCGATGGTCGTTGCAGTGGCGCCATCTCACAAGTAATCCGAATAGAAGGACTGCGCTGCAAGAAGCGACTGTAGCGAGACGCTGGCCGAGAGCAACTGGAGTCGTTGAGCGCCGCCGCTTGCAGTTGGTTCATAATCCGCGTGCGCGCCTGCACCATCCGGTGCCGATGCCACAGCAGTTGCCGCAGGTCCCGGTTCTCCCAGCTCGGTATCCAGATCCGGGGAAAGCGATCCTCCAGCAGCAAACGCAGAATCAGTTGCGCATCCTGGCGATCCGTCTTCTGCTTTCGTACTCGCTTGGTTCGGATCTCGGCGGCGCCTCCGACCCACAACTCAAACTGCAACTCGGCCAGCAGTCGTTCGAACCAGCGTGCGTGACCGCGTGCTGCACTGGCAAGCAGCCGGACGATCCCCCCTCACAGTGCCAGATGTAGACAACGCAGGCGCTCGAACCTGGGCGCCCCGCGTGCTAGCGCTTTTCTTTCCTATTTCCTAACCTCTGGTGGCCCTCGATAAGAGTGAAGGCTGTGTCAAGGGCAAACTTCTCCCGGCGGTGTTTTTATCACCGTTTGCTTTGCCAGAGAGGTTGAGGACCAAGGCTCTGGAAATCTCACGCGGAATCACTTCCCGGTGGAAGATCGTTCCACCAACCATCGATTCGGCCACAACATCGACCATGATTCTTCTATGCGAACATCCCGTCTTTACGGGATGCGAGAGCGCCCAATCAATTCATCGGTCTAGCTTGCGCCGACCAGGGCCACCCGCGGGCTGCTCTCGATGCGAACGATCTCTGGATACGCTGTTTGCGTGCGCAGCATCCAGTAGAGTCGTACCGCTAACTTGCGTGCCGCCGCCACCTTCGCCACTCCCTTCGGCTTCTGGTGACAGCGATGCAAATACTGCTTCTTCATTCCGGGGTCGAAGCGCACCGCGATCTGCGCCGCCTCCACCAGCAACGAGCGCACCAGTCGATTGCCTTGCTTGGTGATCGCCCCCAGCTTCTGTCTCCCGCCCGAACTTTCCTCGCGCGGAATCAGCCCCAGATAGCTCGCCACTTGCTTGCCTCGTGCAAACCGGCTTACCTCGCCGATCGTCAGCACGAACGCCAGCGCCGTGTTCGGACCCACTCCCGGTTGCGTCATCAGCAACCTGGCCTGCGGATGTTGCTCGGCCGCCCGCTGCACCGCCTGATCCAGCTTCCCGACCTGCTGGTCCAACATCGCCAGCAGCCCCAGTAAGTCCTCCCTACGGCACGATGCCCACGGTTTTAACGGCAGCTCGCGCAGCAACTGCTGTCCGGCCTGGCTCCACAGCGCGCGCTTCTTCTGCATTCCCTTATTCAGAGAAAGGTGTTGCAGTTCGTTTTTGACTCGGCTGCGAATCTCCACCAGCTTGTGCCGATGCAGCACCAGCTGCCGCAAGTCGCGCTGCTCCGCATCCGGCGTCCACAGCCGCGGAAAACGCCCCTCCACCACCAGTTTCAAAATGTGGCCCGCATCCCGCTTGTCGGTCTTCTGCTTGCGCACGTAACTGGCCCGGATCGCGGCCGCATCCCCAATCCAGATCTCGTGCCCCATCTCCTGCACCATCTCAATGAACCACTGGCTGTTGCCTGTGGCCTCCATGCCAATCAACGCCGGCCCCGCTAGTTGCTGATAGAACTGCTTGGCCTCGCCGCTGGCGTGCACCAGTTTCCGCTCCCCGGTTTCTCCAGTCTCGCTGTCCAACCACGCAATTTGTTGCCAGCTGGGATGGAAATCACATCCTATAATCATCATGCGAAGGCTCCTTCCTTTCCGAGAAGCCTTTTGGTCCTCAACCGTAAGACTACCGGTTCGATCGAGCCTTCGCTCTTATCCAATCAATTCATTCGCGTTCTGTGCGAATGAGTGGGGAATCGATGACCGCGGCCTAACCGAGCTTCGACACTTGCCATCAAAAGCGACGTCATCCCGAAACTCGGCGCACTTCAGCCGAGTGAGGGATCTTGCCGAGCGGGACGACACCGCCTGCATCCGAGGCATTGGCAGGTTTTAGCTCGACTCGTTGGCGTTTAGGCTGGTGCCTAAATTGTACTGCCTGCTGCTGCCAGTCTGGGAGAGTGCATCGTTGCGAACGATGATGCAAGCGGTTCATCAAGGCTGCACTTTCAATCGCTTACAGCCCATTGGATGAGAAACAAGCACGATTTATTGGAACGTATTTGGAACGTGCGGAAGCCGGGTGGTTCGCCTCAACGCCCCTTGAGCCACTTGCAAAACTAGACACAAAGATGCAGAATGCGAACCCGTGAAGAGGATCGTGCTACTTTTCGCTCTCGCGGGAACCGTCTATCCACAGGACCTCATCCCACCGCCATTGGGTAGAAGTTATACCGCTGATTGCTCAACCCTTCACGCACCAACGGCCTGTCAATCCTTCAACGAAATGATTGCCAAAAACGATCAAACCCTTCTCGATGAGGTTAAGAAACATGCATTCGTGTGCTTCAGGTCATCCGAAGATACCTTCTTCCTGATTTCTTACTGGGAGCCATCTCCCTCCCAGTACAAGAAAGCGCCAGACGGTATTTGGGAAACTCACGGAATGCTGTCTTATTCGCGATATCAAAACGGGGTAGCGGAACATTCCGAGTTCGCACTAGGACAATGGCTTAAAGCGCAAAATCCAGATGAACTGAGAGCGCCGCTGCAATACTAGGCCACATCACGCCGCGGAAGCGTGATGCGGCGGAGGGAAACTAGGCCAACCGCCGGATTTCAGTTTTACGAGCTGCTGTTGTGGGAACGACAGGAGTCGTGAAACACCGGAGGGATGTACCCAGTGGAACTCTATGGACGTGTACGGCGAGCAGTCTTTGTCGAGGGGAAGAGCCAACGAGCAGTAGCGCGGGAGTATGGCATCGCCCGCGAAAGCGTGCGCAAGATGCTGCGTTACGCAGTGCCGCCGGGCTACCGGCGGGAACAACCGGTGAAACGGCCCAGGCTGGGGCCGTGGTTAGGCGTGATCGACGCCATTCTGGAAGAGGATAAGACTCAGCCTCCGAAACAACGACACACGGCGAAGCGGATCTTCGATCGTTTGCGGGAAGAACATGGGTATCCGGGGGGCTACACCGTGGTGAAGGACTACGTGCACCGACAGAAGGTGCGGAAGCAAGAGATGTTTGTGCCGCTGCGGCATGCTCCCGGAGAAGCCCAAGCGGACTTTGGGGAAGCCTGGGTGGTGATCGCCGGGGCGAAGCAGAAAGCACACTACTTCGCGATGGATTTGCCGCACTCGGATGATTGCTTCGTGGTGGCGTATCCCGCCGAGAGCACGGAGGCGTTTCTGGACGCGCATGTGCGGGCCTTCGACTACTTCGGCGGAGTGCCTGGTTGGATTTTGTACGACAACACGAAACTGGCGGTGGCCAAGATCCTGGGCGACGGTCAGCGGAAGAAGACGCAGGCGTTTTGTGAGTTGCAAAGCTACTATTTGTTCGCGGAGAAGTTCGGGCGTCCGGGCAAGGGCAACGACAAGGGAGCGGTGGAAGGACTGGTGGGCTATGCCCGGCGGAACTTTCTGGTACCAGTGCCGCATAGGAGTAGCTGGGAAGAACTGAACGCCTACCTTCTGGAACAATGCGGGAAACGGCGAGAGCGGCGGATGAGGGGACACCAGGAGACCATCGCGGAGCGGTTCGAGCGCGATCGTGCGGCGCTGTTGCCTTTGGCGACCGTGCCCTATGAAGCCTGTGAAAAGCGCACGGCGAAAGTCAGCTCGTTATCTCTGGTGCGCTACCGAGCCAACGATTACTCGGTGCCCACCGCCTATGGGCATCGCGAAGTGCTGGTGAAAGGCTATGTCCATGAAGTGGTGATTGCCTGCGGCAGCGAAGTGATTGCCCGGCATCCCCGCAGCTATGAACGGGAAGACATGATCTTCGATCCGCTGCACTATCTGGCACTGCTGGAGGAGAAGACCGGGGCCTTGGACCAAGCCGCTCCGCTGGCCGGCTGGGAGTTGCCGGAGTGCTTTGCCCAACTGCGGCGGCTGCTGGAAGCGCGGCTGGGCAAGCCGGGCAAGCGAGAGTACGTGCAGGTATTGCGGTTGCTGGAGACGTTCCGCCGGGAGGAAGTCCGGCAGGCGATCCAGGACGCTTTGCATCTGGGAACCGTTTCCTTCGATGCGGTGAAACATCTGCTGCTGTGCCGGATCGAGCGACGTTCCGCCGCGACTGGATCTCCTGCAGTACCCCTACCTGCCGCTGCCCCAGGTGCATACCACCCAGGCCGTCGATTACATGACGTTGCTGAATGAGGTGGGCTCATGAGCAACCCAACCATTCCGGTCACGAACGACACTCCGCAGCTTCTTTTGGAACATCACCTGAAGCTGTTGCGCCTGCCGACTTTCCTGCGCGAGTACGACAAGGTGGCACGGCAGTGCGCCGACGAGAGCGTGGACTATCCGCGTTATCTGCTGCGCATGACGGAGTTGGAACTGGTGGACCGCGAGCGCCGAGCCACCGAACGGCGCATTCACCAAGCACGTTTCCCCGTGGTCAAGAGCCTGGACAGCTTTCAGTTTCTGGCCATTCCCTCGCTGAATAAAACCCTGGTGCTGGAGTTGGCGCGCTGCGAGTTCTTGCAGCGCCGCGAGAACGTCTTGCTTTTAGGAAACTCGGGCACGGGAAAAACTCACCTGGCACTGGCTTTGGGGTTAGTGGCTTGCCAGCGTGGCCATCGCGTTCGCTTCACCACCGCCGCGGCCTTGGTGCATGAGCTGATGGAAGCACGGGACGAGAAACGTCTGTTGCGCTTTCAGAAACAGTTGGTCAGTTACGAACTGCTGATCGTCGATGAACTGGGCTTCGTGCCGCTTTCCAAGACCGGGGCCGAAGTGCTGTTTGAAGTCTTCAGCCAGCGCTATGAGCGCAACTCGACTTTGGTGACCAGCAATCTTCCTTTCCAGGAGTGGACGGAGGTCTTGGGATCGGAGCGACTGACCGGCGCTCTCCTGGACCGGCTCACCCACCACGTGCATATCCTGGAGATGAACGGCGAGAGCTATCGCCTCAAACAGAGCAAGCGCAAGCACGGCTCGCCCTCGAACTCCTGACCCGGCTCGGTCCCTTTGAGGTTGGGAAAGCCCCTGCTGCGCGACTCCTTTCCCTCCCGCCGCATTCTTTCAGAGCGGTCCTCGCCGTCAAGGGTTCGCTACGCCGCGAAAGGCACGCGCCCTTGACTGCTCCGGGTCGCTCTGAACACCTCTCCGCTATGAGGGAATGGATCTTTCAGGAAAGGCGTAGTGGCCTACTCTCCTTCCGCTCCTGCGGCCTACTTTTAGTCCGCCCTTGACAGACACGGTGTTTGCGGTGAAGGCCAGGATCGAACGCATCGCTGACGATCTGTACTCGAACAAGCTCAGCCCCAAGGTCGCGGCAGTGTTGGTAACCGTCCTGACATTGCAGATACGCGTGATTGAGCTGACCGATAAGGTGACCGATACTAAAGAAAAGGTGGAGAAGATGTGGGCCGAGTATAAGAAACGCACGGGCGACGCGGACCCAGCGGAACCTCCGGACTCGGACGAACCCGACGAACCCATCAAGCCATGATGCCTCGGGCATGGCTTCAACCCCAATAAATAACCGCTTGAGATAGCTTAAGCTGTGAAAGTCAGAAAGCCATCCCCCTTTCGTAAAACTTTCGCTTTTCCCGTCGCGTCGCAGTGGCCCGCGGCTCGAAAGAGCGGAGTGTTTCTCACCAGTTCCGGCGTGCCGGAATGCAAGAAAGTGATGTCCTGCAGCAGGGAATAGAGGGCGCGCAGCAGGCGATCCGTCTTGTCGCGCCCTTCCGCGCCCGCGCGATAGGTCTCGGTAATCTTGAACAGCTCGCTGTGCTCGCCCGCGCCTAAAGCCGAGTTGAGCACGGCCAGCGCGTGAGTGCGCGCCGCCGAGTAAGCCGGCAGATCAAAGCTGCGTGCGCGTCCCACCGCGCCTTCGGACAGCCGGGCAGTCAGGGCTCGCTGCCTGGCGTTCCAGTCCGGACGCTTGCTTCTCGAGATACTGCTCAATCTCCGCTGCGGCAAGCAGCCCGAGGATTTTGTCTTTACGCGGAAGGACGGAAACCCAGTGCTAGACTTTCGCGGAACGTGGTGGAATGCCTGTGTCGAGGCTGGAGTTGGAAAGTTGATTTGCTCCCACTGCTCTCGGCCCGTGTCAGGGGAAAAATGTGCCGATTGTGATTGTGATGACCTCAAGTACCGAGGATTGATTTTCCATGACCTGAGACGTACAGCAGCCCGCAATCTGCGAAGGGCCGGAGTTGCCGAAGGCGTCATTCAAAAAATCGGCGGATGGCGAACGAGAAGTGTGTTTGAGCGCTATGCGATTGTGACCCAGACGGACATTGCCGATGCCATGAGCAAGCTAGAGTCACGAGAGAACGGGCATAGTCTCGGGCATCGTCGGCACTTGGAAGACGGCAAGCACTTGCGAAAGGAAGTTGCTTCTACGCTGTAACCTGCTCAGATTTGGGGACTTAATGTCATGGTGCCGGGAACAGGACTCGAACCTGCACGCCTTGCGGCACTGGATCCTAAGTCCAGCGCGTCTGCCAATTCCGCCATCCCGGCGGGCATCAAAGTCTTTGAAAACAATATATCAGTTCACAGCGCCAGCATTGACAGGAATGGTGACCGTGACTGAATCGTGACCGAAATCGGTCACGGTTGGAATTTCGTGACTCATCTTGCGGGCCGCCTCGCGCAGATCACCTTCGTCAACGATATCGTAGCGCTTGAAAACGCTGATTGTTCGGTGACCGCTGATCTGCATGGCGACGCTTTGCGGTATGCCCTTCCGAATCATGTCACGAACTCCCGTTCTTCTCAAATCATGCACCAGCAAGCCTGGAACTTCAGCCGCTTCGGTTGCTTTCTCCCAAGCCCAGCGAAAATCCTTTACTGGCTTCCCGTTCCGGCGGGTGAACACGTAATCCTCTGGCCCTTTTGCGTTCACACACGCCTGGATGAGCAGATAAGCCTCCTCGGTCAGAAACGCGAGACGGCCCTCGCCGTTCTTGGTTTCGCCAGGATTCAATCTGAGGCTATGGTCGGCCAGGTCCACTTGCTTGACCTTAAGGTTCAGCAGTTCGGATACTCGCCAGCCGAGAGTTACCGCGCACTCGAACCATGCCCGCATCCAAAGCCCCTCGCGGGCGCATGCTGATGCCAACCGCTTACGCTCAGCGCTGTCCACAAAACCAGTTCGGCGATTGTTTTCGGACAGCTTTGGAATGTCCGGTTTGGTCAGCACCTTCCCTGCTTTCATGCCGAGCGAATAGGCGCGGCGCAAAATAGCTAGCTCCCGGTTTATGGTCGCGGGCTTTGCTTTCGCCTCAAGCCGCGAGTCAACATAGCGACCCACCAGATCGGAGGTAACCTGATTTGCCTTGAGAAAACCAAAAAACGGCTTCAGGTGCTTTCCCCAGCGCTGCACCAGAGTAGCGTTGGACTTCCGGGCCTCGATCTGGTAATTCCTTTCCACCAGCTTCCAAAGTTCCTCGATGGTGGTTTTGCTTACGTCGAGGCTCACGAATCTGCCCTCCGCGATCTGGCCTAAGCGCTTGTCGAGTAACTTCTGGGCTTTCCGTTGGTTCGTGGTCTTGCTGTTTTCCCTGACCTTTCGGCCATTGCAAGAGTAGCCAAGCCAGAGGAACGGGGAATCAGGCCGCTGGTAAATTGAGCCTCGCGGCCTGCGAGTGCGTTTGGTGTTCATGCGTTTGCTCCTTGGTCTGAGATTGACCGGAGAGACTGTGCGGAGAGGCGCGGAAAACGCTGTGGTAGGCTTGAAATCAGCCGCCCGGCCTCTCATACAGGCTTGCGCGGTCAGTGTCGGGCTCGCTGTTTGCGCAGCGGCCCGGCACGCTTGCAGTCTACACCTAGTATTCGGTCTTTTCACGGAAATTCGCAGTCTGTCTTCCTCGATTCGAGTTCCTCGGTTGCGTTCTTCTGCGTGATACATATTTCGTTTAGAACTACCCAGAAATCCCACTGTGCGCATGAAGCACACGCCCTACGGGCTTCACTCTCTTTGCGGGCCTGCCACAGAGCCGGCAAAACCGCAGCGAACGCTCAGCGCGCCTTTGGCGACGATATTCCTTCGCGTGGTCAGCGCAGCAAGTCACCGCTCCGCGCCGCTGGCGATCTTCTGGAATGGGCTCTCGACAAAGAATGCAGAACGTTTTCACTGTTTTTTCTCCGTGCTTAAAGCTTCCTTCCCGCAGATTCCGGCATCACGCCCCTGAAGGTGCCAGTAGTCTTTGCGGTATGCCAATGTGCAAGTCTCCATGTATTCCTTGGGGTCTTCCCAGACATCCATGGCATAGGTCGGTCGCGAGCGGTCCACGATCCAGTCGAATGGAATCTCGCCTTGCTCCCGCGCCAAGGTGAGGACTCGACTCAATTTCTGATAGTCCTTGCGGTTGTTTTTGAGCACTCGCTTACTCACAAGACGATAAAACGACTGCCGCACGGTCATCGGGTTTTCCGCTTCGAGGACGGCGCGGGCCTGCTCTATCAGTTTGCGGGTTTTCTGCCAGGTTCCTTGGGCCATGACAATTCGCATTTCTAAACTGCGTCTAGTGGCGGTTTAGAGCACGCGCTTATTCCTTTCCACAAGGTTGTCCAGGTCGCGCCTGTCGAGCCAGAATTTCTGTCCTTCGTTCAGTTCCACGATCGGCAGCTTGCCATCGTGGATCAGTTGCCGCAGTTTCCAGGCCGACAGGCCGAGGTACTCGCACGCCATCGGAAGCGTGAGCAAGCGTCGCAAAACACGCGGAGTCGCGTGCCCGCTCACGGATTCGCACACTGCGCTATTTTCGTGTTCGGGCATGCCGTTCTCGCATCGCAACCTGAATCTTGGAAAGCCCCTGCCTTTTGGCGCTTCGTTGAGCGCTTGCCATGGGGAAATCACAGCACAGCGGGCGGCCCGGTACGTAGGAGTAAGTACCATACGTTGGTCGCCGAGTGGGCGATGATTGGCCAATCACGCCCAACGCACATATTCTTGCATTGACAATTGAAGAATTTCCCCGAAGATGTAGATATGGATGACGTTACCAACCAGGTTGTGCTTCCTCTGGGCCGCGTATGCTTCCTATAGCAGTTCAAGAATCGCAGCGCCAGATAGACCGTCGCTTCGCGCTCACGCATTTCGCGCCTCGCTTCGTTCAGAATCAAGTGCACACTTTACCGGGGTAAAGCGTTGAGTTAGCTCGTTCTTTACTACGGTAAAGAAAGGTTTTGACTTATGTAGTGAGCACTGCTTGCGCTTCTGCTGTCGCAGTGCTTTCTCTAAGTCTCTTGCTTGAGTTTGGTGTTGGCGCGCTTCGGATAGCAGGTTCTGAAAGTGGGCATTATCGAAACCCAGCGTGTAAGAACCGCATGCACGCAAGCCATCCGCGGATCGGCTGCGGTGCACCTTCAGCAAACCGATCCGCTCGAATCGGCGTAATGTCTGGGCGATTGTTCGGTCGCTGCTTTTTCCGCTGAATCGAGCCAATCCGCGATAAGAAATTGTCACGTCGCCTGAACTGGGATCAGCGAAGGCGCAGAGAGCCGGCAGGATGGCACGCTCCGCGTCGCTCATTGTCGCCCAAAATCCGCTGCGAATGAGCGCTTCCAATGGAAAAGACGCGACACCGACGCGCGCTATGTGCCAGCGTGAAGGCCGGGCTAGTTTCTTGTTCTTGGCAAGCGCAGGCACGTCGAAGTGACTCTGAATCCAGGCGACGGCTTCGTTGGGAGTTGAGTTGTGGAACGCAGCGACCAGGTCAATCGTGGTTAATGCGTGGTCGTCGCACACAAAGCAGCGAGCTACGTTCTTGGTTCGGCCAAAACTGAGCGACGGGTTGCGATCGCCGTTCTGATGCGCCTCCGTGCGCCAGCAGCGCGCCGTTCGTCCAAACACGCGCAAGCCGAGAGCAAGTGCAATGTCCATGATAGGAATGCGCTTGCGAACGAAACTGAGGTCAGGGATCACGGGCTAACCTCTGACAGTGGCGAAGTCGGCTGTGCGCCAGGGTCGGGCAGTGAGATGTTGAGTGTCTGCTCTAGGACCGCCAGTATTCCAGGCGTCGCATCGTTGAGTAACTCGGCAAGCCTTCTCAGGCGACGGCTGTGCGCCCCAGATAGGCTGCCGCCGGCACCCTGGTGCAGTACCCGAGCGACCGATTTCAGATGCTCGCGTACCTCACAAACTTGCGCTGGCGAAATTGTTGTGCTAAGAAAGTGATGTTCGCACATACTGTTCAACCTTCATCGGCGTTCGTTCCTGTCTTTTGAGAGAAGAGGACGAACGCCGATCGCTTTTTTCTGAGTCACGTTCCGGTCACGCCCGCCTGAAAAGCTTTGCTGGTCAAGCAGTTCGCAGCACGCGCTGGATTCTCAATCCAGCGAGTTTTGCTACTACTTGCCATGCAGGTACATAACTCCTGCTGGTCATAACCAGGTTCCCAAGACACACGCCCTCCCGCAGGGTGTTAGTGATAGCTGCTCAATCGAGTCCCTGAGTTCTTGACGAGGTTCCCTCGTTAGTCTCACCAGGAGAGCATCCTGGCACCCTTCGGACCGGGACGTAGGCGTTTTGCAGGATCAACTACCTGCCCGTTGCCCGGATTTCCAAGGAAAGGCTCATCTGTCAAGGGCGGACTAAAAGTAGGCCGCAGGAGCGGAAGGAGAGTAGGCCACTACGCCTTTCCTGAAAGATCCATTCCCTCATAGCGGAGAGGTGTTCAGAGCGACCCGGAGCAGTCAAGGGCGCGTGCCTTTCGCGGCGTAGCGAACCCTTGACGGCGAGGACCGCTCTGAAAGAATGCGGCGGGAGGGAAAGGAGTCGCGCAGCAGGGGCTTTCCCAACCTCAAAGGGACCGAGCCGGGTCAGGAGTTCGAGGGCGAGCCGTGCTTGCGCTTGCTCTGTTTGAGGCGATAGCTCTCGCCGTTCATCTCCAGGATATGCACGTGGTGGGTGAGCCGGTCCAGGAGAGCGCCGGTCAGTCGCTCCGATCCCAAGACCTCCGTCCACTCCTGGAAAGGAAGATTGCTGGTCACCAAAGTCGAGTTGCGCTCATAGCGCTGGCTGAAGACTTCAAACAGCACTTCGGCCCCGGTCTTGGAAAGCGGCACGAAGCCCAGTTCATCGACGATCAGCAGTTCGTAACTGACCAACTGTTTCTGAAAGCGCAACAGACGTTTCTCGTCCCGTGCTTCCATCAGCTCATGCACCAAGGCCGCGGCGGTGGTGAAGCGAACGCGATGGCCACGCTGGCAAGCCACTAACCCCAAAGCCAGTGCCAGGTGAGTTTTTCCCGTGCCCGAGTTTCCTAAAAGCAAGACGTTCTCGCGGCGCTGCAAGAACTCGCAGCGCGCCAACTCCAGCACCAGGGTTTTATTCAGCGAGGGAATGGCCAGAAACTGAAAGCTGTCCAGGCTCTTGACCACGGGGAAACGTGCTTGGTGAATGCGCCGTTCGGTGGCTCGGCGCTCGCGGTCCACCAGTTCCAACTCCGTCATGCGCAGCAGATAACGCGGATAGTCCACGCTCTCGTCGGCGCACTGCCGTGCCACCTTGTCGTACTCGCGCAGGAAAGTCGGCAGGCGCAACAGCTTCAGGTGATGTTCCAAAAGAAGCTGCGGAGTGTCGTTCGTGACCGGAATGGTTGGGTTGCTCATGAGCCCACCTCATTCAGCAACGTCATGTAATCGACGGCCTGGGTGGTATGCACCTGGGGCAGCGGCAGGTAGGGGTACTGCAGGAGATCCAGTCGCGGCGGACGTCGCTCGATCCGGCACAGCAGCAGATGTTTCACCGCATCGAAGGAAACGGTTCCCAGATGCAAAGCGTCCTGGATCGCCTGCCGGACTTCCTCCCGGCGGAACGTCTCCAGCAACCGCAATACCTGCACGTACTCTCGCTTGCCCGGCTTGCCCAGCCGCGCTTCCAGCAGCCGCCGCAGTTGGGCAAAGCACTCCGGCAACTCCCAGCCGGCCAGCGGAGCGGCTTGGTCCAAGGCCCCGGTCTTCTCCTCCAGCAGTGCCAGATAGTGCAGCGGATCGAAGATCATGTCTTCCCGTTCATAGCTGCGGGGATGCCGGGCAATCACTTCGCTGCCGCAGGCAATCACCACTTCATGGACATAGCCTTTCACCAGCACT
The DNA here is from genome assembly GCA_963758285.1 of Terriglobia bacterium. Lineage (GTDB taxonomy): Bacteria > Acidobacteriota > Terriglobia > Terriglobales > Acidobacteriaceae > DASVWZ01. Next base: position 398,357 of record CAVWUT010000006.1, on the reverse strand, counting down.
TCGCGATGCCCATAGGCGGTGGGCACCGAGTAATCGTTGGCTCGGTAGCGCACCAGAGATAACGAGCTGACTTTCGCCGTGCGCTTTTCACAGGCTTCATAGGGCACGGTCGCCAAAGGCAACAGCGCCGCACGATCGCGCTCGAACCGCTCCGCGATGGTCTCCTGGTGTCCCCTCATCCGCCGCTCTCGCCGTTTCCCGCATTGTTCCAGAAGGTAGGCGTTCAGTTCTTCCCAGCTACTCCTATGCGGCACTGGTACCAGAAAGTTCCGCCGGGCATAGCCCACCAGTCCTTCCACCGCTCCCTTGTCGTTGCCCTTGCCCGGACGCCCGAACTTCTCCGCGAACAAATAGTAGCTTTGCAACTCACAAAACGCCTGCGTCTTCTTCCGCTGACCGTCGCCCAGGATCTTGGCCACCGCCAGTTTCGTGTTGTCGTACAAAATCCAACCAGGCACTCCGCCGAAGTAGTCGAAGGCCCGCACATGCGCGTCCAGAAACGCCTCCGTGCTCTCGGCGGGATACGCCACCACGAAGCAATCATCCGAGTGCGGCAAATCCATCGCGAAGTAGTGTGCTTTCTGCTTCGCCCCGGCGATCACCACCCAGGCTTCCCCAAAGTCCGCTTGGGCTTCTCCGGGAGCATGCCGCAGCGGCACAAACATCTCTTGCTTCCGCACCTTCTGTCGGTGCACGTAGTCCTTCACCACGGTGTAGCCCCCCGGATACCCATGTTCTTCCCGCAAACGATCGAAGATCCGCTTCGCCGTGTGTCGTTGTTTCGGAGGCTGAGTCTTATCCTCTTCCAGAATGGCGTCGATCACGCCTAACCACGGCCCCAGCCTGGGCCGTTTCACCGGTTGTTCCCGCCGGTAGCCCGGCGGCACTGCGTAACGCAGCATCTTGCGCACGCTTTCGCGGGCGATGCCATACTCCCGCGCTACTGCTCGTTGGCTCTTCCCCTCGACAAAGACTGCTCGCCGTACACGTCCATAGAGTTCCACTGGGTACATCCCTCCGGTGTTTCACGACTCCTGTCGTTCCCACAACAGCAGCTCGTAAAACTGAAATCCGGCGGTTGGCCTAGTTTCCCTCCGCCGCATCACGCTTCCGCGGCGTGATGTGGCCTAGTATTGCAGCGGCGCTCTCACCAAGGGCGCCGAAACCGTGCTGTACACCTTTACCGGGAAGCCCGACGGAGCAGAACCCCTGGCAGGATTGATCCGGGACGCGGCAGGCAATTTCTATGGCACTACCTTCGCCGGCGGCTCATCCGACAACGGAGCGGTATTCAAGCTGAGCAAGAGTGGCGCCGAGACCGTGCTGTACAGCTTCGCCGGCGGATCGTCGGACGGAGCCCATCCCTGGGGAGGCTTGATTCAGGACGGCAAAGGGAATTTCTATGGGACCACCTTTGGCGGCGGTGCTTCCAACTGGGGAGTGGTGTTCAAGCTGAGCAAGAGCGGCGCCGAGACCGTGTTGCATACCTTCGCCGGGGGATCGTCGGACGGGGAATTTCCCATGTACACAAGCTTGCTCATGGACAAGAAGGGTAACCTCTACGGCATCACCGAGCAGGGCGGAGGTTCCGATCGAGGAGTGGTGTACAAGCTGAGCAAGCGTGGCAAATTGACCGTGCTGCACAGCTTCACCGGCGGAACCGCGGACGGGTGCTATCCCTACGGAACTCCAGCGATGGACGTGCAGGGCAACCTCTATGGTACTACCTACAAATGCGGCTCTTCCAACGCGGGAATTGTATGGAAGGTGAGCAATAAGGGTAAAGAGGCCGTGCTACACAACTTCGCTGGTGGGTCGTCGGACGGAGCATATCCCTACGCAGGTGTGATGATGGACGCGAAAGGCAACTTCTATGGCGACACCGCCTACGGCGGATCCGGGAACTGTAGTTCTGGTTGCGGAACGGTGTATGAACTAAACAAGAAAGGCACGCTAACCCGGCTGGAGAGCTTCGATGGGTCGGACGGCCAGTATCCTGTCGGAGGTTTGGTCCAGGATGCGAAGGGCAACCTTTATGGCACCGCCTACATTGGCGGCAGCGACCTGTACGGAACGGTGTGGAAGCTGACCCCGTAGTCACGATGGCAAGAGCGCAGTGGAAGCCGTGGCGTCGACCTGGTTACGCATCACTCCGGCGCGTGGCCGACTGCCTCTCGGCGTCCGGTGCTCTACCCGGTCCACCCGTCTACCACATCGTTTTGGGGGCCTGGAGTGGGCGCACATTGAGTCAGCCTGACACTGGCCGCTATCGCATACAAAACGCTGGGGTTATGCACGGATGCGGTGACCAACCGCATCTTCCCCGAGGGAATCATGCGGTTCGGGGATAAGTAGAATCGGCTGAGGTAGTTAGGCCCTAGGGTTGGATTCCCTAGGGCCGTTTTTATGCCCGTTTGGCTGAGGGCAATAACGTTAGGGTGGCGGAGAGGCTGGGGGAGGTGCCGAAACGGGGATTAGGCGGGGGCCGTCTCGTCCTCTGCCGTCTCTGCCGCGTCCGATAGAATCACCTCCGCTGGGTCCACCCTGCGGCCTAGGTCGGGCGCAATCTCGGCCAAGTGATGACGTGAGCGCGCCGCAGATCGGGCAGGTGAGACGGCAGTCGGCGTTTCGGATTGCAATTCGGACAGGGGTAGTGGGGTCATAGCGTGCAATGAATGAGTGCTCCTTGTCTTCTCGTGGCAACAGGCCGATAATGCGTTTTGTACGCCCCGGCTGGCGATCCTGTTACCCTTTCCGCTAGCTAATTGGCCCCGCTGTCGGGGGAGCACCGAGAGCGGGGTTAAGCTTGATCTAACCTCGTTGACGTTCAGGTGTAACATTAGAACCGGCGCGGGGTGGCCTCCCCCAAATTGAGGCTGCGGTTGCCAGACGTGGTATGCCAGAGCCTTCGCCCTTCATCCGACCACCCGGCGCTTTTCTCCCGGAATCCCGACCTTCGGGTTTGTTGCCGATCAAGCATTTGTTGAACTGCCGCAACTCACTCCTCCGCGCGGCCATGATTGCCGCCGCAATTGACCACGACCCAGAAGTTACCGCCCTCGAATTACCGACGTAAGATTCGATCCCACCAACGAGCCATTGTCAAGGATCTGACTGAGGCTGCAAACTAGAAGTGCTACCAACCCTCACGGAGTGACCATGATAGTCTCGAAACCGCAGAAAACGGTTCGATTAAAATGGGGCGACCCAGAAATGCTGATGGCGGTTTCAGTGCTCATCCTCGTTTTGGTCGTTGCTTTTCGGTTTCTGGTGAGCTGAGACCATATCGGCACTCAGCAAGGGCAATATTCACTCTGACGAGTCCGGCCATCCTTCTGCCTTCGAGATCAACAGACTGCCATACCGCGTGATAAACTAGGCGTCAAAAAGCTAGGTACAGCTGCTAAGTGCCTTGCCAGGGGCGGGATTCGATATGTGGGAGGCTCCGCAGTATCGAGACCCGCCCAATGCAAACTTGCGAAGCGAAGGACGCTTAGCATATGGGCTATCTACATGATGGACACGCAGTCGAAGCATCTGCAACGAAGACCCAGCGTGGTTGGCAACCGGAATTGAGAATCGACGGCACGGTTTGCACTTTTGCGGCCACCGGACGTTTCCAGTTCAAGCTTTTCCCCGACGAAGAGGAAGCATTGATCTACGCTGACGCCTGCGCCGAGTGGATCATCAATAATCGACTCAATTGATCCCCGCCGAAAAGCAGCTGGTGCCCTTCCTTCTGTCCGAGTGCTCTCTCTGTCATGACACCATAATCGCAAGGCCGGGACTGAAGCCCGACGAAGATCAGGCGTCTGCGCTCCGAGAAGTCATCGATCGACACGTCAAGAACTGGCATTCTCAATCAAGGCATAATTCCCGGAATCCGGCCTAGTAATTTTTTCCCACCGCTGCCGCAAGAAGGAGTACGCTTGACGAGTCTTGCAGCATTTCCCGCTATGGCTCACCGACGAGGCAATCCGAACTGGGGGAAACCAACCCTGGATACCCTTCCTTTATCCATAGTGACCGAGTTTGAAAACCAGATGCGACGGCTGAAATTGGATGAAAGCAACTGCGCCGGATCGGATGAGCTTAGGCGGTGGTGTGAGCGAAACAAGAACCGCAGTTACGTCCCAGAATGGCTGTTGGAGCACTGGGAGATATCTGTAGATCCCAACATTACTAGCTAAGCTCCAGCAGCGCTCGGAGCGCCTGCCCTTCGCAGGAAAGTCATCTGGAGGCGAGTGAATTTTTCACCAGCAGTCGAATCGCTAATCGCGTACCATTGGCATGACGACTCTTTTTGAGTTGTTTGGGCTGCGTGACTGACTGGCAACAGGAAACTCGCGGCCTATTTTTTTTTGGCCACGAGAAGGTCGCGCGATTGGGACTTGCGTTATCAGTCCCAGCGATCTAAGAACTGCGATGCCGGATCAAATGCTTAAGATCGTCCGCTGTCCCTATTGTGTTCTAGGCGATGATTTCCGGCCCATGCTGCCGAAAGTCGGAGGCTCGTTCATCTGCCAGAAATGCGGCCACACCGCGATACGCGGCAATCACGACTTTAAGTGCTTCTGCCAGAAGTGCGGTGAATCGAACCGCGCCGCCTGAAACCCACCTGCCGTCATTTTCATCGAAAAATGACTTGACTATGTACCGGCTGTGGGCGCAGTGTCTCCGCATGGCCGAGCAACAATCTGAGCGACGGTTCGTGATCTTAAATTACATGCGCATGACTCCGAGCCTGGCCACTTGCGAGCGCTGCCATCTAAGATTCGTTACTCCGTTGGAGTTGATAAAAGAGCCGTTGGAAGCCGAGCATCACCTGCGCGGCAAGTTCGCCAGACACAGCTGCCAGCCGGTGCCTTTTGCGCAGAGCAGAGCCAGCTAGGACTGGGAATGCCTCATTGCGGTATGGCGGGCCAGCGCCTCGCGCAGCTCTTGGTCCTCATCTCCAACGGTGCAGGTTCCGCTCCCGTTTGTAGATCATGTCATGGCAAATCGAGCACTCGGCCTCGACGATCTGGTCGTTCACCCTAAGCCAAACATTAACTTCAGGTTGCTGCATTCCGCTATCATGCGGTGTGGCCATCAAGAAATAGGTGACGCAAATCACTTGGGTGTGTGATGGTTTCACCGAGCGCTTTTTGTTCACCTGCAAACCCTAACCTGATCTGGACCTCGGGCCGAGTCGGGTGTAACATCGGCTTGCTACGCAGTCCCCCCTGCAAGCAGGTCGAGCCCCATGAGTCATAGAGTGTGCTTCCGCCCCGGATGGATTCTTGCGCTGATCCTCGCCCTCGCTTCGACTGCCCTCGCCGCCCAATGGAAGGAGCAAGTGCTATACAGCTTCCAGGGCGGCACGGGCGACGGGTTCTGGCCCGCAGGTGGCGTAGTGTTCGACAAGCAGGGGAATCTTTATGGAGCGACCACGGGAGGCGGCTCTGGCAGCTGTCTCCCGATTAGCGAAGAGTGCGGTCTGGTCTTTCAACTGGCTCCGCCGGTCAAGAAGGGCGATCCTTGGACTGAGACCATCCTTTATCAGTTCAAGGGCAAGGGCGTTAACGACGCCTCTGCTCCGACCGGGGGTGTGATCCTCGACAACGCGGGCAATGTGTATGGCGTCACGGCCTACGGCGGGACTGGAGATTGCGTGCTCCTGGGGACGAAGGCAGGCTGCGGCACCGTGTATGAGCTGTCGCCTCCGTCGAAGAAAGGCAACCCTTGGACCGAGACCATTCTGCACAGCTTCATCAGCGGCAACGACGGCTACTTTCCTTGGGGCACGCTGACGTTCGACGCGAAGGGCAATTTGTACGGAGCCACGCAATTTGGCGGTGGCAAAGGGAACACCTGCAACGAGTTCTACGGCGGTAACTGCGGAACGGTGTTCAAGCTGACTCCACCGAAGCAGAAGGGCGGTCAGTGGACGGAGAAAGTGTTGCACAGGTTCGCGGGCCTTGCCTCCGGGAAACAGACAGGTGACGGTGCCAACCCGAATGGTGGGCTTGTGTTCGATAGCAAGGGCGCGATCTACGGGACGACGCAGTTCGGTGGCTACAACTGTCCGCACAGTTCGGACCAAGGGTGCGGGACGGTTTTCAAGTTCAGTCCGCCGAAGAGGGGACGTGGCAAATGGGTAGAGACGATACTTTACAGCTTTAAAGGCGCACCAGATGACAGCGGTACGCCTAATGGAAATTTGGTCTTCGGCGCGGAAGGTAAGCTATACGGCACGACGGTTGGGGGAGGAGGCAGTGCAGACGACGGCGCAGTCTTTGAGTTGGCTTCTCCCACAACGCGAAATGTCGACTGGCGAGAGGCCCTGCTACAAAGCTTTGTTGACGAGGGTGATCCCAACGGGGCTAACCCGCGGGGCGGTCTGACGTTCGGGTCCGGAGGCGACCTCTACGGCACAGCCAACTCAGCTGGGACGCATTTTGACGGGACATTCTTCCGATTAAGACCGTCTAGGAGCGAGCGGGCAGGCTGGAGGTTCGCCCGCCTGTATAGCTTCGGAGGCCCGCCCGACGCCGCCTTCCCAACTGGCGAACTGATCCTCGATGCTTTGGGCAATGTATATGGTGCCACTCAGAACGGCGGTACTGGCACGGCGTGCCAATTCGGCTGCGGCACCGTCTTCGAGGTCTCGCCGCCATGATTCCCTAGCAGCCCCGAGGGGCGTTGCGCTGGTCATCTTGCTCCTCGCTAAAACGGGGTTAGCTGCGAGCCGTTCGCAAGCGAGCGGGCACGATCCGACGGGGGCCGAAAACTCTCTTTGACAGCTTGAGGCGGAGGGGTAGGATGGTTGGCGTCCAACAGGGGGCGATTATGACGGACCTAAAGCAACGCCGAGCGGCAAGCGCCGGACTGGCGTTCGCAGTCGTGCTTATGCTAGGGGCGGTTGCGACCCAATCGGCGCAAGCGCAGACTTTTTCAGCACTTTACGAATTCACAGGTGTGTCTGACGGGGCATACCCCTATGCAGGGCTGGTTCGGGACGCTGCGGGGAATCTGTACGGCACCACTTACACCGACACTCCGGGGAACCTCTACGGCGCTACTCGCCAACCTGGCGGGACCAAATGCATTGATTATGGCTGCGGCACGGTATTCAAGCTGGCTGCGGGAGCCAAGTTGACCGTGCTGCACAAGTTCGCCGGAGGGGCTGACGGGGGAAATCCTTACGCAGCTTTGGTCCGGGATGCCGCAGGGAACCTCTATGGCACCACAACTACGGGGGGCGGGACTGGGTGCGATGGCGAGGGCTGCGGGACGGTGTTCAAGATAAGCAAGACTGGTAAGGAAACCGTGCTTTACCGTTTCGCCGGGGGAACGACCGACGGATGCTTCCCCTACGGGGGTTTACTCCGCGACAAGGCGGGTAATCTCTATGGCACCACAGAGGGCTGCGGTACCTATCCCGGCTATGGAACGGTCTTCAAGCTGGACCCGAGCGGCGCTGAGAGCGTGCTGCACAGCTTCGCCGGGTCGGACGGAATAAATCCCTATGCAGGCGTGATTATGGACAGCAAGGGCAACCTGTATGGCACAACCGAGAGCGGCGGATCTTCGAACGACGGGGTAGTGTTCAAACTGGATACGAGCGGCACCGAGACTGTGCTGCACTCCTTCGCAGGTGGGTCGTCGGACGGGGCCTACCCTTATGCAGGGCTGATTATGGACGTGGCTGGAAACCTGTACGGCACCACCACTGCGGGCGGCGGGACTGGATGCTACCAGGGCGGGGGCTGCGGAATTGTGTTCCAAGTGGATACCAGCGGCACTGAGACCGTACTCCACTCCTTTGCTGGTGGGTCGTCCGACGGGGCAACGCCGTTCGCGGGTGTAATTATGGACGCGAAAGGGAATCTTTACGGCGCCACAATGAGTGGCGGCATTGCCAAGTGCTATCACAACGGCTGCGGCACGGTATTCAAGCTGGACCGGACTGGCACAATCACCTTGCTGCACAGGTTCCCGGTGCCGGAAGAGCCAATGGCGGGTGTAATTATGGACGCGAAAGGGAACCTTTACGGCACCACCGTGATTGGCGGCGGGTATCGGGCTGGGACGGTGTGGAAGCTGACGCCGTAGTCACGCTGGCAAGAGCGCTATAGCAGCGCAGCGGCGACCGGGAAGCGTACCAGCGCGGCATCAATGGATCGCCTTCAGTGGAGGGATTTATGAAACCGTCCTCGCAGCCGCTTAGAACTCCTTCTAAGCTTTCCGATTCAGTTCATGCCCAGCTCAACATGTATGCTCTTGCCGCGAGTGCGGCGGGAGTTGGGATGATGGCATTGGCGCAGCCAGCCGAGGCTAGGATTGTCTACACACCGGCCCACCGCCATGTTTTGCTCAACCATCCGTTAGGCCTTGACCTCAACCATGACGGCATTGTTGATTTTAGGATAGGCAGGTATCACACCGGAAGCCGAAGCGGGACGGGGCTCTTCGCTCGTGGGGATGAGAATCTGGTTGCTGGGCATTCTCTCGGAACCGGCGGCAGTACAATTGGGCAGGCATATGCACTCAATGCCGGTAAGCGGATCGGTTCCAGCAACAACTTTAAAGGCTCCTTCATGGCTGACAGGTATGCCGGAACGCTTTGTTTTGGAGCCTGGAATAATGTCACGAAGCGGTATTTGGGCTTGGCGTTCTTGATGAAGGGGAAATGGCACTACGGCTGGGCGAGGCTCAACGAGTCGTGCAACCTTTATGGCAGGAGGGGCACCGGCGCTCAGGCCCTTCTGACCGGCTACGCCTACGAGACGATCCCCAACAAGCCCATCATCACGGGCAAGACCAAAGGGCCAGATGTCATCACCCTGGAACCCGGCAGCCTCGGAGCCTTAGCTGCGGGAGCGTCGGGACGCAACAGACAGAAGTAGGAGTTGGGGGAATTATGAAGCAAGCTTCGAGGAAACCATCCAAACTTTCGGACTCGGTGCAACGACACCTGAACGCCTACGCGCTAGCGGCGAGTGCGGCGGGAGTGGGAATGTTGGCACTGGCACAGTCCGCCGAGGCGAAGGTCGTGTACACCAAGACCCACAAGTTGATCCATTATGGAAAGAACAACTTCGTCAACATTGACCTCAACCACGACGGGGTTGCTGATTTTAAGCTGGCAATACTCCGTCTCCCCGGATCGTACGGAGCGGGGGCTTTGACGGTCTATCAATTTAGAAGTGGTAATAGTGTTCGGCGGAGTGGCACCGGGGCTGCCGCATATCCTGCGGGAATTCGTATAGGACCAGCAGGGGTCTCCCACGCTGAAACCTCTTACGGGATTCTTATGGAGTACGGTTGCTATGGCCGGTGCCTGCCTTCGTTTGGGAACTGGCTCAGGGTCGAGAACAAGTACCTCGGTCTGTCATTCTTAGTCGACGGCAAAACTCACTACGGCTGGGCACGGGCAAGTGCCACTATCATTCCTCCCTACGACCACCCCAGTGCGAGGCTGACCGGCTACGCCTACGAAACGATCCCGAACAAGCCCATCATCACAGGCAAAACCAAAGGCCCGGATGTCATCACGATGGAACCCGCCAGCCTCGGAGCGTTAGCCGCGGGAGCGTCGGGACTCCACAGCGGTAAGTAATTAGAAAAAGTCGGAGGAATCTATGAAGCGAACTCGCAGAACGCCATCCGAGCTTTCCGATTCCGTTCACCACCAACTCAACATGTATGCGCTGGCGGCGAGTGCGGCGGGAGTGGGGATGTTGGCGCTGGCACAGCCAGCAGAGGCCAAGATCGTCTACACACCGGACCATCGTCATGTTCTAATCAAACACCCATTAGGCCTTGATCTCAACCGAGACGGCTTTGTTGATTTCCACATACCCAGGTATCAGGGCCCGTTCACCACCACCTATGGGGACCAATACTCCGGCACGGGCATTAACGCTTCGGGGCGCATTCCGAGCAACCGGATTGGAGGTTATGCTTATCCCGGACCCGAGTCCTTTTATTGGGTTGCGTCTGCACTTAAGGCCGGACAAGTGATCAGCTCTGCCATGTTCACGGGCAGCGGGATATCTCAGGCCGGCTTCATGGCGCTCAAGGTTCGCCCCGCAAGAGGAGGCGGATATCATTGTGGCGGACCATGGAAAAATGCCAGGAATCGATATCTGGGCGTCAAGTTCGAGATTAACGGTAAATTTCACTATGGCTGGGCACGGCTCAACGTATTTTGCAATCCGAACGGCAACAAGGGCACGGGCTCCCGCGCCCTTCTCACCGGCTACGCCTACGAAACCGTCCCGGACAAGCCCATCATCGCAGGCAAGACCAAGGGGCCAGATGTCATCACACTCGAACCCGGCAGCCTCGGAGCGTTGGCGGCGGGAGCGTCGAGACTTCACAGCGGAAAGTAATTATAGAAATCGGAGGGGAACTTATGAAGCGAACTTCGAGGAACCCTGCCAGCCTTTCGGAATCATTGCAACGTCACCTGAACGCCTACGCGCTCGCGGCCAGTGCGGCGGGTGTGGGAGCGCTGGCGCTGGCTCGGCCCGCCGAGGCAAAGATTATTTACACGCGTACCCACCACTTTATCCTGGAACGCGGTCATTATGACCTCGACCTCAACCACGACGGAATCACCGACTTCGTTCTTTACCAGACGGCGAGCGGTCCTTCTAGAAACCGCCTTAGTGTAAAGGAGCGCTTGAGAAACGGGGTTAAAGGGGACGGTAGCGGCGCCGCAGCGCTGAAACGGGGCGCACGGATCGGTGCCCGCCAGACCTTCATCGCTGGTACCGAGCTTAGGGGGGTGACCATGGTCTCCCTTGGGTGTACAAGCACTACATGTTGGACTAGCGGTCCTTGGGTCAACGTCACCAACCGCTACCTTGGTTTGAAGTTTGAAATTCGGGGAAAAACGCACTATGGATGGGCCCGTTTGACCGTTAAGTTGCCGGGTCATCAGATGCGGGATAATTACGCCATTCGAGCCAAACTGACCGGCTACGCCTACGAAACCATCCCGAATAAGACCATCATCGCAGGCAAGACGAAGGGGCCAGATGTCATAACGCTGGAACCCGGCAGCCTCGGTCGGCTCGCCCAAGGATCGGCTGGGCGATTGGGGAAGTAGCGTCGGGGCGTGGGGAAGCTGCCCCCGCCTACTCCCTACCATGCTTCAGGCTGAAGGCGTAAACCTTGTCATCGGCCGACCCGACGTAAACCACACCGTTCACGACCGCTGGGGAGGATACGACAGAGGAACCAGTCTGGTAATTCCACAGCTTAGCCCCGGTGTGTGCGTCCAGCGCATATACGTTTTGGTCGTACGAGCCGACATAAACCACTCCGTTCGCGACCGCGGGCGAGGAAACTACGAGGTTGCCGGTCTCGAAGCTCCACCGTTTGGCACCGGTGCGCGCATCCAGAGCATACACGTTGCCGTCCCACGAGCCGACATAGACAATCCCTTCTGCCACGGCGGGAGAAGAATCGACGAAAGAGCCCGTGGCGTAGCTCCACAGCTTGGTACCGGTCTTCGCCTCCAGAGCGTACACGTTATGATCGTTTGAGGCGATATAGACCACGCCATTGGCCACGGCGGGCGAGGAATCCCACCACCAATCACCATTCGCATAGCTCCATAGCTTGGCACCGGTGCGTGCGTCCAGAGCATACATGTTGCCATCGGTCGAGCCGACGTAAACTACGCCGTTCGCCACTGCGGGCGAGGAATAAACAAGAGCCCCAGTGGTATAGTTCCACAGCTTAGCGCCGGTGCGAGCGTCCAGAGCATACACGTTGTAGTCGTACGAGCCAAAATAAACTGCCCCGTTCGCTACAGCGGGCGCGCTCTCGACGTAATAACCGGTCTGGTAGCTCCACAGTTCAGCGCCGGTGTGCGCGTTCAGAGCATCCAGACCGATATCCGTGCCAATGTAAACCACCCCGTTCGCCACGGCGGGCGAGGAGTCCACAACTTCATATTTGTCCGTACGTTGGCCCCATAGCTTAGCGCCGGTGTGCGCATCCAGAGCATACGTGTTGCCGTCCCATGAGAGGACATAAACTACACCATTCACGACGGCGGGCGAGGAACGGACATACCATCCGGTGGTGTAGCTCCACTTCAACCCGAGGTCCTTGGCATCGCCGACCGTGAGAAAGCTCTCGTAGCGGTTGAAACGCGTCGTGTCGTGTTTGTGGAACTGATTCCAATTGGTGAGGACAATCGTCGCGGGCCGTCCGCCCGACGGTGACTGCGAACTCCCAGCCTGGCCAAAGCAGAATCCCGCCAGCAGGAGAATCGCGAAACACACTGTACCCAACCGCTTCCCGGTCTTCGTTGAATTCATCTTTGCAATGCGTGCCATGTTACCTTCCTCTACGATGTTGGATTATTCGCCACGGAGACGTAGTCACTGTTGCGAACGGGGGGAGAGGGAGCGCCTGCCGACCATTCTTGCCGTCGACCCTCGGCTTGTCAAGGTGCAAAGACTTGCAGTCTCATCTTAGTTCCATCTGGCGCAAGGCGCAGCGACAATGTCAGCACCTTGTCACGGACACCCCGAGACAATGGCCCGATAATCCGGCTCACGACGCAGTCCTGAAACCGGGCCTCAGCAATTATTTCCACTACAGGCGCAAGAAGGAGTAGTCTTGAGGCGTCTTTTCTAACATCTTTCCGACGCGCCCTTTATACTCGCATGCAATTTTGTCTGTTCGCTCAATAAGCAAGAAGAGGTTCCGATGGCTCGCAGACGCGGCAATCCGAGCTGGGGAAACCCAGCAGCCCTGTTTACCTCTTCCTCATCCACAGTGACCGAGTTTGAAAACCAGATGCGGCGGCTGAAATTGAATGAAAGCAACTGCGCCGGATCGGACGAGCTTAGGCTATGGTGTGAGCGGAACAAGAACCGCAGTTACATCCCGGAATGGCTGTTGATGCACTGGGAGATATCTGTAGATCCCCACGTCACGGACTAGGCAGCCTTCTTGCTCGCCTTCCACTTCGCCCACCTGGCACGCTGTGCTGCTGCGATCTTCCTGCGGGCCGACGCTGACATCGTTCGCTCGGGTGCGGTTTGATGATTCGAGGCTTGCTTTGCCCATCGTGCCTTCTGCGCTAGGCTGATTCTCCTGCGAGCCGAGGCGGACAGAGTACGCCGAGGTTTCGTAGAGCTACCACCGTTCAGCTTGCCGAGGACTGCAAGAGCCGCATCGACATGTCTCAGTTGACTCACTAAATTTGTTCTCTCTGCGCGCAACTCCGACACTATGGATGCCAGTCCCTTTAAATTCGCCATGAATTCTCCTCGTTGAAAATCATATCAAGTAGATACACGGACTATCGGTCAACATTGAATTGCTTTCACGCCGAGCGCCTCTGGTACTGCTTAAGCTTATGGTATAGCGAACTGCGCGGAATCCCGAGCTTCCTGCCGGCGGACTCGACGTGCCCGCCTTCCTTCCACAATACCTGGTGGATATAGCGGCGCTCAAATTCTTCCAGCGTTCTGACATGGCCGGTGCTGTTCAAGTCCTGCTCGGAAAGAAGGTTGATTTTCCTGCGCGCCGAGGCCGACAGGGTAGCTTCAACAGTTCCGACGCCGCGGTCACATCCCTCATCCCTGGATCGAGCCATAGGTCATAGCTGTCTGGATCAAGGATGACCGGCATTCGGTCGTGGACGGCCGAGGTCACGGCATTCGGGGTTGTGGTCAGGATCGCGCATGTCTCCACCGTGGTGCCGCTGGCGTCCTTCCAGCGATCCCATATTCCGGCGAACGCGAACAACTCCCCACGGTCGACTTCAAAACAGAACGGCCGCTTCGCTTTCCCCGTCTTCTGCCACTCGTAGAAACCGTCTGCCGGGACCAAGCACCTGCGGGATCTTAGCGCATCGCGGAACGCGGGCTTGGCGCCGGCCGTTTCCGACCTTGCGTTGATCATCCTGGCGGCGCCGGACGAGTCTTTCGCCCATGATCGGGAGTCAAGCTATAATTTTGGACACTGCGTCTTGACGCTCAAGGACCGGCAGACTTACCTTTGAACCTAAGATGCTGCTATGGGAACACTTGCGCCAAGTGTTTCGCCGTTCCTTCGCGAAGTTTAGCTGGCGGCCTGATCTGTGGCTTGGCGTCGTAATAGCGCTACTGACCACGTCGATCCAGATAGGAATGAACCTCGCAGCCCAGGAGGATTGGGATCGCCGTCCACTCGCGTTGTTGCTCAGTATTTTTGCTCCCGTGCCGTGCGTCATCGTTCTTGACGCAGCGCGGCGAACAGTGCGAGCGCTTTGGTGGTTATACAGGCAGCGAAAGCAGCCTTCCTTCCGCAAGCCAGTACAGATAGGTGTGGTGGTTTTTGTGGCCCTCACGTGTTCTGGTTTCTGGTTCGCGCATCTCCGGGAGCGGAATAGACCTCATCTCGCCATTTCTGTCGGACACTTCTATATCGGCAAGATTGCACCGTCTCAAACTAGAGTACTGCCCGCGAGCACGATTACGATCGAAACTTTTGTAAATGATAGCGGTGTGCCCACCACTGTCAGTAACTGGCGTCTGGATGCGACATTAACCGATCGAGAAACAGTTCTCGGTGTACCCAACTACCGCTGTGAGAATCTGCACCCTTACACGGATGACAACGGATTTATGTTCCGCGTGACTCCAGAGATGTTGATCTTCGGAACCAAGCTGATCAGCAATTCCATATCTGGGTATGCATCGTTCATCTTCTATCACGTCAGTGAGGATTTCTTACGGACCCCTGGCACGATGTTTAAACTCAGTGCCCAAGACGCAAATGGCACGTGGTATTCGCACGAATTCTCGGTTCCAGCGCAAGAGGAGCCCATATTGCTGCACCACGATTGAAGTCCCGCTTGAGGTGCCCGATGTTTCGATCCGGAGAAGAAGTGAACCAAAGATTGCTTGACGCCAAGCCTCTCACTGATGAAGAAGTTATGGCAGCGATGCAGTGGCTCAATTGGCTTCGAGATAATCAGCGCCAGAGACTACAGATCGAATCCACACGCCTCAACACGATTGCCATTCAGGAGTTCAACAAGGGCAGCACACGCCTAACGAAATGGATGATGGGGCTCGTTGGTCTTCAGATCGTGATCGCAGTGCTACAGGTGGTTCTGATCCTGATCCGAAAGTAAAATGCCTTTTTCGTGGTAGCTTGCGTCCGGATTCTTGGTCAGCATTTGGACTGAGCCATCCGTAAAGCCGCGCCAGTTGCTGGTTTCGCCGTGGGCATTGGATATCCAATCCAAGTCCGTTCGCAAAGTGAGCTGCGGGCCCGCCGGATCAACCGCCCAGATCTCGCTCGTCGATCTTCAGCTGGGGGATGTTCATAAAAGCCTGCTGCCATTTCTCAACATACTTCTGGCCGAACCTTGGGCATTCCCCTTCACGATATTCGTGAAGGATTTTCATGAAAATATCAATCGCGATCGTAGCTGTCAGTCTTACTGTAGTGGAGAACTGTTTCGGGTGCCGTATTGAATAAAAAGTGATCCGCTCACTCTGGATGCGGACATGCTGGCCGTAATTCGACGCGTGCATCACCTCAGACCCAGAGCCGTAGACAATCACGTATAAGGGTTCTTTGTTAACGCTTATCGCCATGTTCCTGAGGTCTGTCACACCTAGCGGCGAATACCACGCTGGCCGGCGACCATTTCGCTTTTTCCAGTCTCGAAATTCGTCGCGAACTGCAACGAATCGGGCCTGGGACAGAACGCGGTCTATCTCCTGGACCTGACTCTTGCCTTCGTCACCGAGCATCTCGTCAACTGGAAGGCCGGCTTTGTTCATGATGCCCTTGAAACTTGACGATTCAGCGGTGCCGGATTGCACGCGCATTGCCCAAAGCCGATTTCGCAACAGGTTGTGAACGTAGTAGTAAGCCGCTTTGTTCTCGCGGTCGCCAGCAAGCATCCAGTCGATATAAACGGACGCTTCGAACATCGCTCTAAGCTGCAGGGTAGCTGCATGAACCGCGCTTCTGCACAACAGAATCTCGATCGCATCGATCATTGCTACGAGTTGTCTCAGCAGAATGCCGATCACGACCGCATCGCCAAGCGTCTTGCCGCTCGACGAGAACGCGCGCGGTATCAGGTGACTGCCGTAGTTTGCGAGATCCCGAAGCAGGTTCGTCCACGGCTTGAGCTGCGCTGAAGCAAACGCGGTGGCGCTCTCATCGTTTAATAAGCCCTTGTGCGGGTCTTCTGGAATTATCATTTGTACCCTTTGATTCTCCCTGAAGGTTGTCCACTCGGTGCACGTAGGTTCCCCACAGGTTCTAATTGGCGATCGCCATTACATCATTGACCGGTTCTTGTCCGGCAGTTCCGCGGCCCCGCCTCGTATGCCGCGATCCCATGACACGAACACTCGCACCGCCAAGACGTGCATGACGTGTGAGCGGCACGACTGCACGCCGCGATGAGATTATCGGGCGCAGCCTGTCGCGTTTCGCCGTTATCCGCCTGCCAGCCTCACAGGGACCTGGGAGCGTTTTATGATGCCCCCATGCCCACCACAATGGCACGGCGTGCTCACGCGGGCTCTAGTGCGCGGGAATCCTACAAAAAAGAAGGCATCTCATCCGATCTCGGCCATGATTCCCTGTGCGAAGGCGCGCAATCTATGCCCAAACTCTGCCCAAGAGCCCATGGCAAGCCGGAACAGATTTACGTGACCGAAACGTGACCGACAGGCAGAAATTGACCCTCATCGACCAGCACAGACCACACGCTGGCAGCAAAGAATACAGAGGTTAAGTGTTTGAAGCAAAAGCGTTGCCCGCCGGATCGTCGAAATTGGCCCGGAATCCTAAGTCCAGCGCGTCTGCCAATTCCGCCATCCCGGCCAATCCCCTGCGGACAACAGGTAACGTTATTGTACCGAAAAGGCATCGCAGCATTGAATCATCGAAAAACACAGCCGCAACTCGAATGCTTCAATGACTCAATTCCCGCGCTTTCCTCGAGCAAAGACCGAAGTAAGAGTTCCGATAGCGTGTCGCTACTTTCCTAAGCGCCCAGCCGATCCTTGGGCGAGCCGACCAAGGCTGGCCGGACGAAGTTGCACGTCATCTGAATCTTTCGTCTGACCCGTAACGATGGGTTTGTTTGGAATGCTCTCGTAGGCATAGCCGGTTAGCGTTGGTCGAATTTCTCGGGATCCGACGGCGCTGAATCGCGCCCACCCGTAATGCGCTTCTCCCTTGATATAGAACTTGAATCCGAGGTAACCGTCACTGACATCTTTCCATTGACCCCACGGAGCGTAGGGCCAAGAAGAGGCCCACATGAGATTGTTTTGCGGACTGAACTTCGCACTGTTGTTACCCACGCTGACTCCAGAACTTAGGGCCGAGGCGGCTCTGCCGTGTGAGGTGAGCGTTCCCCAAATTGCATTCTTCGGTGCCGCGGTTCCTACCCCTGGATTTTCAACCCAAATACCAGCTAGATCCGTCCGATAGGGTTTGATGCGAAGTTTGAACGGGATCTTAAAATCCACAATGCCGTCGTGGTTGAGGTCAATCTTTAAGCACAGTCGCGGGTTATCCTCACAGTTAGGGAGGATTTTGTTTGCAGGTGTGTAAGTGATTTCCCCTTCTGCTGGCTGAGACAACGCCAGCAAGCTCACTCCTGCCGCGCTCGCCGCGAGTGCATAGGAACCCAGTCGCCGTTGTAGTGATTCCGAAAGCGTGGATGGTTTCCTCGAAGTTCGCTTCATAATCCCCCCCAGTTTCTCCTAATCTCTGCCCCCGCGAAGCTTCGACGCTCCTGCTGCTAAGGCTCCGAGGCTGCCGGGTTCCAGCGTGATGACATCTGCTCCCTCGGTCTCGCCCGCGATAATCGGCTTGTCCGGGATCGTCTCGTAGGCATAACCGGTCAGCGTGGCGACAATATGATAATTGCCAGGTTTTCCTTTAAGCTGAACACTCAGGCGTACCCAGCCGTAGTGAGCTTGCCCGTTGATTTCGAACTTCAAACCGAGATAGCGGTTCTTGACATTGATCCATGCACCCCAGTGTCGACTGGTAGAATGTCCGCTGGTAGAACCGTGAACCACCTCCGCCATTGGTGCTACACGAAGAGACTTCCGCAGGCCAGGTATGTGTGCGCCTCGCCTTAGGGCTGCCGCCGCAGGTCCGTATGTGCCATGGGTACTGGCCACCCCGTTGCCAGAAACCGCCGAAGCGAAAAGGGAGTCGCACCCTCGGCACCTGAGGGTCAAGTCCACGATTCCGTCCTTGTTAAGGTCGAGCTTGTACTTCTCGTTCTGGCCAATGACGTGATGGGTGGGTGTATAAACAATCTCGGCCTCGGCAGGCTGCGCCAATGCCAACATCCCCACTCCGGCAGCGCTGGCGGCAAGGGTATATAAATTGAGCTGGTGACGAACCGAATCGGGAAGCCTGGAAGGCGTTCTAGGCCACTGCGAAGATGGTTTCATAAGTCCCTCCCGCCGGACGGTATCCATTGTGGCTCCGGTATCATGTCTTTCCATAACGAGGCTCACACCCCGTTGGTCAGAATCAAAACTCTGTCGCTTGCCAGTTACTGAGACGTCGCCGCGGTTTGCTTCGCACGCCAAGCCGGCACTGCCGAGGCGCCTCGCGCCAGATGGCCGAGCGTTGCGGGTTGAACCGTAATCACATCCGATTCTTTCGTTTGGCCGGTTACGATGGGCTTATTCGCAACCGTTTCGTAAGCGTAGCCAGTTAGAATCGCATCGACTGGATGGCGAAAGGTAATTCGCGCCCAGCCGTAGTGGTATTTTCCGTTGATAAGAAACTTGAAGCCCAGATAGCGGTTCTTGACACCCTTTCCGTTGTTTTCCCACGGCCCAAAGTAGTAACGCCTCTCACCCTCATTGACGAATGTTGATTCGGCCATCTCACTGCTAGCGCCAAACCGTTGTCCGGGCACTCCCACTCGAACTCCCGCACGGAGTGCGGCAGGCCAGCCGGGCCATTTGCCTTTAGAAGAAGGCACCACCCCCGCCGGCGGCCCGTAAAAACGGTTATCGAAGCGTTCCAGGACTTGGAGAAGGCTTCCACCGCAGTAGTTGTATCCACGAGTCTGACAGATGTTAATCCAACTAAACGTGAAATCCGTCTTACCGTCGTGGTTGACATCGAGAAGAAGGGGATGGTTAACCACAATTTGCTCGCGGGCAGATGTGTAAACAATCTTCGCCTCGGCTGGCTTCGCCGGCGCCAGCACTCCTACCCCGGCCGCGCTCGCGGCAAGGGCGTACATATTGAGTCGGTGATGCACTGAATCGGAAAGTTTGGCCGTGCTGCGGACTCGGTAAGATGGTTCCACGATGCCCTCCTTGAATGGGCCGATCTTCTAGCGATTGGCGGCTGATTCGTTCTCACGCCAAGCTGACAGAGTCGATGCACCTCGCGCTAGATGGCCGAGCGTTGCGGGTTGGACCGTCGTAACAATTGAATCCTTCGTATTGCCCGCAATGCTGGGCTTCTTGGGCACAGTCTCGTAGGCGTAACCGGTCAGGGTTCCCACAATCCCATTCTTACTATCCCAACTAACGTTGAGGCGAGCCCAGCCGTAGTGGGTGTCCTTTCCGATGCGGAACTTCAGTCCGATATAGCGATTCTTGACGTTGATCCAAAAGCCCCTGGAATCCAGGATCCGTCCGGAGCTGAAGCTGACCCAATATAGGCCCGCCATCGTAGACGTGCTTTGATATTTCGGAAAAGCGGCCTTGGGGCCAATAACCACTCCTGGGCGGAGCGCAACCACCAAACCCGACTGCGCTTCAAAGCGGTTATTCGCCCGCGCATCACAGAACGAGAGCCAGTCGCGGCAGAAACCCCATACGCAGTTGTCAAAGCTCTGGAAAACGAAATCCTTCACTCCGTTATTTTGGAGCTCCAGTGGCGTACCTTCATGAACGACCGTGTTAGTTTTGGTGTAGACGATCTTTGCTTCCGCTGGCTGAGCCAACGCCAAGATACCCACTCCCGCCGCGCTGGCGGCAAGAGCGTAGATGTTGAGTTGATGATGAACTGAATCGGATAGCCGGGAAGGCGTTCTAGGCGGCTGCACAGACGGTTTCATACATCCCTCCGCCGAACGCCACCATTGTACCTCAGGCAAAAAGTTTTTCTGTGACGCCGCTCACACCCCGATGGTCAAAAATCAGCGTGTTAGGACACCACCAAGCCCGGAGGAACATCCAACCATCCACAGCTTTCTGCGATATACTGCGCTCAAGTTCCTCCGGAAGGAGCGCAATCATGTCAGTGAAATTGGCCGAGGAAGTGTCTGCCCAGGTTCCCGCCGACGACTTTCAGGCGCTGGAGCAAAAAATCTACCGTACTATTGAACTGTACAAGGCAGCGCGGGAAGCGCGGTCGGCAGCCGAACGCGACGCGCAGCGTCTGCGGGGGCAACTGGAAGAGCGCGAAGAGGAAGTGGAAAACCTGCGCCGCGAAATGGTCCAACTGCGGCGGGAGCGCGAGGAAATTCGCGGCCGCGTGGAGAAAATGCTGCAGCAAATTGGCGCCATCGGCGAGGAGCAGGCAGCGAGTTGAGCATGTGCGAGAGCCTGCCCTGAGCGAAGTCGAAGGGACGCCCGCATCTACATCATCCTAAGCTGGATTCCACTTCCATCCGGAGGCAAAGCGTAGCAAAATAAGCTCATGGCAACGGTCAACAAGCAGTCCGCGGCGGATCCAGCTCAGAACAGCGTTCGCGTGGAAATTTTCGACCAGGTCTACAACCTGCGCGGGTCTGATCCCGAATACATCATCAAGCTGGCGGAATACGTGGACGCCAAGATGCGCGCCGTGGCGGAGCAGACGCAGACCATCGACACCGCCCGCCTCGCGGTGCTGGCAGCACTGAATGTCGCCGACGAGTACCAGTTGCTGAAGCGCAAGCTCGAAAGCGGTGGCCCAGACTATCTTGAGCGCGCCCATCACCTGTCCAACGTGCTCGACGAAGTGCTGGAAGACAAGCGGCGCGCGGGGTAACCGTGGTGAAGCGAAGCCTGCGGTTCCTCCTCTTTCTTTTCGTTCTCGGCGCGGCCTCCGCTCAAGAACCCACTTTCCATAGCGAGACCAACGCAGTTCTCGTCCCGGCGCTGGTACGGGACGAAAAGGACCACGCTGTCTACGGGCTGCAGGCAAAGGACTTTGTGGTGGAGGACGATGGCGTCGCTCAGACGGTCCACCTCGACGAGGCCGCCGACGCGCAGCCCATTTCCCTGGTGGTCGCCGTCCAACGCGGAGGGCGCGCCAACTACGAATTTCCCAGAATGCGCGGCCTCAGCACCATGCTGGAGCCGATCCTGAGCGGCGGCAATGCGGAAGTCGCACTCATTGAATTCGACAGCGGCGTGGATCTGATTCGGGATTTCACTCACGACGCCGGCCGGATCGAGCAAGATCTCAAGAAACTGGATCCCGGCGATGATGGGGCGGCGATCCTCGATGCGGTTTTTCTGTCGGAGAGCCTGTTGCGCGATCGGCCGAAGGAAAACCAGAAGATGCTGCTGCTGATCAGCGAAACTCGCGACCACGGCAGCATCGCTAAGATTGACAGCGTGGTCGGCGCGGTGGGAAACGCCAACACCCTGGTTTACGCTCTCGCCTTTTCCCCGGCTGCATCCAACGTGTTGGATACGATGCGCGGCAACAATATCGATGAAATGCATCCGATGCCGGATTTGCTTGCAGTTTTAGGACTGGCCAGCGAGGCCATGTGCAAGAACGTCCCCAAAACCATTGCCTCCATGACCGGCGGTGAATACGCACTGTTCGAAACTCGCGAGGGTTTTGAAACGCGCATGAACCAGTTCGATAATCATTTGCGCAGCCGCTACTTGCTGAGCTTTCAGCCGAAAGATCCTCATCCCGGCTTGCACCAGATTCATGTCGAGCTGAAAGCTCCCAGCGGGAGGACTGTGCTGGCCAGAAGCAGTTACTGGGCAGGTTCCCCGCCGGAGTAACGAAAGTTGCTGGCAAACCGAGTGCCAACTATTTACTCTCGCCCCCTTGCCAATCTTGCCTGGTTTGCCTAGCATCCAAGGTGAAAGCCGGCCTGCTCAGTTGGTGATGGTAGCAACCGATTTTTGAACCAATGCCGAATGAACGGGGACTCGACTCGTTATACGATCCGGTGTGCCATGCTCCGCCAGTCGGAGACGCCTAATGGGTCGCGGCGGGTTCCCACCGTCTAAGACGGGTTCATTTTCGGCCTACCACACGGCCCCTGCGGGTCGGCTTGTCTGTTTCGTCGTTAGTCCCTCGTGGATTGTCAGGGGATCATCTTCTGATACTCGGCGGGCTCGCCCATAAGCCACCGACTCAAGGCGGAATTTTCCCAGGGTTGACTGTCAAGCGCCCGAAATGGCGGTGGGCAGGCGGAATCTGTGCAACTGCTGCTCATCAGGGTGATGCCCGGCTACAGAGTCGAGTGACGGTCGGCAACAATTCCCTGATGGCTTCAGTCTTGGGGACGACAGCATCGACTAGATGGTGAGTTTCTTCCGGGATTTCGCTGGAAGAAAATATGATCACTTTAGCTTCAGGTCGGCAGTGCCTTATTTCCAAAGCCAACTGGTGCCCACTCATTTCAGCCATGTGGTAATCCAGAAGTATGACGTCAAAGCTGGTCATCGCGGCAAATCTCAGTCCTTCTCGCGCCGACGCCGCGGTAACCACGATGTATCCCGATCTTTCAAACAGCGCTCTCTCGTATTCCAGGACTCCATGACTGTCATCGACGCAGAGGAGCATTTTCCTTGGTCCCCGGTACGCTTGACTCATTGGAACCTCCCACAAAATGGGCAATCCGGCCGTGTGGGGGATGATGGTATAAAAGTAATCAAGCAGACCGGACTGCCCCTGCTTTTCCGGCGAGCTAAACCAAACGCGTGACTCTCACTCCCCACTGTCTTTGCATTGACTTTGACAGAGACTCTCAGGCCATGTCTGTTCAAAATTGCACACACGTGTACAATTAGTGAATTGCGATTTTTCCATGCTGCGGGCAGGCTAAATCTTGTCTGGATTTGAGACAACTTTGGGGCCGCTCGACGAATTTCGCGGAGTATAATACCGCGCTTGTGGGGCCCTCATGTCGTCCATTCACCGGTCGCCGGCGCGAAAACGGCGTGCCCAGAAACCAAACCCTCGTTTTGATCCCAAGACCTTTCTAGCGCAGGCTGGCTTCGGAAGGACGATTCAGCATTATCGCCCGAAGCAAACCGTCTTTTTGCAAGGAGAACCCTCCGACGCTGTGTTTTACATTCAGGAAGGCAAGGTGAGGCTCAGCGTGCTTTCCAAACAAGGCAAGGAGGCAACCATCGCGCTGCTCGGCGCCGGTGACTTCCTGGGCGAGGGATGCATCGCCTCCGATCCGCCCGCCCGTATGGCAACCGCTACTGCGCTCACGGACTGCGATGTCATGAAAATCGAAAAAATGAGATGGTACGCACTCTCCACGAGGAGCACGGATTCTCCGATCTGTTTGTGGCATATGTGGTGGAACGTCACAACCGTACACAAGTGGACTTGGTCGATCAACTTTTCAATTCAAGCGAAAAACGGCTGGCGCGGGCGCTTTTGATACTGGCCCGCTTCGGGAAAGAAGGCAGGTCCGAAGAGGTGATCCCGGACATAAGTCAAGAGACTCTGGCGGCAATGATCGGTACGACCCGCTCCCGAGTGAATTTCTTTATGAGCCGATTCAGAAAGCTCGGTTTCATCGAATACAACGGCGGATTGCAGGTTCATAGTTCGCTCCTTAGTGTTGTCCTGCACGAGTAGCCGGTCACCTGCCCAGAATCGGTTCGCTACTCCATTCTCTCCTCACCCGCGACTCCTGTGATATAAGAATTCCTTGCGCGCCGTCTCGAAATTGAAGGATGGAGTTCATTTTGATCCCTTCGTGCACTTTCTGATCTCCACCTTTGCCCCGTTATTATGTCGCGGATTCTAATCCTCCTTTTCGGCCTGTTCGTTGTCGCGACCTCCGCATTCGCCCAAGGCGGCCCGCCCTATTACACCAATGATCCCGGCACTCCCGGCCATCTCAATTGGGAAATCAATCTCGGCTACATGCCGTTCTTCTACAGCAATCAGTCCGTTTCCCACACCCCCGACCTCGACATCAATTTCGGCGTCGGGGATCGCATCCAACTGACTTACGAAAATGCCTGGTTGCGCGTCCAAAATCCCTCTTCCGCCACTAAGTTTGGCCTCGGGCAATCCAATGTCGGCGTCAAATGGCGTTTCTACGACGCCGGGGAGTCTGGCCTCCACATCTCGGTTTTCCCCCAGCTTTTTCTCAACAATCCCAACGACGCCGTCCGCCGCGGTATCACGCCTGCCAGTGATGCTTTCCTCCTGCCTGTCGAATTCTCCAGGAAGTTTGGCCCCGTCGATGTGGATTACGAAATCGGTTATCAGTTTGTCCACAAAGGACCGGACGGCTGGCTGACAGGCCTCGTCCTCGGCCACGATTTCAGTCCAAAACTCGAAGCGGACATGGAACTCTACTCCCAAAGCACCTTCCATCCCTCCGAAAGCCAGCCCACCATTGGCTTCGGCGGCCGTTACAAAATCCATCGCCCGGTGATCCTCCTCTTCATGGCCGGGCGCAGCCTCGAACCCACCCGCCCCAACCAGTCCTATTTTGTCGGTTATTTCGGGCTTCAATTCCTGCTGCCCCCAAGGTCCTACAAAACCGATTGACCCTCCTCCGCCGACAGTCGGACTGCTTTCTGCTAAACTCGCCGTAGCAATTCCCGATTCCTCGGCATCTAACAAATCGTGTTCCCGCGACTTTTTCATCTTGGCAGTTTCAGCATGCCTACCTACGGGCTGCTGGTTTCCATGGGAGTGCTGATTGGCTTGTGGATCAGCGTCCGCAATTCGGAGAAACACGGCATCAACCCCGAACATTCCTGGAATTTGGGAATTCTGGTTGTTCTGTGCGGTATCCTCGGCGCCAAAGTTCTTTACATCGTCAACGACTGGGGATATTTTTCCTCCCATCCAGGAGAGATTTTCAGCTTCTCGACGCTGCAGGCGGGAGGCGTGTTCTCGGGCGGCTTGATCGGAGCGTTCGCGGCAGCTGCCTGGTATATCCGCAAGCACCACATGCCCGCTCTTGCCACCTGCGATTGCTTTGCCCCCGGACTGGCTCTGGGGCACGCCATTGGCCGCGTGGGCTGTTTCGCCGCGGGATGCTGCTATGGCAAACCTACCGATCACTTCTGGGGCGTCACGTTCACCAATCCGCTTGCCCAGCTTTGGGTCGGCACGCCGCTGGGTGTCGCCCTGGAACCGACTCAGCTCATCGAGTCGGCGGTTGAGCTGGTGAACTTTTTCCTGCTGATGTGGATTCTCGGGCGCAAGAAGTTTGACGGACAGGTGTTCGGCGCATATCTGTTTCTTTATGGAGTAGCGCGTTACTTCATAGAATTTCTGCGCGGCGATCCCGGAAGAGGCTCGGTGTTCGGTGGCATCATGACCGCCACACAACTGATCTCGATCGGCCTGGTCATCGTGGGAGGGATCATCTGGTGGCTGCGGCCGTCGCCGAAAGTCTTGAAGGCACACGCCGTGCGATAGGCCCACGACTGGTACACAGGGCTCTCCGCTCATCGACCGCTTGTCCGCGATATCCTACCCATGCAAGTGTGCCATGGCAGAGTTTCCACAACATCTCGTCGCAACTGCGGAATGTGCCGGCAGCCGTCTCGACCACTTCCTCGCCACGCAGATTCCGGACACCAGTCGCGCTCGCATCCAGCAGTTGATCAGACAACAAAAGATCCTGGTCAACGGCGCTGCGGCAAAATCTTCCTTGCGACTCCGAGGCGATGAACAGATCACCATCATCGGCGACGTGCAGCCACCGCCGCTGCGCGCCATCCCCGAAGCCATCCCTCTCGACATCGTTTACGAAGACGACGACCTCGCAGTCATCAACAAGCCAGCCGGCATGATGGTCCACGCCGGCGCTGGCGCCACCGAAGACGCCCGAAACCGCGGAACCCTGGTGAACGCGCTGTTGCATCGCTTCGGTGAGCTTTCCGGCGTAAGCGGCGAGATGCGGCCCGGCATCGTTCACCGTCTGGACAAAGAGACCAGCGGGTTAATCATCGTGGCGAAGAACGACGTGGTGCACCGCAAGCTGGCAGCGCAGTTTTCGCGACGCGAAGTGAAAAAGGTTTACGTTGCGCTGGTGCACGGCTGGCTGAAGCAGGATCGCGGGACCCTCAACAGCCCCATCCGCCGCGACCAGGTCCGCCGCACCCGCATGACCACGCACGGTTCGGGAGGCCGGGAGGCGATCACGCATTACACCGTGCAGAAGCGCGTCGATTCCAGCTACGGCAAGTTCACGCTGCTTGAGCTTCGCATCGATACCGGCAGAACCCATCAGATCCGCGTGCACCTGGCATCGCTCGGCCATCCGGTTGTGGGAGACGCGCTCTACGGCGCGCCTCGCGAGATTCGCGGCAAGAACCAGCCCACGACTTCCTTGCCCCGCAATTTCCTGCACGCCGCCAGCCTGGAATTTCAGCATCCGCGGACGCACCAGCCCATGTCCTTTGCGCGGCCGCTACCGGAAGAGTTGAACGAGTTCTGGCGACGCATCACGGCGGACTAAACCGTCACTGACAGGGTTGCTGCGTCACTCCTATTTCCCCGAGCCTTCCCGGTGCACGCTGGCTTCGATGTAGGTAGCGAATTCCTTCCCCGGAGGCGCGATTTCAAACTTCAGCTTTGCATGATCGGCTCCAACGCTGGCATAGGTCAGCCGGTAACGCGGCGCTCCCGGCGAGCCCTGGGTCTCGAAAACCACACCATCCGCCGACGGTTGTACGGCATTCGCCGTCGTGGTAGACGATCATGAGATCGTCATGCCGGTAAGCAGGCTTGCCATTTTCTGGCGGATACTCTGCAAAGCTTTTCCGCACCAGAACCTTGCCTTGCAGATCGGGAGAAAAGGAAAACGATCCCGTTCCCTGGGCGCGTGCGCCCGTACTGGGCTGGTCCGTAGTCCAGGTGCCCAGCAGAATTTGCAGAGGGCCCCAGTCCTCGGCGATGGCGCGGATAGGCAACAGGAAGCAGATGGCAATCAGAACAATCTCAACTCGGCGCATAGCAACAGCATTGTACGCCGGGAAACCAGTTGGGCAGCAGCCTGAAGGTCCGCCACCCGCTATAATGGGGAAAATCATGAGGGTCCGTTCATTCATTTCCTTGTTCGTGGGTCTTGCCCTGTTTCTGCCAACCGTTCCGGCGCAGGACTTGCCATCGGCGCCTTCCGCCGCACGGCAGAGCAGATCGCCTCAGCCCGCGCCCCAGCAGCCAGACACGACTTCTCAGCAGAAACCGGACGTCACCGGCACGACGTCGGGTTCCACCAGCACGAATGCGGCCCCGGCGGCCTCTGCGCAAGCCAGCGGATCGCAAAACACGGCCCCCAAGAATCCTCCGGAGCAGACCTCCGCCCCTCAGGCAGAAACTCCGCCGCCGGACGACTCCATCACCACCATTCGCAAAACGGTGAACGAAGTCCACGTGGTTTTCACCGTGACCGACAAACACGGTCATTACATCAAGGACTTGAAGAAAGACGATTTCAAGATCGTGGACGACAACAAGCCGCCCGAGGAGATTCGCAGCTTTCGCAGCGAGACCGATCTTCCCCTGCAAGTGGGCCTGCTGATCGATGCCAGCAACTCAGTCCGCGACCGCTTCAAGTTCGAGCAGGAAGCCGCCATCGAGTTTCTGAACCAGACCATCCGCCCAAGATACGACCAGGCGTTTGTGGTCGGCTTCGATGTAACGCCTGAAGTCACCCAGGATTTCACCGACAACACTGAGAAACTCTCCATCGGCATTCGCTCGCTTCGTCCGGGAGGCGGCACCGCAATGTTTGACGCGCTGTATTTCGCCTGCCGCGACAAATTGATGAAACAGCCGCAGACCGGCCCCACCCGGCGCGCGATCATCCTGCTGAGCGACGGCGATGACAACCAAAGTCACGTCACCCGCGAAGAAGCCATCGAGATGGCGCAGCGCGCCGAGGTGGTGGTGTATACCATCAGCACCAACCTGACCGGCTCCAGCAGTCAGGGCGACAAGGTTCTCGCTCGCATCGCCGAAGCCACCGGCGGGCGCCCCTATGTTCCCTTTCAGATCACGGAAGTGGCCAACGCCTTCGCCGCCATTCAAGAGGAGTTACGCAGCCAGTATGCCATCGGCTACAAGCCCGCTGACTTCCGTCCCGACGGGCATTACCGCACCATCGAAATTCTCGCCGTAAATCAGAAGGGCCTGCACATCCGCAACCGCCACGGATACTACGCTCCCAGCCAGTAGGCAACCCATGGCAGGATATTCCGGAACTCCTCTTCCAAAGAAACTCGGCATCAAGCCGCAGTCTCAGGTGGCTCTCTTCGACATGCCTCCGGAAGTGAAAGCCGAACTGAAGGACGCGTTGTCCGATTGTCAGAACGTCAGGGACGGACAGGCTCAGCTGGATTTTGCCATGACCTTCGTGAAGAGCTCGGCCGAGTTGAAGAAGAAGTTCTCCGGCATCGCCAAACAACTCGCCCCTGCGGGCATGTTATGGGTGAGTTGGCCAAAGAAAACCTCCGGCGTGGCCACCGATCTCGACGAGGACATAATTCGCAAGATTGGCCTGGACGCTGGCCTGGTCGACGTGAAGGTTTGCGCGGTCAATGAAATCTGGTCGGGATTGAAATTCGTGATTCGGGTGAAGGACCGCGAGAAACCGAGGTAAGGACGGGTCGCACTTAAGGGTTGGTGCCCCAGGTTCGCGTCCGTTCTTTGGACGCTAACCTGGGCGCGGCCCGCTTCACGCGATCGCACTTTTCCACCCCGGACACGCCTCAGCCACCACATTCAGCCCTGCCCCTCGCCATGAACCGAGCCGCGCCTTCAAAATTTTGATCTTCTCCAGGCTCCCAATCCCGCGGAAGGAGCCGCGATCAAACCAGAACAAGCTCACCCCGAGATCGTCGCTGAGGTGACGAACCGCCTCGCTGACGTCATTCTTCTCGGCATCCTCGATGAGAAAGGCCACCTGGCCGCGGGTTACTACTAGGGATTCTCGGAGAAGCTGAATCAATCGCGTTTGGCAACCGCGTAATACCCGTTGCGTGACTGGATTTTGTAATCCTTATTGCTAGGATGGATTTCCACTTTGCGGAACGTGCCGTCGAGCTTGGTGTTGGTGGGCGTGTACCCGATGTTGTACTGGCTGCGCAGCTCGTTGGCGATCTGGTCGAACCCTGCTTTTAGCTTGTCGAACTTGTTGCCGACTTCGATCACGCGGCCGCCGGTTTCCTTGGTCAGTTTGTCCATCTCGCCCGCGCCTGAATAACCGCCAAAGCCGTAAAATCCGCGGTCGGCGCACAGCAGCACGTACACAATGCTGTCAGACTTTTGCGCCGCCTCAATCGCATCCTTGATCTTGAGCTGGCTGCCTTGGTCTTCGCCATCGGTAAGCAGGATCATCGCCTTCCGGCCCACTTGCTGGGCCAGTTCGTCGTGCGACGCCAGATAAACGGCGTCATAAAGCAGCGTACCGCGCGGGGCGCCTTGAGTTGGCAACGTGCCTCCGCCCAGTCCCGGAATTCCAGTTCCGCTGCCGCCCGCGGTGTTGATCTTGGCGCTGTTCAGAGCGGCTTTCAGCAGGCGAGTCGAATTGGTGAAGTCCTGCAGCAGATCCACATTCACGTCGAAATCCATTACGAATGCCAGGTCTTTGTCGCGCAGGATTTGGCTCAAGAATTCCCCGCCGACCTGCTTTTCCATGTCCAGTACGTTCGTCTGGCTACCGCTGGAATCGATCAGGATTCCCAGGGTTAGCGGGAGGTTCGATTCGGCAGCGAAATACTTGATGGTTTGCTGCTTCCCGTCCTCGAAAATCTGAAAGTCATCCTTGGTAAGATTCGGGATCAGCGCGCCCCTCTTGTCCTTCACATTGAAGAACAGCTGCACCACATTCACGTTGACTTTCAAGGTTTCGACTGACTGCTCGTCGGACGGGCTTTGTCCGGAAGACGGAGCCGGCTGTTGGGCGCCGGCCGGCAGCGCCAGGGATATAAACATCGCGGAACTCAAAACCAGAAAGGCACGGACTTTGGACATGAGGGTACGTATCTCGCTTTTTTGTTAGTCTATTCCTACGGCGTTAGATGCAACAAGTGGCCGGGGTTCGCATCAGAAATAAGAGCGGGTGCTCCAAGACGGAGGATTTTTCAGTGGTGCGACGGATTTTTCAACGGCTGACCGCCGATTCTGCGGTGATCTTGATGGTGCTGCTGGGTTTAGCGACAACCGTCGCGCAGCAAGGACAGCAAACCCAGAGCCAGAACCCGGACCAGAAGCAGGATGTGCCGGATGCGCCCTCCGCTGTTCAGCCTCCGTCGGTGTTTCCGTCCACGCCGGTCGCACCGGCGCCCAGACCTCCGGCCGACGAGGCTCCGCCCAGCGCGCCAACCCCGCCGGCCAACCAGGCGCCACCATCGTCTTCCCTAAACTCCACATCCGCGCCGCCTTCTTCCAGTCCAACCGCGCCCGCTAACTCAAAGACTCAAGAAGAGCCGCCTGCAACTCCGCCTCCGTTCAAGGTCACCACGGTTCCCGAGGGAAGCGCACCGCAAGATCAAACCGGCGCACCGCAGCAGGACATCTACAAGCTCTCGGTAAACGTCAATCAGGTTTTCGTGCCGGTTCGCGTCACCGACGACAGCGGGCGGCTGGTCCCCGGCCTGCTGCCCACCGACTTCTCCATCTACGAAGACGGCAACAAGCAAACCATGAATTATTTCACCAGCGATCCCTTTGCTTTGTCCGCGGCCTTGATTGTCGATCTTGGCATGCCGGATATCGCGGTGCAGAAAGTGAATCAGACTTTCCCCGCGCTGGAAGGGGCGTTCAGCCAGTTTGACGAAGTATCGCTCTATACCTACAGCAACACCGTCTCTCGCATGGCTAACTTCGGGAGCGCCAGCCGGAAACTCACCGCCGCGCTCAATGAGCTCAAGACCAAACACGGGGAAAACAACGGCGTTCCGATCACCGGCGGCCCCTTGTCAGGGGTCCAGGGCCCCATCATTAATGGTCAACCGGTGGACCCGAGCGCGCCCATCGTGGTCACACCCGCCAAGACCGCCCGCGTGCTGAACGACGCGATCCTGGCTGCGGCCAAAGACCTGGCCACACGCGACAAGGCCCGGCGCAAGATCATCTTCATCATCAGCGACGGCCGCGAGTACCGCAGCGATGCCGCCTACGGCGACGTTCTCAAGGTCCTCCTCACCAACGGAATCATGGTCTACGGCGTTTCCGTGGAGAATTCCGCGATTCCGATCTACAACAAGATTGAGAAGGTGCACATTCCCAAGTTCGGCTACAGCGACATTCTGCCCAAGTATGCCAACGCCACCGGCGGCGAGATCCTCACCGAATACTCCAAGAACGCCATTGAAGGCGTCTACCAGCAGGTGGTGGGCGCCGCGCGCAATGAGTACACTTTGGGCTACAAGACCCGGGCAACTCTCAGCAGCGCGTATCGGGAAATCGAGGTTCGAGTCGACCGTCCCGGCTGCAAAACCGACCTCCGCCCCTGCGTCAACGTCTACGCCAAGGCCGGCTATTATCCCCTGCCGCCCGGGCGGTAGCTTCTCTTCTCTTCGTCCCAAGCCCTCCCTAGCAGGCTGCGGAGAAACCTCTGACTTAAGTCCGGATTTGAATGGGCGCGGCGTCAGTGTGTGCGTGAGAACTCGGAATTCTACGCCGCAGTGGAGTAAACCATTGGGTTTCCAGCCGCGGAGCGGCGTCAGAGTAAAGCCCACGGCGCAAGCCGTGGGTCCAAGTGGGAAATAAGCCAGCCCCGGAGGGGCGAAAGAAGTGTTCTCACGCACACACGTCAGCCGCGCCGTGAAGCCGTTGAAAACTGTGTCCGCGCTTTAGCGGAGGTGAGCCCTTTGGGATTTCGGCGACTTTTTCCGCAGCCTGCTAGCCAGTCTTTTGTGTTTGACATATTTCTATATTTGTGGAAATATAGAATCATGGTGAAGGCAGCACCGATTAGCTCCGACCAGGTCACCAAATACGCCGACATGTTTTCGGCGATGGGGACCGAGCCTCGTCTGCGAATCATGCAACTGCTATTGTCCGCGCACCCCGAAGGCCTGGTGGTGAACGAAATTCAGTCGGAGCTGGATATCCCCGGCTCCACGCTCTCCCACCATCTCGACAAGCTCAAGAATGAAGACCTGGTGCGAGTCCGCCGCGAGAGTACCTTCTTGCGCTATACCGCCAATACGGACGCATTACAGGAGTTGTTGCGGTTTCTGTATGCCGAATGCTGCACCCGAAACCAGGCTGTCAAACCGAACGCCATCATTCAGCTTTGCAAATAGGAGATGCGAGATGAGTACCACCGACATAAAGGAGATCGTCAAGGAAAAATACGGACAGGCGGCGCTGCGCGTGCAAACTGGCGGCAGTAGCTGCTGCGGCGCGGCTCCGGCCGGAACTGCGTCTTGCGATCCGATCACCGCCAACCTGTACGACGACTCGCAAACCGGACAAATTCCGGAAGAGGCTTTGCTCGCCTCCCTAGGCTGCGGCAATCCCACGGCGCTCGCTCAATTGAATCCCGGCGAAACGGTTCTGGATTTAGGTTCCGGAGGAGGCATTGAT
This sequence comes from Terriglobia bacterium, assembly GCA_963758285.1. Classification (GTDB taxonomy): domain Bacteria; phylum Acidobacteriota; class Terriglobia; order Terriglobales; family Acidobacteriaceae; genus DASVWZ01. The sequence continues at coordinate 365,624 of CAVWUT010000006.1, read as the reverse complement.
GTGCTGCTCTCGGCCCGCCGAGTCGGCCCCACTGGCAAAGCCTACGGTCTGGATATGACTGACGAGATGCTGGCTCTCGCAAATGAGAACAAGCGCAAAGCTGGCGCCGAAAATGTCGAATTCCTGAAGGGCGAAATCGAACACATCCCGCTGCCGGATGATTCAGTCGATGTGATCATCTCGAATTGTGTGATCAACCTTTCAGCGGACAAAGATCGCGTGCTGCGTGAAGCATTCCGCGTGTTGAAACCGGGAGGACGGTTTGCCGTCTCCGATGTGGTAACTCGCGGCCCGATTGCGCCCGAGATCCGGCAAAGTGTTCTGCTTTGGGTGGGCTGCGTCGCCGGCGCGTTGGAAGAAGGCGCGTATCGGCAGAAGCTGGCGGCCGCGGGGTTCGAGCTGATCGAGATTGAGCCGACTCGGATCTACCGGGTAGACGATGCGCGTGAGTTTCTCGCTTCTTCGGGGATCGACGTTGACACGATTGCGCCGCAGGTGGATGGCAAGTTCATGAGCGCGTTCGTGCGCGCGGTTAAACCCGCCAGCCCTGGCAATCGAGCTTGCTGCGGACCCGCGTGCTGCAAGTAGAGAACATGCCGAACCACCCGATGTAGGCGCGGGCGTCCTCGCCCGTGCGGGACCATCGGCTCAAAGTGATGCCTTGCCCCAAAGGACACAACGACGATGTCAGGACACTATAAAGTTTTGTTCCTCTGCACGGGAAACTCGGCCCGCTCCATCATGGCCGAGGCCATCATGAACCACAAAGGCGCCCCAGCGTTCACCGCATACAGCGCGGGGAGCCATCCCGCGGGAGCGGTTCGGCCCGAGGCACTACGCCAGATCGAAGCCGCCCGCCTTTCGACCAAAGGCCTCCGCAGCAAGGGCTGGGAGGAATTCAGCCAGCCCGGCGCGCCCAAGCTCGATTTCGTCTTCACCGTCTGCGATAACGCCGCCAAGGAAGTCTGCCCGGTCTGGCCCGGGCAACCGATGACCGCCCACTGGGGCGTTCCCGATCCAGCGGCAGTCCAGGGCACCACGCGGCAGGTTGAAGACGCCTTTCGCCAAGCCTTCATGATGCTCGATCGCAGAATCGGACTATTCCTCTCCCTCCCGCTTGCAGCTCTCGACCGGCTCGCAATCAAAACCGAAATCAACCGGATCGGCCTCCAATGACAACCCCTCGCCTCAGTTTTCTGGACCGCTATCTGACTGCGTGGATTTTCGCGGCGATGGTCGCCGGAGTCGTACTCGGATGGGTCGTGCCCGGAGTCGTGCCGTTCCTGAATCGCTTCAGCCTTGGCACCACTTCCATTCCTATCGCGGTGGGGTTGATTCTCATGATGTACCCGCCGTTCACCAAGGTACGCTATGAGGAACTGCATGAGGTCTTTCGGAACAAGCGAATCCTCGGCTTATCTCTGGTGCAAAACTGGATCGTCGGGCCAATCCTGATGTTCGTTCTGGCAATTGTGTTCCTGCGGGGATACCCGGAATACATGGCGGGGCTGATCATGATCGGCCTGGCGCGTTGCATCGCCATGGTCATCGTGTGGAATGAACTCGCCAAGGGCAACACGGAATATGCGGCTGGACTGGTAGCCTTCAATTCCCTGTTCCAAGTCTTCTTCTATTCGCCCTACGCCTGGATTTTCATCACCCTGCTGCCCGCCAAACTCGGGCTTCAGGGCGCTATCGTCCATGTCTCGATTGCCGAAATCGCAAGGAGTGTTTTCATCTACCTGGGCATTCCGTTTCTCGCCGGTTTCTTAACCCGCACCCTGCTGGTTCGGGCCAAAGGACGCGAGTGGTACGACCACCGTTTCGTTCCCCGGATAAGCCCCTTGACGCTCATCGCCCTTCTGTTCACGATTGTGGTGATGTTCTCCTTGAAGGGCGAGTACATCGTTCGCCTGCCGCTCGATGTTCTGCGGATCGCTGTGCCGTTGTTGATCTATTTCGTCGTAATGTTCCTGGTGTCGTTTTACATGGGGAAGAAGCTCGGCGCGGACTACTCTCAAACCGCGACTCTGTCCTTCACCGCCGCTTCAAACAACTTTGAGCTGGCAATCGCGGTGGCAGTCTCGGTTTTTGGGATCAACTCCGGGGCGGCGTTCGCAGCCGTCATCGGACCCTTGGTCGAAGTGCCCGTGATGATTGCGCTGGTCAACGTGGCGTTCTACTTCCAACGCCACTATTTCCTGATTCTTCCACTGGATCCTAGAACCGAAACTTGAACCCCTGCCTGGCTCCGCCGAGACCTTCGTTCCGTGACAGATGTCTGTAGTAACCGGGGTAACCTGCCGGTGATCCCCGGTTGTGATATAAAACCAGCAGTACCAAGCCAGGAACTTTAGACGTGGCAGCGCCTGCCAAAGCTAGGAGCGTCTGCCGCATTTCGAGGAAAGTCTTTGAGTTTCATCAACTTTGCAGCCCGGGAAATCAACTGCAAGATCGTATACTACGGCGCCGGGCTGGGCGGCAAGACAACTAATCTTCAATTCATCTACCAGAAAACTGCCGAACAGCAGAAGGGCAAGATGATCTCTCTGGCAACAGAGACTGACCGAACCCTGTTTTTCGACTTCCTGCCGCTGGATCTGGGTTCAGTGCGCGGCTTCAAGACCCGCATCCATCTTTATACGGTTCCCGGACAGGTCTTCTACGACGCCAGCCGCAAATTGATCCTGCGAGGGGTAGATGGCATCGTCTTCGTCGCGGATTCCCAGCAGGAACGCATGGACGCCAACGTCGAAGCTCTCGACAATTTGATGGACAACCTCAAGGAACACGGCTACGACTTTCACAAAATTCCCTACGTCCTGCAGTTGAACAAACGCGATCTGCCCAACATCCTGCCCGTCGAAACCCTCAGCCAGCAGCTCCGCCGCAAAGACGAACCCGCGCTGGAAGCGGTAGCCTTCCAGGGAATCGGCGTCTTCGAAACTCTGAAGGAAATTGCCCGCCAGGTACTGCTCGAGCTCAAACAAGGCAGCTAGCCCATTTCTTCTTCTGTCCTCTTTGTGACAAACCTCACAACCCCTAGTGGCAGACATCACTGCCAGATGCTCTGCACACCTCTGTAATCGAATTGTTGGCCGTGCGTATTCCGGAATCCACATGAGGTAAGACGATGAAACAGGAAGATCTGCTGAAGTGCCCGCTACTGCAAGGACTCGATGCCATGCACCGGGCCGAACTGCTTGGTCTGCTCAACGACAGTAACCTTCGGACCAAGCTGGAAAAGTGCCTGTCGGAACACGAAGCGGCTGACCCCAAGGCTCAGACTGCCTGCGCCGATTGGAAGCCCGGGGATTTTGAAAAGGACGTCCACACCTGGCAGCCCGATACTCCGCTGTGGCGTCGCAGCGCGAAAGAATAAAAGGCCAGCGGCTCGCAGCCGCAAGATCAGCCAGCGCGTAATCTCACGCGCCCCCACCTGCTCGTCATTCCGTATAGATTGCCCTGGCTGTCCGCCTTCTCAACGCCTCCTCTGTTTTAACCCAGGGATGCCATATCGATGACGAAACGATACTTCACGTCGCTCTTCAGCAGTCGTTCGTAAGCTTGATTGACCTGCTGAATCCCGATCATCTCGATATCGGCAGTGATTCCATGCTCGGCGCAAAAGTCCAGCATCTCCTGCGTCTCCCGAATTCCGCCAATCACGGAACCCGCCAGCTGACGCCGCCGGAACAGCAGGCTACCCACCGCGAGCGGCAACGGAGTTGGAGACGCGCCCACCATCGTTAGCGTCCCGTCGAGCTTGAGCAGATCCAGGTAAGCATTCACGCCATGTTCGGCGGAAACTGTGTCCAGGATGAAGTCGAAGCTGTTGAGATGTTTCTGCATCTCCACTTCATTTTTCGAAACCACAACCTCGTGGGCGCCCAAGCGCAAAGCGTCCTGCGTCTTGTTCGGTGAAGTCGTAAACAGCACGACATGCGCGCCAAAAGCATTCGCGAATTTCACTCCCATGTGGCCGAGTCCGCCCAATCCGACGATTCCAACCTTCTGTCCTTTCCGCACATTCCAGTGACGGAGCGGCGAATACGTCGTAATGCCCGCACAAACCAGCGGCGCCGTCGCCGCCAGGTTTACCTTGCCGGATACTCGGAGTACGAAGGCTTCGTCCACCACAATGCTGTCCGAATAGCCGCCGTAGGTGACTCCTCCCAGTTGCTTGTCTTCTCCGTTGTAGGTAAAGGTCGGCATGCTGTCGCAGAATTGCTCGTTGCCGGCGCGGCAGTTCGGGCACACACGGTCCGAATCGACCATGCAGCCCACTGCGGCCAGATCGCCCTCTTTGAATTTCTTGACCGCGCTCCCGGCTTTCACCACGCGTCCCACGATTTCGTGGCCCGGCACGCACGGATAAACCGTCGGCATCATGTCTTTCCATTCATTTCGGACTTGATGGAGATCGGAATGGCAGATCCCGCAGTATAGAATCTCGATCTGCACGTCCTGAGGGCGCGGAGTCCGGCGCCGGATCGAGGATGGCGCGAGACCCGAAACCGCGCTCTGCGCGGCATAGGCTTTTGCGGTGTACGTGTTTCCGGTTCGAGGCTGCGTTTTCTCCTCAGTGATCGTGGAAGTCATTTCGCTCATGTTGTGTACTTCTCCTTTCCTGTTGCTTTTCTATGCGAGCTATCGAGGCGGCGCGCTCCATTTGCAGATACGACCTGGCGCTCAGTCGTTGATTTTCTGATTCTTCTTGGATTGCAATTCCTCTCCGGCGGATTCACTTTGAGTACGTCCGCTCCCCCAAAGAAAAGCGGACTTCCAATCGCGATTTCCTTCCGCGCCCTAGAGCAGGCCACCAGTGTCGAGCGTGAGGAGACTCAGCGCAGTTTCCAGTTTATTGATGGCCTCGGCCAGTTCGGGATGTTCTCCGATCTTTTCCCGGAGCGCAACCAGCAATTCGTGCGCACCTGAGACGTGTTGGACGGCTGGCGCATTCTCGGAACTCGGACTGGGACCGGACGGGACTTTTGATGGCATTGACCTTACCTTCTGCGCGAGATCGCCGCAAACCTCATGCACCGCTCGCCAATCACGATTATAGTATTTCTGCCGCCCGGAGACTGCTCTGAGTTGAGTTCAGACTCAGGTCCATGCGGCCCACATGGATACATTGGACACGAACCAGCTTCGAGAAGAACTCACACAAGGCCGGTCGAACGAGGCTGCGGCTGCGCTGGAACTGGTCCCCGCGGACCGCGCCAGTTCCCTGCTGGCTGGCTTGTCGTTTGATGAGCAGCAAACTCTTTTCCGGGCTTTGTCGACCAGCTTCGCGGCCGTTCTTTTCCCCCATTTCCCTTACTACCACGCCTACGTTCTGCTGCACAGCCGGCCAGTCGACGAGGTGCGGGCCATCATCGACAAGGCCGACCCCACCGACCGCCTCCGCTTCCTCGATGAGTTGCCCGAGGAAGTCTGGCAGCAGTTGATGAACGAATTAGGCGGAGTTAGCGGAACTCAACCCGCCGCCGTGGAAGCCCCGCCTCGACGCCTACCGCCGAAGCGCACCGAGATGCCCCAGCCGGCAGCGCTGTCTCCAACGATCGAACGCGGCGAGACCATTCTGGAAGCTCAAAGCGTCGAGAAAAGTTTCGCCCAGCCGGATGGCCGGCAAGTACAGGTCATTGCGCCCACCAGCCTGGCGCTTGAATCCGGCACGATCATTGCGCTGCTGGGCGCGTCGGGCTCTGGCAAATCGACGCTGCTCCGCATACTGGCTGGACTCGCCGCGCCATCCGCGGGACAGGTTCTATGGCATGGCAAGCCGTTGAGCGAGAGTAAGCCCAATGCCGCCATCGTGTTTCAAAGCTTCGCGCTGTTCCCCTGGCTGACCGTACTCGACAACGTCGAGGCGCCATTGATCGCCCGCGGAATGGCGCATCCGGAGCGTCATGCGCGGGCGATGCGCGCTCTGGATTCGGTCGGACTGAAGGGATTCGAGACTGCCTATCCCAAAGAACTCTCCGGAGGCATGAAGCAGCGCGTCGGCTTCGCGCGGGCACTGGCAGTCGAACCCGAAGTGCTGTTCATGGACGAACCTTTTTCCGCGCTCGATGTCCTCACTGCGGAAAACCTGCGCGGCGAGCTTCTGGAGCTGTGGCTCGGGAAAAAAATCCCCACCCGAAGTATTTTTTTGGTCACCCACAATATCGAGGAAGCCGTGCTGCTCGCCGACCGCGTCATCGTACTGGGACGAAATCCGGCAAAGATTCGCGCCGATTTTCGCATCGGCCTGCGTCATCCTCGCGATCGCACAACGCCGGAGTTTCTGCTCTATGTGGACTACATCTATAAGGTAATGACCCGGCCGGAGTTCGAGCATTCCCTTCCCACCGGAGTTGCGCTCCGGGCAAAGTCGGCGTATCCGATGTTGCCGCACGCCCGCCCCGGAGGCATTGCCGGACTCATCGAGTTGCTCGCCGATCGTGGCGGCGCGGACGATCTCTACCACGTTGCCGAAGAACTGGCGATGGAAGTGGACGACTTGCTGCCCATCGTCGAGGCGTCAACGTTGCTCGGATTCGCTTCTTCGAATCAGGGAGACGTGGAACTGACGGCGGCAGGCAAGGCATTCGCCGAAGGCGACATCGCGGCGCGCAAGGAATTATTCCGCCAGGCTGTGCTTGCCCACGTGCCCTTGTTACAGCAAATCCGGACGGCGCTGCAAAGCAAGTCAGATGGCGCCATGCCGCTGGAGTTTTTCCGCGACATCATGGAAAAGCACTTCCCCGAAAACGAAGTCCAGGCACAACTCGACACCGTGTTGTACTGGGGACGCTTCGGCGAAATTTTCAATTACGACGCAAAAGAAGATCGCCTGCTCCTGCCGGCCACGAGTGGGAGCCTGCAACATTGAAACCATGGCTGCCCCACTCCTGCGTTTCTTGCAGGGGTGGGCAAGTTCATCCATCACATCGCAACATTGAATCCACTGTACACTGGTGCATACTTATGGCAATGCTAGCGGACGTACTCCGAAACCATCTAAACTACACCGCTTGGGCCAGCAGCAGATTGGTTGAAGCCGCAAGTGCGCTGACTCCTCAGGAACTGGTGAGAGACTTTGCCACGGCCGATCACAATGTCCTCGGCACCTTAGCGCACGTCTACGCGGCTGATCGAGTCTGGCTTGGCCGAATCGAAGGCAATCCTCCGGAACCTTTTCTTGTTCCGGAGCAGGATATGCACTTGGCGGTGCTCAGGAATGACTGGCCTGCGTTGCACGAACGGTGGAAGCAATGGGGTACCCGGCTGACCGAAGACCTGCTCCACAAGGATATTTCCTACAAAAGTGCAAAGGGCGATGCGTTTGTAACGCCGACCTGGCAAATTGTGCTGCATGTTGTGAATCACGCCACCCATCACCGTGGCCAGGTTTCCGGTTTTCTGCGGGCGATGGGACACATACCGCCGCCCCTGGAATTGACCGCGTTCTACCGAGAAGCCCTCCGCTGACTTTGGATCGCGCCGGGTGGGCCACCAGCCCGTTTCGGCTGGGTTTGGCGAGGAAAATGGGCGTAAAATGAAGTCCCTGCGTTTAGTTCCTCCCTCCCGACGCAGTAGCTCGATGGAGAAGTCCGATATGAAAACGAGCCAGCGCACCCATGTTACTCTCCGATGGTTCCTGGTCGCGCTAATGGCGTTCGCCTGTCACGCCTCAGCCGCCAGTTGGAATGAAAAAGTGCTCTATAGCTTCCAGGGCGGCACCACCGACGGGTTCGATCCGGCAGGTGGCGTCGTGTTCGACAAAGCTGGAAACCTCTACGGTGCGACTACCGGCGGCGGGACCGATTGTACTCCGATTGGCGGTGAATGCGGTTTGGTGTTTGAGCTATCGCCAGTCAAGAAAGGCGACCCCTGGACCGAGACGATCCTTTACGTATTCAAGGGAGAGACGCTCCAAGATGCCAGTACCCCGGCTGGCGGCGTCATCCTCGATGCGGCGGGCAACGTGTACGGCACGACGGCTTATGGCGGAACCGGGGGATGCGTGCTCTTGGGAGTCACGGCGGGATGCGGCACAGTCTACAAATTGTCACCACCAGCCAAGAAGGGCGACGTTTGGACAGAGACACTGCTGTACAGCTTCCAAGGCGGGAACGACGGGTATTTTCCGTGGGGCAACTTGACATTCGATTCTAAGGGCAATTTGTATGGGGCGACGCAGTTTGGTGGCGGCAAAGGGAACACCTGCAACGAGTTCTACGGCGGCAACTGTGGGACCGTATTTGAGCTGAGTCCGCAGGAGCAGGAGGGCGACAACTGGACCGAGAAAGTGCTTTACAGTTTCCGAGGGGTCGCCAGTGGAAAGCAGTCGGGTGATGGTGCCAACCCGAACGGCGGTCTGGTGCTGGACAGCAAAGGTGCTATCTACGGGACGACATACTTCGGAGGCAACAACCAGAAAGGAACCTGTGAAGGGGGCGTCGGGGGAACGGGCTGCGGCACGGTGTTCAAACTCACCCCGCCGACGAAGAAAGGTGGAGCGTGGACCGAAAAGATACTACATCTGTTCGACGGCAACGATGGCGCTGGGCCCGCAGCGGGGGCGATTTTCGACCGAAGCGGCAATCTATACGGCACGACATACTGGGGGCCACCAGATGGTTACGGTCTGGTCTTTGAGCTGGAGAAGCCGTCCGAAAAGCGTTTCTCCTGGAAACAGACCGTGCTATATGCATTCAAAGACGGAAACGATGGAGGATATCCTGTCGCCGGCTTGGTCTTCGACGGCCACGGCGATCTATATGGCACGGTGGTAGGCGGAGGCGGCGAGCTTCGCTATGGCGTGGTCTTTCAGCTAAAGCCGCCCAGCCGAAAGGGCGGACCGTGGGCCGACAATTCTCTGTACGCCTTCACGGGAAGCCCCGACGGAGCACACTCCGCGGCCAGTCTAGTCTTCGACAAGAGCGGCAGTCTTTACAGCACAACACAATGGGGAGGAACCGGCACGGCCTGTCAGGGCGGCTGTGGCGCTGTGTTTGAGGTGAGCCCGTAGGGTAACAGTTCGCTCAGGACCGGCTTTCTTAGCGGTTCGAGAGTTAACAAAATGGGGAGCAAACCAATGACAAAGACGAGAAGTTCAGCAGTAGCTCGTGAGTGCTTCGGAGCTTTCATCCTCTGGCTTTCTTGGGGGCTGGCCCACCCTTTCCATTCCCAAATCCCTAACAACGGTTGCCCCACCCTTCGCGCTTTTCGAAGGGTGGGTAAGTCGCCCATCACCGCAGACCGGAGCCCGACTCCAGCCAGCAGGAAAACCATCCCCCGCCCCACCTCCACTTTTTTCCTTAGACGTCCACCCCGGCAAACTGACATTCTAAGATGTATATCTTATGGAGAACTAAATAAATATATATATAACTCGTTAGGAATCTAGATTTTACCTCTAACTTCTTTGGCGTCTAGATTTTGGCGGGAAAATGTCCGTAACCTGATGATTCCACTAGACCGGTGGGGGAGGGGGGTATCAAAAAGTAAACAGCCGCGGATCGACCGGGAACTGAGAACCGGCGACTGGCAACCGGCGCCTTTACCCATCCCGGCAGATCGACATGCTCACATCTATATCTCATGGGGAACTTACAAAATAAGCGTATAACTCCTTAAGAATCTAGATTTTACCTCTAACCCCAATGGGCTCTAGATTTTGCCGGGAAAAAGTCTCCGTAACTTGATGATTCCGCTAGACCGAGGGGGAGGGGGTATACCCCGTTTTTGATTAAGGTTGTTTTTTCAAAATCGGCACCGTAAACCACTGGCGATCGGCTCTGGCTAGCCTTCGCTGGTCATGATGAACAGCGGCTTCATCTCGAAGCTGCTGTAATGCGGACGCAGGCGTTCGGTGTTGTAGTGCTCCTCCACGTTGACCACTTTCTTGGAGGCGGTGACCGCGTCGACCGGCATATTGTCATAACGGCCGTTTTTCAGGACCACCAGCCGGCCATGGATTTTGCGCAGGATCAGGTCCAGCGCCAGGTTGCCATAGGCCATCGGTACGATGGAATCAATCGCGTCCGGATCGCCGCAACGCACCAGATACCCCAGTTTCTGGTTGATCACCTCAATGGTTTTGCCATTGTTGAATTTGGGAGAGAGTTCTTTCAGTTTCTCCGAAACCAGGTCGCCAATGCCTCCCAGCTTCTTGTGGCCGAACGCGTCGGTGGTTTCCTCCTTAAACACCATCTCACCACCTTCGAACATAGCGCCTTCCGAGACCAGCACCACCGAGTACCGGCTCCGGTTCTGCATTCGATCATGGATCAAGAGTTCGGTGAGTTGCTCGATGTTGAACTTGTATTCGGGAATGACGCAGCGGTTGGCCGCACCGGCCATAGTGGGCAGCATGGCGGTAAATCCGGCGTAGCGGCCAAAGACCTCCAGCACCATGAAGCGTTCGTGCGAGCCCGCCGAAGTGCGCAGGCTGTTGGTCAATTGAATGGTGCGCGTGACCGCTGTGCTGAATCCGATGCAGTAGTCGGTTCCCGGAACGTCGTTGTCCATGGTTTTGGGAATCGCCACCACCTTCACGCCTTCCTGATACAGGCGTACTCCGTAGCTCAGCGTGTCGTCGCCGCCGATCGGAATAAGGTATTCGATGCCGAGCCAGTCAAGGTTCTTCAGCACTTCGGAAGTGAGATCATTCCTCTCCTCGGTGTAAGCATCCTTCAGGTGATCAGGCACGCTGGATTTCTTGACCTTGCTGGGATTGGTGCGAGAGGTATGCAGGAAAGTGCCGCCGGTTCGTCCGGCGCGGTTCACAATCTCTTCGGTAAGAAGGAGGAGGTTATCCTTGTTGTCGGCATCTGGGTCGCGGACCAGGTCGACCAACCCACCCCATCCGCGGCGGAAACCGATGACCTGAAAACCTTCCCGCAGGGCCCGGATGGTGACCGCACGGATGGCAGGATTGAGCCCGGGAACATCGCCGCCGCCCGTCAAGATTCCGATGACACCTTTCTTGCTACTAAGGTTCTCCATTGCAGGGATCCTTTGGAATCGTCTTGTATGAAAGCTGATCTCTCACTCTTAAGATAGCGCGGCGGGCGCCAAATGTTAATGGATAGGATGACAACCGTGGGATCACGTCCCATTCTGAGCAACCCGGAGGAAATTCCTGGGTCATCCCGCCCATGCCCGCGCCAGGTTTCCTCATGCTCTCCGGAGCAAACCCGCGGGCAAGTCCGGTACTTCTCCGGCGTCTATGACTTCCCGGCTGCGTAACGCAGACGCAAGTAGATGCCGGCTCCTCCGGAGATAAACAGCACGATCATGCCTGGCTCAGGAACACCGGGCGGTGGCGGGCTGTAAGGCGGACACGGCTTCGGTTTGCCCGGCACTGGCTTGCCGTTCTTCGGAAGTGGTAAGCAACTCGGAGGAAACCCGATGGGCGGGAAGACTGGACCTCCGATGGGAACTGTCCCCCACGACGGCGGGATTCCCGGGCCCACGCCCGTGGACAGCACCGGATACGGACCTTCGACAAGCTCCGGAAAAGCACCCGCAATCGGCTGCTCAAACAGCTCGGGGGGTGGTGCTGCCGGTGGCGGCGGTACGTTTTGCGGCAATGCCGCCACTTGATTCGCGCAACGGGTGCGGGCGATGATCTTTCCATCCGTGATCAGTTTCTCACCCGTGTGCAGGGTAACTTGCCGGGTGGTCCAGTAGACTTTGCTGCCAATCCGGTAAGAGAGATAGACCAGTCTCGGTTCCGTGAGCTCAATCACCCTGGCGTGACGGAAGTCAAAATCCGCGTAGTGATGGGCGACCACCTCGTCGTGCTCACTGACCCGGCGCAGATCATCGGCGCTCTCAATGCCGCCTGGAATAATGGAGTAGGGATAGACAGGGCGCTCGGGAACCGCAAACGCCCGCAGCAGAGAGCGGGTTTCGGGGTCGGATCCCCAGTCCGGCCGGCCCCATGCTGAGTTCACCTCACCGGTTTGGAGCTTTGCGACTGCCGAGAATACCAACCAAGTGCCGAGCGCCAACAAGGCGCATATCGACAACCCCACCACGAGCCGACGAGTCCTACGCCGGCGTTTGGAGTGCCGTCTCCGAACACCCCCACTCTCCTGATGGCTCAAGAAACGCCCTCCGAGCATACTTCAAATGCAGCAACGAGACGGGAGTGGCAGAGTTCATGAGTGCAATTTTCGTTCTAGAATTCAACACGCGAGCTCGTTGAAAACAATCGAGATGTGCTTTCTATTTAAGAATTTATGCTAGCAGACTAAAAGTGCTTTTGCAAAAATTGGGGCACATTGCGCCGTACTAAGACATCGGGCTCTCGCTGGGTTAAGGCGAAACTTCAAAAGCCTATGCGAAGTCCGTCCTGACTGAAGATGCCTAAGCCCAGGGCTCCCACGAGGATGTTGCCGGCGGCACCCTTTGGGCATAGCCCTTTTTCCTGCGGATACGTCCCTTTGACCGGCTTGTCGGACATACCCTGGGGTGATCTTCAGCAACCCTTCCCTGCTTCCTACAGTTGAAGCATGGCTGGAGCCGAGGACAGGCGAGAACTGCATCCCCTCGACTACGCCAATGTTTGGCCTCTTCTTCTGGCCGCTCTCATCTTCGCTTTGACCGGGTGCAGCGGGCTGTCCTCGGGAGCCGCTTCCCACGGAGATGGCACTCCGCTTGGCATCACTACGAGTTCGCTCCCGGACGCAGTGCAGAATGTCGCGTACAACGCGACACTCGACGCTGCCGGAGGCACACCGCCCTACAGTTGGACCGTCACCAGTGGCACTTTGCCAACGGGTCTCAGTCTCGGTTCAGGTGGAGTATTTTCGGGTACGTCCACGGAACCTGGAGCCTCAACCTTCACCGTTTCCGTGACCGACTTCTATCAGAATCCCGCGCAGAAGCAGTTGACGCTCAAGGTGGATCCCTCGGGCAGTGGATCAACCCCACCGCAGTTTGTGGACTTGAAAAGCTGCACCCGCCAGAATCCGATCTGGCCCGAAGTGTTGCTTGGGGACTGCAATCCATACGCCAGCCCGGACGACGCGATGCCCCCGCTCTATGACGGCACCAACGGCACGATCTACACAGATCCTGTGTTCGGCGCCAATATCGTGCGCGTAAGTCCGCAACCGGGTATGGATGCGGTCGGCTTTGTTCCCGTGTACTCGACCCAACAGCCTTGGAGCAAGGATGGCACGTACATGATGGTGCAAGGCTACAACGGGAGCTTGAACCTGATGCAGGGTTCCAGTCCGTACCAATGGACGCGGAAGTTAGATCAGATTCCATCAGATGGCGTGGATGAGATCTGGGCGGTGTGGAGCAATACGAATGACTGCTTGATTGCCTTCAGCTATCGGCGAGATTTTCGCGTGTACAACGCCTGTACGGACACGTCCCCGACCGTATTAGGAACCTTCGACACCCTCAGGGATACGGAAGGCAATGTGTTGGATCTCCTGGGAAACAATCTCGTCGTCAAGCCATACGTGTATTGCAATATCTCCGATGATGACACCAAAGTCGCCTCCAAAGTCGTGGATGGGGGCGGCCAGGTTTATGGCTTTGGGGTCTGGAACATTGACCTGGTGAACAATACCGCCAGCAAGGTTTGGTTTCACAAGATCACCGTTCCCGGCGATCTGGTTAATCAAGGTGCGCCGCACGACAAAGAGCCCGGCGAAGCATGTATCAGTCCAGACGGGGACTATGTTGACGTGCAGTGGAATACGGACCCTTCGGGCGCGTATAACCACTACGGAACCGAGATGTACAAAGCCTCCGATGGCAGCTATGTGGGCCGCGCAGCGGCTCCGTTTCAGGGTATCCATGCCGACTCGATGCTGTTGGCGGATGGAACGGAAGCCTTCGCCAGCCAACAACTTTTTCAGACGGATGACGACTATCGCCGCTTTGAGGCGTTCCAATATGCGACCGCTTCCGTGGCGCAAAATGCCCACGTGCCTGACAACTGGGGTACGGCCTATACCATGCAGTGGCACATCTCTGGCCGAGGGACGCACGGCGCCAATGGTCTTCTGGGCTGGGCCCTGATGTCCACGTACTCGCAAGGAACTTCGGGCGTGGACTGCGATCCCCAGATTGAATTGTGTTCGGAGATCTTCGCGCTCAAAATGGATGGTTCCAATGAAACCCGCAGGATCGCCCATCCGCAGAGCCAGAACTGCAATCCGTCGAATTCCAGCGACTGCAACTATTTTGCAGAGCCACACGCTGTTCCCAACCGCGATTTCACCAAGATCATGTTTGGCTCGAACTGGCGAAACTACATGACCGACGGAAGTAACTTGAACGTGTACGTGATTGAGCTGCCCTGACGGATCTGCCGGCTGTGCTACCCTCGCATTCGAACCCCAAGGAGTCGCGCGATGAGTTCGATTGGAGTCTGCGTGCTGGCGTACAACTCCGAAGACGTGCTGGTCAATTGCATCCGCGCTCTTCAAGACGCACTCAGAGACGGTTCGCATGAAATCGTCATAGTCGACAACAACTCCGCCGACAAATCGGCTGCTGTGGTTGAGCAGCACTATCCGGAGTTGAGGGTGATTCGCAGCCCAGTCAATAGCGGTTATGCGCGCGGCAATAATATCGGTGCGCGATACCTGCTCGAAAAAGGTCAGAAGTACATCGCCTTCGTGAATCCTGATGTGACCGTCCTTCACGACACGCTGGCGCGAATGCTGGCGGTCCTCGAAAATTACAGAGACGCCGGTTGCGTCGGTGGAATCGCAGTTGTGCACGGAGAGCCTTCCGAGCGTTCCTTCCGGACAAAGCCTACCCTTGCGCAGAAGCTCTGGCTCTACAGCCTTGCTAAGGATTTTCCCCTTCTGCGCGATTGGTTCGCAGCGATGACAAAATCGCTGGAATCAGAACATTTCGTGACGTTATCGGGTTCTGCCCAGCCGGTGTATGCGGTCTCTGGCGCGTGCATCCTGTTCCCTGCTGCGGTTTTTGCACACATTGGAGGGTTCGATGAGCACACCTTTTTGTTTCAGGAGGAGTTCATCATCAGCGAGCGATTGCAGCGGGCCGGCTATCGCATATACGGCGCCCCTGAAGCTAGATACGATCACCTGCTCGGCCATTCCGTCCGAGCCAGGCTGCTGCGGTCGCAATGGTGCTTTATCAGGAGTGAGCAGTACCTCGCACGGGCGTATTACGGCTGGCGTCTGTTGAAGAGAAGCTTGGTTGGACTCGTTCGGTGCGTGGACCTTGTGGCTGCGGCGGTCGTGGCGGGCCTGAATCGACTGCATAAGCGATTCTCAATAATATAGAGACAATGCTCCGGTTACCGGCGTTGATCGTGCTCGCAGCGGCAGTTTTGATAGGGATGGGCTCGGCCGGAATTTGGGCCGCATCTCCAGTATCCAGCCCTGCTGTTCCTCAGCAGTTCGTCAATCTGCTTACCTGTCATCGCGATTCGCCGCCCGCTTTGACGGACAACTGCCGCGTCTACGCCAGCCCTGCCGATCCGATGCCGCCAGCCTATGACGGGACTTCCACCACGGTCTACACGGACCCGGTATTCGGAACGAAAATCAAGCGCATCACTCCGCAACGCGGGCTGCCTGCCGGCAATTATGTGCCTTTGTACTCATCGAGCCAGGCATGGAACTCTGACGAAAGTGAGTTGCTGTTACTGGGGCCGGGCGGGAACTTTTATCTCTTCGATGGCCGGGATCCGTACCGGTACATCAAGGTGCTGGATCGAGACGCGGGACTCGACTATGACGGCCTTGACCTTAGTCCGCTTTGGGATCCTCAGAATCCCGGCCGCATCTGGTATACCTACTTCAATCAGATCCGCTATTACACGGTTTCCTCAGGACGCTCAACCACGGTCACTATCATTCACAAGATTGGCACGATCGATCTTGACCGGTTGCATTTGTTTGTCAAAACTTATGACTACTGTGGAATTTCGGAGAACGGTAATCGCATCGCGTTCAAAGTGGTGGATGGCGGCGGACGAGTGTACGCAGCACTTGTCTTTGACATTCCCTCGACAAAGTTTCTGTCTGTGCATGACTTTACGACTGCCGGTGACATGCCCATCCCAGGAGTGCCCATGAACAAGCGCCCTGGTGCGGTCTGCATCAGCCCGGACGGCGATTTCACGGAGTGGCAATGGAACTACGATCCGAAGGAATCGCCCAGCCATTGCGGCACGGAAATCTATGACGTTGAAAAGGGCACATTTGTCCGGCGCATCAGCAATTTCGACACTCATGCCGACCAAATCAGATTGGCGAACGGAGACGAAGCTTTTGTCGCGCTCACCAGCAATGCGACGCATGATGATTTCAACCGGCTGACGGCAACTCGCTATCGTGACGGCTCCGTCGTCAACGCCTATCTTCCTGACCCCTGGGGAAGTGCCGTGAACGGACAGTGGCATGTCTCCGGCCGTGGAGCTGTCGGCCCGATGGGCGCCGCGGGATGGGTGCTGATGTCCACCTACGACGGTCCGTCGGTGGACAGCGTTCCGCAATATGCCTTGGGGTCTGAGATTTTCGCCGTGAGAACGGATGGCTCGAATGAAGTCCGCCGGATTGCTCATCACCAAAGTGTGCGCGGCGAAGAGTATTTCGCCGAACCCCATGCCACCGCCAATCGCAGCTTTACCAGAGTCTTATTCGGCTCGAACTGGCGCAAACCTGGCGGTGCTCTGAACGCCTACATCGTTGAACTGAAGTAGCAATCTGGGAACGGCACTAACAGTGGAGGCCTCCTAAATGGCATGCAGCCCATTGCGCTTGAAATCGCGGATTTCATCTCGCGTGGGAAACGTGAAGTGGCTGCCCTCGAAAGTGTTCAACGGAACGCGAACTGGATGCCCTGAAGCCAGCTGCCGCAGTGCTTTGGCCATGACGTGCGCGCCATGCCGCTTGGACCTGCGAATCAGATGATCGAGCGACTCGCCACGCTCAATCTCGATTTGCTCGCTGAGCAGCGCGTCACCGGAATCGATCTCAGGCTCCATGTAGTGAACCGTGACCCCGACGGATTTCTCGCCGTGGTACATCTGCCAGAAAGTGGGCATCATCCCTTTGTACCGAGGCAGCGGAGCATGATGGATGTTGATGCACCCTAGCGGTGGCAACCGCAGCAAGGGTTCCCTCAGAATAAATGGACAGGCCACGGAAACCAGAACTTCAGAGCCTCGCTGCTGCAGGGCGCTCAGGAACGCTGCATCATTCGGATTGCCAATGTGATGGCACGGAATGTCGTACGCGCGGCAGAGCTGAGCGATGGTGTGATACCGTTTCGCGCCTCTTGCCGCCGAAAGTGTGCCGAGAAAACGATCAAGGATGGCGCCTGCCCCAAGCTGCACGAAACCTCGCGCGCCGTAGAGCCAGAAGAGTTCTTTCGCTAGTTGCCGTCGCGATCGCTGACCCATGGTCGGACACACGGAAATCATGCCGATGCGAAACTCGTCGGCATAACAACGAATGAACTCGTCAAAGAACCGGAGGATGTACCGGGAATCGTCCTGGGTGATGAATTCAATCTTCATCGGGCCGCTAATCCAGGCTTTGCCAAGCTGGCGTTCTGGCTTTCCGCTCGCAGCGCATCTTCAAAACGCCCAAAGCGATACCGAGACAGAAGTTGCCCCAACCGCGATTCCATTCGTCCAAGGTTGGTGTAGTGGCGAAACCTGGAGCGCAGTGTGGCCCGAATCCGGGGCTGCTCAGGGTCTAGCTCCCAGGGATGAACATAGACAACCGCCGCTTGTCCCTGATTCGCTGCCTGCTGAAAAGCGCGGTGCGTGTACGCCATGGGAAACAAGCGCAGGTATCCGCCTCCAGCCGCAGGCAGGGTGAATCCGCCCAGCCGCAGGGTGGCGGGAGGATACTCGCGCAACTGCAGCTTGTCGCCGCAATCGTGAGTGTAGGGCACGCGCGGCGCGCCAGGAATTCCATAGAGATCGTGATGAATGGGATACACGCTGGAATCGTAAAGAAAGCCAGCTTCGGCAAGGATTCGCAAAGCCCACATGGATTGTCTGGTAATGGACCAAGTTGGAGCGCGATACCCCTTGACGGGAACACCGGCCGCTTGCTCAATCACGTCTTTGGCCATGCGCGTGTCTTCGCGAAACTCCGCCGGCGACAGCTTGTAAACAGCCCGATGCCAGTAGCTGTGGCAGGCGGCTTCGTGGCCTCGCGCAACGGCGTCGCGGACCAGGCCTGGGAAGCGATCGGCGATCCAGCCTAGGAAAAAGAATGTGGCCTTGGCTTTGTGCTGATCGAGCAGATCGAGCACGCGTTGGGTATTTGCGACCACGCGCGAAGGCCAACGGTCCCAGGAGTCGGGTGCGACCGGGCCGGCAAAAGCTTCCACCTGGAAATAGTCCTCCACGTCCACGCTCATGATGTGGGTGATTGGGGCGCTTCCGTTTTGTGGCAAAGACTCCATGGGATTACTAAACCGTCTCTGCGATAACCCGCGAAGATGATGCGACGATGGTGTCACATCACTCCCGCACGAGCGCGGACGCCCGCGCCTACATCGAGCCCATTCGCTCGCCCCTGGCTAGTAGTTCCTCGGCGCCGCAGTGGGGCGCCTGCCGCAGCCAAATTTCCAGGCACAATAGGCAAAACAACATCGAGCTATTGTCGATTCCCCGAACCACGTGGTCGTGGATGAGCAGTTCAACGGTCTGCCGCCGGAATAGAGTCGCGACTCTGGACTCGGCTCCGAGGAGCATCTCACGCAGATATCCGCTTACCTGTTTGCGAAACCAGCGGTCCAGCGGAATGGCAAAGCCCCGCTTGGGCCGGTAAAGCACCTCCGGCGGCACCAGGTTTTCGCCGATCTTCTTTAGCAAGTACTTGCTGCATCGGCCCCGAATCTTGCAGCGAGCGGGTACCCCGCTCATGAACTCAACCAGGCGATGATCAAGGAAAGGGCTGCGTACCTCGAGCGACACGCGCATGCTTGCCATGTCGACTTTGGTAAGGATGTCTCCGGGCAAATATCCCACAATCGTGTCCAGATACTGCAACTGGCTGAGCGACTCCCAACCGGCACGTTCTCCGCGCGCCAGATAATGTTCCTGCACATACGCCTCGGCGCCATCCTGCACAAAGTTGTCGTCTCGGTGCAGAGCCCGCCGCCAGTGGGAATCAAGAAAGCTCATCTGCTCTGCATAGCGGGCGCCGTCGGGGTACTTCATCTTTCCGAGTTGCCGGTAGCCACGCCATGTCTCAGGCCAGACCGCCGAAAGCGCATGCGCCAATGCTCGGGAGCCGGGAACTCGAAGATAGCGATGGATCCAGGTTTCGTAGAGGTAGCGGGGATATCCTCCAAACACTTCGTCGCCGCCATCGCCGCTCAAGGCCACCGTGATGTGTTCGCGCGCGTGTTTGCACACCAGGTAGGTGGGAATCATGGAGGAGTCGGCAAAGGGCTCGTCATAGTGAAGCACCAGTTCGTTCAGCAGTTCGATCACATCCGGCCGGACGATCTGTTCATGATGCTCAGTTCCAATGTGCTTAGCCACTTTGCGCGCATAATCCAGTTCGCTGTACTCGGATTCCTCAAAGCCCACCGAAAACGTTTTGGGAGGACGCCCTCCTTCCTGCGCCATCAGCGCCACGACAATGCTGGAGTCCACGCCACCGGAAAGGAGCGCGCCCAGCGGAACGTCGCTGATCAGACGGAGCCGAACGGCTTCGCGCAAGAGCCCTTCCACTTGGCTGGTCAGATTCTCTTCCGAAGGCACCGGTTCCGGCGCAAAGCTCAGGTTCCAATAGCGCTGTACCTCCAGTCCACTAGAGGAAAACCGGAGCCAGTGCGCCGGGGGCAACTTGCAGATGCCTCGATAGATGGTTCGAGGCGCGGGAATGTATCCGAAGGCAAGGTATTGGCTGAGCGCGGCGGAATCAATCTCCGGCTCGGGAAGATACCGCAGCAAACTCTTCAGCTCTGAGGCAAAAACCAGCTCGCCATCGTAAATCGTATAGAAGAACGGCTTCTTCCCCACTCGGTCGCGGGCGGCAAACAGGCATTTGCGTTTTTCGTCCCAAATGGCGAAGGCAAACATGCCGCGCAGGTGTTCGACGCAGCAAATTCCAAACTCTTCGTAGAGGTGAACGATCACCTCGGTGTCGGTCTTGCTGCTAAACCGGTGGCCCGTTGCTAGCAGCTCTTTCTTGCTGGCTTGAAAGTCGTAGATCTCGCCATTGAAGACGATCCACACACTGCCATCTTCGTTGGAGAGCGGCTGATGGCCGGTCGTGAGATCGATGATCGAGAGACGGCGAAAACCGAGGGCAACATTTCCTTCCGGAGAAAAATAAGCACCGGAATCGTCGGGCCCACGATGGATCAATGCGGCGGACATCTGGGAAAGGACGTTGGCCGAAGGCGTCCGGCCTGTACTGGAGACGATTCCGCAGATTCCGCACATCGCTAGTTGGGACGCCTTTCTGGTTGAGGCTTTGCGACTGCTGCTGCCGGTTCCTTCTGCTGGGATCTATCATACGGTTTCCGCTGCAGGGTCTTGTCGGCCGCCAACCGGATCAGTAACTCCTGCGTTCTCGCGATTATTTGGGGCATGGCAAACCGGCTGGCCACCTCCAAACGCGCCTGCTGCCCTAACCTAAGGCAAAAATCACGGTCGCCACGCAACCGCTCGAGGTGTCGGACCGCCTGGCCCGTGTCATTGACCGAAAAAAGAAATCCCGTCTTACCGTGATCGATCACCTCGGCATTACCTCCGACGTTCGACGCGACAATCGGCAAACCTGCCGCCATATATTCGAGTAAGGTGTTCGACAGCCCCTCGCGGAGCGAAGTGAGCATGACAATATCAAAGCAGCGGAGCAAGCGCGGCACATCGTTGCGCTCTCCCAGCCAGCGCAGGTTGGAGCCGAGCTTCCATTCCAACGCAAGATGCTTCAAGCGCTCTGCCTCAGGACCGTCGCCGACCACAACAAAGACCGCGTCCGGGCAGGTCTGACAAAAGGCTTGCGCGATGCGGAGGTAGCTTTCAACATTCTTCTCCGGCGAAAGGCGGCTGACCATACCGACACAAAAGCTGGACTCGGAAATGTCCAGGGAACAGCGGACCGCTTCCGGCTCATCTTTCACGGTGGTGATTCGTTCGAGATCGAAGCCGTTGACGATGATGGAGCACTTCTCCGCGGCCACGCCGATCTTGCGCAGGTATCCGCCAGCCGCGTTGGAGTTTGCGATGTAGTGATCGGTGAACGGAACAAGCGCGCGATTCACGAAGTCGATCAGCAGCGACTCCTCGCTGGAAGTGCGCACCGAAGAAACTACTACCGGCACTCCAGCCCAGCGGGCAGCTACACGGCACCAGACGTCGGCTGTGAACCCGAAGGTGATCAGGAAATCTGTGCCCTGCAGAAAGGCCTTAAGCCGGGAGATCACGCTGAAGTCATAGCGAAACTTCTTTTCGACTACTTCCACTGGAATCCCAACCTGGGCGAACTCGCCGGCAAACGCCAGACTGCGAGAAAGACAGAGCACCTCAGGAGCGAACTGGTTGCGATCAATGCGCTTGGCAAGCTCGAGCATCTGCCGCTGCGTGCCCCCAACTTCAAGTTCGCCGATTGCCAGTACGAGCCGGAAGCTCATGTCTGCTCCGTGAGCATCTGTCCCAGCCGCCGGGCATTTCTTGCCACGTCGAATTCGCTGAGGACCGTGGTGCGGGCATGCTGCGCGAACCGCGCACACTTTTCATCGTCCAGGAGCACCCCGACAATCGCCTCCGCCAACCGTTCCGGATTGTCCGGCGGCACCAGGATTCCACTTACGCCATCCTGGACGAGTTCGGGAATTCCCGAGACCGAAGTGGAGACTACCGGGACTCCCATCGCCATAGCTTCCATAAGCGCGACCGGAATGCCGTCCTGGTCGCCGCTTGCGGTCCGGCGCGACGGCAGCACAAACAGGGTGGACTGGGCGAGCTTTTGCTTCACTTGCTCCTGGGGTAAGAACCCGCAGAGATGGACGCAGTGACCAATGCGGTTGCGGTCGATCTGTTGTTGAAGCGTCTGCAACAACGGACCATCTCCCACGATCTCACAAGAGAAATCCAGTTTCTGCTGGACCAGCAGGCGGCAAGCCTCGAGAAGAACCTCGAAACCCTTGATCGGCACCAGCCTTCCCACGCACAGAATGCTCCCCTTCTTGCGCCCAGGGCCGTCCACGGGGGTGAACTTATCAGTATCGACGCCGCAATGAATCACCTTAACTTTTGCGACGTTCACGCCAAGCTGTTTCAACCACTGCCGGTTGTAGTGTGAGATGGTAACGACGAAGGAAGCCTGCTCGCACTTCTTCAACAGCAACCTGTCGGTCAGAAACAGGTCATGAGCGTGGGTGGTGAAACTGTAGGGGATTCCGGTCAGGGCCTTGATGATCCAAGCGGCAGTAGCGGGGTAGGTGGCCCAGTGGGCGTGGATGCGGTCGACCTTGTTCTTCTGCACCACCCGGGAAAAGTAGACAGCCAAAAAAAAAGTCGCCAGCAGCTTCAAGAGCTCGCTAGGCTTTCCTCCACTACCTTTCACGACTTGCCACAAATAGCCGAAGTAGATGCCGGGCCGTTCCCACAGAAGATAGAACTGGGCAATTAGGATGCCCGCGTAAGAATCCGCATACAAAGTGCGCGAGACCAGGTCGCGCGAGAGCTCGTGCACATAAGGCTCGCTCGGGGGCCGGAGCGAAATGATCGTGATGTCGAACCCCTCGTTCACCAGTTCATGGATCTCCTCCGCAATGAATGTCTCCGACCAGCACGGAAACAGGGATACCAGATAGGCGATGCGCGGGCGCACACTGGCCAGATCGCGAGCCTCGGAAGCCACGCCGGGAACGGGTTCAGTGGGAATAGATATCCTCATATTTATCGGCTACCCGCTCCATGTCAAAAACCTGTAACGCCACCGCCCGCGAGTTCTTACCCATGATCCGGGCATGATCCGGGTTGCGAAAGATCTTACTGATGCCCTCGGCCAGAGCTCGGGGATCGCAGATCGGAACCAGAAAACCATTCCTGCCGTTCTCCACCAGGTCCTCCGCGCCGCTCACGCGGGTGGAGACGATCGGCAGGCCGGCGGCCATAGCTTCGAGCATGGTGTTCGAAAGTCCCTCGCTGTGGGAAGAGCAGACATAGCAGTCGGCGGCTGCATAGTGTTCTTCCACGTGATTGCTCGTGCCGATAAACACAACCGTGTCGCGCAGGGCTGGTTCAGCACGCGCCAAGGCTTCCAAGTCGGGCCGCAGAGCGCCGTCGCCGACCAGGCGAAGCACCGCATTCGGGAACTCCTGGTGAACAATCACCCACGCCTCAAGCAAATCGTAGAGCCCTTTTTGCGAAGAGAATCGTCCGACAAACAACGCTACTGGGGAAGGCTTCTCGCGTGCGCCGCGCTCTCGCCCATTCAGGTTGGGAGCAAACCGGGTCACGTCGACCCCGTTGGGAAGATAGACAATCTGTTCGTCGCGATATCCCAATGCTCGTAAGCGGCGCTCCACATGGCGACTGATGGCCACGACCACGTCGGTTTTTCGACATCCCCAATTCATAATGCGAAACCGGATGGAGCGCGACCCTCGCTCACTCAGCATGCCATCGTCGAGTTCATCATATCCGGAGACCTTGAGCACAACCTTCTTGCCGACCCAATGTCCCACAATGCTCGCCACAAACGCCAGACTCTTGACGATGTGAACGTGCACAATGCTGTAGGTATGCCGCCTTCGGAATAGCTCGTAAGCCAACCGGAGGGCGAGTACGGTTCCCGCCACTCCGGGAATTGCGGGGCAAGCGATGCGGACGACAGGCACACGCGAAAAATCCGGGTCGGGATCCGTGACTGGCAGGCCGTGAAGCGCAATCACCTGTACGTTCCATTGCCGTCGCAGGAGAGCCACGCTTAACCTCGCCGCCTGAATTTCGGCGCCGCCGATGGCTGGAAAGGTCGAATGGACGACCATCAGCACCGAGCGGGCATGGGCTGCGTCGTTATGCATGGCTTTTTTCCCGGTTCCATACTTCCAGCATGATCACCGCCCAAAGCAGTTGCCCCCAATCGCGAATTCCGCGAAGATGCTCGTCCACCACCCGTAGCAATTCTGTCGTCTTGAAATAAGCGCGCTGTTGGAGCACGCGATCGTGGGTCACGTCGAGAAGCAGTTCGCGAAATCGCGGATCCTGGCACAACCACAATGAAACCGGAACTCCGAAGCCATGCTTGGTCTTGGCCAACACGTCCCTGGGAAGGAAGTCGCGAAGCGCCCGCTTGAACAGATATCGCTTTTCGAGGCCATGGACCTTCAGATCTGCTGGCATTCGTCCTGAGAACTCAGCCAGTGAATGTTCCAGCATGGGATATCGTATTCGCACCCCGTGAGCTGCCGCAGTCTGGCGTACCTTTACAAGGTCGTTGTCTGCGATGGTGAACTTCAGATCGAGAAACAATAGACGGTTCAAATCGCTATGCGCCGGGGCCTGTGCATACACTCGCTGCATCATCTCCAAAGGTTTTGCTCCGGAGGCGGACTCGGCAAACTCAGGATTCAGTAAACTCCCGTTCAGGTCGCCGGTCAGGCAATCCTCCAGGTAAAAACGTTCCGGATTTTTCAGCGTGGCGCGGAACAGCATGTTCTTCAGCCGAATCGCGGCAGGAACGTTGCGGGTTGCCGCGAACACTAAGTTCCACAACACATTTTGGACCGTGAAGCGCGGTAACGATTCGATCCACCCGTAGATCTTGTCTTTCCGGTAGCGCTCATTACCGCCGAACAGTTCATCGCCGCCATCACCCGCCAGAAGAACCTGCACGTCATGCGAGGCCGCCATCTGGGCGCATAAAAAGCCGCCGACGGCGGAGGGGTTGCCGAATGGTTCGTCGAAGCTGTGTACCAGGGCCGGCAGACAGTTCCATCCATCTTCTGCCTGCACGATAAACTCATTCGCCTCAGCGCCAAAATGCCGGGCCGCGATCCGGGAATACCGTAGCTCGTTGAACGCGTCGTCCGGAAACCCGATGGAAAATGCCGGTGGCGCGCTTTCCCAGGAGCGGGCGGCCATCCCCAGGACGGTCGAGCTGTCAGTGCCGCCGCTAAGAAAACAACCGGCTCCGTTTCGGCTGACATTTTCCGTACTTCGGCGAACGGCTTGGAAAAGCTGCTCGCGAAGCTGGTCTGCCAGCCCGAGCGTGTCGCCTTGCAGATCTTCCGGGTAGCTCATCTCCCAATAGCGCGAGATGTGCGCTTGCTTTCCGTCCCACACCAGATAGCATCCTGGGGAAAGCTTCCTCACGTTCTTGCAGATCGATTCAGGGCTGGGAACAAAGCTGAGGTTGAGATATTGATAGATCGCCGAAAGCGACAACTCCGCGAATTCACGTTGCAGCCACTCAATGCGCGAGGAAAACCGGATATTTCCCGCGGTGATTCCGTAACTGAGCCGTTTCATCCCAAAGCGATCTACCGCGAGCCAAAGCCGGTCTGCGCTCCAGACGGCACAACTGAAAGCACCGCGCATCAAAGAAAACCCTCGTTCTCCCTCTGAGGCGATCAGTTTTCCGATCACTTCCGCGGGTGTTTTGCGCCCGACATCGACGCCATTCTGCCGAAGGTGATTGGCCAGTTCCTGGCAGTTCGACAATTCAGAATCGCACACACATGCCAGATCGCCGCCCGAGCCCGGTTGATGGAAGAGATAGTCGGATGCAGCCGCACTGGGCGGGGAATACACACCCATATCCAGACTTGGTAAGTTCAGTCGCCCTGCGTGCTCACCGGGGTGCTCAGGGCGAGGCGCCGCCTCGCGCTCCATTTGCACTGCGCTCTCGCCCGCCCTCGCATTGCCGAAGATCAGTGACACAAGCTCTTTCTCATGCCTCCTCGGATCGGGTGAACAACCCCCACATGAAGTTGCGAAAGCTGGGTTCGAAAGTACAAATCAACCCGAAATAGATCACCGCTCCCGTCAGAATTGCGGGCACCAGTTGAGCGGAGTTGGCGTTCAACGAGAACAGCCGCAGAGCAGCACACATCAACGCTGCACTCAGCACCGAGATCGTCACCGACCTCAGATTCGGACGCATGGGCAAAAGCGGCAGCGAAACCCGCATCCCGAGACCAACCAGCAGAGCGTAGGCGAAGAATGTGGACCACGCCGCCCCCTTGAGCCCGAAATGCGGAATAAGCCAGAGATTGGCCAGCAGGTTCAGCACGGTTGCGGTAATGATCTGCCTGGCCAAAACGGCAGTCTGCTTGCGCAGGAACAGTCCCAGAGCCACGATCTGGTATACGCCAAACAAAATCTGAGCTGCGATCAAGGGCGGCAATAGACTTCCCGCATCGATGTACTTTCTCGAAGCCATCACTGCCATCAAGGGACGGCCCAGGACGGTGACACCGAAGAAAATCGGCAAGGAGATCAGCAGGTACTGCGTCAGTATGTTTCCAGCGAACCGGGAAGTCTCCTGCGGCGTGCCACGGGTCCAGATTTCGCTTGCCCAGGGAAAGATCAGGGAAGCCAGCGGAATTACCAGCAGTCCCTGAATAGCCAGACTGAAGTTGTAGGCCGCAGCGTACATGCCGGTCTCCGACATCCCGAGATAGTGTGCCACCATGTAGCGATCGGAGTAAGTCAACACCAGGTTTCCCAGTTCGAACAACAGCATGGGGGCCCCGAAACGCAACGCCGGCCGCAATACCGGAATGGAAAACGCACTCAGGCGAATCTGACGCAGGTGGAACGCCTGGACGATCAGATAGCCGTTCAGCAGCAGATCCCAGAGGAGCCATCCCACATAGAAGCCGATGAGGTCGCGGCGCACCAGCAGCACAATCGCCAATGAGAAGCCGAGCTGACCGTAGCGGTCGACCGTCAGCAAGGTGGTGTATTGTTTGGATTGTTTGGCGGCACGCATGAAATTCAGAAACAGCGACTTCATGCCATCGAAGATGATAATCGGGCTGGCCAGGATCAGTAGAAACCGGCTGTTGGCGCCGAGCCAGCTTGCCGGAGCCAGCCAAGCCACGAAGCACAAAAGGGCAGCGGTGATGAAGCCGGTGACCCCGGGGGTCAACGTGAGAGTGGATCGCAGCTGGCGTTGCTGGTTCTCTCCGCTGTGCTCGGGGAAAAAGCGGATGGCCGCATGCTGCAGGCCCAGCTTGCTCACACTCACCAGTCCGTTGACGGTGGTGGAGAGCAACGCCATCAGCCCGTAATCCGCGCTGGAGAACAAGCGAGTGATTACGGGATACGAAATGAGGCTGGCCAATACGGTGAGGCCGGTCCCTGCTCCATAGTGAATTGCCTGCCAGAAAAGATCGCGGGGGGGCGGCGTTAGCCCGGTGCGTTCACTCGCTGGGCTTGCTCGGTACATAGCCATGCGATGACCCCCGTGAAGATCCAGAAATAGCAGACCAGGCCTTCCCGCAACATGCGATTCCCGAACATATTGACGACCACCAAAGAAACCCAGCAGGCGCCGTACGCCATGAAGATTTCTCGCGTGAACGGGTCCTTGGGCCCGATTGCGGCGAACCACGCCAGCAGCAAAAAGACCACGAAGCACAAAAAGGCGGGCATGCCCTGCTCGGAGGCGATTTTTAGGTATGTGTTGTGCGGTTCAAGATGGATGTTGCCGTACTTGCTCAGCCGCACCGACTGGGCAAACTGACCGTCGCCGATTCCCAGCACTGGGTTCTCTTCGATGAGGCGGATTCCTTCCTGCCATGCCACCAGCCGCATGTCTGCGCTGGTTTCGAGTTGTCCCCCCTGGTTCTCGGTCATATTCCAGCGGTCCACAACACTCGCCGGCAGCAGGCCCCCACCCACAAAGACCGTAAGCAGCGCAATTACGATCAGCAGAGGCACCGACTTGCGAGCCAGGTAAATTATGAGACCGGCTCCCATCCCTACCCATGCTCCGCGCGAGTAGGTGAAAACGCAGGCCACGATGCTCAGGCTCACCACTCCGAGGAGCAGAACCTTTCGCAGCCGGCTTGTTTCCAAGCCGAGCAGGGCCAGTGGAATAAAGATGAATTCCGCAAAAAAGGCACCTAGATCGTTGACTCCGCCCTCCATGAAGATGCCGGCGTAGCGCAGCTTTTCATCAAAGTGAGTGGAGGAGAGCCCGCTGGAAAAGTTCTCCCGCAGTAAGTTGAAACCGGCAAAGGCCAGCACCAGGGTCATGGCGTAAAGCAAAGCGATCACTTGTTTTCGATTGCGCAGGAACCTGCGAGTGAAGAAGTACAGCAACAGGACGCTGGCCCAGCGCCTCCAGTCGGCAAACTCGTCCCAGAAACGGATGCCTTCATTGCGTACCTGTGCGGTAACGAAGCCCAGCGTATAGAAGAACGCGATTCCCAGAAAAGCGGTGGTCAGAAGCCAAACTCGGAATGGGGTCCGGGTCTTGGCGGAAGGAACCAGGAACAGACAAACGATTCCGGCCAGCAGCAAAGAATTCGTGATCACTGTGACGACAGGCCAGCCGGGCAGCCACCGGTCCGACCGGAACGCGATTTTTTCCTGCAATGGCAGATACACCGCCAAAAGCAGCAGTACACCGATGCCGCGCGTGAGCAGGCGCTCATTCCTCGGAGCCTCCGCCTCAGTAGCCGGGTTTGGCAGTGAGATGGATAACGTGCTCATTGCCAAAACCTCAGCTTCAAGGTTTCATAACGCTGAACGCCGACCACCGCTTTGATCCATTCTGAGGTTCTGTGCCGTAAGGCAGCCGAGACCAGCCAGGTTCGGCTCCGCAGAATAATCTTCTCGAGATCCCCGGGAGTCGTTCCGCGCCGCAGGATGAAACGAGGCAAGATCTTTCTGGGATAGGCGAGGCCGGCTGCGGAGTTGAAGACCGCGTCGTAGCCGGCGCGAGCCGCAGCCCGATATACCTGATGGCTTGCAAAACCGCCGGGCAGGGCAAGATACCGGACGGGACGTTCCAGGTTTCGCTCCAGGCACAGTCGGGCTGATCGCAGTTCGTGGAATACATCATCCTCGGAGAATTGAGTCAAATCATGATGCAACATCCCATGCGACTGCACCGACATGCCCGCGGCAGACAGCGCTTTGATCTGCGGCCAGTTCATGTAGCCCGGCCTTCCAATGAAATCCACGCACACAAAGAAAGTTGCGCACAGGCTGCGCTCTTGCAGCGCTGGAAGCACGATCGTCAGGTCAGACTCATGCCCATCGTCAAAGGTGATCAGGACGGTCTTGGGGTGATTCTGTGCGCTCGCAAGAAAGTTTTCGGGGAGGCAACAGGTACAGCCCGCTCGCTGCAGCAGATCCAGTTGGGCAGCGAAATCTCGTGCTTCGACTGTGTAAAAGGCCTGTTCCCTGGTCTGCCAAGCTGCCGGCTCCCCGCGCTGGATGGCGTGGTATCCGAGAATGACCGCCGGGCTCTCATTGTTCGCTGGAATCAACGGACCCACACGTTCTTCCTGCCGGTCACAAAATTGGCAAAAGCGACGGCGGCTGCCCCATTCAGTACCACAAGCGTCAGCGCAACCCCGGCGGGCCGGCCCAGCCAACCCAGCCGTGTGCTGATGACCCCCAGCAGAGCCAGCGCGTAAAAGACCGCCTGCAACAAAATTGCAGCGGAGTAGATGCCGCTGTGCAGCTTTAGAGAGGTGATCAGGATCGCGAGCAGCGCAAAAGGTCCCAAAAGCCGCAGCAGCTTATGGCTGAGAAACTCAAACCACACAGGATTGCCCAGAGAGAGCAACCAGGGGGCTAGTTGAATCAGTTGATAATTCCCAGTCAGGGTACGAACCTTGCGCCGGAACTCTTCTCGAGGCGTGGGATCAACGTCATCCCAAGCCAGAGCTTCCGCATCAAACACCACCCGCCCGCCGTTGCGCACGACATGCAGAGGCAGGTAGCAATCGTCCAGAAGAGTGTCAGCGGGCAGGGGCACGATTGCGGATTTTCGCACTGCATAAAATGCGCCCAGCGCACCCACGACCGAGCCCGTCAATCCTTCCCATTCACGAATCTTGTTTTCGATTCCCCACTTGACCTTCTCACCACTCAGGCGGACCGGGGCTCCTGGGTCCCCAATTAACAAGGCTCCGCTGACACATCCGACCGAAGGATCGCTGAAGTTAGACAGAATCTTTCGCAGAGCGTCGGGGCGCAACCGCTGACGGGCATCGCTGAAAATCACGATCTCACCACGGGATTGCGTGATCGCCAGATTCAGCGCGGCTGCCTTTCCGCCGCGTTCCGAAGAATAAATGGGCCGCAAACGGGGATCATTGCAAGCTCGCAGAATTCCCTCGCTCCCGTCGTTGGAACCGTCGGAGACCACGATCACCTCGTATTTGTCCTGGGGATAATCCAGATCGAAAAGGTTTTGCAGCTTCTGCGGCAGCACCCGGGCTTCATTGTGGACCGCAACGATGACCGAGACCAAAGGCGTAATCGGGGCGCGCCGAACCGGTAACGAACGCCAGCTTCTGCGCAGATAGAGCCACAACGGATAGCCGGCGTAAGTGTACGCCAGAAGCGCCACCGATCCCCAGAACACGGCCCTCATTGCGCTCCTCGGCCCAGCACCACCGTCTTGAGAGTCTTGAAGATGACCAGCAGATCGAGCGAGAGGCTCATGTGCTTGATGTAGTAAAGGTCGTACTGAAGCTTCTGTTGAGCATCCTCGACCGACGCGCCGTAGCGGTAGCATACTTGCGCCCAGCCCGTAAGGCCGGGCCGAATCACGTGGCGCAAATTGTAATATGGAATCTTTTCCTGAAGTAATTGCACGAACTCCGGCCGTTCGGGCCGCGGACCGACAAACCCCATATCGCCGATGACTATGTTCCAGAGTTGCGGGATCTCGTCCATGCGTGTCAACCGCAGGAAGCGTCCGACTCTGGTGACCCGCGCATCCCGCTTCCCTGCCCAGACGGCTCCCGTCAAAGATTCGGCATCCTGCAGCATGGTACGAAACTTGTATAAAGTGAACGTTTCACCCCGGCGTCCCACGCGCTTCTGACGGAACAGGACCGGACCGGGGGAACTCAGTCGCACGGCGATGACAATGAAAGGGATCAACGGCAGGCACATCACCAGAGCGCAAACCGCGACCGTGGAGGACACCATACGGCGAATCAGCAACTGACCCACGCCCAGACGGAATCCGTCCGAGTAGATCAGAGCGCTGGGGTAAAGAGACTCGACATCAATTTTTCCTGAAATTTTCTCGAACAGGGAGCTGGCTTCTTCGATCTTCACCGCCTCCAGGCGCAAGTTCAACAATTCGTTCAAAGGCAAGGTGTTGCGCCGGTCATCGACCGCTACGATGACCCGGTCTACCGAGGTTCTTCCCATGAGGCTTCGAAGCGCTCTGGACATGCTTTCCTGGTCAGTGGCTCCGGGCCCCAGGGCGCCGGCCCAGCCGACAACATCCATGCCGATGTCCTTGCGGTTGCGAATTGCTTCCACCAGGCGAGCGGCCCGCTCTCCTGAACCCAAGACGTACACTCGCTCGCGCAGATAGGGCTGGCCCATCAGCCAGGTATAGGCTCCACGCCAAAGCAGCAGAGTTCCGGTCAGGCTGACGATTCCAAAAAGGTAGACGTGGCGCCCCAGCATGAATTCCGGAAACCAGTGCCCGATGGCTGCCAGTGACAGCGACGACGTACCCAGCACCAGAAGCAGGCGGAAATAAGTCTCGCCTTGAAACGTCAATTGGCGCGGAGTGTAGAGATCGAAGTAGTACGAGCAGATCAGGACCAGCGCGGTGGTGGCAAGAATCTTTATCAGTCCGCGTTCGTAATTCAGGACCAGATAGGAATCCGGGCCGAATTCGATCAGGGCCGGGACCAGGAACGATAAGCAGACGATCAGCGCCTCACCCGCAAGCAGGATCAGGGTGCGGACGGGATAGTAAACATGAAACAGCCGGACCATGAAGCCTCAGCCTCGAGTGGCGCTCGCAGCTTGCTCGCTGCTGTAAATCTTGTAATAGTAATCCCCGTAGCCGGAGCCGCGCCGTGTCCGGTTCAGGACCACCCCCACCACAGGTTTCTGGCGAAATTCGTCCCGGGCTTTTTGAGCGATGTCACAGGGAGTGGAATCGGCTTTCAGCACCAGAATGATGCCATCACACGCCTCGGCCATCAGACTCGCGTCCGAGACGGGTATCGCTGGAGGCGTGTCCACAATGATCCAGTCGAACGCCGGCGTAATGCGGGCAACCAACTTCGCCAGCCGTTCGTTCCCGATCAACGCGGAGGGATCCGAACTCACCACTCCTCCCGGCATGAAATACAGATTGGGGACCGGAGTTTTCTGAATGGCAGAAATTTCGTCGGTGCGTCCATCCAGATACTCCGTCAGTCCCGGCGAAGCTGGCGCTCCCAGCAACTCATGCAGCTGGGGCCGGCGCAGGTCCCCGTCCATCAGCAGAACCCGCCGCCCGCGCTGACTTGCCAACACCAATGCGAGGTTAGCAGCCACAAAGGTCTTCCCTTCCGCTGGCACGGCGCTGGCAATCAGTATGGTCTTCAGCGGCTGCTGAGCCCGTATTTGGTAGAGACGCGAGCGCAAGGTGCGAAACTGTTCGCATTCCAGAGAACTGTCCCGCTCGGACCCGATAAACAGAAGGCTCCGCGGGTCGGGCGTCCAGCTTCCTTCGCGGCAAAAGCTGAGCCATGCTTCCGCCTTTGGCGGAACCGTCTCCATTGAAGGCGCGACCGGGAGCAGCGCGTCGATCTGCGGTTCCGAAGCGGTGCCGCTCTCAGGCAATGCCTCGGGTACAGCCACCGTTGCCATCATGACATCCATGGCAGGATCGCTTTGATTCGGATCCCGCTCCTGCGCTTTTCCGAGTGATCGGCGGAAGCAGTCCGCCCGCGGTTCCGCGACCGCACTCGCAGTTTCGGCCTGGGTTGCACCGGCGCCGACCTCGGGCCTCGGACCGCTCTGCGGTGATTCTTTGGCTGCGGGTTGCGATTCGGCCAGCACGTCCAGGGTGGAACTTTCCCCGGACTGCTCCAGTTGCTTTGCTCTTCGCAACGCTTCGTGAATGCGGCTCATACTGCCCCTTGATTGGCCCGATCGCCCGGCAGATTCTCGTCCTGGGGCGATTTCGCCTCCCCAAAGTCCCTTTGGCTCGCGCGTTCCAAATGTGCGGTCCCGCTCTCCGCGGTCAAGTTCCTTTGCGGTTCGACAAAACCACGGTTGGGCAAAGAAAGGCTGGAAAGCGGCGGGACGGTCTGCTCCAGATCAAATTCCTCGGCGACCGCGCGAATGGTTTCCGCCGCAATCGGCCTCTGCTGGTCGGCGAAGGCGCTGATCAGGGAATGTTCGCAAAGCAGGTTGATGATGCGAGGAATGCCGCAAGAGTAACGCGAGATTGCTTCGATCGCTTCCTCTCCAAAAACCGGGAGACCGTTTACTCCGGCTTTGTGCAAACGCTCATGGATATAGGCGCGCGATTCCTGCGCCGTGAACGGACGGGTCCTGCACCGGATCATGATGCGTTGGCGCAACTGCCGCAGCTTAGGGGCTTTCAGTTTGGCATCCAGTTCGGGCTGGCCGCACAACACCACCTGCAGCAGCTTTTGCGTGAAGGTCTCAAGATTCGTAAGCAAACGGAGCTCTTCCAGCAATTCCATGGAAAGTCCCTGCGCTTCATCCACAATCAACACGGCAACCTGGCCGGCTCGATACCGCTCCATGAGCCATTGGTTCAGCTTGAGCAGGCGCAGTCCTTTTTCGCGCGATTCGCAGGCAATACCGAAGTCTACCATCATGACATCGAAGAAATCGTCCACCCCGATGCGGGCGTTGAAAAGATACGCCGAAACATAGTTCATGCGGTGCAGCCATTCGAGCAGCTTGTTAATGATGGTCGTCTTGCCAGTGCCTACTTCGCCGGTGAGCAAAAGGATGCCCTTGCGGCTGTGGATGCCGTAGCTGAGCGACGCTAGGGCTTCCTGAACGGAAGGCGTCATGTAAAGAAAACGCGGATCCGGGTTGACGGTAAACGGTTCCACGCGCAAGCCGAAATATTGTTTGTACATAAATGTTCCTAGGCTCTCGTTCGCCCTTCCCTGGTCAATGCGATTCGCTCCTTCATGGTATTCAGTACTTTTTGCTCGCGACGCGACTGTGCGGCCGAATGTTGGGAATCTGAGTCAAGACCGGAAGCTTGAGATAAAAGACCACATCCTGCTCATTGTGAAGCGTCTTGTCTCGCAACTCCGTCAGGAACGCCAGGCCAAAACCCAGAACGAGTCCCCCGCTGAGACCGCCGAGTACGACCAGCAGCCGGTTCGGCCACGTCGGTTTTTCCGGCAGGTTCGGCGGATCCATCACGCGAAACTGCTCTCCTTGCTGTCTTCGCTCTAGGTCGGTTGCCATGGCGGACTGGTTCTTCTTTACCAGCAGTTCGTTGTAAAAATTCAGAGCCGTCTGATAGTCGCGAGTCAGCCCCTTGAACTGTTCTTCTACCACCGGACTCATCTGAACCCGTGACTGGTAGGCTCGGATCTGCTTCTGCAAGTCGTCCTGCTGCTTGGTTTTCTCGGTCTTAATCGATTCGAGTTGGTGGATCTGGGATCGCAGACCGCGGATTTCGGCTGGTTCCAGTTGCGCGGACTTGGGTTGGCCAGTGTCGGGAGCCGGCGCCTTATCCAGTTGCTTCTTCAACTCCTCAATCTCGTTCTTGGCCTTGATCACGTCGGGGTGGTCGGGTGTGTATTTCGCCTCCAGCGCCGAGAGTTGCGACTGGAGATCTTGCAGTTTCTTTTGCAGGCTGTCGGAGTCATTTCCGGCTTGCGACGCCTTCCAGGCAGCCAGTTGCTGGTTCAGTTGCGTCTGGTCGAAAGTTTCGTCCTGCTCGGCGCGCGCAACGGTTTGACTGGCAGCGTCGAGTTGCGCGTTCAGCGAAGCCAGAATGCCGAGGTTCGTCTGTTCCTGGTCGGGAAGTTGATTGATGTAGCGTTCCTTGAACGCAGCAAGCTTTTGGTCTTGCTCGTCCAGCTTGCGTTTTGCCTCGTCCAGTTGGCTGGAAAGAAATTCCGTCGTTCCTTCCGCGGTCTGCTCCCTCGCGCGGAGATCCGCCTGCGTGAACATGGAGGTGATCTCACCGCAAACCTGTTGCGCCAAGTGGGGATCGCGCGCACTGAAACTGATGTAAAAGCCCGGGAGCCCGCCGGTGCGCGTTCCGAAGTCCGCCGGAACCGCGGTGACCGCAACCAGCTTGCGCATGCGATCCACTAGGTCTTCCATCGGAACTTTGCCCAGGTCGCTCGGAAACAGGCCGAAGCGCTCAATGAGCGGCTGCAGCCGGGTGCGGCTCAGGATCTGCTCCTGCATGGTGGCAAGACGCTCGTTTAGTTCTTCCGTGACCACCGGCTTCACGAAATTGTCAGGGACCTTTTGCTGCTCGACCAACACCAGCGTGACCGACGTGTAACGGTTGGGCACCAGCAAGGAACCCAGGTATGCCAACAACGGGGTCACGAGCGTGGGAATCACAATCCACCACACCCGGCGTTTCAGGATGGTCAGGTACTGTTCGAAATTGAGTTCACGGTCTCCCAGCATCGCAATTGCCTTGTCTTGACTACTCCTTCACGTGAAACGTAATCGGACGAAAATGCCAATCAAAGCCAACTCCCAGCGAGTGCATTAAGAAACCCTGCGCGCACAACGCCCCAGTGCAGAAGGAATTCACCACCTGGCGCTGGAAGTTGTACATGAAATACAAGCCGGCGTAACGTCCAATGCTGCGGTGCACGTCGAGGCCCACATAGGCCGAGTGGCTTTGCTGCACCGGAATTGGACCGAACTCGTACGCCTGGAGCGGGGAGTTCTGGGCGAAACCGCCCAGGAGCGCACCGTCCCATTTTCGGGAGAGGCTGCGAGAAAGGTTGAGCTGCGCCAGAGTCGTATTGGTTGCCGGGTAGAGTCCTCCTCCCGAAAGGATGGAACGGGACCCCAAAAGGCTAAGCAAAGTTCTATGCCAGGCGTAGGTGATCAGAGTCTGAGCGTAAGGAAAAACATTGGATTGCGTCGGGAAGCCTGAGCTAATGGACCGGGCCACCTGCGCCCCACTGCTTACTTGAAAGCTGAGCCTGCCGGTCCGCTGGTAGGCGTAGCTGATGCTGGGGGTCTGAAACTCCGTTTTGCTGACGTTGTTAGGGTCAAATGGGAAGCGAATCTCTTCGTACGCGTAGGCGAGCGCCAGTTTGCTGTGAGGCGTGAGTTGGTAGTTATACCCAAGTGAACCATTGATCTGATTACTGTTGACCACCCCATCGGTAAAGAAATCCAGAAGGCCGTACGACGCGGCTCCAGTCAAGGAACTGCGGCGATTCAGCGCGTAGTCCACTTCTCCGATGCTGGTGTTGGAAACCCGCGTGCCTTCTCCGGTCAGAATCGTCTGATTCGGAATCAAACCTATGCTGGTGCCACCGAAGCCAATGGAAAACCCCACCGGGCCGGCGTATCCGAAGGGAGATTCCGGCGAGTAGGTCGCCTGGTCGGTAAGGGTCACTGTCCAGCGGTCCCACGCGAACACCTGCGCCAGCTTCAGGAACTGGAACGTCTCGGCATCGGTCTCTCCGTAGAAAGTTCCTCCTCCATCGTACTCAGCCGTGAAGGCGTTGCGCTTCCAGGAGCGGTTCAAGGTAAGGTCACCGTAAACATCGGTGTCAGCCTGCCAGGAATAGCCGGTTCCGGTACCGCTAGGGTTCGAGTCTGCCCTCTCGTCAGCTCGGATGGAAGCGTTCAATACATTGCGAGCCCGCTCCGGAATGCCCAGCGACAAATATTCAGTGCCGGAAAGCGGCCGCGTGTCCGCCTCGACCTTCTCCTGCTGGTAAGGACCTTGGCTCTGGGCCTGATCGCTGTTGCTTGAGTCGGTGGATTGGGCCTGAACCGGATTAGCTGCGGCCTGTTGGGCCCATCCGGACCGGGGCAACAGCAGTACCACCGACATCGTGGCCACAAAAGTCAGGGATTTCGCTTTCATAACCCTTCTATGGAACAACGATCGTG
Organism: Terriglobia bacterium; assembly: GCA_963758285.1. GTDB lineage: Bacteria > Acidobacteriota > Terriglobia > Terriglobales > Acidobacteriaceae > DASVWZ01. The sequence goes on along the minus strand of CAVWUT010000006.1, from coordinate 328,594 downwards.
TCCCCGGCTTTCAGAGCGATGTTCTGCTCGGGATTCTCGCCTTTCAGAACCTTGTCATAGTTAAACGCGTGCTTTACCTGCTTGCCTTCCTCGGATCGGAGCACATAAATCTTCCTGCCGTGAGCGAATTGGGTAAGACCTCCCGCATCGGAAATGACCTGCAAAACGGTCATCTCCGGGAGCAGCGAAAACCCTCCCGGACGATTCACTTCTCCCAGCACATACACCCGCCGGCTGTTGATGGCCGTCACAATGATGGTGACGCGGGGATCGCTCACATATCTTCTTAGTCTTTCTGAGATCTGGGCGGACAACTGCATGGTGGTCAAACCCGCAGCCTGCACGTCATCCAACAGCGGAACCGAGATTTTCCCGTCGGGTCGTACGGGAACGCTGCCGGAAAGCTCGGCTTCCTTCCATACACTGACGTTCAAGGTGTCATTGGGACCGATCACATAGCTGGGATCTCCGGTTGCCGGAACTGGGGTCGGGGTCGGCACCGAGGCCGAGGAGTTCCTTGGCGCCGCAGGTTTCGTCTGACTCTGAGGCTGCGCAACTGCGCCCAGCACGAATCCAAGAATCGCAACGCGCCGGAGAATGGGGTTGTGCCGGATTATTTGGAAACTCCTGGAACGCTGGAATCGTCCGCTGCAAATCCAGTTTGTTTCAACTCGTAGAGCAATGCTTCGTAGCTGAGCTGTATCCCTGAGGAAGCGGCGATTCCAAGGTGCCCGTCTGCATGTGCTTGACTTCAACTGCCTTGTCAAACGCAAGAAGGAGAACCCATAGTGTAGCACGCCTCCCGCCACCCGGGACGCGTGCCGCGGCATCCCGTGGTGGCACAGTTTGATTGTAATCCTGAGCAAGCGTTCTGTGCGCCGCGAAGAGCCTGTCCCGAGCGGAGTCGAGGGAATCTGGGCGAGCCGCGCGAAGTGTAGCGTTCTTTGCTACATAATAATCGCGCGTTTGGCTCGCTTCCTTCTTAAACTGAGCCACCACCGAGGCATCCTAATCACACAGAAAACTTGGAATTCATCGGCCAGCGCGACGGCTCCTACTACGTGATTCTTCCTGCAGTCCCAAATTGACGAGGTTCTACGTAGGCCCGGACGGTCTCGTCTGGGTGGCCGGGCGAAGTCCGGCAGTCTGAGCTCAGGACTTGCTCGCGTGAGAGCCCTTCATCAACTAGAATCTCTGTTTTAGGGAAACCCTGGATTTCAACTGGGATCCCGCACGCGCGGGAACGCCCGCGCCTGCATTGGCACCTTGATCGTAAGATTGCAGGAAGGAACCCGGAAGTGAGCTACCCGGCACAGGAGTCCGCTGTTGAAGCGGGTGCGAGCGTGAATGGAGACGCCAGCCGGTTGCCCGCCACTTGGCAGCTTGCCATTCTTGTTGGCCTGCTTGCGTTGCTCTATCACTCCATTCTGGGAAGGCTGGCACAACAATGGTGGATCGACCCGAATTTTTCTCACGGCTTTTTTGTTCCATTGTTCTCCGCCTTTGTGGTGTGGTCAGACCGGCAGAAGCTGGCCAGGATTCCGCTCCGGCCCGCGTGGACCGGCCTGCCCATCATCGTCGCCGCCCTCTCGATGCTGGTGGTTGGAGTGCTGGGCGCTGAACTTTTTCTCTCGCGCTCCTCGCTGATTCTGCTGGCCGCGGGAATGGTCATTTACTTCGCCGGCTGGCTGTACTTTCGTGCCCTGCTGTTTCCCTGGCTTTTCCTGTTCCTGATGGTCCCGGTCCCCACCATTGTCATGAATCAGGTGACGCTCCCGTTGCAGTTTTTTGCCTCTGCGGTGGCCGCTGAACTTCTCCGGTGGCTGGGCGTGCCGGTGTTGCGCGAGGGCAATGTGATGGTGCTTCCCCGCATGCCGCTGGAAGTCGCCGAAGCCTGCAGCGGAATCCGGTCGTTGATGTCGCTGGGGACGATGGCAATTATTTACGGCTATTTTGCCGATTCGAAAGTGTGGAGGCGGATCGTTCTGGGCCTTTTGGCAATCCCGGTTTCGGTTGCTGCCAACGCATTACGCGTTGTGGGGACCGGCTTGACCGTCCAGTACTGGGACCCCGACCGGGCACTGGGCTTCTTTCACGAATTCTCAGGCTGGCTGGTGTTCGTGGTATCGCTGGCCATGATCTTTGCCTTGCATGGCTTGATCCTCGCGGCCAGCCGTTGGACAGACCGGACGGCATGAAGCCGCACTCCAACCTGTTTCGCTTTTTGGTTGTAGCATTTCTGTTGGCAGCAACCGCCGCATTTCTCCAGGCGCGTCAGATGGCGGAATTTGTGCCGAAGAGTGACCCGGTAAGTTCCTTCCCCATTCAGGTGAGCAACTGGACCGGACAGGACATGCCCATCGAGCCGGACGTGTTGACGGTTCTTGGTCCCGGCGACTTCCTCTCGCGCATCTACACCCAGCCGGACCAACCGTACATAGACTTCTTTCTGGCCTACTTTCCGTCGCAGCAGAGTGGCGACACCGTGCACTCGCCCAAAAACTGCCTCCCCGGATCGGGTTGGACCCCGCTGGAGTCGTCCCGCATTAGGATCTCGATCGCCGATGGCGCAAGCATTCCGGCAAATCGCTACATCATCTCGAAAGGCTTGAACCGTCAGTTGGTCATCTATTGGTATCAGGCGCACGGAAGGACCGTAGCCAGCGAATACTGGGCCAAGTTCTATCTGGTGGCGGACGCCATTCGCAGCAACCGCACCGATGGATCACTGGTCCGCATTGTCACTCCAATTGAGGAGGACGAAGCGGCAGACTCGGCCGAACAGCGTGCCGTAAGCTTTGCCCAACAGATCGCGCCTATGCTGGACAAGTATGTTCCCCGGTAGCTGGTAGCCAGGAACAAGTAGTTGGTTGGCGCACCATGGACCGGTAGCTTGCAGATGAAGCCGCATTCTTGACACTGATAGGAATATCACATGAGAACGAGTCGTCTTTGGACAGTTTTGACCGCAATCGTTTTGCTCCTCAGTTTTGCCGGCTGCAACCGCGATCCGAACGTAAAGAAGCAGAAGTATCTCGAAAGCGGCAACCGCTATTTCGAGCAAGGCAAGTACCGCGAAGCGGAGATCCAGTTTCAGAATGCGGTGCAAATCGATCCGCGGTTCGCGCAGGCGCATTACCGGCTGGCCAACACGTATGCCAGAATGCACATCTGGCCGGATTCCTATCGCGAACTGCAACGCACCATCGAACTTGATCCCGGCAACCTGAAGGCGCAAGTCGATCTGGGCCGATTACTGATTGGCGCCAAGTCTTACGATCAGGCGCAGACGATCACGGACAAGATCTTGCAGCAGGATCCAAACAACGCGGATGCCCACATCCTGCTCGGTGACCTTGCCCAGGTACGTCACAAACCGGACATCGCGATCCAGGAAATACAGAAAGCCATCAGCCTCGATCCCAACCGCCCACAATACTACCTGCAACTGGCGGCCATGCAGGCCAATGCCCGCCACTTTGACGCGGCTGAAGCCACCATGAAGAAAGTCCTGGAAGTCGATCCCAAATTCACCGCTGCGATGGAGGGACTCAGCCTGATTTACCAGAATCAGGGCCGTTGGCCGGAAGCGGAAGCGCAGATTCGCCACGCCATCGACGTGCAACCTGGGGACGTTGAACTGCGGCTCACCTTAGCTCGCCTCTACGATGGCGAAGGCCGCCAGGCCGACGCGGAAAAGGTCGTCCTGCAAGCCAAGAAGGATCTCGGTGATACTCCGGAAGGATACCGGGCGCTCGCCCACTACTATGTGGCTCTGGGCGACAAGGAAAAAGCCCTCACGGAATTCGCTTCGATCACGCAACAACATCCCCTGGACCTCAGAGCCAGGGAAGATTACATTCAGTTGCTGCTGGCCGCGAACCGGCTTGACGAAGCCAGCCGTCTGAACGATGAAATTTTGAAGAGCAATCCCAAGGACAGCGGGGCGCAACTGAATCGCGGACGCATCATGGTGATAAAAGGGCAGTTCTCCGACGCCATTCCTCTTCTCGAGGGTGTGGTCAAGTCCGAGCCCGAAAATGCCCTTGCTCATTACCAGCTGGGTGTGGCGCTGAATGCAACCGGTGACTTGGGTCGCAGCGAGCAGGAATGGCGCGAAGCCGCCGAGCTTGCCCCGCAGTTGGACGATGCCCAGATTGCGCTGTCGCAGGTGGCGATCCGCAAGAATGACCTCGATCTATTGGATCAGGCGGCAGAGCAAATGCTGCGGAACAATCCGTTCAACCCGCTCGCTTACCTGCTGCGCGCTCAGTGGGAGAATGACCTTAAGCAGACACCCGCTGCCGAAGCCGATATCAAGAAAGCCATTGAGATCGCTCCCAGCGATCCCGCCGGCTACACTGCCTTGGCGAAGTTGCGAGTCAGTCAGAACAAGCTGGAGGACGCGCAAAAGTATTTTGAGCAGGCGCTCAGCATCGACCCGAACCATTTGGACTCGATTCGCGGGCTCGTCGGGATTTTCTTGCGGCGAAAGCAGCCCGACAAAGCCATTGCGCTGGCGAAATCTCACGTGGAGAAATCTCCCAACAATGATGCCCTCTACACCCTCCTGGGAGATTTGCAGGCCAGCGAGAAGAATTATCCCGAGGCGGAAACATCCCTGCAAAAAACCATCGCGCTGAACCCGAGCAATGTGGCCGCGTTCCTTCTTCTGGAGAAAGTCGACGTTGCCATGGGTTCGACCGACAAGGCGCTGGCCACCGCTTACCACTTGATCCAGCAGAGCCCGCAAAGCGTGCAGGGCTACGTTCTGGCCGCCGATCTGGAAAACTCCAGCGGCAACTGGCAGAAGGCACAGGAGCTCTATCAGAAAGCATTACGGGTTCAACCGGACGACGCTCCTGCCGCCAACAACCTTGCTTATCTCATGCTGGAGCACGGCGGCAACACCGACGTCGCCCTGTCGCTGGCGCAAACCGCGCGCCGCGCCATGCCCGATTCTCCCATGGCTGCCGATACCCTGGCTTGGGCCTACTACCAGAAGGGCACCTACGGCATGGCAGCCGACCTCTTGCAAGAGGCACTGCAGAACAATCCCGACGATGCGCTCGTCCACTATCACCTGGGGATGGTTTACAAGAAGCAGAACAATCCCGCGCAGGCGAAAATCCAATTGGAGCGTTCCTTGAAGATTGCCCCCAACTCTCCCCAAGCGGAGGAAATTCGAAAAGTGCTCAGCCAGCTTGGCTGAGTCGCCGGTGTCGCCGGTGTGGCGCGGGCGCCCTCGCCCGCGGATTTTGACCTTCGCATGAAAATTGCTTTTCGGAGGTTGGCGCGTCCGGGATGGGCGTACAATATCTACCGCTTTCGAAGGCACGAACGAAACCCTGATGGAGGTAAATCCATGCGAGTGTTGGCGTTTGTATGCGTGATGCTGTTTTTGATCGTTGCCTGTATCAGCTGGCTGACCCCGGCCGCTGTCCGTGCTGGTGGAACAGCGCCAGCCGACATCGCTCACGGAAAATATCTGGTCGAGCAGGTTGCGAAGTGCGGGGATTGCCACACTCCGCACGATGAGAAGGGTGAACCCGTCGCAGGTCAGACATTACGCGGCGCGATTTTGCCGTTCAAAGCGACGGTGCCAATGCCCTGGGCCGCCAAAGCGCCCAATATCGCCGGACTGCGCGGCTGGGAAGATGCCGAAGCCATCAAGTTTTTCATGACCGGAAAGGGCCACAACGATGCCCCCGCCGTTCCCCCCATGCCCAGCTACCGGATGAACAAAGCGGATGCGACGGCGGTCGTACACTACCTGCGATCCTTGTCGACGGGCGGCTCTCACTGATGCAGTGGAACAAAACACGCTCCAGCCGCGCAGCGGCGGCATTCATTAGCCCGGCACGTCAGTGCCGGGAAGGGGGAAGTGGAACGATCGGAGTCCGCTTCAGCGGACGACACGAGTTTCGTAACAGCCTCGGTCGTTGGCAGAGTGGGTCTTTCGCCCGCCATCCCCCACATCACGCCTCACTTCAATCCGAACGCGTAAACTTTGCCGTCAGCCGATCCGACATAAACCATCCCATTCACCACCACGGGGGACGAATAGATATACGCTCCCGTGGGATAGCTCCACAGCTTGGCGCCGGTTTTAGCATTTAGCGCGTAGAGCTTGCCGTCGAAGGAGCCGACATAGACCACCCCATTCGCCACCGCAGGCGAGGACGCGACATAGCTGCCGGTTTTGTACTTCCAGAGTTTGGCTCCGGTCTTGGCATTTAGCGCATACACGTTGTCATCGTCCGAGCCGATATAGACAACGCCATTCGCCACCGCTGGCGAAGATGCCACATAGCTGCCGGTGGAGCAGAACCACAGCAGTGTGCCTGTGCTGGCGTTCAACGCGTATACGTTGCCATCCCATGAGCCAAAATAGACCACTCCATTCGCCACCGCTGGCGAAGATTCCACCTCGCCGTCGGCGCTGTAGGTCCAGAGCAGGACGCCGGTGTTGGCGTTCAGTGCGTACACAGTTCCGCCGCCTGAGCCAACATAGACCACGCCATTCGCCACCGCAGGTGAGGATTTGGCAATGTATTGGGAAGGATCGCTCCACAACAAAGCACCGGTATCCGCGTTCAGCGCGTACATGCTGTCCGTGCCGACGTAAACCACGCCATTCGCGACGGTGGGCGCGGCATCAAGAAAAGTGCCGGGGTAGGAACTCCACACCAAGGTGCCGGTGCCGGCATCCAGCGCGTATACGAGGTCGTAATTGCCGTCGGGGGAGCCGTAGACATAGACCACCCCTTTCGCCACCGCAGGCGAGGTAGACTCCGCGCCAGTTCCGTAGGTCCATAGAACGGCGCCGGTGCGGGCGTTCAGCGCGTAGAAGCTGCGGTCGGTCGAGTTGATATAAACTGTCCCGTCCACAACCGCAGGCGAGGAAAGCACCTCCCTGCCGGTAGCGTATCTCCACCTCAACCTCAGACTCCCAACATTGTGGACGTTGAGCACCTTCTCGTCGGGGTTCCAGCGCTCCATGTTCGTCCTGTGGAACTCGCTCCAACTGGTAAGGTGCCCAGTGGCCGATCGACCCTCCGAGCGCGCATGAAGGCCTGTATCTTGTCAAAAGCAGAATCCTGCCATCGCCAGAATCGCAAGGCACCCCCGACCCACCCACCTCGCGTTCTGTGTCATGCTCGTCATCTTGGTTCCCTCTTCGTCGGCCTCCTGCCACCCCAAGCCGATACTGCCGATGAGCCTCGCGCCAGGTGCCCCAGGGTTGCGGGCTCGACTGTAATGACATCGGGACCGTTGGTTCGACCCGTGATAATAGGCTTGTTCGCGACCGTTTCGTAGGCATAACCAGTTAGAAGCGCCTTCAATCCGTTAACGTTACAGCTGTTTACACTCAGTCGCGCCCATCCGTAGTGAACCGCCCCTCGGATCGAGAATTGGAAACCCAAGTAGCGATTTTTTGCATGAGCCCAATAGGCAAAGGAGCAGCTAAAGGAGCTCGGCCAAAGGTCCTGGCCGGCCATAAAGCCACCACCGCCAAACCCAAGTCCCGCACTGACCGTTCTGCCAGCCGAAAGCGCGAATGCGAGAGTGGCGTAACTAACCGAAGTTTGAATTGCTCCAACCCCGTTGCCCCTGGCGTCAGACACAAAGAGGTCCTCGCGCCGGTCGATGCGATAGTGTATGTACGAGTACCGATCGAGTTTGAAATCGACGATTCCGTCGTGGTTCAGGTCAAGCGGGAAGTTGCTATTAGGGGCCAGCCACTTATGCGCCTTGGTGTAAACGACTTTGGCCTCGGCTGGCTGCGCCAAGGCCAGCACCGCGACACCGGCTGCGCTGGCGGCCAAGGCATACATGTTGAGTTGGTGGACCAATGACGCGGAGAGTTCGCGAGTCGTGCGGGGCCGGGACTTCTTCATGGCTAACTCCTCGAAGCGAGGGTCTGATTATATTCTTGGCCAGACCCCTTTTGTGTGCTAAGACCGGGGCTGGTTTCCTGGCCAGTGCGTCCTAACCACCCTAGAGGGTGCCCGTCCGAGCTCCGCGTGGGCGGGGTTTTTCGCACAGTACCGCATTTCGCCACACCTTCACTTTCTCCTTGACTCCAAGCCAGCAAACCGCCATCATCAACGTATAACTTTTACTTAACATCTGCTTATGACATATAACTCCATAGGAATCTAGATTTTACCTCTAAGCCCAATGGGCTCTAGATTTTGGCGGGGAAAAGTCCGTAACTTGATGATTCCGCTAGACCGGTGGGGAGGGGGTATACCGGGCAAACAGGGCTTTTGAAAAGCGGCTGGCAGAACGTGAAATGGATCTCGGCTCTTCTTGCGTCGCGCCGTAGCGCCTTGACATCGTTCCCTAGCCTGTTCCACAATATCAATCAGATATTCAAGTTCTTTGACAATTAGCTCAGATGGGTGCCGCCCCATCGGTTTCATGCCCGACAGGAGAGCCCCTAAGTCCTTTGTTCGGAAGATTTTACCTATAACTCCTTTGAACGTCTAGATTTTGCCGGCAAAATGTCGCCAACTTCATGATTCCACTAGACCGGTGGGGAGGGGGTATACCAACCGAAACAAGAAAGGCCCCCGTAGGGGCCTTTGATTTCGATCGCATTGCAACCCGGCGTAGTGCAAATCCAGTGGCCGCTGTCTATGCAGGACGAAGCTTGCGTCGCAGCATGGCCGCGAGCGCCACCAGACCCGTACCCATCAGGGTAAGTGATGTGGGCTCGGGAACCTTTTTCCACTGCGGATTATCGACAACCGTCTCCTGCCCTTTAAGGCCGGCTCCGCCAAGGCCAGAAAGAGGAGTGGAGATGTTGAAGCTGGTCATTTGGGCATAGGGGCCCTGCCAGGAATTCGATCCCTGGCCACTATCCAGGATGATCAGCCCGGCGTCGCCGCTCACCGTCCAGTAATTGAAAATCTCGGCCGCGTCGGGTACACCGGCCGCTGCCGAGAATGCATTTCGGTTAGCCGAAGCGCCAGTCGTCGATGGAGTGAACAGAGCCCAAATCGCATACTTGGAACTGTAGGAACCGGGGGCTGGCCAGTTCCGCCCGCTTACGATGCGGTCAGAATAGTCATCCGCCATCAGCGATGGGGTGTACCGGTGATTCTGGAAACCTGCAGTAGTAAAAAAATTTGTGCCGACATCAATATAGTTGTTGCGATCTGCGTTAAATATAAACTGCCCCTGAGTTGGTCCGGCGAATGCCGCCCCAGCCAGAAGCAACGTCACCAACAAGACTGCTGGTAGACGAATTCCTAGCATTTTTGGTTCTCCTCTCAAGTCCTGAGTTGCAAGCAACGATGAGTCGGAGTCGTTCTTGGGGAGGACTCACTACTATACACACCAATTCATCCCTCATACAAGCATCTGAGTCACCAAACTGGAATTGCTGATTGCGCAACACTTGCCGCTCAAGCAGCGAAGCCTGCCAGTAAAGCTTTCACGTTTGACTGCAACCACCTGCGGCTTCCTTCACTCCGCACCAACCCGCATCCCAGCTATTTCTCTGCGGCGGCCTTGGCCCACTTCGCCAAAGTCTCAAGGAATGGATAAGCTGCTTTCGGAGCCTCGGCCTGTCCTTGCAACGAAGCTTTCGTTGACACCATGTGCCCGTAGAACTCCCGCGTGCTGTCCTTGTCCTGAGAGACCACGGCGCCATTGAGTTCAAGTCCGGCAAACACGCCGCGCGCCCGCGAGTAGCTCAGTATCTGAGCGCGTAGTTTCCAATCCGTATCCGCGGCAGCGTGCCGGCCGACCGGGCCGGCAGCCACGCTGGCATCGGCCCCCAACTTGAACTTGCTGCTCAGCAGGTTGCGCATGCCATTCTGGTTCATGATGAGCATCACCAGATCAACCGCCTGCCCCCCAATCTGCAGCCCGAAGCTCCCGCCTTCGATCCTGAAAAACGCGGGCGCGCTCCAGCCTTTCGGGGTGCGGCAACTGGCTACCCCCCGGCCATAGCTGGCTCCCACTACGAATCCCGCCTTGAGCATGGAGGGCACCACGGCCACGCACTCGGCCGAGCCCAGCACTTCTTCGGGGATCCCCTGGTCGGGCGCGGCTTGAATCTCATTGAGGACGTCCGCCGCGGACTGCACTCGGTCCTCTGCCTTGTTCTTGGTTTGATCAGCGCCGAAACCGACCACGGTGCAACTGAGCAGCACATAGAGCAATAAAAGCCTTCTCATGAATTTCCCGGCTCTCCGGTTCTGGTCGCCGTTTGTCCGGTTCGTTGTTCTCTGACTCGCGACTACGATTTGACCTCGCGGACCAACTTCTCTGCAGGGGCAGCATTGCCGCTCTTATGAAGTTGGTCTTTGCAGCTGATTGTAATGGATTCCGGCGAGTGGAAATCGGTGGCATGTGAAGCGAGTAGAAGGTACCGGATCAGTTACGGGGTGAATGAACCCCAAGAAAAATCGGGGTCGGCAACGGTGACCCTAATCTCCGCTCCCAACCCCGTCTCCCAGGTTCTGTGGTAGGTGAATCGAGTATGCTTCGAAGGGGAGAAAGCCACAAGATTACGAAGGTCATCGTACTTCGGTAACCTTCTGCAAAAAGCTTACCTCGCAGCCACAAGCGAGTGGGTAATGGCGTGTACGGAAAGCGCAATCCGGTTCTGGACGCCCACTTTTCGCATTAACTTGGCCACGTGAGCCTTTACGGTGCGCTCTTCAATTCCCAGAGCAGCGCCGATCTCTTTGTTGGAGCGGCCCACCACCAACATTTCCAGGACTTCTTTTTCCCGGTCGGTAAATGCAACGCGTCCCGCCGGGAAAGTGCGGCCCGGCGAAGAGGTCACCCGCTCGATGAAGGTGGACAGCACCTTGCGCGGCGCCCATACCGATCCCTCGTTGACAATGCGGAGGGCCTGCACGAATTCCACGGGCGAGGCGGCTTCATCGACATAGCCCTTCGCGCCGGAAGCGATCGCTTTGAGCACGGTTTCATCGTCCATGCCGGCACCTGTGACAATGATTCGCAGGGTAGGGCGCGTGGCCTTTAAGCTGGCCATCATGTCGAAGAGGTTCTGGCTGCTGCGGTTGCCCAGCAATACCAGATCGATGTCGGGCAATCCAGCGATATCGGGCAGCGAACAGGAAATCAATTCGAAATCCGGTTCGGTGTCAAACAGGGCTCGAAAGCCCACAAACCGCAGTGGATCGCTCTCCACTACGGCAATACGGATTGGCGTTTTCTTGGCCAGCGCTGCTTTTACACCAGTCGATTTCATCTTTTACCTATGAATGAGGATAGGGTTAGCTTATCCGCAGTCGACGGCTGTGCAAAGGTGAGTAATGTCATTTCCAATTACGCCAGTAACCTGGATTTAGTATGCTTGGCAGAGGGAGAGACCCCATGAAAATAGGGCGCAAGAGCGCGGTGCAACGGCTGGTTGGGGGAGGGATTTTGGGGGCCGTCATACTAGCCGCGCTGCCCGGGGCAGCCCAGACACCTTATAAACCGAAGTTTCCCGGTGATCCGGCGCATTCGGAATCGGAAGCTGCCGCCCTCGGCTATATCCGTACGGCGGCTCGCGCGCAGCATCTGTACAAGCGCGCAAACCAGCGCTACGCTACTTCGCTTAGCCAGTTGGTCCACACCGGAAGCTTTACCCGCCGCATGGTGCAGACCGACCGGGGCGACTACACCGTGAGTTTCCACTCCCAGAAAGACGGTTATGAACTGGCCCTGACGCCCAAGCAACTGGATGGAGATCACCGATCGTTTTATTCCACGGAAGACGGGGTTATCCACGCCGACGATCAAAAGACCGCCGACGCGAGATCGCCGGTGGTGAAGTAGATAGCGCTGCGTTCGCGGGCAAAAGCGTCCGACCCATAAGAGCCACACCTGCGTACTCCACTCACGTCCCGCTCTTGATGTCTACGGCTTTCCCTCCCTCAAATGTCACCGTGAAGGGGTGTCCGTCATTGGGGTAATTCAGCGTGCGGTTTCCAAAATTGCCAGGGGTCTGCGGAATTCCCAGTCCGATCGCCATCGAAGCTTGGAGCTCATTCATTCCCAGTTTGATCTGGTGCTGGTCGATGGCTTGCCACACCTCGTGGGACCAGTGGTGGTAAAGCTGGTGCGGATCTTCGATGAACAGCATGTCATTCCCATAGAAGTGATACTGACCGTTAGTGATGTTCCCCACAGAAAAAGAGTAGGCCTTCCCGCCCTTCGTAAACACAGCCATGAGCTGGCGCTCGCTAACGCCAGGGGCAACGTCGGCCACAACTTTTTCGACCTGCAGCTTCTCCAGCGGTAGGAACTTCCCGGCGGGATGAGCAAAATCCGCGTGGTGCGTGGCTGCGTTGTACGGGAAATACACCGCCGCGTAGCCGAGCCTTACCCACACCGGCTGCTTGGTCAGGTCCTGCGCGGTCTTGAGGTCGTAGGGATAGAGTTTCTTTGGGTTGACATAGAAATCAGGATCCAAGGGCAGAGCCGGGTGCATGGCCGGTCGCGCTTCCTGGTAGCGTTCATAGAAAATGTAGGCAGTGCGTACACCGGCCAGAATGATGGCTGCCGCAAGAATGAGTTGAATTTTCTGCTTGAGTTCCGCAGTCATAGTTCTCACCGACACCATACCAGAAGGCAGTTGTGCGGTGAACTGTAGCGCAAAGGTCGGCTTCGTTTGTGGAAAACGTTCAGAGTTCTTCCAGTGCTGCCAGCCCCCGGTCTTGCGGTTGCGTTACACTGGCAGTGCGCCACCGGAAGCGGCGTCGCCCAGAGGAGACCGAATGCCAGCCGTTACTGAAGATGAGGTCATGAGCGCGTTGAAACAGTGCTATGACCCGGAGATTCCTGTCAATATCGTGGACCTGGGCCTGATCTACGGACTGCGCTTCACACCCGCCCCCGAGGATCAGCAGGATGTGAGCGTAGAGATGACGCTGACCGCCCAGGGGTGTCCGGCACACGTTCAAATCAGCGAGCAGGTAAAAGCCCGGATCGAGCAACTTCCGGGAGTCCGCAATGCCGCGGTGAACATTGTCTGGAACCCGCCCTGGACCCCGGAACGGCTGAGCGCCGACGCCCGGAAACAGCTCGGCATCGAGTAGGTTCGCCGTTTTCTCTGCCTCGCTTAGTAATCCACTGGCACGCTGCAGCTGTCTGGAATTAAGGTGGTAACCCGGTTGGTTCTTGTCCGATCCGGGATCCTAAAGCGCAACCGCTGACACGACTTGCGGCCTTCGTGGAGCGGCAAAGATCCCAGCAATTTATTTTTCGTCCCTACTTCTTAAGACTGGGGTATACCCCTCCTCGCCGGTCTAGTGGAATCATGATGTTACGGACTTTTTGCCTGCAAAATCCAGATTCGATTGGGCTTAAAGGTAAAATCTAGATTCTTAACGAGTTATATGTTGTTTTTGTGAGTTCTCCATAAGATATACACATGAGAATGTCGGTCTGCCGGGGTGGCTAAAGGCGCCAGTTGCCAGTTCCCGGTTGTCGGTTCTCCGTCGATCCGCTGGTGTTTACTTTCTAATACCCCCCTCCCCATGCGGTCTAGTGGAATCATGATGTTACGGACTTTTTACCCGCAAAATCTAGATTCGATTGGGGTTAGAGGTAAAATCTAGATTCCTAATGAGTTATATATATATTTCTTATGTTCTCCATGAGATATATAGATTGAGGATGTCAGTTTACCGGGGTGGGAGTCAAGAGGAAAGTTGCGGCTGGGGCTGACGGGGGCATTCCCTCAACCCAGGTTAGCGTCCAAAGAACGGACGCGAACCTGGCCACCGGCTACTATGCCATTTGTTTTCCGAAATCGCTGCGGCCGGCGGCTCATTTGAGCACACTGCTTAGGGAATCAGCCTTACCTACGGCGTGATTTCGAAGGCGGTGCCGCCGCCGTACTTGCCAAACTGGCCTGTGGTGCCGAACAAGTTGCCTTTGTCGTCCACGATCACGCCGTAAAACGGCTGGAAGCCGCCGCCGGCAGCCGTGAAGTTGTAGACCACGCTATATTTCCACTTACCGCTCTTTTGCGGCGAAAGTTTGAATACCACGCCGCAGGTGTGGCCGCCGCAATCACCTTTGCCCCCAGCGGCAGTACCATAGAGGTTGCCATGCTTATCCAGCGCCAGCGTACCCTCCACCATGCACCCGTAACCACAATCGGGGAAATCGTACAGCACCGTCTCTTTCCATTGGCCACCGGTGAAAGCCAGCTTGAAGACCGTCCCGTTGCCGTATCCGTCGCTCCGGTGGGAGCCGCCGAACCATGTGGCTCCATAGAAATTGCCGGATGCGTCCATCACCAAGCCGCTGTAAGGGCTTTGACCATCCGTCTTGAAGGAGGCGAAGCGATGCAGCACGTTGTATGTCCAGGTGCCGTCGCCGTTGGGAGTCATTTCGTAAATGACGCCGCAACCCTCGGTGGTCCAGCACGGAGACTGCCGGATGCCGCCCTCGGTCGTGGTGCCAAACATGTTGCCCTTTCCATCCCAAATCGGGGGCGTAGGCGGGTTAAATCCGTCAGGGCAGAAGGTGCTGCAAAAGCTGTAGAGCGTCGTATAGGTCCAGCCGTTGGAACCAGACGACAGCTCGCCGATTGCGCCGTAATACTTGTATTGGCCGGGGCCCATCGCTCCGTAGAGGTTGCCGGCGCTGTCTATGAGCAGCCCCGGACCGGCCCCGTCGGTGTAAATTAGTATGTTGTTCCAGCCGTTAGAGCTGGGGCTTAGCTGGAACACCCCGCTGCCTCCCAGCCCATTATCGCCCTGCAGGGTACCATAGAGATTCCCGGCGCTGTCGAAAACCGGGCCACTCCACGGGATAGCGCCGTCGTTGCCAGCGGTGAAGTTGTGAAGGATCGTCTCCTTCCATGCGCCGCCGGCTTTGGGCATCAGCTCGAATACCGTGCCGCATCCGTAGCTGCCGCACTGCCCCGTGCCGCCGGTTCCGGTTACGCCGTACGGATTGCCCTTGTTGTCAAGAACCGGCGGGCCGAAGGGACCGTAGCCGTCGCTGCCGGAGCCGAAGTTATGCAGAGCCTTGTATTTGGCGGCTCCCCAGACTGGCGGGGCCAGAGCAAGCACCAGCGCCAAGCCAAGCATAAGAGATATGTATTTGGGTTTCATCGGATACCAGCCTTCCAGCCCAACAGGCCGCTGAGGGAGGGTAGCGAAGCATCTGTTCTCCGCTGCCCGCCACTATACCACCGTTTTCGAAGGTCGTTGCGACCGGCGGGTCATTTTCGGCTGCGGGTCGCAGCGCATACTAATCTACCTTCAACATCAGTCGGAGTTGGCGTCGTCGTCCGGACCGACGGCCCCCGTTCCCGTCGTTTTGTAGTAAGTCTGGAAGAACGTGTACGGCTCCAGAGTGCTGTTAATGGACACAAATTGCCGCTTGGTAGGATACAAGCTGAAGAAATCCGACAGCGGCACATGCTGCTGGTGGTCACTAGACCAGTCGGGCGCGTTGTAGTCCGCATATCCGTTGTCGCCGGTCTCGTCGATAAACGGCATTTTGAAGTTCCACTCGGTGAATGCCAGGATGCTGCCGAAATCGTGCCCATAGGGGAAAACGTTGTTCGGGCAGTTCGGCTCTCCCGATCCGCACGCCCCGGAGACGTAGGGGCCGTAGGCGTTGTTGCTCCAGGTTCCGGTGTAGGGAGACACCACCAGCAGCGGCACACGGAAGCCGTAGGTGTAGCCGCAGCCCCAGCCGTTCGGCGCCGAGCAGCTCCACTGTTCGTTCTGGTACGTGCCCCTCCACACGTTAGGGTAGGGTGCCGGGTTGATGTGGTCGTACCATCCTCCCCAGTCGTCCCAGACGACAAAGATGGCGGTGGGTTCTGTACTCCAGTACTTTCCGCTGCATGCGTCGCGGCCGACGGCATTAACGATGTCGCCGACCCAGGAAGGACCATAGGCGACGGTGGACGCATTTCCGCCGATGATGGGGTGGTCCGCTCAACCGCATCTGCCCTGCTCTTCATGCGCTGATGACCTTGCGGTAATTTCCTATCAGCGTAAAGGAAGCGCCCGCAGGCGAGGGGGCACGCGCCACACAAAGAGCTAGTACACCGTGAACCCCGGTGCCGGAACTCTCAAATTCGGCTTGGAGGCCATCAGCAACAAGGCTCCGGTTCGTTTGAATGCCTTGAGATCGTCCAGCGAGTGGAATGATTTTGTTTTGTAGTCATCCGGAGTGGGCGTGTCATCTGGAATCTGCTGCCATGCGACATTCTCGAAGGCATGGCGCTTGAGCAGTTCGACATATTCTGCCGCCGAGCGAACGTGCACCGGCACTTTCAGCCTGTCGACCCACTGCAGCGAATATTGATTGTCTTTATACAGATTGATCAGGATAAACAGCCGCCCATGCGGCGCCATCACGCGAAAAAGTTCCGCAAGCGCCCGCTCCTGATCGGCATAGTAGTAGAACGACTCGACCGACAGAACTTTGTCGAAGAAGTTCTCTTCCCAGGGGATCCGCTGGGCGGAACCGCAGACGTACATCACGTTGTCGAAATCCCTGGACGCTGCCCGGGCGCGGCGAATCATCTCGTCGGAAACATCCACGCCAACCACCTGCCCGAAGCCTTCCGGCCCCTCGCCCACGATGCGAGCCAGCAAACGCGTAGCCCAACCTGAACCGCATCCCAGGTCAAGCACGCGCTCACCCGGACGCAAGTTCATCAGGCGGAGAGTCTTTTCAGTGATGTCGAGATGATGGGACTCCATCTTCTCGCCTTCGCCCTGGTCGGCCCAGCGGTTGAATTCGGTTCGTAGTCTCTCGTCAGGAGTCTGGTCGGCCATGAAAAGGGTCTCCGTATTCAGTACTCGGGAGTCGGGAATCAAGAGTCAGCAGATGATGTCCGCTGACTCCTGACTACTGACTCCTGGTTTATGGTACATTTGCGTCCGCATGGCTTCAAACCCGCAGCCCCCGCCCTACCCGGAACCCGAACCGCTGTACTGTCCTCAGTGCGCGGCTGAGGTCGCCGATCCGCTCACCTGTGGTGATTGCTCCGCCGTCATCTGCCGGCGCTGCGGCACTCCGCTGGAATCGCCGGACGAATTGGGGATGGGATGAATCCATGGGCATTCCGACCATCTCGCCTGCTCCGTTCGCCGAAACTGAATCCAAGCCTACCCTGATTCGTGGGCTGTCGCTCCTGGACTCCGTACTGCTGCTGGCCAGCGGTATTATCGGGTCCTCGATCTTCCTGACGGCCAAAGACATTGCCGGGCCGCTACCGCAGCCCGTCTTGTTCTTGTTGGTCTGGGTGCTGGGCGGAGTGATTTCCCTGTTCGGCTGCGTAGCCTTCGCCGAGTTGGGATCGATGTTTCCTGATTCCGGCGGGCAATACATTTACTTGCGCGAAGCTTACGGCGACCTGGTGGCGTTTCTGTACGGCTGGATGCTGTTCGCCGTGGCGAACGGTGGGACAATCGCGGCGCTCGCAGTGGCCTCCGCCGCATACATGGGCCAGATTGTTCCTGTGATTTCTCAGGAACACGTAGTTGTCTCCTTCGCGGGCGTCATCCTCACTCGCGCACATATTGTGGCGCTGATCTTGATCGCTGTACTTACCTACGTCAACGTGGTGGGGTTGCGCTGGGGTGCGCTGTTGCAGAACGTCTCGACATGGACAAAATTCGCTGCCATGGCCGCTTTTGTTGTTCTGGGGTTCGCTATCGGCAAAGGTCACTGGGCGAACTTCAGTGCGCAGGGCGTGGGCCTGACCATGGGCCTGAGCCCAGGCCAATTCATTTCTGCGATGGGCGTGGGCCTGATTGCTGTTTTCTGGGCCTACGACGGATGGGTATACATCACTTGGGTGGCGGGTGAAGTCAAGGAACCACGCCGCAATGTGCCGTTGGCAATGGTGCTGGGCATCCTAGCAGTCGGCGTAATTTACATGGCAATGAACATGACCTACGTCTATGCCATGCCGCTCACTGAAGTCGCGAAACACCAGACGATCGCGCACGCGGCCGCGGCCGCGCTGTTTTCGCCTGGCGCCGCGGTCTGGCTTTCCGCCACGATCGCAGTTTCCTGTTTCAGTGCCGCGGCTACTTGCACGCTGTCAGGCGCGCGGGTTTATCTCGCCATGGCGCAGGACGGCATTTTCTTCAAGCGTATGGCGGTCATCCATCCTAAGTGGCGCACGCCGGCGTTCAGTCTGATCGGCCAAGGCATCTGGGCGGCGGTTCTCACCGTCAGCGGCCGCTACGATCAGCTTTACACCTACGTGATCTACGGCATGGTGCTGTCGTACACGTTGACGGTCATTGGGCTGTTTATTCTGCGCTGGAAGCGGCCGAACATTCCGCGTCCATATCGTTGCACGGGATACCCCTGGATACCCGGACTCTACATACTGGTTGGCGCTGCGTGGACGTTAAATACTATCATCACGCGAGCGACCGAGGCGTTCTGGGGAACAGCGATCGTGCTCATCGGCGTGCCGGGATATTTGTATTGGAAGCGCACTGGGCGGGGACCAGTTGGCACGGTTCGCAAGGGTTCTTGAACTTAGGTCTGAGGGCGGTCGCAGGAATTCTCGTCCTGGCTTCCGCCGCGCAATGTCAATCGCAAATCGCCCGCGCATCAACCGTCTCTTTGGAAATCTCCGAGATCACATCCGGACCGGCTTGGACAACAAAACGCCGATGATACAGGTGCAACGCACGCAGTCCAGCGAGTTCCTCTCCGCCACCGGCGCGTCCCGGGCCGCCATGCAGGCAAGTGGGCAGCACGTTGCCGTGACCGGTATGGTTGGCGCCAACGGAACTGTCCACCACCAGGATTCTGCCGTGCGCGGACGCGATCCCCAATGTCACGTTGTGCTTGAAGCCAGGATCGTCGGAGAAAACCGACGCCACCAGTGAACCCGAGCCTCGACGCGCGAGTTCAATGGCCTCTTCCGCTGAATCATATGGAAGGATGGTTGCCACGGGTCCAAACACCTCGATGTCGTTCACCGCGTGCGATTGCAGCGGCGTCTCGCAAAACAGCAGGGTTGGCTGAACAAAGCAGCTTACGGCGCGGTCGGCGTCGATGGGTTGGAAATTTCGATCGCCGCCGAAGAGTACTCTGGCTTCCCTTTCCAACTGAGAAAGCCCTTCCAGCGCGGAATTCTGTTGCGTCTTGTTCACCAGCGGGCCGCACTTTACTTCCGGATTTCTCGGATTGCCGACTTTTACCGAAGCCAGCTTATTCGAAATCGCTTCCCCTAGAGCCAGCGCAGTTTGCCGCGGAGCAAGAACCCGGCGGATGGCGGTGCACTTCTGTCCGGCCTTTAACGTCATCTCCCGAACCACTTCCTTGACCAGCAACTCAAAAGGAAGCGTACCCGCAGCGTCCCAGCCGAGAATTGCCGAGTTCAGACTGTCCGCTTCGACATTGATCCGCACTGACCGCGATACCACATTTGGGTTGGTGCGAATGGTTCGCGCCGTTTGCGCCGAACCGGTGAAGGAAATCACGTCATCTTCCGAAACGTGATCCAGTAGGTCGCGGGCGGAACCACACAGGATGGACAGGGCGCCTCGCGGAAGAATATTGGCCTTCACAACATCTTCGATCATCCGCTGGGTTAGCCATGCCGTAGGCGTTGCCGGCTTCACCAGAACAGAAACGCCAGAAAGCAAGGCGGGCGCGGCTTTCTCCCAAAGTCCCCAGCCCGGGAAGTTGAACGCATTTACGAAAACTGCAAGGCCACTCAACGGTTTGAGGAAGTGCTGCGCTTGGAAAACACCGGTCTTCGAAAGCGGGATCGCCGCTCCGTCCTTGATCAGTCTCCCTTCGAGTGGCTTGCCCAGCTTGGCATAGACCTTCAGCGTGTAAATCGCGCCATCCACATCGAAGGAGGCATCGGCTTCGGTAGCTCCGAGGTTCTTCCTGCTGATCTCGAAATACTCGGCGCGATTTGCCGAAAGCACATCGACAATCTTGCCGAGAAGGTCCGCCCGCTGAGAGTAAGTTAGCCTTTGGAGTGCGCCGGTTCCATTTCTTCGCGCATGGTCGAGGGCTGCTCCCACGTCGATTCCGCTCGACGACACGACCGCTAGTGGTTCGCCGGTCACGGGGTCGATTAGCGTATGACCGTCACCCTCGCCCTGCTTCCATTCTCCGCAAACGTAGCTCGCTAGCTTCAAGTTCTGCTCCTTGCATGATTGAACATCCTTAGGTTAAACCACGAAAGCACCGATGCATTATATTGCATCACATAACTCCATTCGAGCCGCGTTGTGTTCAGGAATCCAGCTATGATATAAGAGATATCAGAGAAGCGGGGTGGGTGAACAATCTTATTGACTGCACTAAACTGCATGTCGCGTGCCGCTGCGCTTCTCCTGGGAGAGATTCGTGGAAGCCGCGTTGACGACACCAGAGACTGCTGCCGCACAAAGAGTCGATTATCAGACCGACCCCGCGCGATATCAACACTGGCATCTGAAGTTTGAAGGCCCGGTTGCCACCCTCGTAATGGACACGAAGGAAGATGGCGGGATCCGGCCCGGCTACAAGCTCAAGCTGAACTCCTACGACCTGGGCGTTGACATCGAGTTGCATGATGCCCTGCAGCGTATCCGGTTTGAGCACCCTGAAGTTCGCACCGTAGTGGTTACCAGCACCAAGCCCCGGGTCTTCTGCTCGGGCGCGAATATCTACATGCTCGGCACCAGCAGTCACTCCTGGAAAGTAAATTTCTGCAAATTCACCAACGAGACCCGTAATGGAATTGAAGACGCCAGCCGGAACTCTGGAATCAAGTTTCTGGCGGCTTGCAACGGCACCACCGCAGGCGGCGGTTATGAACTCGCTCTCGCCTGTGACGAGATCATCCTGATCGACGATCGCTCTTCGGCGGTGAGCTTGCCGGAACTGCCGTTGTTGGGTGTATTGCCGGGTACTGGTGGCCTAACGCGCCTAATTGACAAGCGCAGGGTTCGTAGAGACCTTGCCGATATGTTTTGCACGGTTTCGGAGGGAGTTCAGGGACAGCGCGCCAAAGACTGGCGGCTGGTGGATGAGATCGTCAAGCCAGCACAGTGGAGTGAGCACATTCAGAAGCGCGCTCAGGAGCTTGCTCGGCAGAGCGATCGTCCTGCCGGCGCACAGGGGGTTACACTGACACCGCTGAAGCGCTCCATTGATGAAACAGGATATCACTATGAATTCGTCGATGTGCACCTTGACCGGCCGGGCCGTACCGCAACTTTCCAAGTCAAGGCGCCGAAAGCGGTCAAGGCAAAGTCCCTGGAAGCGATCATCGCCGAAGGCGCTAACTGGTGGCCGCTGCTGGCTGCCCGTGAACTGGATGACGCGATCCTGAGCCTTCGTACCAACGAACTCGAACTCGGTCTTTGGATCATGAAGACCAGAGGCAATGCGGACGCGATGATCGAGATCGACCATCAACTGATCGCCCATCGCAATCACTGGTTCGTCCGCGAAGTTATCAACATGCTGCGACGGACTTTGTCGCGCCTCGATGTTTCCTCGCGCTCCATTTATGCGGTGATTGAAGAGGGATCGTGCTTTGCGGGGACTCTGTTCGAGCTGGCGCTTGCTGCCGATCGGAGTTACATGCTGCGCCTTCCGAACAATCCGAAGGCAACGTTCATTGGGTTATCCGAAATGAACTTTGGCCCTCTGTATATGGCAAACGGCTTGCCCCGCGTGGCTTCCCGCTTCTATGAGGACAAGAATGCGGTTGCGCGAGCACGCGCATTGGCCGACCAGCGAGTTTCCGCGGAGGAAGCCGTGAGTGCCGGGCTCGTGACCGCCGCGCCAGACGATCTTGACTGGGCAGACGAACTGCGCCTGGCAGTCGAAGCGCGGACTGCGCTTTCTCCGGATGCGCTGACGGGGTTGGAGGCGAATCTTCGGTTTGCCCTGCCGGAGACGCTGCAGACGCGGATCTTCGGGCGACTTTCCGCCTGGCAGAACTGGATTTTCATTCGGCCCAATGCCGTCGGCGCAACCGGCGCGCTAAAAGTGTACGGCAGCGGCGCCAAAGCAAAGTTCAACTGGGAGCGCGTGTAGAGCGCTCAGTCATAGGAGTTTGTCATGATTGATTACAGCCAAAGAATTCCTAACAACGTCGATCTTGCGGGCGACAAAACCCTGCAGCGCGCTCTGGAGCGCTGGCAGCCGGCGTTCCAGAACTGGTGGGGGGACACGGGCCCGGTAGGCAGCAAAGACTTTCAGGTCTATCTTCGAACCGCCATCAGCGTTGACCGCGAAGGCTGGGCGAATTTTGGATACGTTCGCATGCCCGACTACCGTTGGGGAATTTTTCTTGTCCCTCGCGACGAAAATCGCAAGATTGCTTTTGGCGATCATCAAGGCGAGCCCGCATGGCAGGACGTGCCCGGCGAATACCGCTCTACCCTGCGGCGCATCATCGTCACCCAGGGTGACACCGAACCGGCGTCGGTCGAGCAACAGCGCGCCCTCGGCATGACCGCGCCTTCGCTGTATGACATGCGCAACCTTTTCCAGGTGAACGTCGAAGAAGGCCGCCATCTCTGGGCGATGGTCTACCTGCTGCATCGCTATTTCGGACGCGACGGGCGCGAGGAGGCTGAGTTTCTGCTGGAGCGCCGGTCCGGCAACGTGGACAATCCGCGGATTCTTGGCGCCTTCAATGAAGAAACCCGGCACTGGCTGTCTTTCTTCATGTTTACGTTCTTCACCGATCGCGACGGCAAGTTCCAGCTGGCTTCTCTGGCAGAGTCTGCTTTCGATCCGCTTTCCCGCACGTGTCGCTTCATGCTGACCGAGGAAGCGCATCACATGTTCGTCGGAGAATCGGGTATCGCGCGGACCTTGCAACGCACCTGTGAGGTCATGAAGGAACACGGACTCACCGATCCGGGCGACGGGCGCCAGTTTGGTGTGATCGACCTGAAGACGATGCAGAAGTTCATCAACTTCCACTACAGCGTCACTCTCGACCTGTATGGCGGCGATGTGTCTTCTAATGCGGCCACCTACTACACAACAGGTGTCAAAGGTCGCTACGAAGAAACCAAGCAGAACGACGACCACAAGCTGATTTCGCAAGAATACCCAGTGTACGAGGTGCAGAACGGCAAGATCGTCGAGAAGAAGGTGCCCGCTCTGAACGCGCTGAACGCCAAGCTGCGCGACGACTATATTGAAGAGATTCAGGGTGGAATCGACCGCTGGAACCGCATTCCGGAAAAGCTGGGGATTCCGTTTCGCTTCGTATTGCCCCATCTGGGATTCCACCGCAAAATCGGCACACTTGCGGGACAGTTCATAACTCCGGAGGGCAACGTGCTGACCGAGATGGAGTGGAACCAGCGCCAGGAGGAGTGGCTCCCGTCCAAGGAAGATCACATGTATGTGGAGTCCTTAATGGGGCGTGTGCTCGAACCGGGCAAATTTGCAAACTGGATCGCGCCTCCCGCACGCGGCATTAACAGTCAGCCGATTGAGTTCGAATACGTACGCTTCAATTAGTTTGACCGGCGCCCGGAAACTGCGGGTCCCTCGCTCTGCCCGGGATGACAATTCATGGAGCGTTTCAAGGTGACACCTTTGATCGGACAATTCGCTCGCGTCTGCGGATTCCCTCCGGATGCAGCCAGGTTGGCTGCTGTGGCAGCCCTTGAATTGCAGCTTCGCTCAGCGTCGCCGGACGCCCGCAAACTGCTTGCCCATATTGCTGATCTCGCGACCCGCTCGCACGGAAGAGCGCGGAAACAAAACGCTGCGTATCTTCCCGAGCTGCATGAAACCTGCGGTCTTGACGTCGATGCGATGTATCACCTGCTTAAGGAACTGGAGGATGGCGGCTTCATCCAGATCGAAGGTGAGTACCCATTCCAGGACGTGATGCTGGCTTCCGATCCTCAAACTGGCTGGCCCTTGATCGCGGACCTGGCCCGTTTCTGCGCGGCACAAAAAGCATCTTTGCGCGACCTGATCGTTGATCTGAAATTGGACGTTTTGCGGTAGATTGCTCCCGCATGAGAGGAACAAAACCATTCAAGCGGCCGTCTCCAGAGAACGAGGTTCGAGCCTATGCCCAATCAGATCTCGACAATCAGCGCTATCTCAATATCCTCGGCGAGAGAATTCGCGGCCTGCGTTCGCGGCGCGGGATCACGCGCAAGATGCTGGCAGCGCAGTCCGGCGTGTCGGAGCGCTTTCTGGCGGAGCTGGAGTCAGGCAATGGGAACTCATCGATCCTTCTTCTTCGTCATCTCGCGCAAGCTCTCGATGTGCCGGTCACGTCGCTGGTTTTCGAGGGACCTCCGCCCACGGTCGAATTCGCGCACGCTATGGACTTCCTGGGTCACCTTGCTCCCGATGAACTGAACGACGTTCCGGCAGTGGCTGATACAGCGCTTCGGCCATGTTCATTCTGAGAACCGGCGCGAAAGAATCGCCTTGATCGGCTTAAGAGGAGCTGGGAAGTCAACCATCGGCGCGGCATTAGCCAAGAAGCGGAATGTCCAGTTTTTCGAGCTTGACCGGTTGATCGAAAAAGCCAGCGGAGTTCCTCTCAGCGCCATGTTCGACCTTTATGGACAGAGCGGCTTTCGGCGCTTCGAGCGCAGCTGTCTGGATGACTTGCTGACGCAGCATAGTCGATTCGTGCTTGCGACGGGGGGAAGCATCGTCTCCGAGAGCAGCACGTTCAAGCGGCTGCTGGATTCCTGTTATACGGTGTGGCTGCGGGCAACTCCGGCGGATCATATGAAGCGCGTCATTGCGCAGGGAGATATGCGTCCGATGGCTCAGAGTTCCGAAGCGATGGCGGACTTGAAACGGATTCTTGCCGAACGCGAGCCTTTGTATGCCAAGGCTGACCTGGTGGTCGACACCAGCAAAACCGCGATACCTTCTGCGGTTACCGAGATCTTAAACGTTGCCCGGCAGGATATGGAGAAAACCAACTAAGGGAAAGCTCGTTGTTTCGGTACTGGGTCGAAACGCTTCTGGTAGTAGTCAGCTGTCATGAAGTAAGGTTGCTTCGCAGTTTGTGTCCCTGAAAACACCGGTACGTCAGAAAGTCCTTGAGCGAAAAGTCTCATGCGCGACGTGCAGGTGAAGTCTGGAGATACAATTTTTACAACTAACTCAGCGCAGATTTGTTAGTATTGTGTGGCTTGTGCGCCGTCCCAGGACTGGCGCTAAGAGCCGGTTCGGGCTAAGTGGGGATTCCAGATTTTCACAGCTTGCCGCAGGCTTGTCACTTCAGAAAGGGGTCTGTCTTGTCAAAGAAATTCGCGATTGCTCTAGCTACGTTCTTGCTTCTTGCTCCCTCCACGTTAATCGCACAGAAAGTGCAGTCGCTCAAGAATTCGGCGCCAGATGGGGCCATTCTCAGTTTTCAGTTGACCGATGGCACGGTGATGGTTCAAGGCGGCGGTGAATCCGATTGGTGGAAACTGACGCCTGATAACAAGGGGAGTTACATCAATGGAACCTGGAAGCAACTTGCCAGCCTGCCTTCGGACTATGTGCCGTACGCCTTCGCTTCCGCGGTGCTGGCCGACGGTCGTCTGTTGATCGAAGGCGGAGAATACAACTTCAACCAGTTCGCATTCACCGATCTCGGCGCGATCTACGACCCTAAAACCAACACCTGGACCAAGGTAAAGCCTCCCAAGGGCTGGGGCTTCATCGGAGACTCTCCATCGTCTGTGTTGCCCGACGGCAAATTCCTGTTGGGCCGCAAGTTTGACAAGCGCATGGCGGTTCTGGATCCGAAGACACTCGAATGGACCAAGGTTGGCTCCACTGGCAAGGCCGATTTCAACGCCGAGGAGGGGTGGACTCTGCTGCCGGAGGGTACCATCCTGACCGTGGATGTGAAGGACAATCCAAACTCCGAACTTTACACTCCCTCCGCGCAGCAATGGGTGAGTCAGGGCGACACACCCGTGAACCTGCAGGGTCCACCTGAGGTGGGGTGTATTCCGTATGGACACAACAAGGAGTACTGTCCTCCGGGAGAGATTGGTCCCGCCATCCTGCGACCGGACGGCACCGTGTTTGCCACGGGCGCACTGCACCAGGGAGATTCAACGGGGCACACGGCTATCTATACCCCGGGGCAAGATGGCGGTTCGGGAACATGGGCCGCTGGACCCGACTTCCCCAATGGTGACGCGGCGGGCGATTCGTTTGCTGCGCTGTTGACCAGTGGTAATGTTCTGGTCGAAGGTGACTCCGGCCTTGGTTATGAGTTCAATGGCGAGACGCTCACTTCTACCCTCACCCTCAATGGCAGCCTCATGGTGCTGCCCACTGGTCAAATCCTGGTCGGCGGCTTTGAGGTGTACATTTCCAAGGGAAAGTATTCTCCTTCTTGGGCTCCAACCATCACGGATTTTCCGGCTTCGGTGACACGCGGCTCGACCTACCCAATTTCCGGTACGCAGTTCAACGGCCTGTCGCAAGCGAATGCGTTTGGCGATGAGTTCCAAACTGCCACCAATTACCCCTTGGTGCGGATCACAAACAAGAAAACCGGCCACGTTTTTTACGCCCGGACGCATGACCACAGCACGATGGGTGTGGCTACCGGCACGACTACCGTTTCGACGAACTTTGATGTACCTGCAGGGATGGAGAAGGGAAAAAGCTCGCTTGTAGTCGTGGCCAATGGTATTCCCTCCAAAGCGGTGAGTGTCACTGTGAATTAAACGGGCGCGCACAGGCGGCTGACGAGCAGTTGCTCGACGGTCGGCCAGTACGCTCCATGCACCTACAGTCACAGCATCGACTTTGATTCTCGGCGTCATTTGGACTAGGCAAATTCTGCCCCTTCGGGTAGACTCTCCGGATGAAAAACAGCCCTCCCCCGGCTGTACTGATCGGCGCGTTGGCCTTGGTTTCTGCAATGGCCAGCGCGCAGGTCAGTCCGTCCGCGATAGCACGACAGTTGTTCGAGCAGGTAAACTCAGCCCGCGAGGCTGAAGGCCTTCCTCAGCTCACATGGGACGATGCCTTGGCCAGAGCTGCCCGCTGGCATGCGCAAGTCATGGCAGCGCGCGGCTTCATCTCCCATCAGTTCCCCGGTGAGCAAAACCTTCCGGGGCGAGCCCGGCGGGCCGGCATCCACTACAACTGGCTCGCCGAGAATGTTGCCCAGGGCCGCGATCCCAACCGTATTCACGAAGTCCTCATGAACTCGCCCCCGCATCGGGCCAATCTTCTGGATGTGAAATTGAACTCGGTTGGCATCTGCGTCGCGGAACGCTATGGGGAGTTGTTCGTGGTGGAAGATTTCTCGCAGCCCCAACGCCGGAGTAGATCTTCGAACCAGAGCGGATTCTACAAAGTGAGCACACCTGTTCTCACCAAAGGCACGGCTTCGAGGGCAGGGCTGGCGATGGCGCAAACCAGCAAACCGTCTTCTTTCTGAAAGCGCACCTAGAGGGCACAGAAACGGTCTAGCACTTCTTAGAACCATCGCAAACCGGCAACCCCGCCTGGCCAAGCATTTCAAGGAACTGATGCTGGGTGCGCATGTCGATGGATTGCGCTACCAGCTTCCCGTTGCGGTCATAGACGAAGCTCTTAGGGATTCCTTCCACCTGAAACAGATCATTGACCTTACGCTGGAGATCGAGCAACACAGGATAGCTGATATTCCTGTCTTTGATAAAAGGTTGTACCTTTTCCTGCTCTTCGTCAGAAATCGCCAGAACCACGAATCCATCGTTCTTGAAGCGTTCGTACAGCGTCTCAAGATCGGGCATCTCCTTGCGACAAGGCGGGCACCACGTAGCCCAGAAGTTTACCAGCACAACTTTGCCATGCAGATCGCGCAACGTCCAACTCTTGCCCTGCAGATCCGTTAGCGTGAAGTTTGCATCTTGACGCCGCTGGTCGTCGGCCTCGAGCTTGGCAGTCGCGGCTTTTAGTTGCGGAGCGTCGACACTGACTTGCACATGTTCGTAACGCACCAGTTGGGCCAGTTCCAGGTAAGACGCCGCAGGCTGGCCGTTCTCATCCGGCTGCGGCTGTTCACGCAGAGCATCCGCAAGCGTGGTTGCGACTTCCTGCAGCGTCTCATAACCGAAGTCTCCTTCTGTCGAGAGATTTGCCAGGCCCACTGCCAAACGCATCTTGTTTGGGACGACCGGCAATTGGCGGATTTGCAGCGCAAGCTGCTTCGTGGTTTGGGCACGGGTGTCGTCGGGAAGCTTGCGCAGCCCGCGTAGCTGTTGAAGGATGGGCGTTTCCTGCTCGCTCCAGACGACTTCTTGCTTCTGCGCACGCGCAAAGTGCGGGAACAAACAGACGGCAGACAGAGCCATCGCGGAGATGGCTGCGCCGGGACCTACTCGGATCATCTTCATAAACCTTTCCCATCCGTCGCACCATTCTATCTCTGGTGACGACGTTTTGGCTGAATGCCGTCAAAATAACATGCGATTCTCGATTACGGGTTCCTTGCATCCAACGTTTCGAGTGTAAAGTTCGAGAGGGGCCCCAAGGATGCGATTGCTCTTGATAGCGGATGCCACCGCAGGATGGGCAGGTTGGTGAGCCTCTCGCTCGCGAAGTGGTGTGGTTGCTTCCTGTTTTTCCTGGTTGCTACTCCACTTGCGGGGGCTGCCGATCCTACTCTTTTGGAAGCAGGTTATCGCCAGATGTACAACCTGAACTTCCCTGAAGCGCACAGGACTTTTGAAGCGTGGAAACAACAGCATCCCGATGACCCCATGGGGCCGGTCTCGAATGCGGCGGCGTATTTGTTTTCTGAGTTCGATCGGCTGCATATTTTGGAAGTCGAACTCTTTACCGACAACACGAAGTTCCTGAACCGGGAGCAGCCGAGGCCCGATCCCAACGTGAAAGACTCGTTTGAGAGTGAACTGAACCAGGGGGGCCAGACGGCGGACCGGATACTGACGCGAGTGCCCCAGGATAAGAACGCGCAATTTGCCAAAATCCTGGCGGATGGTCTGCGCAGTGATTATCTGGCGCTGATCGAAAAGCGAAACCTGGCCAGTTTGACCTATACGAAGTCGGCCCGCGGCCTAGCGGAAAAGTTGCTCGCGCAGGATTCATCGTATTACGACGCATACCTGGCGGTGGGCGTGGAGAATTATCTCTTGGGACTCAATGCCGCGCCCATCCGCTGGCTGCTGCGGCTGGGCGGGGCGGAGACCGACAAAGACGCCGGCCTCACCAATCTGCGCGTCACTGCGGAGAAGGGCCACTACCTCGCCCCGTTTGCCAGGTTGCTGCTGGCTGTAGCCGCGCTGCGGGACAAAGACCGGCCGACAGCGAGGCGTCTGCTCGCAGACCTATCTGCAGAGTTTCCCCAGAACGATCTCTACAGGAGAGAGCTGGCGCGCATTCCATAGTTGCTGGTTTCACTTCGTAGCCTAATGGACTGCGCCAGCTTGCATTCCCTGGCTAAGATGGCCGGTGGCGGCAATGTCCAGCTCGACCTTCTCGCGGACGCGTAGAACGAATGTGCTGGGATTCCTCATTCCCCAAGCTACGTAGGGAATCGACATGTGAGTTCTCGCGGTAAGAGTGTTTCCGTTTATCTCCAACGGCATTGAAAGCGTGACGGGATGATCGCCGCCGTGAATGCGGAAGATGCCGTCCACCTGAATGGTGGAACTGCCTTGGGGCGCAAAAGTTCCGGAGATCTTGCTGGGACTGAAGGTAGTTTCGGGATATTGATCACTCTGCAGGATGTCCTTGTGCATTTTGTGGTCGCGCGCCGGGCTGCCGCTTTGGCCGCTTGCTGCGTCAACCACCACCAGCCCGGACGCTGACCCAGTTGACGGGTTGAAGTGGATGGTGCCGCTTTTCAACGCAAAACTTCCGCGCACCGTATGGAACGTGGCGGGAAGTGAGAAGTCGATTCTGGTGCCGGCAGGGTCGAGTTCGAGCGTCATCTGCTGTGCCCGAAGGCTGGCCGAACCCGCGAGGACAAACAATGCAAGGGAACCGATGCGCCAGCCGACGACTCTCATGCCCTGACCAAATGCCACCCGAATGACAGCGTTTCCTTCACACCAAGAGCAAACGGTGAAACCGCGCCGGCGTGGATGGCGAGCATGCGCGTGAATAAAAGCGGGTTCGCCTGGAAAGCGCGCAGGGCGCGGGTCCGCAGCCAGGGGCTGCGATCCATCCGCAACATCAGGTTTGCCATCACGCGGGGAAGGCGGCTGATCCGGCGATGCTCCAGTTCGTACTCGGACAAATCGTTCTTTAGAAATGCCTGGGCCATTGCGTGCGCCTGCTGAAAAGCCATCGAGAGACCTTCTCCGGTGATGGCATCCACCGAGCCTGACGCCTCTCCAATCAGCAGACGCGAGCCGAGATACACACGCTTTAGTAACCGCATAGGCGATATGGCTCCTTGATCACGCGTTATGCAGACGGCGCCTTGCAATCGAGATCGGATCTCCGGGAAGGCATGGAAGGCGTCCTCCAGACGGACTTTCGGATCGCACGTGAGAAAAGCGACACACACTTCTTGCGGGCCAGTGGGGGTGATGTAAAGCTGCCCGTGCTGGGTCCAATCAACCTCCACAAACTCCGACCAGGGGATAATACGGTAGTGTCGGCGGAAGCCAAAGCGCTGGGATGGCCTGCTGCGAACCGATTGCAAGCCTGCCCAATCGCGAACGCGGGAATTCTGACCGTCGGCGCCGACCAGCCAGCGACAGCGGACTTTGCATCCATCCATGGTGACGCCGTCGGGTATCAAGCCACTGATGCGCGTTCCCCAGTGCATATCCACGCCGATCTCAGCAGCTTTGGAAGTCATGATCTGGTGCAGGGTCGTACGGCGTACCCCCAAGCCCCAGTCGCCCGCAAACCTGGCTTGCACTGCAGAGATGCCGTCGGAGAAGCGAATGCCTTGAAATGGGACCGCAGCTTGGAGCGGGACAGTGACGCCGATTTTCCTCAGCGCCGCCAGTCCGTCGGGCATAATGCCCTCGCCACAAGGTTTGTCGATCGGAGGCTGAGCAGCGTCGGCAAGCATGACGGCAAAGCCGTGATTTCGCGCGGCGATCGCGGCGGCCAAACCTGCGGGGCCTCCGCCAACCACAAACACGTCGGTCTTCTCCGTAGCGCGTGCCATGTCTTGTTCTTACCACTGGAGCAGAACTACTTCGGAACAGAACCCAGGCCCCATAGCGGCCAGGATGCTGAGCGTGCCAGGCGTGGGCCGCCGGTTGTGCATGAAGTCTTGCAAAACTAGAAGCACGGAAGCCGAAGAAAGGTTGCCCACCTTGGCGAGAGATTGCCAGGAAGCCTCCAGCGCGTTCGGAGGAAGTTCTAAAGCCTGCTCCGTGGCCTGAAGGACTTTCGGACCGCCGGTGTGCATGATCCACGTGCCGATGTCTTTGCGGCTGAGATTGAGGTCGGCGAGAAACTGGTCAATGTCCGCGGCCAGATGCTCATGCACCATGTCGGGCACGCTGCGTGAGAGAACGATGCGGAAACCTTTCTCGGAAATGTCCCAGCCCATCACGTCCTCGGTGTCCGGGTAGAACACGGACCGTGTCGCGACCACCCGGGGACCATGTTTCGCCTTGTCCTTATCTTTGCCTCCGATGATGACGGCAGCCGCGCCATCGCCAAAGAGTCCGGTCGAAATCAGGTTGGCCGTTGATAGATCATCTTCGCGCCAAGTCAGCGAGCAAAGCTCGACGGAGACCAAGGCGGCAGCTTGATCGGGAAAAGCACGCACGTAGTCGGCACCGCGCGCAATACCCGCTGCGCCAGCCACGCAGCCCAGGCCAAAGACGGGAATCCGTTTGATGTTGGGCGGCAGACCCATGAGATTCATCAACCGTCCCTCGATGGATGGGCTGGCAATGCCGGTGACCGACACAAAGAAGATTGCCCCGAGATCGCTAGTGGCCATTCCGGCATCGTTCAGGGCATGGCAGAGCGCCTGTTTCCCCAGTTGCTGCGCGACGTCGATCCAGGCGTTGTTGGCTCGCCCCCAGGTGGTCAACTCTTCGTAGGCGGGAATCGGCAGCGCGAGATGGCGGCCCTGCACCCCCACACTGGCGTGCAACCGATCCAGCAACTGGGGCTTCTCCAGTTTGCCGGTCCAGCGGCGTTTCAGCGCTTCGCGAATGACTTCCTGACGGTAGTAGTTCTTGGGAAACGCACTTCCCACCCCACAGATTCTCATTCCTCACCCTTGCGCGTTCCTGGCTCGGGACTCAGACCAGCAAACTTAGAATATACCCGAGCGCAGGGGCTTTGTTGTCAGAGGATGTCGCACGCATAGCAAACGGTTGGCGATGCGGCCCCAGTCATCCGCACGAATGTTCCGACAACGGGCTTGATTGTCATGCAATCACGGCTGAGCGAAGAGTGTGCAAGCCCAATCCAGACGATGCTAAGAAAACCAGTAACTTTCTCGACATTTGTGCAAACAAGAAGGCCCGCTCCCGGTGGAGCGGGCTTCTTGGGTTAACAGGGAAAAGCAACCGATACGAATTGTTACTTTCCTGTGTAGGTGTGTGGGGAGCCGATACCGGTGCAGTATTCCCAGCCTTTCTTGCAGGGATAACCATTGCTGCCTTTTGTGATGTCGTTCCAGTCCGCCTTGTACTTCGTCTTGCTGGCGTAGTCCTTGTAGGCTTCGGTGTTTTCAGCAATGGTCGAAGTGTTGAAGGTTCCGGCGGCATTGACAATGCCGGCTAGGGTGGGGGAAGAGACGCTGGTGCCTCC
Organism: Terriglobia bacterium; assembly: GCA_963758285.1. Classification (GTDB taxonomy): domain Bacteria; phylum Acidobacteriota; class Terriglobia; order Terriglobales; family Acidobacteriaceae; genus DASVWZ01. Next base: position 295,891 of record CAVWUT010000006.1, on the reverse strand, counting down.
TACTCCGCACCAGCCTCCGCAACCGTATTGGGAGTAGATAGCCACGTAAGATACGTTGGAGGCCTCGGACGAGAAGTCCGGCGTGCCTCGGTGGGTACCCACGATTTTCTTGATGACATTCTGATAGCTGGGACGGGACTCGTACTGGCTGGGCCCGCCGCCCGCATCGCTCCAAGCTTCCTCGTACAGGAAGTTGCCATTGGAGTCACGCTCGATGGTGGTGCCCCCTGCCGAAACTACGTCGGGCGAGGCGCTGGGGTAACACACCGCGCCACCCGTGTCGCCGGCCGCGGCAAAATAAACCACGCCGGTCCCCTTGAAGTGCTTGTCATAAGCCTTCTCGCCGGAGAAATCACCACCGCACCAACTGTTGGAGGCTTCGCCGCCACCCGCCGCCTGCAGCAGCGAGGTCGCTTTGTCTTCGGCCGCTAACAAGTCACTAAAGGAATTCGAGTTGGCTTCCACCAGGTAGATTTGCGCATTCGGCGCCATACCGAAGGCGTACTCGATATCCAGCGACTCCTCCAAAGCCCAGCCGGAGTTATCCGCAGGATTGCCGACCTTTACCACGCTGAAGTTTGGCGTGCCGTAGCCGTATGCAGTGGCAAACGTCTTGAGATCGCTCACCGCATCGGGGTTATTGTAGGCGTCGACCAGAGCGATGGCCTTGGATCCGCCGGTTGGAAGAATCTTGCTGGTCTTGGGGCAGCCCTTGGTCTGTGTGACCAAGTCATAGATGCACGCCAGGGATAACGGGTTCTCCGCAATTGGGGCGCCGTTGTCGCCGATCTCGATGGTTTCGGGCAGGACTAGAGTGATGTTGGTGTGAGCGCGCACGCCGGCATCCTCGGGGTGCACAACGCTGGAATCGGGAACGATAATGCGGTTGCCGCTTTGGGCAACTGCGACCGGCGTGGATGAAGCAAACAGGAATAGTGCTGCGGCAGCAATCGCCAGCAGCGCGATAGAACGTTTCATAGACTCTTCTCCTTGTGAATGACTGAAAATTTTGCTGAACCCAGGATTTTTGCCTGGCGATGGCCTCGGCAGGCTAGTGCCGTGGTAAGCCAGTCTAGTCCGCTTGCTTCTCCGGGTCAATGAGGCCGTTCGACCCATGCCGGACTGGGCCGTTTGGCTCTATAGGGCATACCTGGGCTGAAGGGCGACACCAAAGCCAGGCGCGACTCAGGAGGATCCCCTTATGGTGGATCCCAGCTACTGGGATCCAGCCGCCGGCGGGAGTGCAGCATGGGAATCAATGCTCTGAACCGCTATACCGTCGCGAAAAGTTACGCTCCGGCCGGAAATCGCCGGAACCCGCTCGCCCGGAACAATGATGCCCACCAGGTTGAGAGGATCGGCTGCCGACAGTGTGACCGTCTCCCCTGGGGGTGGCAACTTGCGGGTGGCGCACAGCGACTCCACCGCAACCGGCAGGGCGAATTAGTGCCCTGATTCGCTGCCTGAGGGTTGGAGTAAACTTGGCGAGGCTGGCAACGATAAATGTCCCTGCATGATCTGATTCCGCTCCTGGCAGCTACCGTGTGGCCTCTGACCGTAATGATCCTTGTCTTTTCGTTTCGGCGTGGTCTCAAGGCCCTTCTGGCATCGATAACCGAGGCAAGGATCGGAAACAATGTCTTCACGTTCGGGCAGGCAAAATCCGACACCGCTCGTCCAGAACCGCGCCACGACGTACTGACAGGCCACCCCGGCCCGACCCGCAAGACAAGACGACTCCGATGCGGCCAGCCCGACCGGAATCGACTGGGGACATGCCGCGAATCTCTTCTGGCTAGGCCATGACCTTCAGTGGACGACGCAAATGGCGCTGCGCGGCGCCCCCAAAGCGAGCATCCTTCACGGCCTGAGGCAGTCTTATCACCAGCTCTCCGATCTGGGAGGACAGCAGACCCCTGCCGCCAAGCTGATTAAAGGGCTCGAATCACAAGCGGAGAACCTCCCCGAGTCGGCTTTGGACCGGAATTGGAGGAACGACCTCTCGGCAAAGCTGAGCTCAGTGATTAATGAGGTCGGCGGTTTGGCTCAGGAGAGGCAGCCGGGATACCGACCATCCCCCCCGCGGTAGATATCGCAGACCGTCCCGCCGGGCGGCCCGCGTAACCCCCTGCATCCCCTTGGGTTACCACCCTCCCAAAAACTAGGGATCGCCCTAGTAGGCGCGCGGGGCGCGGTGTTCTACAGTGGTCTCACGATGATGAACGTCAGGGATGAGGACGTCATCACGATGGATCGGGGGATGAACGATGAAAAGCAGGACCTGCTCTTTGGAGCGTATATCAGTGCCCACTTGAAAGATGGCCAGTTCATCGCAGAGGAAATTGGGCTGTTCTACCGCGACGGCCACCCTGACGAGTTGCGGGTGTTGAAGCGCTTTACCAAGGACAGCGCTTTTGAGCTCGGAAATATCCAAGAATTCCGCCGTAAGGTTTTCCTGAAGTACCTCAAAGCTGGGTCACTCATAGTCGCCTACGATGCACCGTTCGAGATCAGCCGTATTGCGGTTAAATGGAACAAATCCGTCAAGCGGCGGCGAGCATTCTCGTTTTATTTTCGCCTATTTCAGGACAAGAAAACGGGCACGATACGTCCCAGCGGCTTCGAGCCGGGAATCGCGATTGAGAGCCTGGACGCCTCAAAAGCCATCTATCGGCTGATCAAGTATAAGTTTCACGAAAAGGATTCGGATGGAGAAGAACAGCAATCAAACATTCACATTCTCGACTTGAAGACCCTGACAGGCGTTATTACCGGAGAGGCATACACTCTCTCGTCTGCCTGTGAAATTTTTGGAGCCCCAGCGAGCAGGGCATGGAAATTTCGCTCGCGCGTAACCAAACCCGCAATTGAGTGCCTGTTGAAGAATGTGACCGGAGAACTAGAACTGCTGAATCGTCTGAGGCTCGAATGCGAGCGACATCCGGTCGATCTAGTTCCCGAACGCTGCTACTCGCCGGCGACGCTGGCTAAAGAGCATTGGTCTGCCATGGGAATAACGCCACCGCAGAAAAAATTCAACATTCCGGACAGAATCAACGGCATAGCCATGCAGGCGCTTGTTGCCGGACGTGCGGAATGCGTGATCAGGCGTACGCCCTTACCTGTCACCTATGTCGATGTCCATGCTCAGTTCCCGGCGGTAAGCAAGCTGCTCAATTGCCGAGAGATATTGTGCGCCGAGAGCTTGGAATTCCGCGACTTCACTGCCCAGGCACGTGAAATACTGGAACGCACAACTCGGGATGATTGTTTCCGATCAGCATTCTGGAAGCAACTTCGCTGGTACGCACTCGTAGAGCCTCAGGAAGATGTCGTGCCCATACGCGCGAAATTTGGCCAGCGCGAAGACTCCGATCCAACCATGGGATGGAATTTTCTCACCTCAAAACAGCCCGTTTGGATGACAGGGCCAGACGTAATCGCTGCAAAACTGATGACCGGGAAGCGGCGTCAACCAGCTCTGGCGCGCCGATATCACATACATCCGGCTGCTGGAAGAGTTCATTTACTTGGCGGTGGTGTTGGACGCATTTTCGCGGCGGGCGATTGGTTGGGCGCTGGATGCCACGCTGGAAGCCAAGTTGACCGTCGCGGCACTGGAGATGGCGTTGCAGCGGCGGCGTCCCGCGCCCGGATTGGTGCACCACTCCGATCAGGGCGTGCAGTATGTGGGCCACGACTATGTCGCTTTGTTAGAGTCGCACCAAGTCCGGATCAGCATGTCGCGCCGCGGCAATCCCTGGGACAACGCGACCTGTGAGTCGTTCATGAAAACGCTGAAGTGCGAAGAAGTCTATCGCAGCGAGTATCGCAACCTGGCCGAAGCGCGGGCTCGCATCGGCCAGTTTCTGGAGGAGATCTACAACCAGAAGCGGCTGCACTCGTCTCTCGGCTATTGTCCGCCTGCCGAGTTCGAACGTCTGCAGTCGTCGCGGCCCATGCTGGTGGCGGCCGTGACGCAGGAGGCGAGATGAGTTTTCTGAGGCATGGGGAAATCTATCCATGCGATGAGGGCACGATCCTGCGACCGTGCCCCCGCTCATCGCCGTGGATGAGTCTCCAGCTGGTTATTCCTGGCAGGTTGCTCTCCAGCAGAGCCGCTTCCGCTTCACCAGCCGGAGCTATACTGCCAATTATCAACCTCGCCCGACAACGCTTCGGCAACGAACGGCGAAATGTAGCTTAACTGATTGTCTCAGCCAAGGGGTCCAATCCATATTACATCTTCGATATTTGCAGCCTGAATCCCGAGCGAAACAGTTTGCCATCTTGCGGATCGAGTTGTCTTATAGGTGCCAGGTACATCTACCGCATATCTGCATTAAATCCGATAGACTGCAATCTTCGGGAGTTCCGAATGTTGCCCTCAACGTTTTCGAGCCAACGCGATTTGATCAATGCTCTTGGGGAGCACCTTCGATGTTTGCGGGTACCCTTTGCTGGTGCTCATTTTCGGGTCGCATTCGTTCGACGACAATGGTCTGAGATTTCTAACTGGCTGCGTCGAATTTCGGGATCACCCGAGTCTTGGAGGTGGCAAGGTCGATTATGGGTCGATCGTTTTTGTCGAAGAGTGGACCGAAGATCAGTCGGAGGCACAAGCTCGACTTTCACGTCTGATTGCGGGATAGGAGAAGATCGGTGGACGGGCTTATGGGCCGTCAGTCCGCCACCTCGCGTTGTTCGACCTTTGACTTCGGAACGCAAAGGTCTGGTGCAAAGGACCTCGAATCAGACCCTGGCGAGCGAGACTGTGTGGTGATGTCAGGATTCGGGCGGGGATGTCCCCCTGCGTGGGACGTAGATATCCCTGTGTCCGAAGCAGATCGGCAACGTTTCGACGCTATGGCATATCCGGTACTCCCAACAGAATTGCATTGCTTCGTTGCGAGAAGGCGAACGGTGTCAGGCCGGACCACGTTTTCTCGCCCCGTTACGACCTTCTCTAGGGCACAAACTTGTAACCGACACGTGGTATGGTGCGAAAATGAACCGGATGAACTGGGTCCGTCTCCAGTTTTTGCCGCAGCCTGAGGATGTGGTTGTCCACCGTCCGCGTCGCACGATAGGCTTGATAGCCCCAAACTGCACTCAGGAGTTCGTCGCGCGAAATGATGCGCTCAGCATTCCGAATCATGAACTTCAGGGTCTCAAATTCCTTGGGGCAGAGCAAAACCGGGGAACCCCCACGGGTAACCTCCAGCTTTGGAAAGTCAACTGTTACATCACCAAAACGAAAGGCATTCCAGCAAATGTCGTTCGCCGATCGTATCGCCGCCCGGATACGTGCGAGCAGCTCCTTTGGACTGAAGGGCTTAGTCACGTAATCGCGAGCACCCATTTCCAGGAGCACGACCTTGTCCACTTCATCCGCGCTAGCGCTGAGGACAACGATTGGCATCGTCGGATCAGCTTGCGCTATGCGCTTGCAGACCTCTTGCCCAGAGATGTCCGGCAAATGCAGGTCGAGAATAATCACTGACGGCACTGTCTTGCGAAAGCATGCCAGACCCGAAGTCCCGTCCTTGGTCAGATCGACTGCGTATCCTTCAGCTTCAAAGATTCGCTTCAGCACTCTTTGAACAGCGCTATCATCCTCGATGACCAAGATCTGTTGCACGGCCAAATCCTCTCAGGGGTCGGGTGGCGACTAAACCTAATTTCTATGGGTTGTGCTACAACGCCATAACTGTCTCGGGCCTCGATTGTGCTCCGAGGACAGGCAAAGGGTCAAGGCCGAATCGAGAAAGTGCCATCGCAACCTGTATAAGACCCTGCTTGCTAGCCAGCCTTACATCTTTCGAATGTTGTACGGCAACCAGCAACAGTTCGGGTAGACTGGGCTAAGCCATTTTTGTTCAGTCAATTACCGGGGACATAGATTTGAAGGAAAGTGGCTTATAGAGCTGCTCCCCCGGTTATCACCCTAGAGCAAGTGGAAAAGATAATTTGCATGTACCAAAGAACACAACATAAAGGTTGGACTTCGTGGGCTTCGACATTTTCCGGTGACCATGCTTGGACAAACAAATTACGCCGTGGTGACAAGCGTTGTTGGCGTTGTAGGCACTGTGTAGACGACGGTCAGACAGTCGGGTCGACGCAAGGAGAGTCGCTATGAAAAACGCAACTATTCCGGTGGGCTGGTAGCGTTTCGGCGGCCTTTAGTTATTCAGAACACCCGCAGGAACCGCAATTTTCCTGGACGGAATGACCAAGCTGGGCAGCTCGACTTTGGGGATGCCAAACCTCGCTGACCAGAAGGTGGAGAGCACCAGTGCCTAAGATTCCATCATATGTCAGCGCGCTGCTGGCCGCGCTCAAGTTTCGGGGCGCTCAGCCGGAAGCATTGCGCGCCTTGGACGATGCCGAGTGGGGGCAACTGCTGTCCTATTGTGACGGGATGCATTTGACCTTGCATTTTGGCCAGGTCTGTCGTGATCAACTTCCTGACTGGGTACGATCGCGGATCGATCGGAATCTCTCTAATAACACCCAGCGCTTTGAGCTCCTGAAACAAACCTACATCGAACTGGCCAATGCCCTCGGAAGTGCCGGTGCCGAGCACCTCGTTCTCAAGGGATTCGCACAATGGCCGAGGTACGGAAGAGATCCGCGACTCCGCATGCAGTCCGACATTGATCTGTATTGCCCGCCAGAATCGGTTTCCCGAGCCCGCGACGCTCTTCTTGCTCTCGGTTACAAACCGCTGGAAGGTGTGGACAGTTTTCCCACCGATCATCTGCCCAGCATGATTCGCAAAGCCGGCCGGAAATGGCGCGGAGACTTTTTCGATCCCGAGATGCCGCACTCCGTAGATCTTCACTTCTGCTTCTGGAACGAGAAGACCTGGCGCTTTGCCCCGCACGGGCTGGATCAGTTGTGGCTCCGTCGCACCGAAGACAGGTTGAATGGGATCAGTTTTCCCGCCCTGGATCCAGTGGACAGTCTTGCGTACTCCGCATTGCATGCAGTTAAGCACTTGCTGTGCTGTGGTGGACTGCTTACATTTCACATCTATGAACTTGCCTGGTTCCTGCACACAACCTCGGACGATACTGCATTGTGGAGCCGATGGTGCGAGTGGCACCATGATTCTCTTCGCCGTCTCGAGGTAATTTGTTTTGCTCTGGCGAGAGACTGGTTTAATTGCCGCCTGCCCGGGGTTGCACAGAAGGAGATGGACTGTCTTCCGGATGGCGTCAAACAATGGCTTCGCACCGACGCGAAGTCATCACTTTATACCTTGTTCAATCCGAACAAAAACACCCTGTGGTTGCACTTGGGCCTCCTCGAATCGCCTCGTGACAAACGCACGGTTCTGCGACAAGCTCTGTTTCCCACCCGGATTCCCTCCGTCGATGCCTGTTATATTCAAGACACTCCGGAAGACGGGCGGATCCCTCGACGTGGGGTCCTGGCCAAACGCGTCCGGCATTTGGCCTATCTGCTTGGCCGTGCGGCGTATCATGTCCGCATTCTTCCCGACGCGCTATGGCGGGGCCTGCGCTGGTGGTGGGGGACCAGAAGCGGAGTCGGACACTCCCATTGAACTTGCTTGGCAACTGTGGGCGGCGATCGAGGAGTGCCTATCTGACGCAGTCCCTGAATACTGTGACCAAGCTGCTAGTTGACCTGGGTATCGCGTGCGAGCGGTTTCACGATGAGCACGTCAACAATGTGCGGGTCCGCAGGCTCCAGTGCGATGAGATTTGGTGCTTTGTGGGGGCCAAGGCTAAGAACGTCACGCCAGAGAAAAAAGCAGAGGGATGGGGCGATACTTGGACGTGGACAGGACTAGATGCCGACTCGAAACTTTGCGTTAGCTATCTGGTAGGTGGGCGCGGGGCTGATTGGGCGCTGGACTTTATGAAGGATTGCGCTAGCCGAATTAAGGGCCGCGTGCAGGTCACCACAGACGGCCACAAAGCCTATCTAGAGGCTGTTGAGGGCGCATTTGGCATGGATTGCGATTACGCGATGCTGCAAAAAATCTATGGTTCCCCGTCCATCGAAGATCAGCACCGCTATTCTCCCGGCTGCTGCATCGGCTGCGACATGAAAGTGGTTAGCGGGAATCCCGATCCGAAGCACGTCAGCACGAGCTACGTTGAGAGGCACAATCTGACAATGCGGATGAGCATGAGACGATTCACGCGACTGACGAACGCTTTCAGTAAGAAAATTCAGAATCATGCAGCGATGGTTGCTATCCATGCGGTCTATTACAACTTCGCCAGAATCCACAAGACGCTGAGAATTACTCCGAGCATGGCGGCTGGCCTGAGCGACCACGTTTGGAGTCTTGAGGAAATCGTGATGATGGCTGACAATTACCTACCGAAGCCAGCAAAGCGTGGTCCGTACAAGAAAGGGTGTCGTACCGATGTCGATGTGGTCTAATCTCAATGTGGTTATGGATACACCGACCAAGATTGGTATTGGTGCCTACCTCGCCATCAGCTTTGCTTTCGACATCTGGTCGGGCCATCTCTCATTCTTGCGCGATCTTGTCATCGTTATCACAGTCTTGTTCGTCATTCGCGTGTTCTTGGCTTTGACAAAGTCGAGAAATTCAAACTGATACACTACCGACGAGTACACGCTCTTGACAAAGGGTCGAGGCAAGTCTAAAATTCGCGGTGAATCTCAACCACGATTCCGGCTTGCCGGGATTGTTGGTTGAGGGCCGCTAGAAGTTGCATTCTAGCGGCCCTCCTTATTTGCGCAGTACTGGTCGGCTCAGTACTGCTGGCACTAAAGCTCGGTTGCTGGTTCAACGGCATCCACGTCTGCGAGCCGACGCCAGCGGAAGCCAAACAGACAACAGATCCGCTTCCGAGTCGGCGACTGAATCCCATTCGTACTCTACGTCCATAACCACCACCCACTTGTCACGTGCTTGTAAAATCGTTCTCGAGATACCCCGTTCCTCGTCAAAACCTCTTGCACTCGCAGAATGACTGACTTGGAGCGGAGCCAGACAACCCCATTCTTCTGCCGCGTGAATCTCGACTGCTGACCAAACGACAGTTTGCACGTTCGTCTCCCAGCAGACTACCCACTGTCAAGGAGTATCACTGAACATTTCAGGCGGATCGAAATAGCAGCGGCGCCACAAGGCTTCGTCAGACAAGGTGCCGGCCCTCCACTGTTTAAGCACAGGCAGAGTCACGGCCAGCATTCCTCCGTCCGAGGAATCGAAGATCAGCACGATGCCTGCGGCGGTTGAAGAGGTCTGCACAAGTTCGGCATATTCCTTCTCAAATATTGATTTGGCGAACCCCAGTTTTGACTGCAAACCCGCATCAGCAGTACTATCCGCTGTCTTTTGAACCGACACAATCATCACCGTGTTCCCGCGCAGCGGTGCCCAGTTCGCAGGGAAGGAAGCAATCTGCTCACTTTCAATCTGAAACGGGGCTTTGTTGGTAGCAGCCGGCGGCCTAGACGGCACTTCGGGCCGCGTGTCCTCGGACGCTGAAGATTCCGGCAGTTCCAAAGCGGAGTGCCGGATCCAGCCCCGCGAGAGTCCAGAAATCCTCACATGCACCCAGCTTGCGTTGGTGTCGAGCATCTCGAACTCATCCTCAGCCTCGGCAAGAAACAAAACCTTTGCGCCCTCAATCGGACTTGCCAGAACTGGGGTTCCCGAGGCTTTGACTACGACCAGATTATTGGGATGGGACTGGTTGCGAAGAATCTCCTCCAGGTTCCTCGCTTCTCTGTCGAGTTCCTCAAGGTGCGGGTCGGGGGCGGCCTTCTTGGTGGCAAGCAGCATGCTCTGATCTGTAGGTGGCACACTCATCTTGAAGGACGGAGCGGAAGGAAGCTCGGGGGCCGGCGCGGAAATCGCAGGGACACTCGCGTCTTTAGTCTCCGTTTTCGGCGGCCGGTTTGCGGGCAAAGCTGCTGCTGGCGACGAAGACTTTTCACTGAGCGTATTTGCCAGCCGATCCAGATAATCAGATTCCAGCCGGCCGTTGGATGGAAGCACTTGATAGCCGGATTTCGATGACACCTGGTCGGCGTACCAAGCCGTGATCTTGGCGCTAACCCGCACCACCGATCCGCCTGATGCCGTCGAGTTCACTTGAACCGTGCACTGGTAATAGCCTCGCTGAAATCGTTCGAGCGGTTGATTGCCGGGAATGACGAACCCATCCAAGACCGGCAGGTGACCCGCAGCGGAAGATTGCAGCTGTCGGCTTGCGGTTTCAACCGCGGTCTTCGACTGAGGGAAAGTCCGCTCGGCGGGGAAACTCTGAGCCTGGCTGAATGGCAATGCGAGCCTGGCCAGGCAAGCCGCCGCCAAAACCACCGAACTGGAGAACATCCGCCTCATGGCAAGAGCTCCAGTTGGGAATGGCTGATCCATCCATGTTGTCCATCCTCGGTCTCCACGCCGTACCAGTAAGGGGTTTCGATGAGGATCACGATCGTGCTCCCGGCCTCCAGGCTTTTCAGGTTGGTCGCAGAGTGGAAGGGAGCAGACCTCAGCTGCGCCCCGGGCTGTTTGATGATCCGTTCCACTTGCCGTCGCAGGTATTGAACGTGTTCTTCCGGCGTTTGAGCCGGGGTCTGCGCAGCCAAAGTGGCCGCTTCATTTTGCCTGCCTTTTCTTTCCAGCGCTTGCTTGGCCAGTTGTTCCTGGCGGTGTCTTTCGTTTTCTTCCGCCTGCTTTTTCTCCAGTTCGAGCGCGTCTACATGGTCTTGAATGTCTCTGTACTCGGCATTCTCGACGCTGCCGTCGGATGCATGCTGGGTGCGGCGAAAGCTCTCTTCGAATAGCGCATCAATCCGCAAGACCGTTTCGGTCGCGCTCTTGCTCTGAACGATGTAGCGGACAGCAAGTGTGCCTTCATCCTGGGCTTCTTTGAAATTGGCAGGCGCCAGTACCTTGGCACGCACTTTGTAGTAGACCTTTCCACCACCGGTCCAATCGGGGAACAACGGCGAGGATGCTTCGACTGTGGCATTGTCGATGAACTTGTCCTTGTTGTATTCCTTGCTGCCTTGGATGATTCCATCGCTCACGACTGCTTCCACGGCCTGCAGAACCGTGGCTTCCGGGGACGCGATTTCGGTCGAGAATCCCAGCCCATAGTCCCGTTTGGCCCTATGTTCGCGTCCCTCTAACGGCAGCACGACAACCAGAAACGAAAGGACCAGGATTGCGAACGGCACAAGTCTCACAGGCGAAACCATGGGGTGAGGTGTCAAGAATCTTCCGGCGGCGCGTGATGGTTTGGCCGGATGCGTACTGCTGGATTGATTTCTCCTGTCTTCCGGCAACTGCCGTTGGTTCCAAAAGCGCGAGAAAAGGCGACCCAGCATCTTGTCCATATTTTCTTGAGGTTGCTACTGGTGAACCCGGAGACGGTGCCGCGTGCGCCGACACCGACTGCGAGCCAACCCCGCCGCTGGAGGCGCCCTCCCCAAGCGTCGCCATTCGCTATCTTCTTGAATGGCGACGCCTGGTTAGACCAATCTCAGTGGAAAAGATTCAGGGTATTGGTAGCATCGTCCACGAAATAGACACCTTGTCCAGCTACGTCGACAAGCCCGAAGAGGGCTCCCGCCCCGTTTCCTCCGGTATCGTCGAGCAATACCTTGTTGATCTGGTGTCCATTCCTTTTGGTTTCCACCAGGTAACCGTCGTTGCCGTTGACGGTCAGAATATCGCCGTGGGTGGACATGGTCAACCCCAATGGGTCGTTCAAAGCGCCGCCTTTGGACACAACCTTCCCCGTTCCATCGGAGTTAGTGCGCTTCACCGGATCATGGATCGCGACAATAGCATTGTTGAGGCTGTCGGCAACATAACGCACACCGCTATTGCCATGATCATGGCCTCTGCCGCTCAGGGCCACTCCGGTGGGTCCGATTACCAGAGCGGCTGGATCGGTACGCTCGGCGAATCCTGACCCCACAATGGTCATCGACTCCAGGAAAGGCATGGATCCCTGGGGGATGTCCAGATTCAGACGCAGGACCGTACCCTGATTAACCACACTTCCGCCGCCAGCGACGGTACCGTTCAGCACGTTGGTGACGAAGAGAGCAGCTGCTTCGCCTTCATCCAATGCTGTCATATCCCACGGACCATTGATCAGCGAGCCGTAGAAGGTTTCCGCGACATTGCCCTTGCTATCCAAGACCAGAAGACATCCAGCTTGGGCGGTGTCCGCCATGCCGTCGGTGGTTGGCAAGCTCCCTACAACCACCCATCCTGACTTCAGGGCACCCAGTGCCGTGGTTAAGCCGACTCCACCGGGACAAGGGCCCGGCAAATTGTTAGGGTCGATTTGCGCGAACAGACTTACGTTTCCTTGTGGCGAGATCTGCACAATCGTCGTGCCCGTACCCTGCAGATTCTGACCGTTGTTGAAATTGCTGACCAGGATGTTTCCCCGGACCAGTATGCCAGTGGTTGTAGGAACAACGGCGATCCCGTACGGATTGACATCGCCGTTACTCGGAACCGTGGACGCGATAGTCGAGATTTGGCTGGCTTGGGCAGTCCCAAAGGCCAAAATGGCTGTGAGCATCACAGCAAACACATTCCTGTTGCAAAAAATAGGTGCCTTCATGATCTTGTGTCCTCCTGAACTCGGCGGAGCATGTTGGTCAGGGACCACGATTCGAAAGCAGCCCCATGCCCGCTCGTCAAAGATCAAGCTAGGGGATTCGGGTCTGGATACTGTCAATAAGTTGTCAAAAACTATGTCACTTCTTGGGCCGTCCAGCGCGGAAAGCGGCCATTTCTGAGGGTTTTGTTGGATTGCAACTCTGGGGATGGCGGAGGCGATCCAGCCTGGGGCAACAGCCGGTGGGTGGCGTTGATGCGCGTCTTACGATCAGAGGCGGCGAACCTTGAACGTCCCGGGCCCTGACCGCTCTCCGGTCTGGGGTCGAAATCGCCCAGAATCCTGAGAACGGCATGGCCCGAGTTTCTTTTAGGACGGCGTCATTTAAAGTTAATTACGCCGTATAGCCCATCCGCGTAACTGTTCGGACCGGCGGTAAAGAACAACTGGTTGGGTTTGCCGTCGGATCCGCTGTGTCCGAACGCCAGCCCCCAAAGTCCATCGATGCTGATGACCTTCTTCTTCGTACTCTTCAGTTGTCCCAGCAACTTGCCTGTCTTCACATTGAAATAGTTGATTTTGCCATCTCCGAGGTTGCCTACCAGCAGGGCTTTACTGGCCGGACCAAAGTTCTTGGGCGCCAATGCCACACCCCAAGGTCCTTTGAGGTTCGCACTCTTCGAAAAGTTTTTTATCAGGTTGCCCGCAGTATCGAAAATATCGACTGCTCCCTTGGTGGGAGGGAACGCACTATCGGTAAAGGTCACGTATAGTTGACCACCGATGTTCTGAACGTTGTAGACACTTAGACCGGAGAGGCCGCTATCGGTAAACAACGTCACAAAATTGAAGGAGCCGTCATAGATGTCTACCTCGTTGTTCGCATTGTCAGCCGCGAACAGGAAGTTGGCGCCATTGTTGGAACCCATGGCCAAACCCGTGAAAGAAGCTCCGGTCTTGGTAACCGCAATCACAGCAGTGCTGGAGTTCACGGTTGGATTCCAGCCACTGATCGTGCCGTCGAACGTGTCGAAAATAAAGTAGGCAGGCCCGGAGTTGCTACCTTGTTTGATTTTGAAATCCTGGGTGCTGTTGTAGACTTGGCCGGTCGGACTTCCCGTGCCACCGGAAGCGCCCGGAATCGTGACGGTTCCAGCCTTGTTGCCCTTATTATCGTAGAAGGTGGAAAGGCCAGTGCCCTCGTCGCTGATCCAGATCGGGCCGGAGGGTGAGTACGACAATCCCCAAGCATTAACTAGGTCTGGATCAACATGTTTCGCCTGGCCGGTTTGGTTGGATACTAGGTTGGTGATGGCGTACTGGGCCGCTGCGGGACGGGGCATCATTCCTGCTACCACCGCAAGGGAGCTCAGAAATACGATCATGCGAGCAAAGCGCTTCTCGAGAATCATTTGTCTTCTCCTTTTTGAAAGTGAATGGGAGGTGGAGGAGACAGTAAGCGTGCGGAGATCCGGCAGATCAAAACGACGCATCCACCCACCCTCAATCCGCCACTACTCTCCTCTTTTCCATCGCACCATGTGTCAAAGATTTGTCTCCGAGTTGTAAATTCTTCAGTCGCCCGCTCGTGCTTGGGGCGCCGGAGGCGGAGTAAAACAGGCGCAGCAGGCGGACCGCGCTGCACGCCGAAAGCCGATGCGCGATGACCACAGACGCGCGCCTCTCGACCGTGCGGCTCAAACACCACAGGCAGGTGAATCCTTCTGACTTTATCGGCAAGTGCTCGTGCGGCCAACAATCGCGACGGTTTCGCCAGGTTCGATAGGAACGCTGCCATCCCGCAGCACCCAATCCCAGGGGATGACAAAAAAGTGACAGCGAATTGACGATTTCGTGACATTTCGCTTTTCCTTGTTTCTTATCTTCTGGCGGTCAGAACTCTACGCTTAGGGAACAACTTGCCTGCATAGGGTGTGGTCAGGGATCGTCCAATAAGTTAGGGGGAAGCATGGGAATTGCGGGCGCAAGGAGAATCACCACAAGTCTGCTTTTCTTCGAGATGCTGCTGGCGGCAATGCAGCCCGCTTACGCTGTTCCGGCCTTCGCCCGCAAGTACGGGCTTCCGTGTTCCGCCTGTCATGAGGCTTGGCCGATGCTGAATAATTTCGGTCAGACATTCAAAGACAACGGGTACCAATTGGGGAACGATCGCGACTCTCCTATCTATCAAGAGCCCGCTTATTTCCCGATTATGTTTCGGGTAACTCCGCAGTGGCACCGCGAAAGCAATGACCGCAGGCTCGTGGACAAAATTGCCGGAGACGCAACGAGCGGGCAAACCGAGTCCACCGTGACTGCGTCGGGTTTCGATGTCTCGTCCATTGACGTAATCGCTGCCGGCACCCTTCATAAGAACATCTCGTTCTTTGTACAACCATACATCGGGAACGGCGGCACGTTCCTCAATCAAACCTGGGTGCGTCTCGACAATTTAGGCGGATCGCATTGGTTAAACCTCAAACTAGGCAAGTTCGAATTGGATGAACCAATTTCCCAGGAACGCGTTCTGCTAATCAACAACACGGGAAGCACATACTACAACTATTTTTTTACGCCGCCTGGGGATAACAACTTCTTCACCGGAATTGGCGGGCCACAGCTTGGAGTGGAACTGGCCGGGCACAAGAGTAATGACTACACCCGCTACTCCGTCTCGCTCCTCAGCAGTAACAACGGGCAGACGGGCCTGCCATCGAATCAAACCTACGACGTTTATGCGAACGTAACTCAAGGTATCGAGCTGCCTGGTCTTGGCCTGCAGCGAGTCGGCGCCTACGGATACTTTGGCGAGTCCCCAACATTCTTCCAGACCTCCCACGGAATACCCATTCCGGGCACTGGCACGGGGAACCGCAGCTTTTATCGGGCAGGAGCATATGGGCTTTGGTATGTGGGCAAGTTTGACTTCGATACGTTTTACATGCACGGACAGGACAACGTTTTCCTGGGTAATTCTGTGCCGGCAAATCAGCCTGGCATGTTGCCGGCGGGTGCGGCCGGTCCTTCCTGGAATGGCGGCTTTGTAGAAGCCCACTACGACTACAACCCCCGGCTTATCTTGGTCGGGAGGTACGAATTGATTCGAATGTCCCGCGAGGCAAACCCGAGCATTCGCGACAACGCGGGGAACCTCGACACCTGGACCGTCGGTTATCGCTGGTACCCGATCATGAACCCGCGTGCTGGTCTCGCCTGGGTGCAGGAGTATTCCCGAATCCTCAATGCGGGAGCGGCACCGGTCTCGCATAAAGACGACATCAGCAACAGTTACTTGATGGGATTCGACTTCGACTTCTGAGGAGGCAGGTTCGATGCGAGGAGAATTCAGTTTCGCGAATCTAGCTGCAGTCTTCCTTGTCTTTAGCCTGACCAGTGTCGCGCAAGAGACCCGTGCGGATGGTTTGACCGGGAATGCCAAGCGTGGCAAAGCACTCTACCAGCGCTACTGCATTTTTTGCCACGGGAAATACGGTGACGGAGCAGGAGACAGCGCCCCATACCTCGACCCTAAACCTCGCGACTTCGTAAAAGCGACATTTAAATGTCGTTCTACGCCAAGCGGGAGTCTGCCGTTAGACACCGATCTTTACGACACGATCAGCCGCGGCATTCATGCCAGCGGGATGCCATCGTGGAAACCCCTCGTTCGCCAGGAGCGCGTCGATCTGGTGGCTTACATCAAGACTTTCTCGCCACGATTTCAGGAAGAGAAACCTGCCGATCCACTG
Source organism: Terriglobia bacterium (assembly GCA_963758285.1). Classification (GTDB taxonomy): domain Bacteria; phylum Acidobacteriota; class Terriglobia; order Terriglobales; family Acidobacteriaceae; genus DASVWZ01. The sequence goes on along the minus strand of CAVWUT010000006.1, from coordinate 279,531 downwards.
CCAATCCCTCCCGAGCCTCCCACGACACCGGAGAGCGTGAAGCGCGGCTCGGATTTGTTCCAGAGCATGAATTGCTGGCTCTGCCATGGCAAGGAAGGACGCGGAGACGGTCCGTCGGCGTCCTCACTTACCGACAGCAAAGGCTATCCGATCAAGCCCTTCGACTTCACAACCGGAATGCGGTTTAAGTGCGGAGATTCGAACCAGGGCGTTTTCCGGGATTTGCTGACCGGCCTCGATGGCACTCCGATGCCATCTTTTGCAGACGCCCTGAAGCCGGACCAAATATGGGACGTAGTGCATTACATCCACACGCTTAGCGAAGGGCACAAGCATGGGTCCACGCAAGCCAAGAGCGAGCCGTTGCAGCCGTAATCTGGTTTGCTCGGCTGCGATTTCATCACGTGTTGGCCGCCTGTCGTGGCTGCTGTTGTTTTGTTCCAATTGAGAAACGCAGGGACTTCAATAAGAGTGAGAAAGGTAAGCCTCGTATGAAGGCAAGCTATTTCTTGTTACTGATAGCGACTGTATTCGCGTTATCCACTGCGCGTGAGGCACCAGCGGCAGGAGCGTCGGACGCGTCCCTGACCGGCACCGTAAAACTCCAAGGCCCCGCCCCCAACCTGGCGCGCATCGACATGTCGTCCGATCCCAACTGCGCCAAGGCACACGCAACGCCCGCTACCACCGAAGACGTGGTAGTCGACGGCAACGGCGAGTTGGCAAATGTCGTCGTTTATGTCTCCGACGGCTTGGGGGATCGCACCTTCGAACCGCCCGCGCAGCCTGCGGTCATTGAGCAAAAGGGCTGCCAGTACAAACCGCATGTCATTGCACTCCAGACCAACCAGAAACTCGATGTCATCAACAGCGATGTGACCACGCACAACATCCATCCCATGCCAAACAATAATCGGGAGTGGAACAAGACACAGCCCCACGGAATCGCTATCGAAGAAACGTTTGCCCGGCAGGAAATCGCAATTCCCGTGAAATGCAATGTACACCCCTGGATGCGGGGCTACATCGCAGTCTTCAAACACCCCTATTTTGCGGTGACTGGCAAAGACGGCAAGTTCGAACTGAAGGGACTTGCGCCCGGCACCTACACGATCCAGGCATGGCAAGAGAAGCTCGGCACCTTGACCCAGAAAGCCACGGTGGGAGCCGAAAACAAGCCAGTGGAATTTGTCTTTAAGTCGGGTTCGTAGGAGAAGTTTCGATCGTGTGAAAGCAGCTTAGTTGGTCGACAACAGCATTGCAAATGGCGCGTACATCTTCCTTAGGTGGCTGAGCGACGGCATGAATCCTTTTCGGAGCCCGGGATGGAGGTGAAAAGCGGCTATTCAACACGGCGCTTGATTCTACAGGCCGCCGTATTGCTTCTGGGGTCAGCCTTGGCGAGAGGTCAAGCTCCTGGAACGGGTGGAATCGAGGGACGAGTCTACGATCCTTCCGGAGCGGTTGTTCCCAACGCCGAAGTCTCGGTGATTAACGAAAACACGAACTGGTCTCGGACGGTAACGACGAACTCGGAGGCTCTGTTCCGAGCGTCCCTACTTCCTCCGGCGAGCTATTCCGTGGCAGTGAACATGGTTGGTTTCAAACAAAAGATAGTGAGTTCCGTTCAAGTCGTTGTCAGTGAGACCGCTGTGGTAGACGTAAGGCTTGAGCTGGGCGCAACAAATTCCCAGGTACAAGTTGTTGGCACTCCCGAACTGGCGCAAACTGAAACCTCATCTCTGGGACGCGTGACCGACGAAAGAACACTGGCTGCGTTGCCTCTAGCCAACCGCAATTTCACTCAGATTTTGGCTCTTAACCCCGGGGTGCTAGTCGAACTTCCGAACGCGGGAGACCTGGGCAAAGCCAATCAGAATGTTTCGGCGAACGGCGCCAAGACCACCTCCAACAATTTCCAGTTCAATGGGATCGACGCTAACAATCTCTCGGAAAACTCGGCTTCCGGCTATCAAGCCGAGATTGGCATCGCGATTCCCGCTCCCGACACGATTCAGGAATTCAAGGTGCAAACCGGAATGTACGACGCGGGCTACGGCAGAGGAGCGGGCGCCAACGTCGATATCGTGAGCAAAACCGGCGGCAATCAATTTCATGGCAGTCTCTGGGAGTTTTTCCGCAATGACGCCTTGAACGCGAATGACTACTTTTTGAAGCAGAACAATCAGCCACGCCCGGTTTTACGGCAGAACCAATTTGGCGGAACCTTTGGCGGGCCAATTCAAACAAACAAGACGTTCTTTTTCGGCTCCTATCAAGCCACTCTGCAAGAAGACGGAGTGGCCAGCGGCGCAGAGGCCACTTCCTTCCTCCCGCTGTTGACCAATGATCGTTCCGCCGCCGCGCTGGGCAGACTGTTTGGAGGTCAATCTGGGTTGCTCGGTGGGGTTGCGGTCGCCCCAGATGGGTCCAATATCAACCTGGTTGCGCTGGCGCTGCTGAACTCCAAGCTTCCCAACGGAAGTTACGCGATTCCAACGCCGCAAACTGTCCTTCCTGGCGGAATCGGTGAGTCTTCGTTTTCTATCCCGGCGAGTTACCGCGAAGACCAGTTCTCGGTGAATCTGGATCACAGCTTTTCGGCGCAGAACCAACTGGCGGGAAGGTACTTTTATTCGCGAGCGCCGTTCACAAAGCCGTTCTCTCCGTTCGGTGCCAATGTGCCCGGCTGGGGAACCAGCGAAACTGACCGCAATCACATGTTCGTGTTGTCGGATACCCATATTTTCGATCCCCAACTGATTAACGTGGCGCGGTTTGGTTTTATGCGTTTTAACGGGCTGGCGTCGATTACGCAGCCGATCAGCGCGGCGTCGGTGGGAATGGCAACACCGTCTGGACTTCCCGAGATTCCCGGCATCTCGGTAGCCGGACTTTTCACCATCGGCACTGGTGGCCAGCCATTCTACTTCGAGAATACGAACTCGTTTATTTGGCAGGATACGCTCTCTATCACCCACGGCCGGCACAATCTGCGGATGGGGGCAGAAGCCAAGCGGCACGAACTGACTCTTAATGTGCCGTTTGTGAAAGATGGATTTCTGTTCTTCTTAAGCTTCCCCGACTTCCTGCTCGGACAGAGCGGAACGCAAAATGGAAGCGGTGCGAGCAATATATTCAGTAGCACTGGCGCCGCCGGCAGCTTCCGCAAAGATCACCGTTACACAGACTTTGCGGGTTTCATACAGGACGACATCAAAGTCACGCCGAGACTCACCGTCAACGCAGGTTTGCGCTATGAATTTTTCGGTCCGCCCAGCGACATTCATGGCGCTTTGCCGACCTTTGACCCAAGCATCGCAACCAATCAGGTGCCGGCGAGCGGAAGCTTTAGCGGCTATGTGCTGCCAGCAAATTACAATGGCCCGCTTCCTGCCGGGGTAGTAAGAAGCGGGACCGACGGCCTTTGGAACCCCGATTACAAAGATTTTGCGCCGCGCGTCGGATTCGCACTTCGCCTAACCGACCGCCCGACTCTAGTTTTGCGCGGCGGCTACGGGATCTATTATGACCAACTCTCCGGAGACCTCGTGGAGCAGACTATTGGCCAACCACCATTTGCATTCACGCAGTCGTTTTCCGGCGCGCAGAACGCAGCCGCAACCTTCCAACAGCCCTACGTTCCCGCTCTGCCTCCTGATTCAGCCTTTCCAATCTTCCTTCCGCGCTGCCCGCCGACCAGCACCAACCCGCTTTGCCAGTCGAGCGGCCTCACCTTCTTCGCTGTCGGACGAAACCTGACTAGTCCTTACGTGCAGCAGTATGACCTGAATATCCAGTACGAAATTGCCCGAGATCTATTGTGGCAGGTGGGATACGTCGGCTCCAGGACGACTCACCAAGCAGGATGTCTCGAATTCAATCAAGCACTCTTGGCGTCTCCGCAGCACCCGGTGAACGGACAAACCACCAGCACGCTCGAGAATCTTGCACTAAGAGTTCCCTACGAGGGCATTGCCAGCGGTTCGTTTATCTGCGATACGGCTTTCAGCTCGAATTACAACTCGCTGCAAAGCAGTGTGACGAAGAGATTCAGTCATGGTCTGGAATTCCAAGGGAGCTATACATACTCCAAGAACTTGGATGTGGTGAGTGGAAGCGGCTTGCTGTCAGCTTTTCTGTTGTCGTTTGTCACCAACGACCAAACAAATCCGGCTCAGGCATACGGCCTTAATGACTTCGACCGCACCCATCGTTTCGTCTTGAGTTTCGTTTACGATCTGCCCAAGCTCAAGTCAGGCCCCGCTTTCCTGCAGCATGGGCTTTCCCAATGGCAGCTTTCGGGCGATGCGGTACTGCAATCTGGGACTCCTATCACGGTTAGCGACGACACGGCGGGAACAATCTACGGGAACCTTCCTGGGTTCAGTCGTGCGGAGTGCACGGGAGTGAATCCCGCCATGTCGGGTTCACTGCGCAGCCGTCTAAATGGTTATCTCAACCCCGCTGCCTTCGCGCCGCCGCCCGCAATCGGAGATGGCACGGGCTTCGGCGATTGTGGCGTCGGCATTGTGAGGGGGCTCGGGCAGCGCAACCTAGACTTGGCGGTCCAGAGAGATTTCACGATCACCGAGGCAAGCAGTCTGCAATTTCGCACCGAGTTTTTCAATTTTACCAACACGCCGAAGTTCGGGTTGCCGGACTCTGACTTTCTCGGAGGCCAGAACCCAGGTTTCGGGATCATTTCCAGTACGGTAGCCGCACCGCGCATTATTCAGTTTGCCCTGAAATACACCTTTTGAACAGGAGACCCTGTACGATACGCTGTTTGAATTCGGGAGGCCAATGCAAACCAAACCCCTCAAGAATGATCCACTGCTCTGCGAGTTTAATTTGCCCCTGAAGAGGGTTTACCACCCTTACGGCTTTTCGTTGGAAATTGTCACCAACTCGCGTGAAGCCCTTCTGGCGGCAGAAGAGAACTGGGGATGCTTCCGCAAAATGTTTCACGACCCCGCGGTGCAGATGCGCATTGGTGTAGTCGAGGGTGGGGGCACCGCGTGCCCAGCGATTCCGGTTTTTCGCGGGCGCGGAAACCTTGTCGCGGCAATGGCGGATCGGCAGAACTTCGGCGCTTGCGACCTGCGAGAAGGAACCGGATTCTGCTGGCTATCGAACGCCGCAGTGAAGAACCGAGGCTATTTGCGGTATCACTTCCTTGAGGCGATGCCATTGATGTTGCTGGAAAGCAAGTACTGGACTCCTCTCCATGCGGGCTGCGTGTCGCGGAACGGACACGGCGTGCTGCTTTGTGCGGAATCCGGCGGAGGCAAGTCGTCCTTGTCATTTGCCTGCGCCCGCCGCGGCTGGACCTTTGTCTCTGATGATTCCTGTTACATCCTGCGAAAACGCAGTGATCGGCTGGTCATAGGGAATCCGTACCGATTGCGCTTTCGTGAAACTGCCAAGAGCCTTTTTCCAGAACTAAAGCAGCTACGCCTCATACGTCATAACGGTGAAATGACCATTGAACTGGAAACCGCGGCGCTGCCATCGATAGCCACGTCTGCTCAATGCTCCGTGGATTACGTTGTTTTCCTTAACCGCCAAAGTTCCGGTAAGGCTGCAATTTCGAACTTTCCCAAGAAACAAGCTCTGCAGTTTCTTGGCCACGTGGTTTGCTATGGCGAACAAACCGTGCAGGACGCCCAGATTGCTTCCTTGCACAACCTGCTGACAGCGGAGGTTCTTGAGCTGCGCTACAGCGACTTGGATTCCGCTGTTATCGAGCTTGAAACCATGATCCGCGACCGTTCCGAGGAAAGTGGAATCAGTCCGGGAAGGGGAATTGAATGCCCAAGAGCCTCTTCCACATAGGGACAGCTCTGTCCGCAATCAAAGAACTGGGAAAGCAGTTCTGGACTTTTTATGCCGCGTCGTTTTGTTTCGATTTCGGCATGTTCATCTTCTTTTTTCTTTACAACCTGTACCTACTGGACTTGGGCTTCGGTGAGAAGTTCCTGGGCCAAGTGGTTGGCGCTATGGCTGCGGGCAGCATTGCTGGAACACTCCCCGCCGGCTGGATGGCACAACGTATCGGTCTCCGAAGGACGCTGTTCATTTGCTTTTCCCTGGTCTGTCTCACCTCCGCGCTCCGCGCTCTGTTCGTGTCGCAAGTACTTCTTCTCGGTCTGGCTTTTCTCGGGGGTGCAGCATCCTGCATTTGGGCCGTCTGCATATCTCCAGCCTTGGCGCAGTTAACCAATGAGCGAAATCGTCCGTTCGGCTTCAGCTTAGTTTTCTCTTTCGGAATTGGCGAAGGTGCGTTGGGAGGCCTTGTTGGCGGCGGCTTGCCGGGCTGGCTGGCAAGAATAGAACCTTCAGCAACGCCCGCGCACTTAAAGCAGACTGCATTGCTGATGGCTTCCGGTATCGTGGCGATAGCTCTCTGGCCAATATCCCGGCTCAACTTCACCCGGGTTGCCGCCCCGGAAAGAAGAACTTATGCGCGCAATCCGTTTGTACTGCGTTTCCTGATCGCGATCGGTGTTTGGAGCCTGGTCACGGGAGCCTTCAGTCCCTTCTTTAACGTCTACTTCGCCCGGAACATGCAAATGCCGATTGCGCGAATCGGGATGCTCTCTGCCGCCTCCCAGCTCTCGCAGGTAGCTGCTATCCTGATTGCGCCTTTCCTATTCAAGAAGTACGGGCTTGTCACAGGCATCATGTATACCCAAATCGCGGCTGCGCTGGGGCTGGCGTTTCTGGGTGCTGCGTCGAGAGCGACGGCGGCATCCCCCGCCTTCGTCGCATACATGGCATTTCAGTGGATGAGCGAACCTGGCATGTGCAGCCTTTTGATGAATCGCGTGACCCCGGCTGAACAGAGCGGCGCGTCAGCGCTGAATTTCTTGGTGATTTCCATAGCTTCTGCCGTCGTGGCTCCGGTAGTGGGAGCGGCGTTCGCGCACTACGGTTATCCTCCAGTTTTGATGATCATAGCCGCGGTAGCTCTCCTCGCCGCAATCTTGTTCCGGTGGTTGCTAGGCGAGAATCACGCCCGCTTGACGCGACAATCGCCCGCAGGCGCCGGAGCGGAAACTGGTGTTTAACTAGGTCGACAGGGAGAACGAAAATCCATTTCCTTGCCTAGAGTTGGGTTACAGACAACACATTCGTAGAGCGCCCTAGTCCGGCAGAGCCAGACGGGCCAGCGCGGTGAGGCCAAGGCCGCGGCCACAATCGGTCGCATAGAGCAGGGTGTGTGAATCTCCCCACGACGGCAAGGTCGCATTGCAAGGGGCATCCGTAAGTTGCTGCTCGGAGCCAGTGCGGAACTCGCGTAGTATGAGCTGCCATGAGCCGCCTTTTCGCCGGCTGAATGCGAGACGCCTTCCGTCAGGAGAAATTGTCGGATATCTTGCGGGTCCGGCGATTTCATTCAACGGTTCAATCACGCCCGTCTCGCGTCTCACCAAAACCAAGTGGGGTTCGCTCGCAGGGCCAGAGGAGGCAATTACATCCCCTTGGTTCGTGACGGTAATTTCCAAAATGTTCTGGCCATTTTGCCAGACGGCTGGCCCGGAATCCGTCGCCTGCAATCGAATGGTTCGCTTGGCCCCTTCCCCCTGTAGGAAGGCCAGCCACTTTCCATTCGGCGAGACTGACGGCTGTTCGCCTTCGGCTACGAAACCCGCGCCTTGATCCGCATCCTCTGGAGAGAGCTGGAGGATCGAGGACCGCAGAGTCACTTGCTCGAAATAACCAGCGTGACTAACTGCACTGCCGGCCAAAGAAAGCACATCACCAGGGATGGGTATCGATCGCGCCTTCCCATTTTTCAGGGACTCAGCGCCATACTTATCGTCGAGCATCTCGGTGAAAACGATTTGCTGTCCAATGGCGACCGGATAGCTGGCGCTGTAGCCTGGCGAGAGCAATGCGAGGCGACGCCGAAAATCCTCCATCCGATGTCTAGTGGAGTTGAGATTAGCAATCACCAGAGCTACGCACATCAGTGCGGCGACTGCGTACCAGATCGCTCGGGTTCGCCGATTTTCTTGCGGTTCGGTACGCCTTAGCAGAACGATCTGGCACAATATGAAGACATACAGCCCAAGCGTCGCAAATAGACGCATCAGAACCAAACTCCCACCAAGAAGGGCGTCCGGTACTGGTGTGCAGGCGAGGCCGAATAACAGGATAAACACGAGAAACACGCGCTTGTCGGCAATCTTCAAGAGGGCGTCCGCGGCGACAACAGCCGCAAAAATCAGCACACAATAGTGGTAGTGCGAAGGCATCGAAGACAAAAGAAGAAGAAGCGGCACAAAGACTGCCCATTCCAAGGCCATTGCTCGTTTTAGCTGATCTCGGCCCGTCATGAGCAAGAAACTGAAAATCAACACGGTGGGAACGACCGCTAACGTCAGCGCGTAAATAACCGGTGAGTTAAAAAGAGGAGAAGGGTTTAACTCTGGTTCGGACAAAAACAATCGATGCGAAAGTGCGCTGAAGGACGCCCACTGAAGAGCATAAGGATCGATGATGTCGCCGTGAAGGGCGCGGGGAAGAACCTCGATCAGCCAGACGCGGTGAACTTCCCAGCCGAAAATTCCGACCGACGCGCCGGTCAGTACTATCCCGCCAAGAACCAGCCCAGTCCCCGCGCGCCAATCACGTTTCCATAAGAAAAAAATCAGGAACGCAGCCGGAAAGAGCTTCAGTGAGGCCGCCGCTGCCAGTACCAGTCCGGAAGCGATTTTGTGTCCGCGAAGCCAGGCATAATAGGCGGAGCAAATTAGAACAAGAATGACCACATAATACTGGCCGCAGATGAAATTCATGCGAAGTGGCAGAACGCACAGAAAGGAAATCAGGGCAACGCGCCGCCAAGGCAAGATCGTTACCCCATGCAGAATCCAGGTAGCAAGGAAGAGAAGTCCAAGGTTGAGGATTAGCCACACGCGCTTCGCCGTGAGGGCTGGAAATCGTGCCAGCGGCAGGATGGGGACGGCGCACATCGGCGGATTGGGCATAAAACCAACCAGTGGGTAGTCGATGGCGAGATGGTCTTTTTGACGCTGAAACCAGAGCCATTCGTAAGCGCGCTCAAGGGAAAGTCCCCGGCGGCGGAGCGACGCAGCAATGTAATAGTTGGGAAAATCTGTGTTCAGGGTGCGCCATGCGGGGACGAAACCGGTCGCAATGAACAACGCCAGCAGGCTGCCGAGCAGGGCCCATTCCGCCATAGCCAGAATGCGTATCGGCCCCGGCTGTGGCAAGCCGGCCTCGACGCGTGATGGGATTCGATCTGCCAATGCAAGCACTCGAATCTGGACACAATACTATCGTGGGGTCAATGGAAGAAAGAAGCACACACCTTTGATCATGGCCACTGCTGGTTGTGCCTGATCTTGAACACGGGTGCCGAAGTTGAAAACGCCACCGGCAGCCGTGTGGCCATAAAGATTGCCTTTTTCATCCATCACTAATTTTCGTATGCCGTATTCTCCCCATCGGGCATTCCATGGAAGCTGTTCAGGACAGTCTCCTTTCCGGTGCGGTCAAGCTTGAAAACCGTCCCGAAGAGGAAATCTCCCCCCTCGTTGGTCACGCCATAGAGATTGCCGTCTGCGTCCCGGATCAGACCTCCGGTGGGAAATGCGCCATCGTTCCCCCCTTGGAAGTTGTACAGCACGGTCAGCTTGCCGGTCCTGTCCAACCTAAACACGTTTCCGAATGGCGCCCCACCGTCAACGTAGCCACCCGCCGTCATGCCGAAGAGATTGCCCGCAGCATCCCGGGTCAGACCGGCATATGGATTCTTGCCGTCCGTTCCGCCAGTGAAGCTATACAGAACGGTATGCTTACCGGTCTTGTCAATCTTGAACACGGTTCCACAACCATCAAACCCATCGGTGTTGCAACCGGAAGAGCCGCCGTAATTCGTGGTGCCGTAGAGAGTGCCAGCGGCCAGGCCGTCCCGCGTCAACAGAGCTGCGAAAGGGCACGCTCCGTCGGTGCCGCCCGCAAACGCATGGAGGACAGAGAAGTCTGGGCTTCTACCGAATGGGTCGATATGAGGGTTATCACAAACGCGGCCAACAATGCCAGCATGTTCCTTGCCGCTGTGCTCGAAACCCAATCGCCAGGTTGCTGTGTGATGTTCATAGTAGCCATCCTCGTCACAGAACATGTCCCGCCGATTCGTGCTGGAATCACGAGAGGGGCGTCGATCAACAGCGCCGTGCGATTTATTCCACGCGGCCTATCGGACTAATAAAACGCAACGCGCTCTGCACTTAAGTCTGACCTGCACGTACTCAGAAGGACTTACGCAGCCGTCCGAGACCTGCAGGTTGTTGAATGTATATGATAGCTGCACTCTGAAAAGGCTGGCGGCGGCTCGATTCCGTCCGTGGTCGATGCGTTTTGCAATCACTCGCGCTGAGCTTTCAAGATCGAAAAACCCCACTTTACCCCCACATTAAGTCCATCGCAGTACCCTAAAGCGCCCCGATACAACACCCATCACACCGCGTAACCTGTTCATACTTCGTTTAGCGATGAACTCATAACCCAAAGGGCGGTGGTTCAAATCCACCCCCCGCAACCACAAAGCGCCTGACCTATGCCGAAGTCACAGGGAAAGATCAGGCGAGGCCATTCTAATCCTCTGCGACGGAATCCCTATCGTGGGAAACGCGGGCGGAAGCCTGTTTCCTCTGCCGTTGCCGCGCTCGCTTCGCGGCGGTCATCCTAGCCTCAACCTCTGATTTGGGGACGTGGACGATCTTGCGGAGAGCATTCGTGAACTTGGCGAACTCGGGATTGTTCGGTGGGGGTTTCATTCACCGTTCCTCTATGAACACCTTAACCATCAACGCCACCACATAGACAACCGAGCATATCGCTACTGCAGTCGGAATCGCCGCCGTGACTGCCCAAAACACCCCCCAGTTGAATTGTTCCCAAGGCCAGACCATAGGCGTATCATAGCGCACGTTGTTGGCGTTCAAACAGTCCAGTCCCACGAGAGGAGCTTGCTATGCCTACAGACCCAAATCACCTAGAAGCAGGGCTGATTCAATTTCGGTTGGATATTCTGAAAGCTCTAGCCGAAATTGACGTTGAAATTAGCGCCCTACAACAAGCTGTCACAAAAGATAGGCCTGTTACATCTCAGCAACTGAAGAAGTTGCGGGATGAATCTCGGAAGAAACTTCACAAGTTCTTTGACTATCATGCGCAGCATGTTGCTCTTGCTCATCAACCTCCGCGAGAATAGCCGAGAATAGATCGAACAGAGAATCGTATGTAGGCTCTTGCATTCGACACCTCCACGCTGTAATCTTGAGATTGTCGAACCCAAGATTCGAGAGGCCCGCTGGCAGGCGGGCTTTTTCTATTCTTTCGTTAAGTGTTCCTTCCAGATTTTATCTAATTCTTCCTTTCGTTCCCTCTCCGGCTCGCAAAGTTCGTCAAGATGTTCGTTCATCTTCAAGAGAGCATCCTTAATCCCGAAGAGTCCTTGGGCGATAACGATCAGAGTTACGACGGCAATCGTCGCAAGGACATCAAACCACGACGGCATCGTAGATTACCTCCACTCCAAGCAGCTTCATGGGAGTATCATACTACTCATGTCTCGCTATTACTTCATCTGCACCGTAAGGTTTATGTGTAATGCTTGCGGGAAGATCAGCATCGAAAGTATCGGTTCTGACTCAACAGATGCTGACCCAAGTAAAGTGGCGGCGGTCGTCACTAAGCAGAAACTGTTTTGTCAGTTGTGCAACAAGCGACTCACAGAGGGTTCACAGGTTGATCTGCACATTGATCCCGTCACCATCCAGAAATTCAAAGATGCTGGATTTACGCCTAGCTTAGATTCCTAATCTTCATAGATAAACTTCAGTTCGAATATTGGAGGCACGCTATCGGTAGGGGTAGCTTTGCGTCCTAATATCCGCACATCTATGATCTGTTTCTTCCCCCACCTAACGGGAGTCCTCTTCGATTCAGAAATTTGGGTTGCCAGAACTTGCATGAACCGTTTGACGTGAGCCATTACACCCTTTGCTTCATCAAAGTTGTAGCTTCGTCGGTCGTGCATTGCGTGGTTGCGCCAAGCATCTTTGAATCCCCGGAACTCCGCCATCGCGCCGTTGTAGAACTCTTCGGCTTGCGTTTTCGCTAACCCTAAGGTGTTCGGCCAATTGGTAATTTTGTCCGTCTCAACCTGGATGCCGTCTAGGATGTCCTTCCACTGCTGCAATTCCAATGGCTTGTTTCTGACAACAGACACACGGCGATCCCAAGCCAAAACTCGCATTCCTCTTTCAGCAATTCGCATCAGGTGGAATACAGCAGCGGTTCCAAGATCTGCCGCCAGAGAATTACTGGCTGCCATGATCTCCGACCTGACTGATGGAAACGCTAAGAAGACTTGCTCACCAAACAGCTTCTCACGTCCAAAGAATTGATCGTTGGGCGGAGGGATGTATACGAGTTTGCGCTTGGCTAGTTCTTGGATCATTGTCTGCATCAGCAGAGTTAACTCCGCTAGCATCTCAGCCGCAGTATATGGGTGACCGCGATCAAGTTTCTGTTTCATGCTGAATGCGTTCTGTCTGCTGATTTCAAGATTCAAATGCTGGCACTCTTGGACGGCGAACCCAGCCACGAAAGTAGCGATATTAGTGCGCATAGGCGAGGGCAAGAGTGCGCCCCTAGCAGCCGGATTTTGCCCGACGAGAGTTTGAAGTATAGCGGTGTGCTTCTCTACGCTTCCCCACATGCCAACAAAATTGGTGCTTGCCCAGAAGATCATGTCAGCAAGGCTCCACAACCTGCGGCTAGAAGTTTCCCACGGTAATGGAGTCTTGTCGAACTCTGGAATGACGTGTGCGGCCATGTGCAGCCGCGTAGTATCTCATGGACTACGAAAATGATCGCTTTGGGGACTCTGTAAGTTATTGATTTACGCCAGTAACCAAATAGTAATAATTTCTCTGCATAGATAACCACAGTATAATCCCAGGTGAGTCATCGCTATTGATGCCAATGTTTCGCCTTTGCCTGCCTGCACTTAGCCGCCGAGTACGGTCCAAAACGGTCCAATTCAAGTTTCAAAATTCAGGTTTGCCGGGAGAGTTGCCTCACAGTTTTTCCGGCTTGCATCTCTGGTTGCGGACGCTGCATTTTCGCCGCGCCCGCACCATGGGATGCACATCAAAACGCGCATGAGTCTCGAGGATGGCTGTCATCAACTGCTCAGTTTTTGCTAACCCAACCCGAGGACCGAATCGCTCCTCGCCGCTGCGGTGCAGTGGGCCGAGCGGATCATGCGGAAGATTGATGGTGTGTTTCCGAAGTAGAAGAACCGGAGGTTCGAGCTTTCCTGCAAGCCTCAAGCCCTTGCCTACCCAGCGGCCAAAAAGGGTTTCTCCACAGCAGCCGCAGCTCCTCCGCTCTGCCAGTTACGATGGTTGAACCATTGCAGTCCTTCAAGTAAGAGTTGCCGATTGAGACGCTGATGAAACGACTGGTTGTAATAGGTTCGCAGACACGAGTAGCAACTGTCGCCACACCTGCAAGCGGTTAGGATTTCCTCAGCTCGCCGGAAAACCCGCTTGATCTGTTCGACGACTTGACGCACGTACGCGGGCTACTATTCGACGCAGGTCAGGAATCGCGAGGTTTTTGAGAAAAACTTCGCTTCTGACATGAGAGCGCCGCTGCAATACTAGGCCACATCACGCCGCGGAAGCGTGATGCGGCGGAGGGAAACTAGGCCAACCGCCGGATTTCAGTTTTACGAGCTGCTGTTGTGGGAACGACAGGAGTCGTGAAACACCGGAGGGATGTACCCAGTGGAACTCTATGGACGTGTACGGCGAGCAGTCTTTGTCGAGGGGAAGAGCCAACGAGCAGTAGCGCGGGAGTATGGCATCGCCCGCGAAAGCGTGCGCAAGATGCTGCGTTACGCAGTGCCGCCGGGCTACCGGCGGGAACAACCGGTGAAACGGCCCAGGCTGGGGCCGTGGTTAGGCGTGATCGACGCCATTCTGGAAGAGGATAAGACTCAGCCTCCGAAACAACGACACACGGCGAAGCGGATCTTCGATCGTTTGCGGGAAGAACATGGGTATCCGGGGGGCTACACCGTGGTGAAGGACTACGTGCACCGACAGAAGGTGCGGAAGCAAGAGATGTTTGTGCCGCTGCGGCATGCTCCCGGAGAAGCCCAAGCGGACTTTGGGGAAGCCTGGGTGGTGATCGCCGGGGCGAAGCAGAAAGCACACTACTTCGCGATGGATTTGCCGCACTCGGATGATTGCTTCGTGGTGGCGTATCCCGCCGAGAGCACGGAGGCGTTTCTGGACGCGCATGTGCGGGCCTTCGACTACTTCGGCGGAGTGCCTGGTTGGATTTTGTACGACAACACGAAACTGGCGGTGGCCAAGATCCTGGGCGACGGTCAGCGGAAGAAGACGCAGGCGTTTTGTGAGTTGCAAAGCTACTATTTGTTCGCGGAGAAGTTCGGGCGTCCGGGCAAGGGCAACGACAAGGGAGCGGTGGAAGGACTGGTGGGCTATGCCCGGCGGAACTTTCTGGTACCAGTGCCGCATAGGAGTAGCTGGGAAGAACTGAACGCCTACCTTCTGGAACAATGCGGGAAACGGCGAGAGCGGCGGATGAGGGGACACCAGGAGACCATCGCGGAGCGGTTCGAGCGCGATCGTGCGGCGCTGTTGCCTTTGGCGACCGTGCCCTATGAAGCCTGTGAAAAGCGCACGGCGAAAGTCAGCTCGTTATCTCTGGTGCGCTACCGAGCCAACGATTACTCGGTGCCCACCGCCTATGGGCATCGCGAAGTGCTGGTGAAAGGCTATGTCCATGAAGTGGTGATTGCCTGCGGCAGCGAAGTGATTGCCCGGCATCCCCGCAGCTATGAACGGGAAGACATGATCTTCGATCCGCTGCACTATCTGGCACTGCTGGAGGAGAAGACCGGGGCCTTGGACCAAGCCGCTCCGCTGGCCGGCTGGGAGTTGCCGGAGTGCTTTGCCCAACTGCGGCGGCTGCTGGAAGCGCGGCTGGGCAAGCCGGGCAAGCGAGAGTACGTGCAGGTATTGCGGTTGCTGGAGACGTTCCGCCGGGAGGAAGTCCGGCAGGCGATCCAGGACGCTTTGCATCTGGGAACCGTTTCCTTCGATGCGGTGAAACATCTGCTGCTGTGCCGGATCGAGCAACGTCCGCCGCGACTGGATCTCCTGCAGTACCCCTACCTGCCGCTGCCCCAGGTGCATACCACCCAGGCCGTCGATTACATGACGTTGCTGAATGAGGTGGGCTCATGAGCAACCCAACCATTCCGGTCACGAACGACACTCCGCAGCTTCTTTTGGAACATCACCTGAAGCTGTTGCGCCTGCCGACTTTCCTGCGCGAGTACGACAAGGTGGCACGGCAGTGCGCCGACGAGAGCGTGGACTATCCGCGTTATCTGCTGCGCATGACGGAGTTGGAACTGGTGGACCGCGAGCGCCGAGCCACCGAACGGCGCATTCACCAAGCACGTTTCCCCGTGGTCAAGAGCCTGGACAGCTTTCAGTTTCTGGCCATTCCCTCGCTGAATAAAACCCTGGTGCTGGAGTTGGCGCGCTGCGAGTTCTTGCAGCGCCGCGAGAACGTCTTGCTTTTAGGAAACTCGGGCACGGGAAAAACTCACCTGGCACTGGCTTTGGGGTTAGTGGCTTGCCAGCGTGGCCATCGCGTTCGCTTCACCACCGCCGCGGCCTTGGTGCATGAGCTGATGGAAGCACGGGACGAGAAACGTCTGTTGCGCTTTCAGAAACAGTTGGTCAGTTACGAACTGCTGATCGTCGATGAACTGGGCTTCGTGCCGCTTTCCAAGACCGGGGCCGAAGTGCTGTTTGAAGTCTTCAGCCAGCGCTATGAGCGCAACTCGACTTTGGTGACCAGCAATCTTCCTTTCCAGGAGTGGACGGAGGTCTTGGGATCGGAGCGACTGACCGGCGCTCTCCTGGACCGGCTCACCCACCACGTGCATATCCTGGAGATGAACGGCGAGAGCTATCGCCTCAAACAGAGCAAGCGCAAGCACGGCTCGCCCTCGAACTCCTGACCCGGCTCGGTCCCTTTGAGGTTGGGAAAGCCCCTGCTGCGCGACTCCTTTCCCTCCCGCCGCATTCTTTCAGAGCGGTCCTCGCCGTCAAGGGTTCGCTACGCCGCGAAAGGCACGCGCCCTTGACTGCTCCGGGTCGCTCTGAACACCTCTCCGCTATGAGGGAATGGATCTTTCAGGAAAGGCGTAGTGGCCTACTCTCCTTCCGCTCCTGCGGCCTACTTTTAGTCCGCCCTTGACATCGCTGCGTTTAACGCGCTGCTATCGCGACTACGGGAAGCATGGGCACGTGTTGGAGTGACTCGCGGCGTGTCAGGGCACTCTCACGTGGGTCTGCTTCCGTTTTCAAATCTTTTGCTTCGTCATGTCATATTCGGATTGGGGTGCAGCAACGGACGGTAAGACCCCGCCAAGGTGGTCACAAAGGCTTCCCCGCGCCTCTGAAACGCCCGAGCCGACCTGAACCCCCTCCGTGCAGCCGAGCCCCCGCAGAACGGGCTTCCTGCAAAGCATCCGAACCCAGCCGCCGGGTGCCGCTTCATGGGTGCTAAAGATTACCGAGAGGGAACTCACGCTTGGGTTCTGGTGTGGGTACGGAAATCACCATACACATCCCTTTCAAGGGCGACCCTTCCATGTTCGACGTATGCCCTTCCCAGCACGATTTGAACCCTCCAGTCGGGGAAGTCGATGCGGCGAATGGCGAGATATTGCTGACGTATGAGACGGCAGACGCTGAGAACCCGATCAAAGCCCACTACGACAGAACGCTGCAAGCGATTCAAAACCACTTGGAATGGCTGCGGCCAGCGGCTACTCAGACCGATGGTCTGAAGCAGGTCGCACGGGCAGAGATTGTGAGACGTAAGCAAGCATCCGCGACACACGCGAAGATCGTCGGGTCGCTTGGCATTCCGGCGAAGAAATAGTCAGGCGAGCTTATCGGTATCTTGGGGCGGTTTTCCCGCGTAGCGCCAAGCAGAAGAAGAAGGGCGAAAAGCCGTTGAAGTGGGGGTTCTTGCAGCAGGTTTTCGAGACCCAGAAAGACCTCCAACTGCCCGGAGTACGGGGCACACTCTGGGGAGCCTACAACGCCATCACGCGGTTTGAAGATTACAAACTACCCCAGCAGGAAGAACAG
The DNA here is from genome assembly GCA_963758285.1 of Terriglobia bacterium. Taxonomy (GTDB): domain Bacteria; phylum Acidobacteriota; class Terriglobia; order Terriglobales; family Acidobacteriaceae; genus DASVWZ01. The sequence goes on along the minus strand of CAVWUT010000006.1, from coordinate 262,273 downwards.
CCGGACCAGCGGTTGGAGCGGACATGGTTTGCTGGCGGCGCCGACACGAAATTGAAGGCGCTGGCCATGGCCGCGGAATTTGCCAACTCATGGAACTAAGAGGGATCTCTTAGCACTGGCGGTTATTGTGCTAACCCGTGGATTGCTCGATTTTGGTGCAAGCTGGCATGACAATCAGCGCAAAGCGTGATCAGGTTCTGCTCCGAATCAGCGCCGGACTGGCTGCGAAATTCCTTGTGGTGAACCTCAAGGTTCGACCTGCTGCCGCACATTTGGCATCTCCAGCCATCGCGGTGTAGCACCTGGTTCCGGAGTTCGTCGTACAGCGGGGGCTCAAGCCGCACCGGAGGGCGCTTTGGTCGGACCCCGTTCACGACGCCTTCTGGGTCAAGTGATCCACGAACACTTTTCTCTCTTCGCCCGGAAGGAACTTGAAGAACCGCAAGATCGACTGCAGAAGGACATGCGAGTTGCCGTTCTCCAGGTTGGCTCCCGCCAGGAAGTCCGCACAGATCATTTCCAGGCAGTAGCCGCGGGATTTGTCTGTCCCAAGCATCAGCGCCGCGGTCTCCATCGCCTGCTCCACCACTGGGATCTGGCTCTTGTAGAGCTTGAAGTAGACGATTTCCGACGGCTCGGTCTCTTTCCCGGTTAGCTCCTTCTCGACCTCCCGCTTAAACTGCTCCTTCGGCATCTCTCGCGCTTTGTGCAACCAGGTTGCACAATCGAAGTGCTGTTGGTCCCTCCGCGCCAGCTTGGCCAATTCCAGCCCTTTGGTCCATCCCACTGCCTTCAGTTCCCGTCTCGCCTGCGGCGGCAGGTGCTCGTGGATGGACATCAGGTAGTAGGCCTTCCGCCTCGATTCCGGGAACCGCCGTTCCAGGAACTCATCGAACGACTTCACGTTCTCCACCTGCCAGTACTGTCCCGCCCGCACCTCGCACAAGTAGCGCCCGAGTTCGACGAACCGGGTGTCCCGCTCTGCCTCGTTCTGTTTTTCCCAGGCCAGAATCTCGTCGATCTTGGTCAGAACGAACACGGCTCGCCGGCGATTGAGTTTGGGCAACATGGGCGGATTGTTAGTAAGTAAGCTCGTCAAGCCAACCAAGGTTTTCTGCTCCGGGGCGTCGCACCAGATCGATCTCGACCAACTGCTGTTTTCCAAGGCAAAGCCCCACATAAGGACAGGTACTGCATGGGTTTTGCGGGAACCGAATCCCGCTGTGAGGCAAGAACTGGGCGGACTCGATCCGCCCAATCGTGTCCTGGACCAACTGACCGAACTCCCGCCGCTGCTCGTCGGTGATGGTGGTACGCAGGTACTGAACCTCGACCAGCCGCTTGCGCACGAACACGACCTGGGCGACCTCAGAGATTCCGGTCATCCAGGAATAGCAGACCAGTTGCGGATCGAGAGCCAACAGGCCGTCGGGTTCGTCGGGATAGCGGCTGGAGGTGGTCTTCCACTCGATCAGGCAGCGGGTGCCGTCCACTTTGCCAATGGCGTCGATGTAGGCTACGAAGTCATTCGTCCCGGAAAACGGCCGGGTGAACTTGATCTGCAGGTTGCGGCGAGGCTGGCGAATGCGGATGCGGTCATCCTGACAGAACCGGTCCAGCAGCATGATGCCCTGCTGCAGCATGCGGTCCCAGGTGTCGCCGTTCGAGAACCGCAGGCCAAGGTTCTGGCAGGCCGTCCATTCGCGAAACAGGACGGCGGCAACGTCCTCTCGGAGAAAATAGGCGCTGAGAGCCCGTTCGAAGGCCCGGCCGAAGAGCATAGCGGCGCGGGTATCTTTCTCCTGCCAGCCGTCGAGGTAGCGGTGACGGTAGCGCCGGGGACAAGTCAGATATTGACTGATCTGGGTGTAGCTGTAGGTCATCGCGCCACCTCGGAATGGCTCGCAATTGCGGGCGAACAGTTCGCCAATTCTTCCCATTGTCTGGCGGGTGCGAATCCGTCGAGGTTGAGCAGGGAAGCGCCGTTTACGACGACGTGGCTGATCTTGACCACTCCGCGCAGGCCGACCAGGCTTTTCTCGTCAATCTCGTCTTGCCCAAGAAGTTCAGTGTCGTAGCCGAAGTCGCGCAGGAACCAGGTCAGTTTCCAGAGTGCTCTCGGCGTGCAGTACAAACGTCCGGAGACTGAGTGCCCGCCGAGTTCTTTCGGCTCAAGGACGGAGAAGCGAACGAGATAAAACGGCTTCCGCGCATTCCATCGATGCTGGACTCTCTCGACCCGGACCGGCACTAGACCATCGCGAACCTGGCTCGCGGCAGCCTGGTCGGCCTCGTGTAAGCCCTGGATGCGGCGTCTCATGCGGCACCTGCTTTCTGACTGGGATAGCTGTGGAGCTGGCAAAGCAGGGCATTGCGGTCTTTTTCGGCCCAGTCGGCCAGGTGAGCGACAAAGTTCTCGACCTGATCGCGGGTGGCTTCGCGCAAGGTCTTCACGCCACAGAAGTCGGTCGCATAGGACTTGACCAAGGTGGCATCGAGTTGATGCTGGCGAATCAAATGGCAGAGACGGTCGCGGACGGTGCGCCCGCCATAGTTCCCGTTGCCATTGCCGTTGGTAGGCTGCGGCAGCTTCTTCGATTCCGGACGCGAAGCGGGCTGACCGGCGGAGGAACCGATCTCCTCGACCGAGCAGATGCCAATGCCGTAGGCCTTGCGGAGGGCGCGGTTGACGGCACGGGTCTCGGCTACGCGCATCTCGGCGCCGTGGACCAGTGCGGAAACATTGGACGGGTCGGCGTCGCCGTAGCCGACGAAACCGCGGCATGTTTTGGACTTGTAGACTGTGGCTCGAAAGGCCCACCGCTGCACGGAAGGATCACAAAACTCACGGGCCGGTTGAACCCGGATTCCATGGCATCGGCTTCGGCGAGCTAGCCGTATGAGGCCGGCATGAGTCACATACCAATGCCCGTCCAAGCAAAGCAAATCTCCAAGGCTGACCCGCAAGGAAAGGCTCTCAATCAACTGGGTGAGGCTAGCCGCACTTGGTTCTGAGAGCGGTCCCCAAAGGGTGTTGGCGAGCCTCACTTCGGACGCCGTGTTCTTAAGTTGTTTTTTCATGTGACCTCGCTTGCCGCGCGGCCAGCACCTTCTGATAGCGTGCGACCAGCTTCTCAGCGTCGGCGCGGTAATTGTAGAAACGCGGAGCAAAGCGGTTCAGTTCCAGGCGGAACAACCACCACATATTCGTGTCCGGTTTCAGGGTGTAGAGCAGGGCGGAAGGGTTTGCTAGAGTGGGTATAGCCACGTCAGCCTCCTTACTAGGTTGATTTGGTTAGGGCTGATCGGGTGTTAGAAGCACCAGGTCGGCCCGCTTACATACCCACTCTATGCTGACCGCTCAGCAATTGTCAAGAATTTTATTCGTCCTATTTTCATTGAGTTGCTGACCGCTCAGCATGGCTAGCGCAATCGTGCATGGTAGAAACAGGTTGTGACTCGCAAAAATTCGGCGGCGGTCGAACTCGGCAGAAGAGGCGGGAAACAGTACGCCAAAAACGCAACCCCCGAGGAGCGTAAAGATCGCGCCCGCCGCGCCGCCCAGGCACGCTGGGCGAAGGTGAAGAAAGAGAAGGCATGATGCCAATCGCGACGATCGGTGCGATTCTCGTGAACTAACTCTCCTGAAACGGATCTGGATTAGGCCGAAGCGGAGCATGGTTCGACAGAAATCGTCACGCGCCTGCAGGCTTCGGAGAAGGAAGTTGCGCAGCAGTCGGATGGACGCTGGATGCTGAAACGGCCGAAGAGTTGAATGCGAGCAGCGGGCACGAAAAGTAGCATAGCCCGCCGTGTCCACTGCCAGCCGGGTTGATTCAGAAATGGAAAGTCACGGGAAGGTGACGATTGCCGATCCAAAAGTCATCGGAGAAGGTAGTAGGCCCTAAGCCCAAGCAGCGGAAGAAGGCGTCGCGGCGCCGGGCACCGTGGCCGTCCCGATCCTTCGGTCCGGTTTTTCCTGGTGTTCTCGAACACTTGAAGCAAGCGCACCAAATGCTCACAGCAATGGGTTTTCGCGTTCTCGCAGATCCTTTCAACGACCTCGGGGACGGCAAGACCTGGGTGCTGGAATGCGAGCCCACTGACAACCTGCCCAAGGATGCGGATCCGGTTGATCTGGCACGCCAGTGCCTCGAATCGAAGGGAATCGCGACCGAGACCGAGGGAGTGCGCTTGAAGGGCCAGATGCTCTACGTTGCGCTCAGTCCACCTGCGCAGCGCACTACTCAGGACCAAGTGCAACCCGGATCACCGGAATCTGACCGCGAGAGTCTTCGGGCCGAACGTCTGCGGGAAACTTATGGAGTCAACCTTGCTGGACCGCCACTTCCCTCTTATGGCACCGTTACCACCAAGCTCATAGAGGCGCACAACGGAGAACGTCCGAGCCTGGAGGAGGTAATGGGGGAGGGGCTGAAGTCGGCTCGGCAGTCTCTGGGCTTGAAAGGCGGCAGCCCGACGGTTGCGTCGTCGAAAAGTGGAAAAGAAGGCGACGATAGTGAGATTCTTGCCAAGCGCGTTGCCAAAAAGCTCGCTAATCCAGCGGGAAACCCAACGATGACGGTCGAGGAAGTGGCCCATGCGTTTTCAAAGAGTAAGTCTGCGATTTACAGGTGGGTAGATGAGGGCAAGAAGCTAGGTTTAATCGGGAAGCCCTTAACCTGGTTGGACTCGGCGCCCGGAAGGATTTCCACAGAATTAGTGCGGCGCATTTTACACGGCTAGAGATTTTTTCTCATCGATACTCATCAGTACTCATTCGTACTCATCAATTTCCCATCCATGTCTAGACCTTCCGCCAATAACTGAAAGAGAATCGAGATCGGCAGCAGAGCAGCAACCGCTGCCGCTCGATTACTGGCAATAGGGCTCCCGACCCTTCCAAAACCGGATAAATCGCCATGGCAATGGAGGTGTGTCAACAATGAAAATCTGTCTGTTATCCGCAGCCGAGGCCCAGAAAGCGCATGATCCTGACTTCGTGCCCGATTGTCATTCTCACGACCATCTGTCTAAGCGGGACGCTCACCAAGCTGCCGCGGACGGAAAAGTCAGGTTCGTAAGTCGTCGCGCGGTCGTCGCTGTTTCCTCGGCGCTCTCCGGGTACTGGTACGACCGCGCAGTCAGGAAGAACGATCGCTATCTGGGCACCGCCAAATCTGGCCCGGTTCGCACGACCCAGCTATTGAAGTCCATGCCGCGCGGGATGAAGCGCAGAGTCAGGGACGTAGGGGCTTGTGGTGCTCACGGTCGTTTGATGACCGCCAGAGCCGTCAATGCTCCATCCCTAGCAACGAACTGTGGCGGGGATCAGAGTGGGACGATGAAGAAACTCGTAGAACGTCGCAAAAAGGCTTGTGAAGGCCACTCGCAAGCGGCGGAAGGTGACCTACCAATGGATTGGAGATTGACTTTGAACTGGAGGAAACATGGCGAATAAGACGCGTAGGGCTAGATCCCGTGCAGCATCTAGAAACCGCGACAAACTACCCCGTGGCGCTGAGCAAAAAGGGGATGCCATGACGCCGGAGCAGGAACTGGAGCAGCGGGTAGCGAGACTCGAGGCTCAGCAGAACCAGCCCGATCTCGCGAAGAAACCGGCAGTAGCCGAGTCGGTTTGTGCGGCCCAAAAGGTGCGTGATCCCCTCACTTGGTTGCAGCTTTATACACAAACCAAGGATCCGCACTGGCGCGAGGCTGGAGCCAGATCTCCCTACCGGCCGTTTCCAGACAAGCCATACTTCCGGCCGATCATTGAAGCGCTGCAGCGTGAGCCAGTTGTGTTCTGCGCGAAAAGTCGCGACCTGATGGCGTCATGGTTGTTTGTCGGTTTCTTCACGCATGATTGCATGACCACGCCGGGAGTGGAGGTGCTGTTCCAGAGCCAGACGGAAGACAAGGCCGCAGAGTTGGTTGACTATGCGAAGATCCTATACCGCCGCCAAGACGAAGACATCAAGGATCTATATCCGCTTGCCGCGCCGCTGACAAAGCAAAGCCGGCTCGAGCTGAACTTCCGCGACGGCAACCGCATCGTGGGAATTCCGCACGGCGCGGATAAAGTCAGGTCATACCACCCGACTGCATTGTTCATCGACGAGGCTGCCTTCGTACCGGACGCTGGTCACTCATATGAAGAGGCTATTGCGGCATGCAAGAAGATTGCTGTGCTCTCCAGCGCCAATAGTGGCTGGTTTGAAAGTGTTGTGGTTTCAGCGGAGTAAACGATGAAAGAACTCGCGATAGGGCTAACTGAAAAACGGACTCCGCAGGACATATGTGTCCTGCGGCTACACTACACTGCCGACCCCGAGCGTCGGACGGAAGAATGGAAGAGGCAGGAGCGACGCAAGTACACCTCGGAGAGCGCTTGGCAGGCCGAACAGGAAATCGTATTCGGTGCCGGCGGAGGTGAACGGCTATTTGCTGAGATCTTGAATCGCTACGGCGATAAGATCATCATCGACCCGCAGACTTCGGGATTCCAGGCCTCCCCTCACTGGAAGTATTTCGGAGGGTTCGATTCTGGGAAGGCGAACCCTACTGCCGCGCTCGTGGGATGTATCGATTTCGATGGCAACATATACATTCTGCGCGAATACTACCAGCTGGGGCTGAGCCCGAAGCAGCACGTCCCATTCCTGCGACGATTGCAGGGATTTGTGGGTATCCCGACCTATTCAGATCCGTCAATTTTCTGGGCGAACCAGGCGCAGAACGATGGTACTTACAAGGCCATCTCTTCGCTCTACGCAGAAGATGGCATCGACAACCTGACGCCGGCGCCAGAAAACAATGAGCTTCTGGGAATGGAGTGCATTCTTCAGCACTGGATGAACCTGGACGAACAGGACCCGACACTCAAGATCGTTTGTCCGAAGAGATTGCAGGACATCGCCAGACCGCAGTTCGGCGTGCACAACGAAGGCTGCCCTAATCTTCTGTGGGAACTGCGCCGGGCTCGACGGGCAGAGTCGACGCCGGCCCAACTCGCGACCCAGAACCCCACCGAAAAGATCGTCGATAAAGACAACCATTTACGGGATTGTCTCAAGTACATGCTCCTGACCAGGCCGGATCCGGCTGAGAAGACTTGGAAGATGAAGATAGCTGAGGAGATTCGCCCGCTGGTTGAAGCAGGCGATTACACCTCGGCCCGCGTCAGGTATCTGCAGGCGGAAGCCGAGGCCACGGTACGTGCCCGCCCGGCACGTCTTGGCCGCCAGCGCTGGAGGTGTTGATCCTTCCTCATTCAGAAGGAGGGGGGACGACGGAGGACGAAGAGACATCATTCGAAACCCTGAAGACTGTTAGTGAACCAAAATTCGCTGTCAATTGTTTATCCGGAGGACCAAATGAAGACCGTACAAAAACAAAGAAGGTGCCAAGCTCGAACCAAGGCCGGGAAACCCTGTCGCGCGGCCGCAACCAAGGGCGGCCGGTGCTTCCTTCACACCAACCCCAAGAAGGCCTCGGAAATGGGGCGAATCGGGGGCAGGAGCAAGCGCTACCCTGCCCTAGAAAGTGCCGATCCGCTACCGCCATTGGACAACGTGACTGCAGTGTTGGACACGGGTACTCTTGTGGCTAATAAACTCTACTCGGGCAAGCTTAAACCCGGCGTCGCCGAAGCCATGGTCCGCGTCCTGAGTTTGCAGATGCGCGCAATTGAGTTGGCGGCGGCGAAACGCACGTCAGCTCTGGAGCAGCGGGTCGCAAAGTTGGAGAAACTGTCGGCGGAAGCGACAGCTGATCAAAACGTTGATGGCGACGCGGCGGGCGCCAAAGCCCGAGCAGCGGGCCCTGGCGACGGACACGCAGCGTCACCTCCGGATTTGGGCGAACCCGACGAACCCATCAAGCCATGATGCCTAGGCGATGGCTTGAACCCCAATAAATGACCGCTTGAGATAGCTTAAGCGGTGAAAATTAGAAAGCCATCGGAAGCCATCCTGGGAGTGAACCTTTGTGCTAGAACCTTTGGTGAAAGTTTTCCAGGACTCCTCCCCAGCGCCCGGAAAAAGCTCTACCTCGTGGTGACTTCAAGAAGCCTCGGTCACACCCAACTCGCGTACCTGAGCTGCCCGGGGTCCTCGGAGAACCGACGCCCGTGCACTCGTCCCAGCCTTTCTCTGCGCTGTGACCGTTGCTGGCGCTGGTGATGTCGCGGAATGGGAGATCCCTCTTTAGTCGAGCCCAGCCGCAGGCTGAAGTGCCGCGTGGAAATCGATACCCTGAACGGCCACGCCGTCGCGAAAAGTTACGCTCCGGCCGGAAATCGCCGGAACCCGCTCGCCCGGAACAATGATGCCCACCAGGTTGAGAGGATCGGCTGCCGACAGCGTGACCGTCTCCCCTGGGGGTGGCAACTTGCGGGTGGCGCGCAGCGACTCCACCGCAACCGGCAGGGCGAATTGCTCACCCAGAAACCCGTCGACAAAACGACCGCCGCGAATCTCTCCGCGGTCTTCCAGTCTGCGCAACGCCATTTGAAGTTCGCGCCACTTGGGAAGGTTGGTCTCGCGGGCCAGCAGGTCCCGGAACACAATCCCGTAACGTTTCAGCAGCATCCAGCAGGTGGCTTCAATGGCGCGAGCGCGGTCGGCGCCCTGCTCGGTGTAGAGCAACGCCCAGCGTCCGGCGCTGTGGCGCGGACGCGCGCTTCGGCCAGTACCCTGTCCGGAACGCCGCTTCGGATCAATGAGCGAACGCAGATTGTCGAAGCCATCTGCAGTCACGACTCCTGCGGCGACCAATTCCCACAGAGCGGTTTCGACCTCAGCTTTGAGCCTGTTCGTGCCCCGAACGATGTCGGCGAAGAAACACGCCCCACGCTGGCGCAGGAATTCAAGCACCTGCCGAGCGCTTTCGCCAAGACCGTGGCCCTCAGGGTGTTCGGAAGCGGAATGGCGCGGGGTCATCCAATCCGCGTCTTCACGCACAAAAAAAGTGATGGGAGCGACGCTGGTCGGAATGACCCGGCGTCTTCCGTTGGCCGAATCGTCCAGGGTTGCGGGATGCGGCGACAGGCGGCCCCAGCCGACGGCTCCGGTGAGGCAGAGTTGATCGAGCCATTGAGGATCGTAGTGGGCGATACGCGAAGACAGAATGTGCCGCTCCCAGGCATTTGCCGGAATCTCGAAACCCTGCAACTGCCGGAGAACTTCGAGCGTAGCCCGCTCGCCTTGAAGCTGGGCGCCCGAGGCCACATGCTGCCAGCGCAGCAGCCAGCGCATAAACTGCGCCGCCGTCACTGGCTCGATTTGCTTGCGTAGAGTGGCGACCGTTGCGCGGTGAATGCGCGCCAGCAGGCGCCTCTCGCACCACTCAATTTCTGTTCCGTGTGGTGCGGGCGCACCTGCCCGCGAATTACCGCCAGTAAAGTTTCCTCGTAAGATCGCGCCGGTAGCCTCAATCCGCAGAAGTGTTTTTTCGATTTCCGCGGAAGGAAGTCCAAGGAGGTCGGCGAGTTGACTGGCTGTGCTTGGCCCCAAATGCATCATCCAACCCGTGACCAAAGCCAGGAGAGCTTCATCGCGGGAGGGCGTTGTAATTTCGACAGGTGCCGGTGGTTCCTCGAAGCCGGCACCCGGGAAGATGGAGGAGAACGTTTTTGCCCGTTCCGCCGCGACCCAGTATCGGCGCCCGTCACTCGCGGCCACTGCCGCACGTCCTTGCTGAAGAAGCTTGTCAAAGTGGGTAGACCACTCCACAATACTCGCATGGGGACAGCCGAGCACCGGCAAGGCAATCAGCGTGTGCAGGGCATCGTGCAGTTCATCCGCGTCGCGAACATCGGGCCAAGCCTCCTGCCGGACTTGCTCGATCGCCGCCGAATCAAGCTTGCCGACCTCCTCCAGCACCGATTCCGGCAACACCCGCCGCATCTCCACCGCACGGGCACGGCGTTCTTCCAGCGGAGCGTCATCGAGATAGGCGTACGGATTCGCGTTCAGAATTTCGTGCGAAAACTGCGACGGCACCGGCGTATCGACCGCAATGCACCGGATCTTCCCTTGGTCGATTCCACCCAAAAGGCCCTTGAGCCCGTCAAGATCCATGGCTTCGGTAAGCACGTCCTTCATCACTTCGCGCACCAGAGGATGATCGGGAATCTGGATGTCACCCGAAATATTTTCCTGACAGGCGGCGACATCCGGGAAAACAGAGGCCAGCAGATCATCGGAACGGATGCGCTGAATCTGCAGTGGAACTTTCTTGCCGCCTTGAAATCGCAGCAGAGCGAGAGCGCGGTTGGCATCCCAGCGCCAACGCGTGCCGAAGATGGGCGAAGCCAGGGCCGCCTGTTCGAGCAGTGGCTGCACCGTGTCGGCAGCCAGAAAATGAAACACGTCGGCAAGCGGAAAACTGTGCTGCTCGGCGAGCGCAATGTTGAGACCATTGTCAGTGGCCGCTGCCTGCAACTCGAAGTTGAAGCCGCGACAGAATCGTTTGCGCAGGGCCAATCCCCAGGCCTTGTTGATTCGTCCGCCGAACGGCGAATGGATGATGAGCTGCATCCCGCCGCCTTCGTCAAAGAAACGCTCGGCAATGATGGTCTGCTGGGTTGGCACGGAACCCAGGACGGCGCGGCCTTGCAGAATATATTCGATGGCTTGCTCCGCGCCGGCGTCGTCCAGACCGCATTCTTCCTTCAGCCACGCGGACGCCCCTGCAACCTCCGGGTGATCCTGCGAAACGCTGACCGGCGAGGTGTTCGGCAGGATGTCACTGATGCGCTGGCGCAGTTCGGCAACGTGCTGCGAAAGCTCTTCGGTGCGAGCTGGAGCTTCTCCCCTCCAGAAAGGAATGCCGGGCGGTGCGCCATGAGCGTCTTCCACCAGCATCCGCCCAGATCTTTGCTCAATGCGGCGAATCCGCCAGGAAGTATTGCCCAGTAGCATCACTTCGCCAGCCATGCTCTCGACCGCGAAATCCTCATCCACAGTTCCTACAACGATTCCCTGCGGCTCCGCCACCACAGTTAACAGGGCGGTCTCTGGAATTGCTCCGCCACTGGTGATCGCTGCCAACCGAGCGCCCCGCCGCGCGCGCAGCTTGCGGTTCACGCGGTCGCGGTGCAGATAGGCTCCGTAGCGCCCGCGACGGGCCGCGATCCCCTCGGAGAGCATGTCGAGGATGGCTTCGTAAGTCTCGCGCAGAAGATGTCTGTAGGGATAAGCGCGGCGGACCAGATCGAATAGGTCGTTCTCATCCCACTCTTCCGCTGCGCAGGCAGCTACGATTTGCTGCGCCAAAATATCCAGCGGGGACTGTGGAATGGTCAGACGGTCCAGATCGCCATGGCGGATGGCCCGAACCAGCGCTGCACATTCCACAAGCTCATCACGAGTAGTAACGAAGAATCGGCCCTTGGGAATCGCGCCGCGCCAGTGGCCGGAACGTCCCACACGCTGCAAGGCAACGGCTATGGCACGGGGCGAGCTAATCTGCACGACCAGATCGACAGTACCGATATCGATTCCCAGTTCGAGCGAAGCGGTTGCGACCAAAACCTTGATTTGACCTTCTTTGAGTTTTTTCTCCGCTGCCAGCCGAAGCTTACGCGACAGGCTGCCATGGTGGGCGGCGACATTCTCCTCGCCTAGCTTCTCGCCAAGATGGTGCGCGATTCGCTCCGACATCCGGCGCGTGTTGACGAAGATCAAAGTTGAGCGATGCTGACCGACCAGCTCGACGAGACGGTTGTAAATCTCATCCCACATTTCGTTGCTTGCGATGGGACCCAATTGGCTAGCTGGAACTTCTACGGCAAGATCGAGCTGGCGCTTGTGGCCAACGTTCACGATCACCGGGTTGGGTCGCCCGTTGCCGGTGAGGAAATGTGCAATTTGTTCAATCGGCTTTTGTGTCGCCGAGAGGCCGATGCGGATCAGAGGAGATGGTGATGAGTCTTCCATTTCCTCCCGGCTGGCAAACTGCAGATCCTGCGCTTCGCTCGGGATGACAACAGGAAGGGAATGCCCACTCGATTGCAGAGCTTCGGCCCGCAGCGCTTCCAGTCGCTCGAGCGACAGCGTTAGATGTGCTCCGCGCTTGTCATCGGCCACGGCGTGGATTTCGTCGACAATCACCGTCTCGACGTCGCGCAGAATCGCCCGACTCTTCTCGGCGGTCAGTAAAATGTAAAGCGACTCGGGCGTTGTCACCAGAATGTGTGGCGGACGCTTCAGCATGGCACGCCGCTCGCTCGGCAGCGTGTCGCCAGTGCGGACAGCGGTCCGAATCTGCGGCATCAGCCGGCCGCGCTCGCCCGCCATCTGCAGAATTTCGCCCAGCGGAACTTCGAGGTTCTTTTGGATGTCGTTGCCCAAAGCCTTGAGCGGCGAAACGTAGAGAACCTCAGTGCGGTCGCAGAGGTCGCCAGCCAGCGCCTTACGCACCAGCCGGTCAATACAGGCGAGAAATGCAGCCAGGGTTTTGCCCGATCCGGTGGGGGCGGAAATCAGCGTCGTGCGTCCGGCGAGAATGTGCGGCCATCCCTGCTCCTGCGGTTCGGTCGGCGTGCCAAAGCGCTGGATAAACCAATCCCTGACAATAGGGTGAGCCCAGTCGAGAGCGGCAGGCCGCGAAGACATTGGCGCTATTTTACCATGGAATCTTCGCAAACCATTCGCCTGTGCCGGAAAGAAGGTGGGGGGAATCCTGCGTAGCTGCGCTCCTAGGGACAGCCGAGGACGGCGGTCAGCACGCCTGCAATGCTAGAATCGCCCGGATGGCCAAATCACAATCCGCAAGAGTTCGTGCCAGGAAGATTAAACTCATTCTCTTCGACGTAGACGGCGTTCTCACCGATGGCAAGCTGTTCATTTTTCCCGCGCCCGCCGGAATCGAGCAACCCACACAAAGCCAATCCGCCAAGCAAGGCGGCCAGGGCGGCTTCGGGCTGCATAGCCAGACCATGATCGAGGCCAAGGGGTTCCACGCCCACGACGGCACCGCGATTTCTCTGGCCCGTCTGGCGGGAATCAAGACCGGCCTGATCACCAAACGCGTCTCTGAGACCGTAGCCCTGCGCGCCCGCGACCTCAAGCTGGAATATGTTCGTCAGGGAATTCAAGACAAGCGGACGGTGTTCGAGGAAATCCTGCGGCAGGAAGGAATCGATTCCAGCGAAGCTGCCTTCGTGGGCGATGACGTAATTGATCTGCCGGTGATGCGAAATTGCGGCCTGGCAATTGCCGTGGCGAATGCCCGTGATGAGGTCAAGAAAGACGCTCACTATGTAACCGGGCACAGCGGAGGCGATGGCGCATTGCGAGACGCAGTCGAGTTTGTCTTGAAGGCTCAGGGCAAATGGAAGCGGGTGGTCAGCGAATACATCTGTGAGAGGAGCCCGAGCAAAGGCGGCTCTTAGCCGTTGGCCTTTAGCTATAGCCAAAACACCTCGCGGACTCTTAGTTCGCTGGGGAGACTGTGGTTTGTCTTGGCCAAAAGCTAAAGGCCAAGAGCTAACAGCCCGAAGAAAAAGCTCATCGGCTGTCTGCTTGGGGCGTGCTCGGGTCGACAGCCGATGAGCTATCGGTTCTCCTTACTCACCCTGTGTTTTCAGGAGGCTATTAGCTACTTCAACCCCTCCCTTGGCAAAAGTTGCGGGGCCGCGCACAAATATTCTCGCGTTCTCGCAAATGGCTGAGGCAACACAATTTATTCCGGGATCGATGGCGGCCTATTGGCCATCAGTTGGGTAAAGCGTGCGTCATTGCGCAGGCTGCTGAACTCCGGATCCTTGTAGACGTCAGCAATCCCTTTGTATCCCTCCTCCAGACAGCGGCGAAGATACTGCAACGACCGATCGGGGTCGCCCTGCTTGGCATACAACTTCGCCACCAGGTAATCGAAGCGGGCCCGATCCTGCGGGGAGGGCAGCTGGGCAGTGACTCCGCTATGCGAGATACGCCCGAAGATATCCGGGTCGAGCTGGAGGGCATGTCCGTAGGCCTGGGCAGCCAAGTCCCAATCCTTCTTCATGTAGTAGGCTGCGCCGAGGTTGCTGAAAAACGAAGCAGAATCCTGACGCAACTGAATGGCTTTTTCATATTCGTTGATCGCCTTGGAGTATTTCTTCTCCTGGTAGCGGGTCACTCCCAGATTGTTGTAGGCGTCCGCCAGGGTCCGGTCGAGCTTAATGGCATGTTCGAAATCCTTCTGGCTCTCCTTGTAGCGCTGAATCATCAGTTCCGCTATTCCAGCCTTGTTGTACAGGTGCGCAATATGTTGGTCTTTGTGGATAGCAGCGCGGTAGTAATCGAGAGCATCCGCGTAGGCCTTTTCTTGACGCAGCTGATCGCCTCGGTTTTCCAGTTCATCGATCGTAGCGTTGGGCGAGGGTGGTTCGGCGTGGCGCAATCCCGGAGGGCTGACCCGAACCTGTTCTCCTGAAACCGTGTGATCTTGAAAACCGGGGTCAGTGGCGGGATAAGCGGAAACCGCAACCAGCGGCAGTGTGAGCACCAGCACCGAAAGACGCAGCAGCATGAGGTCACCTCCTGAACAGGCAGCCAAAACTGTTGATTTATGATACGCCTTCCCACCAAACTGCATCAGGGGGGTGTGTTCCCTTGGTCCGCTGGTGGCTTGGATGGCGGGTTAGACGACCTGTCGTCCTTAAAGATACCTGCGATCTTGCCAAGAAATCCCTTTTTCTTCTTAGGATCCTGGCTGGCGTCGGAGTTGTCCTCGGAGGCAGGATTTAACTGAGCCCGCTGCGACGGGCCGGGGGGGGGACGTGGAACACTGCTCTGCGCCTGAGTAGGGGGCGGCAGCACCTTGTCGGTGCCCATCCCAAACATGCGGGAAAAGAATCCCTTTACGCCGGTGGGGTGGTCGCATGTCTGGTTAGGCTCAGTACCGGCAATGAAAGTTGCCGTGTAAGTGTCGGGACACGCCGGCGTTGCCAGCAGGTTGGTGGCCTTGTCCAGTTCGACGTCCACTACCCCGGAAGGCTGGGTAAAGGGTTTCACGTCCGCATACTGGGGAAGATCAACTGCCTTCTTCATGAACTCAGCCCAGATGGGAGCGGCGGTCTGCGCTCCACTCAAATGGATGTCGCTGTAATCGTCGTAACCCACCCAGACGACGCAAAGAAGATTGCTGGTGTAGCCGGCGAACCAGCCATCGTGCGAGCTGCCCGTCTTTCCAGCCGCGGGAGCAGTGAAGCCGCGCTGGCGCACTTCGTAGGCCGTCCCGAAATTCAACACGCCTTCCATCATATTGGTCATGACGAAGGCCACGCGCAGGTCGAGAACCTGGCGATGCTCGGGCTTGAAGTCCATGATCATGTCCCCCACGGAATTGCGTACCGAGTTGACGAGAATCGGTGAAATTCGGTTTCCTCCGTTGGCGAATACGGTGTAAGCCGCAGCCATATCCAGCGGAGTGGCATCATATGCGCCGAGCGCCATAGCGGGTGTAGCCTTCACCGAGGCGATGCCGGCCGAGCGGGCAAGATTGGCGACTTTGTCATAGCCCACCTCCTCGGCCAGTTTGACGGTGGCGTTGTTCAACGATAGCGCCAAGGCATAGCGGGCGGTAACTTCTCCGTGGTACTCCTCTTTGTAATTCCGGGGCTCGTAAATCTGGTCGCCGTAAGCAAACGTGGTGGGCTGGTCCGTAACCATCGAAGCCGGCGTGAACACGGGATTTCCGCCGTCGACCGCGGTATTGATGGCGGCGGCGTAAACAAATGGCTTGAAGATGGACCCGGTTGGCCGCTTGGCCACGGCATGGTTCAACTGGCTGAAGCTATAGTTCCGGCCACCTACCAGAGCCAGCACCTGGCCGGTGTGCGGATTGATGGCGACCAGCGCCACCTGCGCCTGCGGCCCGGGTTCAACTTTGGTTTCGTACTTCTTGCCGACCAGGATTCTCCTGGTACGCCGCTTGGTGACCTGGTCGTCGACCAGTTTGATTCCCATCTCCACTGCTTGCGCCGCCGCACGCTGCAGATCGGGATCGAGCGTGGTGTAAATGCGGTAGGACTGATCATTCAAGTCGCGCTCGTTCATCTTGCCGATGAGGTTGTCCCGGACCAGGTCGACGAAGTAAGGTGCATCGCTGGCTTCTACATTGGGCGGCGCCAGCTTGAGCGGCGTGGCCTTGGCCTTTTCCGCATCGGCCTTGGAAATGGCTCGGGTTTCGACCATGCTGTCCAGCACCAGGTTGCGGCGCTCCAGAGCGCGCTCGGGATGGCGATAGGGAGAAAGATAGCTTGGCCGCTGGATGATCCCTGCCAGCAAGGCCGCTTCGGGCAATGTGATTTCGTTGAGGTCCTTGTTGAAATATGCCCGCGAAGCTTCCCCAAAGCCGCTGATGGCGAACGATCCGCGCTGTCCCAAGTCAACCCAGTTGGCGTAAAACTCGAAGATCTGCTGCTTGGTAAATTTCTGCTCCAGTTCCTCGGCAATCAGCATTTCGATCAGCTTGCGCTTGACCGTCTTTTCCGGAGTCAGGAAGAAGCCGCGCGAGAGCTGCATGGTCAGGGTTGAACCGCCCTGCTGTTGTCGGATGTGCATGAAATCGATCCAGGCAGCTTCTGCCATGCGGACGAAGTTGATGCCGCCGTGTTGGAAGAAGCGGCGGTCTTCAATGGCGAGCACCGCTTCCACCATCATCCTGGGAATCTGGTCGTAGCGGAGCACCTGGCGCTTGGAGCGTTGCTCGTCAAACAGCGCCGTGATCATCTCCGGCTCAAGCTCATAGGCCCCGAGTTCGCCGGAGCGTCCGGTGATGCTGGCGACATAGCCATCTTGCACGTGAATCGTTGCCGGCTCCGGGCTGTGGTAAGACTGCGGTCCTGGCCTCACCTCGATGCTGCCACTCGAGAGGCGATAGCTGCCGAGGTTGGAACTGCCATCTTCGGAATAGCCGGCGTGACGCAGCCATCCAGCGATCTCACGAACCCCGATTTTTTCGCCGACCTTAACGGTTGACGGAATGGCATAGATCTTTGCGGAATTGCTGAAAACCGGGCCTTGGAATCGCCGCTCCACGATACGGTCGTACTTGATGTAGTAGTAGGAAAACACACCGGTGACGGCGACCGCCAGCACCACAAAAGTTGCGAATGCGGTGCGAAGTATGGGATCGCGCGCAGCCGTTCCCTTTCCTCCCTTTACGGGCGTCTTTCTCTTCGGAATCCTGATTTTGATAGCCACGTTAGTTGACGAACTTCAGCAGCCCCGAGACGGCAGCCTGCTCGATCCGAGTAGGATGATCGGGCGCAGAAATTCGTTATCCCGGAAAGGACCCACCTAGTTAGCGCAAATGCCCGGGCTATAAGGCTCGTGCATTCTGAAAAAAGCGCGGACAATGGGGCCTGACCCCGACCGAGTCACATTCTAAATCAGCTTCCAGGGATGCTGCGGTATCAGAACGGGCTCTTGTTCAGCGTCGAGGGATCGAAATGCAAATCCAGGGGGTACCCGGGTATTTCGACGTGCACCGTATAGGGGGCTTCAATGGTCAGCGTGCCCGTGCCTTGTGAGCCGCTACGCCGCACCCTGATGTGTTCTTTCTCGAGGGGGATGTCCAGTTCCCGCGCCTTCTTGTAGATGGTGTCCTGAATCTCAGCCTCTGGTTTGGTTGTGTAGGTTTGCACCGTCGCCTCGGTCTTGACCACGTCGGCAAACTCGTAGTTCGCGTAGTAGACCGGGATCAACTCCGCCCCCAGATAAATTCCCCCGCCAATCACCAAGATTCCAAAGATCAGTTTGATTGTGCCCATCGCTTACGCTCCCAGCTGCCAGCGCGCAAGCGGCGATCTCAGCGCACCGGTGCCAAAGACTCAAAGTAGTCAGTTATTGCGCTGATGCTAGCATCCTGCATCTGGCGAGTCGAGCGTTGAACCACTTCGACAGTATCTTCGGTAACCTTCTTCCCCACATTGATACGGAAGGGGATACCAACCAAGTCAGCGTCTTTGAACTTCACCCCTGGCCGTTCGTCCCGGTCGTCTAGTAAAACCTCGTACCCGGCGGCCTCCAGACGCTGGGCGATATCGACGGCCGTGTTCAGCAGTCTCTCGTCGGAGGTGTTTGTTGGGGTAACCACAATTTCGAAGGGGGCGATCTGCGGTGGCAGCCAGAAGCCGTTTTCGTCGTTGTTTTGCTCGATGGAGGCCGTCAGGATACGCTCGATCCCGATACCGTAGCTGCCCATGATCGGCGTAACTTCCTTGCCGTTGCGGTCCAGAACCCGCGCGCCCATCGATTCCGAATACTTATAGCCCAGCTTGAAAATGTGGCCGACTTCAACTGCGGTGTCGATGTGCAGAGTCCCGCCGCAGTTGGGACAGGCTTCGCCTGCCGTCACACTGCGCAGATCAGCATAGGCGGTGGCATGAAAATCCTGCTCCGGCGTGACGTTCTTGAGATGATAGTCCTCTTTGTTGGCGCCCGAGATCAGGTTCTTGCGCCCTTCCAGAGCTTTGTCGACCAGCAGGGCAGGGCGATCAACATCCGATAAACCTTTCGCCCAAGTGATTCCTACAGGCCCAAGGAATCCTGAGGGAGAGCGGAAGAGGTCCTTGACCTCGTCTTCCTGCATTGGGCGGGTCTGTTTACCGGCAATCGCCGACGATAGCTTGGCTTCGTTGAGCTGGTGATCGCCACGCATAAGAATCACAATCCCGCGCGGCCTGGTCTTCCCTGTCTTCGAACCCTTTTCCTCAGCCATCAGAGCGAGAGTCTTGATCTTGTTCTTCGGCGAGACACCGAGGAACCGCGCAACATCTTCGATGGTCTTTTGCCCGGGTGTGTGGACCTCGAGTGGCTTGCCATCGCCCTCGGGCGCGTGATCCTCGACCGCTTCAAGCTTCGAGGTCGCCTTCTCCATGTTCGCGGCGTAGTTGCAACTGGCGCAGCTTACCACCTGATCCTCGCCGGCGGGCGTGCGCACCATGAACTCGTGCGATTGCGATCCGCCCATGGCGCCTGAGTCCGCCTCGACCACTACATACTTCAGCCCGCAGCGATCGAAGATGCGGCAATAAGCGTCATAGTGCTTGAGATAAGACACGTCGAGTCCAGCGGCGTCGATGTCAAAGGAATAGGAATCCTTCATCATGAACTGGCGCACCCGCAGCAGGCCGGACTTGGGACGAGGCTCGTCACGGAACTTCGGCGCGATCTGGTACCAGATCTGCGGCAACTGCTTGTAGCTGCGCAGTTCCTTGCGGGCGATCTCGGTCATGACTTCTTCTTCCGTAAAGCCCAGACAGAGATCGGCGCCTTTGCGGTCTTTCAGGCGAAACATGGTCTCGCCCATGACTGACCAGCGGCCGCTCGCCTCCCAGATTTCGCGAGGATGCAACGCCGGCAAATAGAACTCCTGGCCGATCTTGTCCATTTCCTGGCGGACGATGCGCATGATCTTGTTGAACGAGCGCTGCCCAAGGAAGAGATATGAGTAGATTCCAGCGGCAAGCTGGCGAATGTAGCCGGCCCGCACCAGAAACTTGTGGCTGGCGACTTCGGCGTCCGCCGGAGCTTCGCGCAGCGTAGGAATAAACAGTTCCGACCAACGATGCATAGTGATGAGTCCTGAGTAGCAGAGGAATGGATTATTGTACGGGGAAGAAGAGGAATTTTTCTATGATGAACACACTTAACAGTTGACGCCCCTCCCGGGTTGACCGTTTTTCCAGCGTCGCGGGGATTGGCACCTGCCTTGTTAAGAGGGTGGCGCGCCTGTGATTAATGGCATCAGACTGCCGTTTCGAAAAAAACTGAACGGATTTTTTTCGTCCTGCGCTGCCCCCGGTCCGTACCTGTTTTGGGGGTATACCCCCTCCCCACCGGTCTAGTGGAATCATCAAGTTACGGACATTTTTCCGCTAAAATCTAGAGCCCATTGGGGTTAGAGGTAAAATCTAGATTCCTAACGAGTTATACGCATTCGCATACAATTACTGAGAAGCTATACGTTCATGATGCCAATTTGCCGGGGCGAGGTCAAGCGGAAAGTGGGGCCGGGCGACAGCGGAGAATCTTGAGGCGACGAGTACGTCCGTCGCATCCGCAAGGCTGAGACGAAGCGACCGCGCTTCGGTAGGATGCGTCACCGGCTGGAACGCTGGCGGGCTTCGCCTGCCCGGACAGCTGAGGACGGCTGTCCCTACGTGTGCGGTGCAACTTCACCCCGACAGCTGCTTCAAAATCTCTTTGCCCAGCTTCTGCGTCTCGCCGAAAAACTTCTGGTACTCGAGAAACAGCCGGTTCAACTCCAGTGACTTGTCGGCCGAAAGATGCTTGCGCAGCATCATGTCGCGCACATGCACCGGGTTGGGCAGAGTTGAGTCTTCAGTTAGTTCTTCCAGGGCCGTCTTGGGATCGTAGTGATACATATCTCATTGTAACGCCGGCATCCCTTCGACTTCGCTCAGGGCAGGCCCTGCCGGCTGTCCTGCGGGCGTCCCGCCCGCAATCGGGCCAGCGAGACGCCGGCGCTACATCATTTCCGTTCCCCATAGGTCATGCAGGTGGACGATTCCTTCGAGCTTGCCTTTGTTATCCACCACCGCCAGCGATGTGATCTTCTTCTCCTCCATCATTGCCAGTGCAGTGGCTGCGAATTCCTGCCTCGAAATGGTCTTCGGATTCTTCGTCATGCACTCGCCGGCAGTGAGGTCGAGAACATCTTTGCCGCGCCTTTCAAGCAGACGACGTAAGTCTCCGTCGCTGATGATGCCAACCAGCTTCTCGCCTTCCACCACCGCCGTCACGCCGAGCTTCTTGCGTGACATCTCGTAGATCACGTCGGGCATGTTCGCTTGCGGAGTCACGCGCGGGAGAGCGTCTCCACTGTGCATCAGCGATTCCACTCGCGCCAGCCGTTTTCCGAGCTTTCCACCTGGATGCAGATTGGCGAAGTCTTCTTCCTTGAAGCCGCGTTTGTCGGAGAGCGACATGGCCAGGGCGTCGCCCAGGGCAAGCATGGTGGTCGTCGAAGCGGTTGGAGCCAAGCCGAGCGAGCAAGCCTCCTTGGCGACTGAACAATCCAGCGCAACATCCGCCGCTGCTGCCAAAGTGGAAAGCATGGCTCGTGTAGAGCGGGCACTCTTGCCTGCTGCCTTTGCTTTTCCCGAGGTGGGCTTCACCCCAGATGGTGTTTCGTATATCTCATCGCAGGTCAACGAAATCAGTGGGATCTGCAATCGCTTCAGCGTTGCCAGCAAACGTAACATTTCTTCGGTTTCTCCACTGGCGGACAGTGCGATCACAGCATCGCCCTTCACCACCATCCCGAGGTCACCGTGCAGCGCTTCCACGGGATGCATGAACAAGGCTGGAGTGCCCGTCGAGTTCAGCGTGGCGGCAATTTTGCGCGCGATGATTCCGCTCTTTCCCATGCCGGTGACCACCACGCGGCCCGAGCAGCCGTAAATCAAGTCCACGGCGCGGTGGAACGCGGCGGCCATCGGCCCAGCCAGCCGCTCGGCCAGCCGGCGCAGCGCTTCGGCCTCGATGCGGACCACGTTTTCGCCAACATTTCTCATGGAACTCAGGATGTTAACAAGAATCCGTACCGATCAGAAGTGCTCTTCCGATACCGAGGGACGGCGCTTGGCCAGTCCTGCCCCTGCGAGGCCCTTGGCCTGGATAGCACGGTCCCAAGGGCCTGCCTGCCAGTTGTCGCGTTTCTTTTCCGCGTGAATCCACGGCGGCAGAGTAATCAGCAGGTTGCGTGCAGTTGCCTGGGCATACGGCTCGTACATCGAGCGCAGAGACTGCAGCTTGTTTTCGAACTGCTCGCCGTCACCGAGTTGGAGCCCTCGTTCCTGCAAGTTCAAGCGAAACGTTGCCAGATCCTGATCCGGCAACCGATCTGGCGCATTTGGATCGTATCTGGCTGGGCCGGCCTGGGCCAAATCCACCATGGCGTGGCGCGCCATGGCAAACGTGAGCTTGGCTTGATCGCTGGCAATCCCTTCAATTCCTGCAATCACGAGAGAGCTGGCATCGAGAACCGCGGTCAGCGCGCCGAGCCAGGACTGGTTGTAATGCTGGGAGCGAAAAAAACCTAAAGGCGGGTAGGAGAGATGGCTTTCCAAGAGCTGCGCCGACCAGCGTTCCCAGTCCTTGAGCATTCCGTCCAGAACGCGCTGGTCGCGGGTCTTGCCAAACCTAGCAAGCAACTCGAACGCGGTTGGCGGCGAACCGGCGCGGGCATCGAGCAGCGAGATTTCGATCTCGCGGCTGGAGAACGCCGAATAAATCGTGGGCAAGTATCCGATGACCATGCCGAGAAAACCGAATCCAAGTCCCGCTTCCAGAACCGAGAGGAATCGTGACAAGTTCGAGCTGGGCGTGACGTCGCCATAGCCCAAAGTGAAGAACGTCTCTCCGCTGTGATACAGGAGAAGTCCAAACGTGATGGGCTGGTTGCCCGAGGCCACGTGCTCGCCCGCGCCATATTGCAGCAAGGTGAAACCCAGAATCAGACCCAGCGCCCAGAACCCCAGCAGCGGGATCAGCGATAACGGCCCGAAATATCCCAGGAATGCCTCTCGCCGCGCCGTGGATTGAATGCG
Source organism: Terriglobia bacterium (assembly GCA_963758285.1). Classification (GTDB taxonomy): domain Bacteria; phylum Acidobacteriota; class Terriglobia; order Terriglobales; family Acidobacteriaceae; genus DASVWZ01. The sequence goes on along the minus strand of CAVWUT010000006.1, from coordinate 239,700 downwards.
GCGAGCGATGCGCGCCCACGGCCTCCAGGTGTGGCGATAGAACCAACTGGTGAGCCGGAAGCTGCGCTGCACGCGGCGGGGCAGCACGACCGTCTCGAACGCGTCCAACAGGACAGCGAGGATAACCACAATGCCCGCGATCAGGGAGACGATGTGCATTGGCAATCCGATGTGCGAGAAATGGTAGCAGATTCAGGCCGCGGGGAATGAACCATGCTACTCTGCAGGTGTATGCTTCCAGCCCGCACCGTAACCAGGTCGGCCTCGGAACGGCCGGGTGCGGCTCTGCGACTTTTTCGTTGGCTGCATATTGACATTCCCGAGGTGTGGATCCGATTTCTGCTGGCGATTGCCGGGCTGGTGCTGGCATTCGCGGCGGCGCTGTTTTCCACGGTGTCGCGAGAGTCCGGCAATCTGTGGGCGACGCTGGTGCTGGCGTCCGCCGCCCTGATGCTGGCCGTGATTGTGGGACTGACGACCGTGCCTTACCTGGCGCGGCGGGTGGCGGCGGCGCGGGTGCGCGATGCGTTTGCTTACGACGTGACCCGCGTGGGAGTCGTCTATGTTCTTCTGGTCCTACTGCTTGGCATTGCCGCTCTAAACTCGGGCAATAATCTGCTTTACATGATTACCGCCGCGATGCTGGCGGCCATTCTGGTCTCCGGGGTGGCCTCGGCGGCTGTGCTGAGCGATTTAGAACTCGAACGTCCGGCTGCCCGAACATCTGTTTGCGGGACGTAGTGCGCCGGGCAGAGTTTCTCTGCACAATTGCCGGCGATGGCTGCCTTCCTTCTCGGTAAATGTGGGCACGCCGCGGCGGCAGAAGTCGAGCCAGCAGTGGAAATGGACTCGCACCTCGTTTGGCGTTCCCCCGTGGCGTTCGCCGGAAACCCAGTGGATCCAGATTCCGGATCGCAAGCTGAGCCGGTTCAATCCGCGATCAAGTCCCGCGGTTTTCGAGGGGACGGCGTACTTTGCTTACCTTCCGGCTGGATCTGAATTGTCCGCTGACTTGCAGTTGCGCTTCGACCGACGCGGACGCTACCAGCAGGACAGTTTCGAGATATCGACTCGTTTTCCGTTTGCCTTTCTGACCAAGATGCGCCGCGTTCATCTAGGGCGCGAGATCATCGTTTATCCTCCGGTCGAGCCCACCGATGAACTGTTCGAAATTCTGCCTATGATCACCGGAGAGTTTGAAACCTTTGTGCGCGGGCGAGGAAACGATTTGTATCGCATCCGCGAATACCTGCCGGAGGACCTGGCGCGGCATGTGGATTGGAAAGCCACGGCTAAAGCGGGTGTTCTGAAAGTACGCGAATTCAGCCGGGAAGATGAGCGCAAGCTGAGAATCGTCTTCGACCAGCCGGCACGGGGAATGGTTTCCGAGAAGGCGTATGAATCCGCGGTTGCGCTGGCGGCGTCGCTAAGCTGGCACTTCTCGACCGAGAACACCGAGATCTCTTTTATGGCCCAGGGGTATGCCGGAGGCCCGGACGTGTACCGGTTTCTGACTTATCTTGCCTTGGCCGAGCCGGGGGAATCGGGGTCGATCGTCGAGGAACTTCGGCCTTCCGACGATTACAACATCATCTTGACGGCGCGGCCGAAAGGCAGCTTGCCCACCGCGCTTTGGTCGTGTTCGTACTTCATTTTCATGGGGAAATAGGGCCTTCGGGTGCGCGTCGTTGGCGCTCGACGCGTCCCATTTTGGATCCGCGCCATTCTTTTTCTTTTCCTTTGGCGGTTTTCGTCATATACTCTGGCCCGCGCTTGCTTTGGAAGATAAACCGTGGGGGTGAGCGATGCACGTGTACGACTTGATTAATCCGCAGGACACGTATTGGGCGGACGCCCAGCAGACTGTCTTGGATGTGGCGAAAGCGATGGTGGATCGCAACATTGGCGCGGTGCCGGTTCTCCGCGATGGCTTGTTGGTGGGGATTTTCTCCGAACGCGACTTGATGAGGCGGGTGGTTGCGGAAGGACTTGATCCGATTCGGGTTCAGGTTGAGGAGGTGATGACCGATGACCCGCTGACCGTCCGTCCGGACGAGAATCTGGAAACCTGCATGATCCTGATGAGGCGCCATGGGTTCCGTCATTTGCCCATCTGCGAGGGCCAGCAATTGCTGGGCATCGTGTCGTTGCGCGACATTCTGCTGCACGACCTGAACGAGAAGGATCACGAAGTGCGAATGATGCGTGCCTACATTCAGGCGTCCCCGGAGATGTAGGATCACGGTCCACAACGGGCCTTCGGCGGGTTTTGCGGCAATGGGAGTAACTGTTACTTGGTAGGTTACTTTGGTACATTGACCCTGGAATCAAAGCTGTTAGGGTTTAGGAAGCGAACAGGGCTCAACCCCCATCCGCTGCGGCGGCGCAAGGCCAAACCATGGGTCCCAAGATGCAGCTCGCAATTTGGATCGCCCAGCCTGTGCTGGAGTCAGTGCTGGCTGGCATCATGATCCAGCGGAAGTTGCACCGCCAATTCCCGATTTTTTTCATCTACATCCTGTCGCAGATCCTGAATTTTGTCATTCTGTTCCCCATCTACCAATACGGCCCGACGCACTATAACGCCTATTTTTATGCGTATTGGGCAGGTGCGGCGGTGAGCCTGGGGCTGGGATTTAAGGTAATCCATGAGGTTTTTCTGGATGTGTTCCGGCCCTACCACACCCTGAAGGACCTCGGTACGGTGTTGTTTAAGTGGGCGGCTCTGGTCATGTTACTGGTGGCCTTGGTAGTGGCGGCTTCCAGTCCAGCCAGTTCAAGACTCCCTATCACCCAGGCGGTAGTTACTGTGGAGCGTTGTGTTCGCGTGATTCAGTGCGGGCTGATTCTGTTTCTGCTGGTGTTTTCCCGTTACCTGGGCGTTTCCTGGCGGCAGAACAGTTTTGGGATCGCACTTGGATTCGGTGGGTTCGCCATTGTCGAACTTGGAGCTATTGCCCTGTATTCGGGTGGTCAAATCCATCCCGACACGCAGAATGAACTTATAACCACAGCGTACTTGTTCTCCATCATGACTTGGATTTGTTATGCAGCATTCAAAGCGCCGGCGCGCGAGGCTACAGCCACTTTGCTGACTTCCCGACGATGGGAACAGAGTTTGACCGACCTTCAAACTCCGAGCGCCGGGGACTCTTTAATTCCCATGTTTGAAGGGATGGTAGAGCGGGCGTTTTCTCGCACACCCAACGGCGGCGAGGAGGTTGTGGAGAGAAAACTTTTGACCCTCTCAGAGCGCGCCAAGTCGATCGAGAGCCCTGGGTCGACGCCCAAGAGGCAATAGACGTCTTCAATTTGTCCCAGTTCGGGACAGTTCCTGTTATGTGCAAACCCTACGAAAATCTCGCTATTTTACGTTTATCATACAGAAACAAAAGGATTTAATCGTGTGATCTCGCTAGCCCAACCTCAGCCAGCCTGGAATATCTTCAGTTACCTCTGGACTAGTTACTAAAGTTTTGTATAATTCATGGCGGTCGGGGTTTCCGCTCCCAGGGAACCCTTCACTAGGAGAAAGCGACCCTATGAAACGCGCGTTGAGGATGTTGTTAGTGATGGTAGGTTTGTTTTGCACATACACGGCGCTAGCCGCCCCGGTGGTTCCATCGTTAGACGGAGCCCCCGTTCCGGTGTGCGATCCCGGTTCTCAAGGCTGTCACTAATTCAGTGACTACAAACTTTTTCAGGCTGGCGACGCGCACAAGCTGAGCCAGCCTGTTTTTTTTAGTTAAAGACCTGACCTATCTGTGCGGCACAGCCTGCGACCCAGTTCCCCCGGGTCGGAAATCGGCGCCTCACAGGTGAATCCTGAACACACAAAAGCGACTGCCTCCCCTTCCGGCATGGCAGGGAGATGCGGAATCGTCGCGGCCAAACTGGGTGGCAGATTGCGCTCCGAGATACTGCTGGGCGTGAGTTTCAAGGTTGTTCTAGTAGTCGAGGGTGTTTTAACTGCAGCGCGCAGGAGGTTGACCGCAGCTTCACCGTCTCCAACGATCACCACTTGCACGTGGGGCTGAGATAGTTCCACGCCAGCCAAGCCGTAGGTGGCCGCGAAAATCCCATACTGGGCGGCGCCCCCCGCGAAACTTTCAATCGTTTGTCGCGCTTTATCGCGGTAAACCGGATCATCCGTGCAAGCAAAGAGACGAAGAAGCGCACGTGCCGCCGCTGGATTTCCCGCGGGCGTGGGAGAATCCTGGAAGGGTTTTCTTCGAACCGCCAACACTCCGAGACGCTGGCTCTCTTCGGCGGATTTTGCAGTGTCAAAGAAGCCGCCTGCGTCCGAGTCGTTGAAGTTCTCGATCATGGCGTCGGCAATCCGCTTGGCGAAATTGAAGTAGTTCAGATCGCTGGTTGCCTCGTATGCATCCAAACAAGCCACGACGGTGAAGGCGTAATCATCGAGCACGCCGTGTATTTTGCGGCGTTTCGCTTGAGCATCGGAATACGCGAGCACATGCAGCAAGCCGTTCTCCGCGGTCCATCCTCGAGCCAGAATGCGATCCAGCGAGCGCAACGCGAACTGGCGAGCAGAATCAAGTTCGAGCACTTTGGCTGCTTCCAGATACGCCGAGACACACAGCGCGTTCCATCCCGCGTACACCGTCTTGTCCACATACGGCGTCGGACGCTGCAGGCGGGCAGCGTACATCTTTTGTTTCGCTGATTGCAGTAGCCCGCGTACCTGTTCCGGCGCCAGGTTCAGCCGCTTGCTGATTTCCTCCACCGAGGCGCGCACATAGAGGACATTCTTTGCCGGATTGTGATGCATCTCGCCGACTTCGTTGACGTCGTAATGCAAGCAGGCGACTCGCGCTTCTTCCTCGCTCAAGACCGACTGAGCCTCTGGCAGAGTCCAGGTGAAATAGTCGCCGTCATCTTCCATCGAAATATCCGCGTCTTGAGAGGCGAAGAATCCCGCGTGGTCGCGATCGCTCAGCCATTCATCCATCCATCGAATAATGTCGCGAGCAACTTCGGCAAAGAACTCTGAGCCGGTTGCCTGGTAGGCGTGTACGTAGTTCTTCAGCAACTCCGAGTTGTCGTAGGACATCTTTTCGAAATGCGGCACGACCCATCGTTCGTCGACCGAGTAGCGGTGGAAACCGCCGGCCAGTTGGTCGTACACGCCGCCCCGCGCCATCTTCTCCAGGGTCGTGACAAAGACATCCTTCAGGCGCCCGTCGCCAGACCGTGCATATTGATCGATCAGCAGGTCGATGACTGATGGATGGGGAAACTTCGGAGCCTGTCCAAAGCCACCGTTCTTGGCATCGAACATCTGCACAGCGGAATTGACGATGGCGTCGATGACGGCGGGAGAAAACTCAGCGTTCCTGCCTGCAAGGGATTCACCATGCGAGATCGCCGCCTCGACCAGCTTTGCCTGTTCGACCACATCGCCATTTTTCTCGCGATAGGCATTGGAGATGGATTGCAGCACCCGCTTGAAACTGGGGCGACCGTAATGATCTTCCGGAGGAAAGTAGGTTCCGCCGTAAAAGGGCTTCCCTTCCGGCGTGAGAAATGCCGTAAGGGGCCAGCCGCCTTGGCCGGTCATGGAGCTGACGGCTACCTGGTAGCGGCTGTCGATGTCGGGACGTTCGTCGCGGTCCACTTTAATGGCGATAAATCGGTCGTTCACGATCTGCGCAATTTCGGGATCGTCGTACGATTCTCGATCCATGACATGACACCAGTGACACCAAACCGCGCCAATATCGAGCAGGATGGGTTTGTTTTCGCGCTGTGCGCTCGCAAAGGCTTCCTCACCCCACTCGTGCCAGCGGATCGGCTGATGCATCGCGGAACGCAGGTAGGAGGAAGACGCGCGGGAAAGGGCATTGAGGATGGAGGTGGTCATGATTCAAGTCTAATACGTGAGAACCTGCGAATGGACAACAGCCCGGTCTTTCCGGTGCCTGTAAAGGGCACGCCTTTGGAAAGTTCGTTCATTTTTCTGTTATAAAAGTTGCAGTTGCGACCGGCGCTGTCCCGGCCGTGCGGCCACAACCCAATTTTTGCGAATCGTCAGCGAGGAAGCATGTCCAGCACGACTACGATGCACGCCCCGAAGGGGCTGGAGGGAGTGGTGGCCACCACCTCCAAGATCTGCTACATCGACGGCGAACAAGGCGTGTTGGCCTACCGCGGCATCGACATTCACGAACTGGCCGAAAAATCCACCTTCGAAGAAACCTGCCATTTGCTCTGGTTCGGAGAACTGCCCACCCGGGACAAGTTGCGGCAACTCGGGGCCCGCATCGCGGAAGAGCGGAAGATGGATGCCTCGATCATTCAGGGATTGCGCTCCGTGCCCCGGCACGTGCCTCCGATGGACATGTTGCGCACCATGGTTTCCACCCTCTCATTCTTCGATGCCGAGGAGAAGAGCAACGGCCGGGAAGCCAATATTCACAAGGCAATCCGTCTGACCTCGCAGATTGCGATGATCGTGGCGGCCTACGATCGTGTGCGCAAAGGCAAGCCCGTGGTGGAACCCGACCGCTCGCTTTCGCATGCCGCGAACTTTCTGTGGATGCTAAACGGCACGGCTCCGTCCAAGACGGCGGAGCGGGCGTTGGACATTGCTTTGATTCTGCACGCGGACCACGAACTCAATGCCTCCACCTTTGCCGCGAGAGTCACGGCAGCAACCCTCTCCGACATGCACTCGGCGATTGTGTCGGCGATCGGCACCTTGAAGGGCCCGCTGCATGGCGGCGCCAATGAGGCGGTGTTCCACATTCTCGAATCGGTTGATAAGTCGGGCGGGAATGCGGTCGAGTACGTGAAAGGAATGCTGGCGCAGAAGAAGAAGATTCCGGGATTCGGACATCGTGTGTATCACACCGAAGACCCGCGAGCCACGCATCTCCGGCAGATGTCGCGGGATCTTGGACACTCCAGCGGCCAGCCGAAATGGTACGAGTACTCCCACGCCATCGAGGAGCATGTGAAGGCGGAAAAGAAGCTGAACGCGAATGTGGATTTTTATTCAGCTTCGACGTATCACACGCTGGGCATCGACGTGGACTTGTTCACGCCGATATTCGCGGTTTCACGCATCAGCGGCTGGACGGCGCACGTCATTGAGCAACTGGACGATAACCGGCTGATCCGCCCCCGCGCCGATTACCTTGGGCCCGCTTATCCGCAAGCCTACGTTCCGGTGGAGCGCCGGTAAGCCGCGGGGCAGTTTTGTCTTCAGGAGAGGTGAGATTATGCAGGAACAAGACAAAGTCGGCAAAGCAAGGATGATCGGCTATGCCATCGGCATCGTTCTGTTTGTTTGTGTCCTAGTGTGGAAACTGGTCATCCGATAAACCGGATTTGGCTTCATAACTGAGTCGTCCCCTAAGCACAGCATTCGGCGGAAGCTTGCCGGGCTCATTCCAGTTACCCTTCGGAAAGCCCGCGTGAAATGGCTCTGGTCGGCGAATCCGGTATCGCAGCTGACTTCGGCGAGCGTCATCCGCTGAATAAGCATCTTTTCACACGCGGCGCGGATTCGAAGCCGATGGACATATTCGCCAATCCCTTGCCCCACATGCCGGCGAAATACGCGAGAGAGATGCACAGGATGAGCCCCGGCTTCCGCGCTCAGTTCATCCAAAGTCAGGCGCCGGCAATACTCTTCGTTGATCTTTCCTACGACGCGACGCAGCCACCCGGGAGCGTCCCTGGCGGTGTGCCGCGGCATGAGAGCGACAACTGCAAGCAGTTCGGCGATCAGGCTTTCGATGTTCAAGTCATCGCCGGTAAGTGGGCAACGGGTTTCGCGAAACAGCTTCATTGCAATCCAGAGCAACTCGCCGCCGCCTAGATCTTCGCAGGCAACGTCCAGAGTTCCGGAGCAGTCCCGGAGCCGTTTCTGCCAAGCCGGGCGGATCTCGACGTCGAAGAACCGGACACCGCACGGGCCGACTTCGTCCTGGTGCGGGATGCCGGCCGGGCGAAACTGAATGGTGAAGGGCCCGAAGCAGTTCTGCTGGCGGCCATAGCGTTCCGCGTAGTCCCCTTCGAGGATGAGTCCGAAAAATGGAAGCTCATGCGAGTGAGCCGGCATTTTGCGTGCGGTCCCATGACGTAAGTCGGTAAAGATTACGCCACACTGTTCTTGTCGGGCTTGAATTGCTCCATAGAAGCTGCCCCCTCCTAAGGTCTGAGCTTGCGCCGCCATACCACCTCACCCGCGAGAAAGTTGTGTTTATTCAAGACAGCCATATCCAGGTTGATTAGACTGACCCTACAAAAATCCGTTAGTCCGAAAGGATCGCCTGATGAATACCTGGGTGTTAACATTTTGTCTTCTGCTGTCTCAGTCCGGCTCCGCGCCGGTAACCAACCAACCTGCCGATACCGGTTCCTCCGCGCAGACACCAACCTATACGCCGGACGGCAAGCTCATGTTCCCGGAAAAATACCGCGAGTGGATCTATCTCACTTCCGGCGTCGACATGAGCTACTCGCCACAAGGCATGACGATGGGACATTCCATGTTCGACAACGTTTTCGTCAATCCAGAGTCCTATAAGGCCTTCCTGGAGACCGGCAAATGGCCTGACAAGACCATGCTGGTTCTCGAGGTTCGGGGAGCAGGAACCAATGCCTCGATCAACAAGAGCGGGCACTTCCAGACCGATGAGCTGATGGGAAGAGAGGTTCACGTCAGGGACGATTCGCGCTTCGACGGCCGCTGGGCGTTCTTCGGATTCGACGACGCCAGTACCGCCAAAATGGTGCCTAAAGAAGCGGCTTGCTATTCCTGTCACCAGCAACACGGGGCAGTCGATACGACATTTGTGCAGTTTTATCCGACCTTGCTCAGTGTGGCAAAGGCCAAGGGAACGTTGAGCCCATCGTACTTGCAAGAGGAAGCGGCAGCGCAGAAAGAAGCCAAAGGGGGAAAGTAGTTGTCGGGATTCGTGCGGACGAGAAACCCGCTCTGAGCAACGAGGGGGCGGTTCGCTCACATGAAAGGATTACTATGCGTAGGACAGCACTTTCGTTCAATGCGCATCCGACACAAGTCCTCGCGGCCGTCTCCCATGAAAGTTGTGAACCTCGAACTCGGCATGCCGACGGCACATGAGGCGCTGGTGCGGTTGGCTTCCGAGCTCGAACGTCGCCCGGCGCGAGGGATGCAAGTTTCTGAAGTTCATCCACGGCTACGGATCGAGCGGCGTAGGCGGCGAGATTCGCATTGCCACCCAGCGGCGGCTGCACGAATTGGCGCAGAACGGCCAGATTGCTGCCTGCATCTATGGAGAGAATTGGTCGAAGAGTGATGAGCAAACTTGGAAGCTGCTCGCGGTGCGGCCTGAACTAAAACAGGACAGCGATCTCGGACGCCGGAACCTGGGGATCACAATCGTGCGGCTGTAGGTCGTCGGTGGGGATGGTGATTTGAGGGCAGATCCCGGGCGTACCAGGAGTTGCGCAATCCGGCTCCTCACGACGATACTGGAATCTCAACCACTATGAAGACCAATCTCTCGTTTCTTACTCCTGCTGAAGTCGAAACGGAATGCCTCGCCGCGGTTGTTCTGGATCAAGCTGACGGCGAAAAAGATAAAGTTACGGCTCAGGTATCTACTCGCGATAAAGCTGTGCTGGAAGCAGCCGTTGAGGTCATTCGCTCAGGAGAAGTTTCTGGCAAGAGCCTTGAAACCACCCTGCTGCACCACCCCAAATTGAAAGCGAAGCGCCTGCTGCTGATTGGCGGCGGAAATGCGAACAAGTTCACCGCGTCCGATTTGCGCAAGGTGGCCGGCACTGCGGCCCGGTTCCTGAAGCCGAAAGGGGTCCGGAGTTTTGCGTTTGTCGCGCCCGACGGCGTGGCGGGCGAAGAAGCGGTCAAGGCGATCGTAGAAGGAGCGCTGGTCGGCAACTTCGACCCTGACACATATAAGAGCGACCGCAAGGACCAGCAGATCGACGCACTAACTGTGGTGGCTTCCGGAGATCAGGCTGCGCTGCAGAAAGCGATGGACGCAGGCCGCATCATCGGCGAGTCGCAGAATTTTACGCGCGAACTGGTCAACGAGCCCAGCAATCGGATGACGCCAACCATTCTTGCCGAACGGGCCAGGAAGATGGCTCAAGAGGTCGGGCTCAAGTGCGAAGTTTACGGATCCGACAAGATCAAAGAACTGAAGATGGGGGCGTTCTGGGGCGTGGCGCAAGGGTCGGACGAGCCGCCAGCTCTGATCGTGTTGCGCTACGAACCTGCAGATGCGCCAACGGCTCCGGTTTTGGGGCTGGTTGGAAAAGGGATCACTTTTGACACGGGCGGTATTTCCATCAAGCCCGCTGACGGCATGGAGAAGATGAAGTACGACATGGCAGGGGGGGCTGCCATGCTTGGAGCGATGCGTGGAATTGCGCTGCTGAAGCCCAGTACGAAAGTGATTGCCGTGATTTGCGCGACCGAGAATATGCCATCCGGCAAGGCGCAGAAGCCGGGCGATGTGCAGATTGCGATGTCTGGCAAATCAATTGAGATCATTAACACCGACGCCGAAGGGCGATTGGTGCTAGCGGACGGATTGTGTTATGCCCGGCAACTCGGTTGCACTCATCTGATCGACGCGGCGACCTTAACCGGTGCCGTGGTGGTTGCTCTGGGACAAGTGAATGCCGGTGTTTTTGCCAGTGATGAGGCACTGTATGAACGCTTCCGCCGAGCACTGGAGAAAGGCGGCGAGAAGTTCTGGCGCCTGCCCCTGGACGAGGAATATCGGGAAGTGATCAAGTCGAATATCGCGGACATGGTAAATTCCGGCGGGCGATATGGCGGCGCGGTCACGGCGGCGATGTTTTTGAAAGAATTTGCCCAAGAAACGCCCTGGTTGCATCTCGACATCGCCGGGACTGCTTGGATGGAAGAGAACAAGCCGTGGATCGCGAAAGGTCCGTCGGGAATTCCGGTGCGGAGTTTGGTGGAGTTCGCCAAGGACTTTGGCACCGACTGACACGCTAACTTAACGCCCTTATCTTAATTGTCATACCTGGCAAGACGAGGGATCTGGATTTGTTCGTCACCGTGCTTTGCACGCACTAGCACGACCAGCCCAGCTACATGACGGGCGGCACGGTGATGCCCATGACCGCGAGGCAGCGGATCAACTCACGCCGCACCACGGCAGCCGTCGCCAGCAGGAATTTCTTTCGGCTCTCGTCGGGCTCGGTAAGAATCGGATGCCGGTGATAGAACGTGTTGAATAACTGGGCCAGATGGAAAACGTGTTTGGCCAGGTGTGCTGGCTCAGTCGTTGCGATGCACTGGTCAATGACGTAGGACGTCTTCGAGGACACCAGCCAGAGTTCCCAGATTTCGTTGCCGGCTTCGCCAGCGACGAATTTCTCAAGATCCCCGGCGGCGACGTAGTTCGCCAGCTCTCTACAGAAAACGTCGGAATCGAATCCTCCTTTGCGGAAGATGTTCGTCGCACGCACTACAGCATATTGCGCGTATGGGCCCGTCTCACCTTCAAAACTCAGCGCTTCCTTGAAGTCGAAGGCAATCACCGATTGCTTGGTGAACCTCAGCATGAAGTAGCGCAACGCGCCAATGGCGATCTGGCTGGCAATTTGAGTGCGATCTGATTGGCTTAGTTCTCCATGCCGTGCGTCCACTTCTTTCCTGGCTGAGGCAATCAGCGTATCGATCAGGTCATCGGCTTTCACGCCGAAGCCCTTGCGCCCGGAAACTTCGATATAGGAGCGGATCTTGTCTTCTTCGCTCAGCGTGTAGCCGAGTTCGGCCGCGCAACGCGGTGTGAGCGCGACCATCTCGTAGGAAAAATGGGTGTAGTGATTGGCCTGCTGGTTGTGGCCAAGCCCCCGCAGCGCCTCGATCACAGTATTCTGCGCTTCTGCCTGGCGAGTGTCGATCACGTTGTAGATTTCTGCCACATCACCAAAATGGGGATGATCGAGCGCTCCGACGGTAGTCGAAATCCAGCAGTCGTGCTGGTTCGGATATCGATAGAACTTGCGGTAGCCGAAATCCTTGCCCAGCAAGCCGAATTTCCAGAGGTGATAGGCGATGTCCTTGCCCACGTAACCAACTGTACCGTTGGAGCGCACGATAACCTTCTGGTTCTCCTCGGAGATGGCGTCGAGTTCGGCGGTCTCCTCCATTTCCGCAGCTGTGGAGACGGTGCTAGCTGCTTCTTTACGGCTGCTTCCCCCGCGCCGCATCACCCAGCAGCCCTTGTTCTTGCCATAGGTTTCGTAGAACAGAACGCCGCCCTCTTTCAGCTTGGTGAACGCAGCATCCCAGAAGTGCAGGTGCAGGATCTCGCTCTCGCGGGGCAAGAAATCGTACTCGATGTCGAGACGATCCATGGTTTCGAGGTGGCGGCGGAGGATTGCTACGGAGATCAGATCGGCAATGGCAGCGGTTTCGTTGTCGCCTTCTTCAATCGCGTGCAGCGTCCGGGCTCGAGCCTGCAGATTCTGCTTGTCCTGTTCGTACCATTGCGACGTCCGTGCATAGAGGTCCCAGCAGTAATAGTCAAAGCGCGGCTGGCGCGTGAGGCCCTCGATGTCGGCTCGCGACTTTTTCTCGAGGTGCAGGAAGCCCACAACCACGTCCGCCACTTGGGCGCCGGTATTGTCGATGTAGTTCTGGATGTCGACTTCCCTTCCCGCAAAGCGCAGCAGGCGGACAAACGTGTCTCCGAGGATGGCATTGCGCAGATGGCCGATGTGGGCGGCCTTGTTGGGATTGATGCTGGAGTGCTCGACCAGAATCTTGCCTGAGGGGATTTCAGTCCTGGGCTGTTCGTCGCCCGCAATGGCAGCCGCCAGTTCTGCGCGCTTGACCCGGGCGTTGATATAACCCGTTCCAGCAGCTTCCAATCTTTCGAAGCCTGCGATTGGCCCGGCGCCGTTGACAATCTCTTCAGCAATTTTGCGAGGAGGTTTGCGCAGTTTTCTTGCAAGTTCAAACGCCAGCGGTAGAGCATACTCCCCAAGTTCGACGTTGGGCGGTTGTTCGATCGGAATCGCTATGGCTCCCAGGCCATAGGTCTTGGACAAGAACGGCCCTACTGCATCAACCAGGCGGCGCTGTAAATGACGGTACACGAATCCCTCTAAGCTGTTGAAGAGAGTAGTGATTGTAACAGAGCGCGCGGAGGGCGTGGTTTGACGACGATTGGCCGGGTTGCCTATGATGAAAAAACGAGTCATCGATTGGTCAGTCGTTGCTCAACCGGCTAGCTTCTTGCCTGGCGACCAGCTACTAACGATCAGCTACGGTTTTATGCGCATTGCCTACCTTGATTGTTTTTCCGGCATCAGCGGCGACATGTTCCTGGGCGCGCTGGTAGACGCGGGCGTGCCCGTGCGGCTACTGGAAGAAACAGTGGCTGCGCTCAATATCGGGGCGCGGCTCGAAATCTCGCGCGTGGACCGCAGCGGGATTACGGCAACCAAGGTCGATGTGTACTCGAATAGGGAGAAGGATTTGCCCCGGGAAGTCTACTGGGAGCAAGAGCAAGAACACGGCCACGAGCACCGACATTCGCACAGAGATCGTCATGACCGTGCACCGGATCGTGGCGAGGACAACGCCGCGCGGCAGCAAAAGCTGGTCGAACTGCTGGAACACAACTATGCTGCGCAAGCCGGTTCGCCAACTTCGCAAGAGCTTGAACACGAGCGCGGGCATTCGCATAGGCATGGGCGCGGTCTAAAGGAGATTCGGGAGATCATCAACCAGGCGGCAATCAGTGCCGGCGCAAAGAAAACGGCCATTGCGATTTTTGAGGCTTTGGGAGCAGCGGAAGCGAAGATCCACAGCCGCGACATCGAGGAAATCCATTTCCACGAGGTGGGCGCGGTTGATGCGATGGTCGATATTGTCTGCGCGGCAGTGGGCGCCGAGGCTTTGGGTGTTAATGAGATCATTGTCTCTCCACTCAACGTCGGAGGCGGCACGGTCCAATGCTCCCATGGCACGTTTCCGGTTCCCGCGCCCGCAACGTTGGAACTGCTGAAGGATGCGCAGGTCTATTCGTCGGGCATTCAGGCAGAATTGGTGACGCCCACGGGGGCTGCCATCGTGAGAACCCTGGCAACCCGCTTCGGGCCTTTCCCTGCGATGACCGTCGAAAAGGTGGGCTACGGCGCTGGAACTCGGGATTTTCCCGCGCACTCCAACACCGTGCGCCTCACGATCGGCGAGGCCCAGCCCGAAGCTGCTGTGTCACAGGAAGTGATTACTGTGCTGGAAGCGAATCTCGACGACCTGAATCCGCAGATTTTTGGATATGTGATGGACCGGCTGTTCGAAGAAGGGGCGCTTGACGCGTTCGGCGTACCGGTCCAGATGAAAAAGAATCGCCCGGGAATGCTGCTGACCGTGCTGTGCCGCAGGGAAGATGCCGCGAATCTGACCCGCCTGATCTTCACCGAGACGACTACGCTGGGCGTGCGCCGGCGGGACGAGATGCGACAGACGCTGGCCCGGCGATGGGAGAACGTGCGTACACCGTGGGGCGAGGTGCGAATGAAAATCGCCAGCATGAACGGCACGGTGACGAACTATGTTCCGGAATACGAGGATTGCAGACGGATCGCGGCGGAGCACCACGTGCCTATCAAGAGCGTAATGCAAGAGGCGATGCAAGCGTATTCGAGAATTACGAAAGGCTGAAATTCCAGCCCAGGGGGATACGCCGGTGGTTCAATGATTGAGCAAAACACCAGCGATGTTCAGTCCAGTTACGACAACGTAGCCGACGAGTACGTGCGGCACATTTATGACGAGTTGCGCCACAAGCCGCTGGACCGCCAATTGCTAGACAAACTTGCAGCGAGTGTGGGAAACGCAACCCCAGTCTGCGATTTGGGCTGCGGGCCGGGGCAAGTCGCGCGATACTTGCAAGAGCGTGGAGTGCAGGTGTGTGGCGTGGATCTCTCAGAAGTGATGGTAGATCGCGCGCGGCGCCTGAACCCGGGCATCGAGTTCAGGCAGGGAGACATGTTGGCACTGGATGTGGCAGACGGCGAGTGGGCCGGCGTCGCTGCCTTTTACTCCATCGTCAACCTCCCGCGCGGTGATGTGCCGCCGGCGTTGCGTGAGATGCGGCGCGTTCTTCGGCCCGGAGGGCATCTGCTGCTGGCATTTCACATCGGTGACAACGTCTTGCATGAGGATGACTTGTGGGGAGTCAAGGTGTGTCTTGATTTCTATTTCTTCAGTCCCGACGAAGTGACCGGGTATTTAAAGTCGGCAGGTTTCGAGATCGAAGAGGTCATCGAGAGGGAGCCTTATCCCGAGGTCGAGTATCCCAGCCGGCGAGCATACATCTTTGCCAGGAAGCCAATCGAGAAGTGATTGGCAATCGGAATGGTACGTCAGACTGCTTGTCATTGTCCGCACGGGTTCGGACAGTGACTACGAACGGGAGCCTTCAGCAATGCAAAGTTTAGCGTGTCTCCGCACTCTGTTGGAACATGTGCCAGGCCGACTGGCACGGCTTTCGGACAACACAGCTGCCGCGAAACCGTCGCCCTCAACCTGGTCGCCGAAGGAAGAACTCGGCCACTTGCTGGATTCAGCCGCAAACAACCATCAGCGGATCGTTCGGGCACAATTGGAAGATAATCCGGCAATGCCTGGCTACGAGCAGACCCGGTGGGTGGCGCTGCATGGCTACCAGCAACGCGATTGGAGTGAACTGATCGGACTGTGGCGTGCGCTCAACCGTCAAGTTCTTGCTGCCGCCGAAGCTGTGCCCGACTCTGCCTGGTCACGAACCTGCACCGTTGCCGGCTCTGAGCCGCTGACGCTCAAGTTCGTTTTCGAGGATTACCTCGAGCACATGATGCACCACCTGCAACACATTGGGATCGAAGGGGACGATCTAAAGCCCGCAGCGGTCTCCACCCGTTGAGCGTTCCAACCTCCATAACGTATTCTGTAAGGTAAGACGCAAACAATGAGCAAGAAGTTCTACATCACAACGCCGATTTACTACGTCAACGCCCGGCCACACATCGGGCATGCCTACACCACGATTGCCTGTGACACGGTCGCGCGGCGGCAGCGCATGCTTGGGGCGGATACATTCTTCCTAACCGGCACCGACGAACACGGGCAAAAGATCGAACGGGCGGCGCAGGCCGCGGGGAAGACGCCGCAAGAGTACGCCGACGAGATCTCGGCGGAATTCCGCAAGCTGTGGCAGCGGATGGGCATTTCGAACGACGATTTCATCCGCACGACTGAAGACCGGCATAAGAAGCGGGTGCAGGAACTGTTCCGCCGCATTCGCGATAACGGTTATATCTACAAGGGCACGTACACCGGGCAGTACTGCGTGTCGTGCGAGCTCTACGTGGACGGCGCGCAACCGGGCGATCCCTGTCCCACTTGCGGACGGGCCACTGAAACCGTGCATGAAGAGAATTACTTCTTCAAGCTTTCAGCGTTTCAGGACAAACTGCTCGAGCTCTATGCGAATCCGGAGTTCATTCGCCCGGAGGCGCGGCGCAACGAGGTGATTTCGTTTGTGCGCTCGGGGCTGCGCGATCTGTCGATCAGCCGCTCGACGTTCTCTTGGGGCATTCCGGTCCCAGATGATCCGAAGCACGTAATTTACGTTTGGCTGGACGCGCTGGCGAATTACATTACGGCAATCGGCTACGGATTGAGCCATCCGGGAGCGCAGGAGGCATTCAAGAGGTATTGGCCGGCGGACGTGCACATGATCGGCAAGGAGATCGTGCGTTTTCACTGCGTGTACTGGCCTGCGTTTTTGCTGGCCGCCGGGTTGCCGCTTCCGAAGGCGATTGTCGCGCATGGCTGGCTGTTGTTTGAAGAGAGCAAGATGTCGAAGTCGCGCGGCAACATTGTGCGCGCGGATACCATCATCGACGTGCTCAGCACGGATGCCCTGCGCTATTTTCTGCTGCGGGAGGTTGTGTTCGGACAGGATGGGTCGTTCTCGTTCGATGCGCTGGTGCAGCGCTATAACGCCGATTTGGCAAACGGGTTGGGCAATCTGGCTAGCCGAACGCTCGCCATGATCGCGCGGTACTTCCAGGGTGAAGTGCCTTATCCCTCTATGGCCGCGGCGCGCACTCAGGCAGACGACGCCATTGCGGAAACGGCAAAGAAGACGATTGCAGAATTCGGCGCACTATTCGATCAGTTTCAATTCTCCCGCGCCCTCGAATCGGCGTGGAGCCTGGCTGGGGCGGTCGATAAGTACATCGTGGAAAATGAGCCCTGGTCGCTGGGGGAGAAGCAGGATGAGGAAAGCCGGGCGCGGCTGGCGACGGTTCTCTACACCAGCGCCGAGGCTTTGCGCATTGTGACGGCACTGGTGCATCCGGTGATTCCAGATGCAACTGCCAAGATTTGGGCCCAGCTTGGGCTCGAAGACATTCGCAAGTTTGACTTGCCAAATCTGCAATGGGGACAACTGCGCCTCGGCACAAAGTTGGGCAAGGTGGAGCCCGTGTTTCCGCGGGCTGACAAGAGCGCGGTGGAAAGGATGCAGCAGATGGAGGAACAGGGGCGTGCGCCAGTGGCCACGATCGAGGAACGACCGAAACCCAAGCCAGAAATGGCTTCGCCATCAGCACCGACGGCGGTCGCCTCGCCGGCTGCGCCGAAGCCCACGCCAATCACCGACGGCAAGATCACTATCGACGATTTCGCCAAGGTGGAGTTGCGCGTGGGACTGGTGAAGGTGGCGGAGCGAGTTCCGAAAGCCGACAAGCTGTTGCGGCTGGAAGTGGATATTGGCACGGAAGTCCGCCAGTTAGTGGCGGGAATCGCCGAGGCTTACGCGCCGGAGACTCTCATTGGACGCAAAGTTGTGATCGTGGCCAATCTTGCGCCAAGGAAATTGCGTGGTTTGGAGTCGAATGGGATGATCGTGGCTGCGTCGCTCGAAGACGGCAAGCCCGTGCTGGCAGGCTTTTTGGAAGATGTGCCGGTGGGAGCAAGACTGAAGTAGCTAGGTTCGGCGTCTGAGCTTCGCTATGTCCCACGGGCGAGGCACCTGTCACAAGACATTCAATCCATGTTTGTAGATTCTCACGCCCATCTCGACGGCAAGCAGTTCAACTCGGACCGCGAGCAAGTGATCGCTCGCGCGCGTGAAGGCGGCGTCGAAACCATCGTCGCCATTGGCAATGGTGACGGCCCCGGCACGCTTGATTGCGGCATTCGGCTCGCAGCACGGTATGACTTCATCTATGCCACGGTTGGAATTCATCCCCACGAAGCCGCGCAGGCAAAAGACTCTGACTTCGACGAAATGACGGAGTTGTTGAAGCAGCCCAAGGTCATCGCCTGGGGAGAGATCGGGCTGGATTACTTCTATGACCATTCTCCGCGCGAGATTCAACAGCGAGTCTTCTTGAAGCAGATGGAGCTTGCGCGGGCGGCCCGGTTGCCAATCATCATTCACTGCCGGCCCTCCGATGGGAGTGAGAACGCATGGGATGACTGCCTGCGGCTGATCCAGGAGCACTGGGCGACAAGCGGACTGGGCGGAGTCCTGCATTGCTTCACCGGAACCTGGACGCACGCCAAGCAGGCACTCGATATGGGGTTCATGATTTCCTTCGCCGGCAACGTCACGTTTCCCAAGGCGCGGTCCATTCGCGACGCGGCCAAGGAAGTGCCCATCGACCGCATGCTGATCGAGACCGACTGTCCGTATCTGGCGCCGATCCCACATCGCGGCAAACGTAATGAGCCCGGTTTCGTCAAGGAAACTGCTCGGCAGATCGGCGAGATTCGGGGCGCCTCCGCCGAGGAGATTGGCCATCAGACCGCGCAAAACTTTTACCGTTTCTTTGCGCTTCCCCAAAGCGCAAAATCCATTTAGCTTGGTTATGAGCATCTTTTGTGGGTTGTGTGTAATCTGTTCATTAGAAGCCAAGTCTCATGCCTGAGAACACATTCGACATCGTCAGCAAGATCGATCTGCAAGAGGTCGGCAATGCGATTCAGCAGACCTTGAAAGAAGTCCACACTCGCTTCGACCTGAAGGACTCGAAGTCGAATATCGAACTCGATGGCAAAGAAGCGATCGTTCTGCACTCGATTGACGAGTTCAAGCTCAAGTCTGTGAATGACGTTTTCCAGCAGAAGCTGGTGAAGCGGGGCGTTCCGCTGAAAGGATTGACCTATGCGGCAATCGAGCCGGCGGCCGGGGGAACAGCCAAGCAGCGGATCACCATGCAGCAAGGGATTCCGATCGAGAAAGCCCGCGAGATCATGCGAACGATCAAGGACACCAAGAAGAAAGTGAATGCCTCTATCCAGGGCGATCTGGTGCGGGTCAGCAGCAAGGACCGTGATACGCTGCAGGAGATTATCGCGCTGTTACGACAGCATGATTTTGGCATTGACATGCAGTTCACCAATTACCGGACGAATTGATCGACCACGGAGGAGCAAGAAACTCCGTGCCAAGAGAAAGCTGAGCTTGAGTACACCAACTGCCATTAACGGGAAAGAAATCTTCGAACTGCTGCGCGACGATCTGGTGGCCATCGAACGCGAGTTTGGCCGCGATACGGTAGCCGGGGTTGAGGCCATCACCGAAATCGGTGAATACCTGCGTGGCGGAGGCGGCAAGCGCATCCGGCCCGCCCTGCTGTTGTTCTCGGCCAAGCTGTTTGACTACCAGGGACGCGGCGCGATCCGGCTGGGGGCGGTGGTGGAAATCATCCATACTGCAACGCTGGTCCATGACGACATTATTGACGAAGCCCAAACCCGCCGCGGGCGGCCTGCCGCCAACACCCAGTGGGGGAACTCCAAGTGCGTGCTGGCCGGAGATTGGCTCTACATGCAGGCTTTCAAGATCGCGGTGCGGGAACGCAATTTCCGCATTCTCGACGCTCTGATTGATCTGACGCAACAGATGGTCGAAGGCGAATTGTTGCAAATGGAGAAACTGGGCAAGCTGATTTCTCTCGACGAACACTTCGACCTGATCTTCCGCAAGACTGCCTGCCTGTTCTCGGTGTGCATGCGGCTGGGCGCGATTCTGGGCGGCGCAACACCCGAGCAGGAAGAGAAACTGGCGCAGTACGGGCGCGATCTTGGCATGGCGTTTCAGATTGTCGACGACGTTCTGGATTTGACGGCGTCCGAGGATGTTCTCGGCAAGCCCGTGGCCAGCGATCTGCGGGAAGGCAAAGTCACCATGGCGGTGATCCATGCGCTGCAACGTTGCACTCCCGCCGAGCGCGAAGCGATTGCTACGGTGATGCGGGAACGCGCGTTCGACGGCGTAACGCACGGAGAGATTCTTAACATTCTGACCCGCTACGGCTCCCTGGACGCGGCTCGCGATCGTGCCATGCAATATGCCGCCGCAGCACGCAATGCCATTTGCAGTTTCCCCGACACGGAGAGCAAGCGAGCACTGCTGTGGGCGCCGGAATTCGTGGTGGCGCGAGAAAAATAAAATCTTCCTTAGCGGTTCAAGATTCCTTGACCGCGATTCCCATCATCTCAAACCGGCCATTCTTCAGCAGCGGTCCCGACCCAATGAAGGCGCGTGCCGGCAGTTCCTGGGAGAAGCGCTGCACGTATGCCACGTTGAAACGCTTCCACAAGCTGACATCGGGCGAGAAGATCTGCACCCAAACCAGATCGTTCATGGTCATGCCGGCTTGCGCCAGCACCGCTTCGAAGCCGTTAAAAAGAAGACGCATTTCCTGGTCGAGGTCGGCGGGGGCGATGCCGGTGACGGGGTCAATCCCGATCCTTCCCGATAAATAAAGCGTGTCGCCCACGAGCACTGCATCACTGAACGGCACCGGCTCCCGGCGACCGGGAAGATTGATGCTGCGACGCTGCTTGCGTGAGGACATTCGCGATCTCCATGCGGCTGGGGAATCGAGCCGCGTTTTATTTTAAGGCCTTCTGAAAGTGTGCGATTCGTTGGCGTTCGGTGCGAATATGGAAGCCCCCCACCCCATTCTCGTCGTTTTGCATGATATTGAAAACATGGAGGTTGCCGTTTTGCCAACGTGCAAGCTATTGAAAACGCGGATCGTTCACACTGCCTTTCTCAGCCTAAGAATGGCGTTTTTCGCATAGTTCTCGCGTTAGTGTCGCCAAAATATTGATTGTAAAGACTTTATACCATAATCTAGAAAACAAAGGACTTAGTCTCGGACCCGTTCTTGCATCCAGGGGGGACTGACGTACTGTAACGGCTCGCATGATTGTTCATCATAAGATAATTAAATTACTAAGTAAATATCTATGAGATATTGTAGGTTGAGTTGTCCAGCGTTGTCAGTGATGTGGGTCACGAGGGCTGGGTGGGGGCGGAGTTTGGGGCGGTGCTTAGCGGGAGGATCGCCGTGCCGGCATCCGCCCCTTGCAAAAACGGCAAGGAGCGGGCACCCCTCAAGGTTAGAGTCCGTGCCCGCCGCTCAGTTGTTTATACTGAGACGGCGACCTCCGGTTTGCCTCTTGACATGAATGATCTGCTCGCATCGATTGCCCGCCACGGGTACCTGCTGATTTTCTTGATTGCTCTAGGCGAGTCGATTGGACTGCCCATGCCGGCGGCCCTGGCGTTGATCGCCGGCGGAGCTGCGGTGGCTGCCCACACCCTCGAGGCTCCGCAAGTAATCACTCTGCCAGTGATTGCCATGCTGATGGGGGATACGCTGCTTTTTGTTGTGGGCCGCTACGCAGGATGGGGTTTGCTGGGGATGCTGTGCCGTATTTCGGTGAATCCGGAATCGTGCATTTTGCGCTCCGCAGAGTCCTTTTACAAGCGCGGCAAAGTTACTTTGCTGTTTGCCAAGTTCCTGCCGGGCGTCAATACGATGGCGGCGCCGCTGGCGGGCAGCATGAAGATGCGTGTGCGCCAGTTCCTTCGGTTGGACTCGGCAGGAGCTTGTCTCTATACCCTGACATATTGCGGCCTGGGATATATCTTCCACGATTTCCTGGCGGCTATGACGCATGGTATTTACACCGCCAGCCATGCGATGGGCATGATCCTGTGCATTGGGCTGGGCGTTTACATCGGATATCGAATCTGGATTTACCGGAAAGCGGCGCCGGATCGCATGGTTCCGCGGGTGCAGGTACAGGAATTGATGCGCAAACTGGACTCGGAAGAGAAGCACAAGCTTTTGATCGTCGACGTGCGCAGTCACGGTTATTACGACTCGAATGCGGAACGCATCCGGGGATCGATCCGGCTGGAGCCCAACAATCTTAACGAGGAAGCAGAGCACTTTCCGAAGGACAAGGACATTTATCTGTACTGCACTTGAGCCCGCGAAGCGACCAGCGCCCGGGTGGCGCTGCTGCTCAGGGAGCGAGGCTTCAATGCGTTCGTCATCAACGGAGGGTTGGCGGCATGGCGCAAGGCCGGACAGCCGCTCGAATCGGTGCCTCATAACGATCTGGTGAAATTGCCGACGTTCAGCTAGGGAGCTCCGATTAAACATGAATTACAGCGCCACCCCGCACGGGCGGGGACGCCCGCGCCTACATCGACGACTGAATCAGAGTCTTCTTAGCCACAAATCGCTGCTGTCCTGATCTCATATACTTCTTTCATGCCATCGCATCAGGAGATCGAAATCAAGTTCCGGGTGCGCGATTTGCGGGCGCTTGCCCGGGATCTGCGGAGGTCCGGCTTCAAGCTGATGACCCGGCGGACGCACGAAGTGAACACGCTGTACGACCTGCCCGGCCAGCCGCTGCGCCAGCGCGGCGATTTGCTTCGTCTGCGAAAGTATGGACCCGATTGGGTGCTCACGCACAAGGCCAAAGGAAAAGAAGCGCGTCACAAGCAGCGGGTCGAGAATGAAACCAAAGTCGCGGACGGCTCGAAGATGCAAGCCATCCTGAACGCGCTGGGATTTACCCCGACGTTTCGCTATGAGAAGTTTCGCGCCGAGTGGAGCGACGGAAAAGGCCATGTGGTGGTCGATGAGACTCCGATTGGAGATTTCGCAGAGATCGAGGGGCCATCCCGCTGGATCGACCGTACCGCGCAAGCCTTGCACGTCTCGAAGGACGATTACATCACGCAAACTTACGCAGGCTTGTTTTTCGACTGGAAGAAACAGACGGGCAGTCCTGCGCAAGAAATGACGTATGAAGCGGTGAGCAAGCAGCCGCGGAAACAGGGAGCATGACCGGCAATTGGGCGCTCACCCCGTCGCACCAAACTAACTAACAAGCAGGTTCACCAGCACATGGTACGCTCGAATTGCCCTGGGTACGCTCCCCCCAGGTGCGCCACGTGCAAAAGGATAATTTTAGACGGCTCTTGCGAACTGTCGAGGCTCTCTCTGATCTCGGTCCCGAGATGACTGCGGAGCATGATTTTCCGCGCACTGCTCAAGCCATGCTTTCCGCGCTGATGCAGGCGGGTGGCGCGCGCGAGGCGGTTCTTTTCAGTTACAGCGACAAGCCTTCCCTGCTGACCTCGATTGTTTCTGACGGTTTCGCGCTGATGCCGGAGCCGGCGATCATCCCCCTGTTGCCGAAACATGTTCACGCGTTAACCTCAGCCCGCAACGCGGCGGTGCTGGCTCCGGGCTCGCACGATACGTTTCTGAGCGCGAACGGGAATGTTGCCCCCGATCTTTTCAAGTGCGTATCTTCCCTGCGAGTGGCGGGGAAACTGGTGGGCGTCGTAGCGCTGGGCCGGCGCGACGGCGAGGGGCGCTACGAGGCGGGGGAATTGGAATCGCTCGAACTGCTTTGCCATTATGTCGCGCTGGCCATCTACAATCATTCGCTCGGGCAGACGCTGGCGCAGCGGGTGGCGGAGAACCTGCGGCTGATGGCTTCCCTTCGCGGATTCTACGACAGCACGCTGGAAGTTTTTGCGACGGCCATCGACGTTAAGCACGTCAACGTGCATGGACACTCGCTGCGCGTGGCCCGCTACGCGGCTGCGATCGGCGAGGCCATGAATCTGGAAGCGGGGGAGATTGCCGCATTACGTTCGGCAGGTTATCTGCACGATATCGGGAAGGTTGCGGTCGACAAGCGGCTGTTTGGCAAACCCACGGCGCTCGATCCGCAGGAATTCCGGGAGATGGCCGATCATACTGTCGTCGGCCACCAGATCGTGAGCGGGATCCAGTTCCCGTGGCCGCTGATTCCGGACGTGGTGCGCTGGCACCATGAGCGTGCCGATGCTTCGGGCTACCCGGATGGCTTGCGAGGCGACGAAGTGTCACTGCCGGTGCAGATCATCGGCTTGGCCGACACTTTCGACGCCATGACCAGTGAACGCCCCTACCGGGAAAGCATGTCTCTGGGGAGCGCCCTGAACGAAATCGTGCGGTTGGCCCCGCAGAAGTTCGATCCTAATGTCGTGCAGGCGCTGCTTTTGCAGGTTCGGCGGGACACGGTGGGCAGCAATCGGGTGCCATTCCTTAAGGAGGGGGTCCGCGAGAATATAGCCGCCGCGGACATCGATCAACTGGCCGCAAACCTGCAACACAAAGTGAATCACGGACGCGTCTACTTACCATAAGGCGGACTAGGGGTTTTTCATGCAATCGCCGACCGGTTAGAGCCCCGGATTCATTCTGGATTTCTCCTCTGGTCCCGCACGGGCGAGGACGCCCGCACCTACATCGACAACTTGGTCCCTAGAGCTGCACCATCACGTTGCCGTTCTCAAGTTTGATCGGGTACACACCAATCCTTGATGAAATCTGTCATGGCTAGCCTGCTCTCTACCGTGGTTTGGCTGGCTCTGCCGGCTTCTCAAAGACTTTGGGATCGACCGCCGGATTGATCTCGATCGAGTTGTAGGTGACGACGCTGGCGAGACGTCCGTTTTCGCTGTTCTTATGTAGATATGGAAGCGTGATGCCGTCGCTGGTCTTCCAGTCAATGAGTTCGGTTTGGCGTGGCATGGCGCCCGCGGTCGCATAGGTTTCGCGGAGAATGTGCCCGGTCTGCGGATCGACGAACCAGCGAATGGTCATATCGCCGTCGCTGACGTCCACGATGCGGGTGTCGGTGTCGCCCACTTTTTCCGTTCCACCGGCGAAAAACAAGAACGACGGATCGCTCAAATGCTGGCCGATATAGATCAGGTCGCGGTGAATCTGCTGCATGGTCTCAGCCTTCTGCTCCGGGGGCATGTCGCGTGTGCCCATCGCCGTTGCCGACATGAATCCGACCGTAGGGGAGACCACAACCGCCAGCGGACCACGCGGGGTCAAGATATCAACGCGCATGCGATCGGGAAACGCGATGGTGACCTGCATCCGTGTAGGCCGACCGCCTTCACCTTCCTGCTCATTGAGATCGACGCGGAGTGAGTTTACTGATTTCAACCTATCGAGCCCGCCCAAGGCATGGACGACCTTAGCGGCGAGAGACAGGCCCTCGGGGTTGGAAGCAACCGGCTTGGCAACGGGAACTTCCAGCGCCTGGCCGGGAGGCGGCGGAATGGTGATATCGACATCTGTTACCGGCCCGAGTGAGGTGAGCGGCTTGTCAAATTCGGAAGTATTACCGACCACCAGCACGGCAAACTGGTCCCGATGGAGGTACTTTGCCGCGACGCGAGCTATATCGGCGGACTGCACTTTTTCAATCCCGCTGCGGAAGCGTTCCAGAAAATCCGGCGGGTAGCCGTAGAATTCATAGGCCATCCGCTCGTGCAGAACCTTCTCGGGCGAGTCGAAATTGAAAACGAAGGAATTCAGGATGGAATCCTTGGCGCGATTGATCTCCTCTTCG
This sequence comes from Terriglobia bacterium, assembly GCA_963758285.1. Taxonomy (GTDB): domain Bacteria; phylum Acidobacteriota; class Terriglobia; order Terriglobales; family Acidobacteriaceae; genus DASVWZ01. The sequence goes on along the minus strand of CAVWUT010000006.1, from coordinate 213,932 downwards.
GAGATCGGTTTGGACTTGACCTCATCGATCTGGCCGTAGATTCCTTCGATCGCTTCCACCGTGCTGGCACTCTTGGTACCCATGGTGATGCGCACTATGCCGGGATGATCGAAAGCGCTGCCGATGCCGCCTCCGACTTCATAAGCAAGTCCCCGGGTAGTACGCAGATTGCGGAACAATCTGGATGAAAAACCTCCGCCGAAAGCTTCGTTGAACACTTGCGTGGCGAAGTAGTCCGGATTGTCGCGGCGGATGCCAAGTTCCACCATACGAATGGAAGTTTGGTTTACGTCGGGTTTCGGAACCAGATAAAAGCCGGGTTTGGCTGGAGCAAATTGGATGTCGGGATCCTTGACTGGCGCGCCTGTTGCCCAGTCGTCGAATGCCTGGCGCAGCTTGGCTTCCAAGGCAGGAGAGTCAAAATCCCCAACCACGCCGAGGATGATGTTATTGGGAGCGACGTGGTTGGAGTGCCAATCGAGCAGATCCTGTCGGGTGACCGCGGCAATGGTGGCGTACTCGGGCTCGCGGGCGTAGGGATTGTCTTTGCCGTAGGTCAGCTTGACGGACTCGCGGCTGGCGATCTCGCCGACTTCATCGTTGCGGCGGGAGATCGAGTCGCCGATCTCTTTCTGCGCCAGTTCGATCTTGTCCGGACGGAATTCGGGATTACGAAGCAGATCGGCGAAGATGAGGAATACATCGTCAAAATCACTCTTCAGGCAAGACCAGGAGAGCGTGGTGGAATCGGCGTTGCTGCCGCTTTCGACCTTGGCGGCGCGGATTTCAAGATAGTCGTCGAGCTGGTCGCCGGTCTGCGACCTGGTGCCGCCAGTGCGCCAAGCTTCGCCGTAGATTTCGAGCATACCGGTCTTGTTCGGGGGCTCGGAGCGCGCTCCGCCGCGAATGCGGGCGGTTCCGTCGATCAGCGGCAATTCGTGATCCTCTTGCAGGAAAATGATCATGCCGTTGGGCAATTCAATGCGTTTTGGCTGCTGAGGATGAAACGGCGGCAGTGGGGGAATGGGAATTTTCTGCCAGCTCGTTACTTCAGCCCTGGTCGACGGTGCAGAAGCAGCGCCAGTCTGCGCATTTGCCGTGGAAGCCCAACCCAGAACCAAGAGGCAGCACACCAACAAAAAAGCAACTTTCATCGCCTGCTTTGGCCGTTTCATTGTTCGCCTCCCTGGCCGGCCTTCCCTGCTTGCCCTGACTCGGGCGCGGCCGTCTCGATAATGCCTACGGTACGGTTACTGGAAACGAACGTCTGGCTGGCAACCCGGCGGATGTCGGCTTTGGTAATTTTGTCGATGCGATCCACCTGACGGAACAACTCGCGCCAATCGTCATAACGCGCCTGATACATCCCCAGTTCAAATGCCAGGCCGGAATTGCTGCCCAGGCTGCGAATCAGGTTCGCTTTGGATCGGGTCTTGATCATCTTGAGTTCGTCATCGGAGATGTCTTCGTTCTTGATCCGAGCGATCTCTGCCTGAATTGCCTGCTCCATTTCTTCCGTCTTATGGCCAGGAAGCGGGAAAGCATAGAAGGCAAACAGGTGCGGATACTTGTTGCCGGGCAGGCCGGTGAACCCGGCGGAATCGGAAGCAATCTTCTTGTCGCGAACCAGCGCGCGGTAGAGCCGCGAGGTACGGCCGTCGGACATCAGATCGGCGACCGCATCATAGACAGCATCGTCGGGACTGCGATAGTCCGGGCGATGATAGCCTTCGACGTAGAGTGGCTGCGTCATTTCACGCAGCACGACGCGCCGCTCGGAATTCTGTGGAGGCTCGGTGGTAGTGCGCTCGTCCGGCTTTTCGTGCGAAGGGATGCGCCCGAAGTATTCTTCGATGATCGGCATTGCCTTGGAAGCCTTGACGTCGCCAACGACGGTCACCACCATGTTGGATGGGATATAGTACTGGTTAAAGAAATTGATCGCATCGGTCGCGGAAAACGAGTTCAGATCGGAAGTCCAGCCGATGGTCGGGCGATGGTATTCATGCGCCTGGAACGCGGCGGTGGTGAACTGCTCGATCAACCTGCCGATTGGATTGCTGTCCACTCGCAGGCGGCGCTCTTCGATGACTACATTGCGCTCGTCATAGAACTGGCGCATGACCGGATGTGCGAAGCGCTCGGATTCCAGGTAGGCCCAGAGTTCCAGGCGGTTGACGGGCAGCGAATAGAAGTAGTTGGTCTCGTCATCGTTGGTGTTGGCATTCACGTCCTCGCCGCCGTTACGCTCCACAATCTCCATAAACTGGTTCGGAATGACGTATTGATCGGCAGCCTTGACCGCATCCTGCCAGGCCTTCTGCAGTTCTCTCAGCTTCTGCTCATTTCGGCCGATGGGCAGGTCGCGCTCGCGGATGTATGCAGCATAGGCCTGCTCGACCTTGGCCAGGGCGGCCTTTTCCGCAGCGTAATCCTTGGTCCCGATTTTGTCGGTGCCCTTGAACGCCATGTGCTCGAACATGTGGGCCAGGCCGGTTTTGTTCTGGGGATCCTGTACGGAACCTGCGTCCACGTGGGTGTAGAACGAGAACACTGGAGCCTCAGGGCGTTCGCAGATGAGCACAGTCAGGCCGTTCTCCAGTTTCTTGACGGTGATGCGTTTTTCGAAGGACGCCACATCCTGCGCGGCGGCAAACACGCTGAGCAAGACGGCAGCAGCAAGCAATCGAAGCGAGCGGGATTTCATTGGTCCTCCATCAGGTTGGACGCGTTGACTGGGCAGAAGTTTGAAGGTACGTGGAGGAATGCGAGATTGTCAAACCGAGCCGGGCCGGGTCGTATGACAAATGCGGCAGCAATGCGGTACTCTGACGCCGGTAGATCATATGAGCGGCTCGCAGACCATCGAGGTTGGCGGCAAACATCTTAAGTTGACGAACCTGGACAAGGTTCTCTATCCCGCCACCGGTTTTACCAAAGGTCAGATCATCGACTACTATGCGCGAATCGCGCCAGCGCTGGTGTCGCATCTGGCAGGGCGTCCGCTGACTCTGAAGCGCTATCCCGAGGGCGTGGATCACCAGTATTTCTTCGAGAAGAATGCGACCCAGTACCGGCCAGAGTGGGTGAAGACAGCGCCGGTATGGAGTGAGCACAATCACCGGAACGTCAACTACATTCTGGCGAACGACCTGCCTACGCTGATCTGGGTGGCGAACCTGGCGTCGATTGAGTTGCATCCGTCGCTGTCGCTGGCGAAGAATCTCAGTTGCCCTACCATGATGGTTTTTGATCTTGATCCCGGCCCTCCGGCGAATATTCTGCAATGTTGCCAGGTCGGGATGTGGCTGCGGGAAGTCTTCGAGCATTTCGGCCTCAGGAGTTTTCCAAAAACTTCAGGATCGAAAGGTTTGCAGATTTACGTTCCTCTGAACACGCCTACCAGCTACGACATAACCAAGGCGTTTGCCAACGCGCTGGCCCGGCTGCTGGAAAACGATCACAAGGAACTGGTCGTCTCCGACATGAAGAAGCAGTTGCGCGTGGGCAAGGTGCTGGTGGACTGGAGCCAGAACGACGAGCACAAGACCACGATCAGCGTCTATTCGCTGCGGGCGCGGGAGCGGCCAACGGTGTCAACACCGGTAAAATGGGAGGAGGTCGAGCAGGCGCTCAAGAAGAAAGACGCCGGGTTGCTGATATTTGAGGCTGGCCAGGTATTGGCGCGGGTCGAACAGATGGGCGACTTGTTCGAAGGAGTGCTGAGTCTGAAGCAGGAACTACCGCAATTGTCGGGGGTTGAAGCAGAGCAGCCGGGCGCGATCGAGGAGACAGAGTCAGCGAAGGGTCGGCACGACACGACGCGGAGAACCAAGAGAGTGGCGTCCAAGGCTCCTTCAGGGAAAAGGACGCGAAAGGTATAATACCGCGAGTTCTCTCAGGTCTCATGGCACAACTTTATGCCGGCACGTCAGGATGGGCGTACCCGAGCTGGAAGCCGGATTTCTATCCGGCAAAGCTGGCTCAGGCAAAGTTCCTGCCGCACTACGCTTCCCAGCTCAACACTGTCGAGGTGAACTTTACCTTCCGGCAGTTGCTGAAAGAAACGACCGCGCAGAAGTGGGTCTCGGAAACGCCGGCTGGCTTTCTCTTTGGCATAAAAGCCCACCAAGTCATCACGCACATTAAACGACTGAAGAAGACGGAAGACTTTGTCCCGCGGTTCCTCGGGACGATCGAGCCTTTGGCGCGAGCAGGAAAACTCGGGCCCATCCTGTTCCAGTTGCCACCAAACATGAAGGCGGACCGAGCAGTGCTGGAGGAATTCCTGGCGGGATTGCCACGGAGCGTTGCCGCGGCCTTTGAGTTTCGACACGATTCCTGGTTTGTGGATGAAATCTTTGATTTGCTGAAGGCCGCGAACCGGGCGCTATGTGTTGCGGAAACGGAAGAACGGGCGACGCCGGACGCTGTCACGGCGGATTTCTGCTACTACCGGTATCGCAAGCCGACCTACACGCCCGAGGAGCGGCAGGCGATGACTAGCCGGATCAGGGAACATTTGGCAGCGGGACGGAATGTTTTCGCTTACTTCAAGCACGAAGAAACTCCGGAAGGGGCTAGGTACGCGGTCGAAGTGCTGAAGGAAATTCAATGATTCGAGCAGGTGGTGGAAAGCCCGTCGAGGGTTCTTAGGGGCTCACCTCATGCGCTGAAGCGCGGACATATTGTCGGTGGCTTAACGGCGCGGCTGAAGCCGCACCCTTTCAAATCCAGACTCAGGTCAGAGTTTTCCCAGCAGCGTGTTAGGGAAATTCTCCGCATCCCATTGAGCACTTCCCGCAGTGTCCGATAACGCGCATACTTCCCTTGTGGCTCCCGACGTCAATTCTGGGCTGGTTGCCGGATTTCTCGACTACTTGAAGGTCGAAAAAGGCCTGGCGCCACTCACTGTTGCCGCTTATGCCACGGACATCGGCCAGTTCGCCGGGTTCCTAGAAAAACGAAAGAGTGCCGCATTGCTCCCCGCAAAGACGTTGCGAGCAACGTCTCTACAGCATGCCCGCCGCGAAGACGTACGGGATTTCATCCAGGAGCTCTTCGCCAATTCTGTTGATGGCCGCTCCGTGGGCCGGAAACTTTCCGCGCTGCGCCATCTGTACCGGTACATGCTGCTTGACAAGATGATTGAGCACGATCCCACGCTGAACATCGACTCGCCGAAGCAATGGAAGGTATTGCCCAAGGCGCTGGCGCGCGACGAGATGGAAACTATGCTGCAGAGCCCGCGGGCCACTTCCGATCGCAAGCTGAGCCAGGCGATTGCCCTGCGCGATCGTGCGATGCTGGAAGTTTTCTACGCGGCTGCGCTGCGGGTTTCAGAAATCGTGGGGGTGAAGCTCGAAGACCTGAAACTCGATCTTGGCTACGTGCTAGTTCGCGGAAAAGGCGACAAAGAACGCATCGTCCCGCTGGGCAGGTCGGCACAGGATGCACTGGTGGAATACCTGAAGTCGGCACGGTCGGTGTTCGCCAACAGCAGGAGTTCGCCGTTGCTTTTCCTGGGCCGTGGAGCACGCAAACTGACGCGGCAGCGGGTGTGGCAGATAGTGGGATCGGCATCGGCGTCTACGGGGCGCCACGCCAGTCCGCACATGCTACGGCATAGCTGCGCCACACACATGGTGGAGAATGGCGCGGACCTGCGCACGGTTCAGACGATCCTGGGGCATTCCGATATTTCGACCACGCAGGTCTATACGCACCTGGCGCTGGATCGGCTGAAGAATGTGTATCAGAAGCATCATCCGCGGGCGAAGGCGAAGTAGCTCTCAGCTTTTGGCTTTTGGCTCCCAGCTTCTGGCTCCTGGCTTCTAGCTCCTGGCTTGACGGTGAGGATAAGACTCTAAGAAGAACACATGGGCACAACGGCAACTGCTAGCACGAATCGAAGTCAAGCTGAAAAAGCAGTCGATCAGTTTCTGCGCGCGCTGCGGGAGCGCAATGCGTCACCGCACACCATCAAGGCTTACACTGGAGACCTTGACAACTTTACCGCGTATGTCGGCGTGCGCGGTTGGCGGGAGGTCGATCACGTCAGCATTCGGGGGTTTCTTTCTCATCTTTATGAAAAAAGATTGAGCAAAACATCGGTTGCGCGGGCATTGGCCGCGGTTCGCTCTCTCTACCGCTGGCTAGCGCAGGAGGGAGTGGTCGAGCAGAATCCGGCGGCCCTGGTTTCCACTCCCAGGCTGCCGAAGAAGCTGCCGCGGGTTCCGACAATTGAGGAAATGAATACCGTGCTCGATAGCCAGATGCCGGAGGTTGCGTCGTTTCCCGAGCGCGACCGATTGATGTTTGAGCTGCTCTATGGCTGTGGGATCCGGAATTCTGAATTGATTGGGATTGACATGAGCAGCATTAGTTTGAGTAATGAAGCTATTCTGATCCGCGGGAAAGGCAAGAAAGAGCGCTATGTTCCTTTTGGAGATTCCGTGAAAGTGGCGCTGGCGGGGTACCTGCCGGTCCGTCAGAAGGTGCTCGCCGAGCGCAAGAAGAATACCGAGGCGTTACTGATAAACCAGCGTGGCGGGAGGTTGACGACTCGCAGCGTGGGGCGGATCATTAAGAAGATCGCGGTGGCCAAAGGGTTGTCACCCGACGTGCATCCGCATACTTTACGGCATGCGTTTGGAACACATTTGCTGGAAGAAGGCGCGGACTTACGCGCCATCCAGGAAATGCTGGGGCATGAGAGGCTTTCGACCACGCAGCGTTACACGCAGCTATCAATGAAGCATGTGCTGCAAGTTTACGATCAGACGCATCCCCGGGCGAAGTGAACTCAGTTTCCTCGCAAGTCCTCCCACATTGCAACCACGCGCGACTTCAGGTCGGTGGTCAGGTTTTCATAGGATGCTTCCGAAGCTTCCGACTCAGGCGGCGGGACGATGGGATCGCCGAATCGCATCTTCACCGGAAAGAATCCCTGAAATGGCTTGCCGCGCGGCCAGACTTTTTCGAAGCCGTCGATGGCGATGGGCACAATCGGTACTTGCATGTGGATGGAGAGGATCGCCGCACCTTTCTTGAAGATTCTGGGCAGACCTTCGATGCTGCGCTCGCCTTCGGGGTAGAGGACTAGAATGCGGCCGTGGCGAAGTCCGTAAGCGCCGGCACGCATGGCGGGAACGAGGTTGGCGTCCGGGTCGACGACCACGACGCGCAGGATTCGGGCCAGACGGCGCATGACTCCGGTTCCGAAGATTTCGCTGGTACCGACCGAGAACAGATTGCCGAAAAGCGACCAAGGCAGAACGCTGCTCATAATCAGCGGATCAAGATAGCTCTGGTGATTCGAGGAGAGAATGAACGGGCCTTGGCACGGAAGCTTCTCAAGGCCTGTAACTTTCAAGCGAAACTGGTCTTTGGCGATGATTTGAGCCAGCCTGGTAAGACCGAAGAGAACATCTTCAATAACGCCGCAGGGCTTGGTGAGGGCAAGCACCTCAGGATCGGTTGGTTCTTCCTGGAAAACGCTTTTCCACCCGGCGAAGTGGGTCCGGGGTGAGCCATCGCTTTGGGCGGCGCTTTCGAGTACGGCGCTTGCCAACTCCTTCACGGTGTAAATTTCCGCCAGGCGTGACTCGTCGACATCACCTCCGAGTTGCTGCTCCAAGGCGACCAGCAGTTCAATTCTCTGCATGGAATCAAGGCCAAGATCGAGTTCCAGGTTGTCCTTGGGAGAAATTGATTCGCGTCCGGTTTTCGCGGCCTCCTGAACGATTCTGATAGCGCGTTGTACGTCCGGCTGCGCCAGCCATTCCTGGTCCTCCACAGTTAGCGGCTTTGCCACGCTCATATCGGCATCGGCGGATCCTTTCGACCGGTTGGCTCGCACACGTTTTTCGATTTCGAAGCGCCTCAGCTTTCTGGTGGTCGTGCGCGGAAGATCTTCCTGCCAGATTTCGTAGCTGGCGATGCGCTTGGTGGAAGGCAGTTTCGCCGAATAGCCTTCCACGTCGTATCGGATGACTTCTTTGGCATTCACGATCTTCCGTTCTCTCAGTACCTCGAAGTTAGGGACGATGACCGCGTGAAGCTTGTCGGTGTGGGGATCTCCGGGGCTTCCCTCGAGTCCCAGCACACAGATTTCCTTGAGGTACGGTGACTGCAGGTAATGGGTCTCAACCTCCTCGGGGTAAATGTTCTTGCCATTACTGAGAACGATCAGCTCCTTCTTCCGGCCGGTGATGAAAAGATTTCCGCGCGAGTCGAAGTAGCCGAGGTCGCCGGTGAGCAGCCAGCCATCTTTCAGAACCGCGGCAGTTGCATCCGGGCGATTCCAATATCCCTTCATGACGATGGCACCGCGAATGGCGATCTCGCCGACGGGCTCGCCTCCGTCTTCCTGCGTTTGGGGGTCGACGATGCGGGCTTCCACGCCACCGAGCGCCTGGCCCACAGAACCAAAGACAACATCGCCTGGAGGGTTGACGAACGCGCCACCGGTGGTCTCGGTGAGCCCGTAGGCCTGCAGGATGTCGATGCCGAGCGCGGAAAAATCACGGGCAACCTCGGGATCGAAGCGCGAGCCTCCGGTCACGAGGTAACGCATTCTTGGCCCGAAGAGATCGTGGATTTTGCGAAAGAAAATCTTGCCCAGGTTCCAGCCTGTCCGGCGGCTATAGCGGGTGATCGCCATCAGAGTGCGGACCAAGGCTCGCGCCGCCCGGCCGCGCTTGGCCACTTCTTTGAAAATGCGTTCGTGGATCAGATAGAAAAATTGCGGTACCACGGCAAAAGCGGTGATGTTTCGCTGTGCGAGCGCCCTCAGCAGTTCGGTGGTGTTGAGGGTTTCCAGGTACACGATGCGCGAGCCTTTCACCAGAGGCAGCAGCAGGTTCGCCATCTGCGAAAGCACGTGGAAAAGCGGAAGCACTCCGAGCAGCGCGTCCGCAGGACCAAGGCGGACGCGGCTGAAAACTGCGTCCACTTCGCCCATGAGGTTCGCGTGAGTGAGCATCACGCCCTTGGGGTCGGCGGTGGTGCCGGAGGTATAGAGAAGCGACGCCAGGGCATCGGATGCAACTGCGGGTGGAGAAAAGTTCCGCGGCCCCTCCGCAAAAATGCGTTCCAGGCGTGCCAGAATTTGCTGGCTTTCCGCTGTTTCGCCGATCGGCGCCGAGGCCGCGCCGCTATCAGTTAACACAATCTTCACCGGCAGTTTTTTAATCGCCTGCCGCGCAGCCGGAAGATACTTGCCACTGCAAAACAGCAGCAAACTTCCGCTGTCCTTGAGCAGTTTGGCAACCTGATCGGCGTGGAGTGCAGTGTCCAGCGGGACCGCGGAGCATCCGGCCACGATAATTCCGAGGTAGGTGGCAACCCAAAACGGATGATTGTCAGCCAAAATGGCGGCGCGGTCACCCGGCTGAAATCCATTTTGCTGAAGCCAGTTTCCCACGGACTCGGCCATGCGCCGGACCTCGGAGTAAGTGTAACTTTCCACCCGATCGCCTCGCTGGATTTCCAAGGCAACGTTGCCCGGCCAGCGTTCAGCGCATTCGCGAAAGAGCTCGTGGAAGTTCGACATGGGCTAGCGGGCAAATATAAATGATAATCACTAGCTGCGCCGCGGGTAGTGACTCAGAATTGACTCTGCGCGACCATGCTCCTGCATCCGCATCTAATGTGCTAGGCTTGCTATACGAGACTTGGGCCGTAATCCGCCCTGCCCTTCAAGGAACCTGGATTTGATTAACACATTGCTAGGAAAGGTCTTCGGGACTAAAAACGAGCGCGAACTGAAGCGCCTGCTGCCTCGGGTGGAGGCGATCAACGCGCTGGAGCCGGCTACGCAAAAGCTGTCGGACGAGGAGTTGCGCGCCAAGACCGCCGAGTTCCGGCAGCGCATTCAGGAACGGCTCAGCCAGATTGCCGACGAGCCGGATGCCGATCCCGACCGGCAAAAGGAGATCGACGACGAGCGAATCCGAGCTATCAACGAAGTGCTGGAGGAAATCCTCGAAGAGGCGTTCGCCGTGGTTCGCGAAGCCGGCCGTCGAGCTCTGAATATGCGGCACTTCGATGTGCAGTTGATTGGCGGCATGGTGCTGCACCAGGGCAAGATCGCGGAAATGAAGACCGGTGAAGGCAAAACGCTGGTGGCAACCCTGCCGGTTTACCTGAATGCCCTTTCCGGGCGCGGCGTGCACGTGGTCACGGTGAACGATTACCTGGCCAAACGCGACTCGGAATGGATGGGCCAGCTCTACCGCTTTCTCGGCCTCAGCGTGGGCGTGATCGTTCACGACCTTGACGATCAGCAGCGCCGGGAAGCCTATGCCGCCGACGTGACCTACGGCACCAACAACGAGTTCGGTTTCGATTATCTGCGCGACAACATGAAGTTCGACCTCCGGGATTGCGTCCAGCGCAAGCATAACTACGCGATTGTGGACGAAGTCGACTCCATCCTGATCGACGAGGCGCGCACCCCGCTCATTATTTCGGGCGCCGCCGAAGAATCCACCGACAAATACGCTCGCGTGAACCGCATTATTCCCCAGCTCGAAAAGGGCGAGGAGATTGACACCGCCCCAGGGGAACCCAAGGAGATGACCGGGGATTACGTGGTGGACGAAAAGCACCGCAATATCACGGTTACGGACGAGGGATGGGAAAAGGTCGAGCGGTTGCTGGGGATTGGAAACATCGCCGATCCGGAAAACTGGGATCTGAAGCACCACGTGGAAACGGCGGTAAAGGCACATTCGCTTTATCACCGTGATGTGGAATATGTGGTGAAAGAGGGCGAGGTAATCATCGTCGACGAGTTCACCGGACGACTGATGCCTGGGCGGCGCTGGTCCGACGGGCTGCACCAGGCGGTCGAAGCCAAGGAAAACGTCAAAATCGAGCGTGAGAACCAGACGCTGGCGACGATCACGTTTCAGAATTACTTCCGCATGTACCGCAAGCTGGCGGGCATGACCGGCACTGCCGAAACCGAAGCGCCGGAGTTTGAAAAGATATACCGGCTGGAAGTGATGGTCATTCCCACCAACAAAACGTTGCTGCGCAAGGAAAACCCGGATGTGGTCTACCGCACCGAAAAGGAGAAATACTTCGCGGCAGCCGACGAGATTCAGAGACTCTATGAGTCGGGCCAGCCCGCGCTCGTGGGCACGACTTCAATTGAGAAATCCGAACGGCTTTCGGAGTTGCTGAAGAAGAAAGGCATCAAGCACGTGGTCCTGAACGCCAAGTACCACGAGCGTGAAGCCGAGATCGTTGCCCAGGCAGGACGAAAAGGCGCCGTAACCATTGCCACGAACATGGCAGGCCGCGGAACCGATATTCTTCTGGGCGGCAATCCGGAGTTCATGGCCAAGCAGGAATGCGTAAAGAAGGGCACCGCACAGCTGCTGCGGGCAGCTCAGGGCAAGATACAAACCGGCGTGGACGATTCCAAGAGCACGGTGTGGTACTACTCCGGAAGCGAGTACGTGGTTCCCACCGACCAGTGGATGGAAGTGCTCAGCCGCTATAGACAGCAGACCGATCAGGAGCATCAGGAGGTCGTGGCCGCCGGGGGCCTGCACATCTTTGGCACCGAGCGTCACGAGGCGCGCCGCATTGACAACCAGCTCCGCGGCCGCGCCGGGCGTCAGGGCGATCCCGGTTCTTCCCGTTTCTATCTTTCGCTGGAAGACGACCTGATGCGCATTTTCGCCAAGGAGTGGGTCTCGAACCTGCTCCAGCGTTTGGGGATGGAGGAAGGCGTTCCCATTGAGTCGCGCATGATTTCCCGTCGAATCGAGAAATCTCAGGAAGCGGTCGAAGCACAGAATTTCGAAGCCCGCAAACACCTGCTCGAATACGACGACGTGATGAACAAGCAGCGCGAGGCAGTGTATGGGTTGCGCCATCTGTTGCTGCAAGGCGTCGACCAGAAGGATCTGATCCTTGAGGACTATGTTTCCGGAATTTTGAGCGACGTGCTGAATCAGCACTGTTCCACCAAGGCGCATCCTTCCGATTGGGACCCGAAGGGCTTGAAGGACGCTATCTTTACCCGCTTTGGTGTGGACATCTATGCGGAGGGAATCAAGCCGGAGATGCTGAATCGCCAGGAGCTTGGCGATGCCATCTTCGACAAGCTGAAGGCTCGGTACGATGCCAAGGAAGCCTTGATTGGGCCAGAGGCCATGCGCTACCACGAGCGCATGATCATGCTCAGCGTGATCGACGCACAGTGGAAAGATCACTTGCGTGACATGGACCACCTGAAGGAAGGCATCGGCCTGCGCGGCTATGGGCAGCATGATCCCCTGGTCGAGTACAAGCGCGAGTCGTTTGACATGTTTGAAGCGATGATGCAGCGCTTCCAGGAAGAGACGACCCGTTACCTATACCTGATGCAGGTTCTGGAGCGGCCTAGCGATGCGAGGTCCGGAGGCCAGCCCAGGAGTAGCGGACTGGAAGGTCAAGGTGCAGGAGCAGGATTGCGTACAGACGGCGACGCCGGAGGCAACGGGCGTCGGTCTCCACGGGCGGTTGCGACCTCAGTGGACGATCTCGAGGAAGCTTTCCAGCGCAAGAAGCGCCGCGAACTCGAGCAGGCCCGTATGGCGGGATCGGGCGAGTTCCAACATGTCCAGCAGGTGGTGCGCGGCCAAGCCAAAGTTGGCCGCAATGACCCATGTCCCTGCGGGTCGGGCAAGAAATACAAGAAGTGCTGCGGGGCGTAAGGCGCCTGCCTCGACGACCTAGTCAGGGTCTCCTTAGGGCCCGGGTCTGGTCAGCAGGAATGACTTGATCACGATGTTGTTCGGCTGAATACCAAGGGGAATCATGGTCAGGAGCGAATATTCTCCTGGCTCGAACTTTTTTTTCGGCGTGCGTTTTTGAATCACGGTAACGTCTCCAGATTGCGAATCCAACACCAGCAAGTAATTCTGGCTTTGCGTGAGTGCCATCGCATCCGGATGACTGCCCACCGGCAGCGTCGCTACGATCTTTCCTATATCAATGTCGTAGATGGCCACCGTGTTGGAGCCGAAATTGCTCACGTAAAACCGCGAATTGTCCGCGGTTACCAGCCCGCGCGACGGCTGCGTGCCGATCAGATAGCTTCCGCCCACCTCGTTGGTGGTGGTTTCAATAACCGAAATACTGTTCGAATCGAAGTTGCTGACCATCAACTCCCCTCCGTCAGGCTTCAACGCGAGCCCGACGGGAGTCTTGCCCACGTCGAGCAGGGCGAGCAGTTTGCCGGCTTTCAGATCGATGGCCGCGACCTGGCCCGAACCCGAACAGGCCACAAAGGTTTTGCTGCTGTCGGGGAGGATGGCAATATCCTCGGGCGACTGGCAGACGGGGATGGTGGCGCGGATAGTAAGGTGCTGAGCATCAATTTCAGAAACTGAATTATCGCCGCGATTGCTGACCACGACAATTTCTCCATCCGGGGAAACCCGGGCCAGTCCGGGCGAAACGCCTGTGTGGATATTGCCGATCACGACTCGCTTGTCGATATCGATCACCGAAACATTATTGGAGCCGGAGTTGGCGACGTAGGCTCGCTTGCCGTCGGCGGATACGTCGATGAAATAGGGCTTGCCGTGCACGCCGATGACCGCGGCCACCGCATTCCGCTCGGCGTCGATCACGCTGATGTTGTTCGAACCGGTGTTCACAACGTAGATCTCGTTCCTCCTGCTGTTGGCCGCGACGCCAGTCGGCTCGCTGCCGACTTTGATGGTCCCGGCGATCTCGAACGTGCGTAGATCAATCACGGTGACCGTGTTGCTCTTGCCATTGGTGATGTAGGCATATTCGCGATAGGCAGGCCCGTAACTGGGCAACTGGCGCTGGTGAAAGTACCACCAGCCGAGACCGGCGAGAATCGGTGTCAGGACAGCAAAAAGAAGAAACTTTTTCAAGTGAGTGGGGCAGACGGCCTGGTCACGGAAGTTGAAGAAATCGATTGGGATGGAACCGGGCCTTTCCCGCTCCCTCCGACCGTTTTTCCCACCACCGGAGCGATCTGCCGTACCTGGGCCATCAGTTCGTCGAACTGATCAGGGTACAGCGATTGCATCCCGTCGGAGAGCGCTTTGTCCGGCTGAGCATGCACTTCCACGATCAAGCCATCCGCTCCGACCGCAACCGCAGCTCGCGAGAGTGGCGTGACTTTGTTTCGCTTACCGGTGCCGTGACTCGGGTCCACGAGGATCGGCAAGTGGCTGAGCCGCTGAACTGCCGGCACAATGCTCAGGTCGAGCGTGTTACGGGTATGGTCGGCAAAGGTACGCACGCCACGCTCGCAGAGAACCACGTTGTAGTTGCCCTCGCTCATCACGTATTCGGCCGCCATCAACAACTCATCCAGCGTGGCCGACATCCCACGTTTGATCAGCACAGGTTTCCGCGCCCGCCCCGCGCGCTTCAGCAGGGAAAAATTCTGCATGTTGCGGGCGCCGATCTGAATCACGTCCGCGTATTGCTCAACCAGATCGAGCGATTCGTTATCGATGGCCTCGGTGACGATCCTCATTCCGTACTGATCGCGAATGTCCGCCATGATCTGCAGGCCTTCTTCCCCCATGCCCTGAAACGAATAGGGGGAAGTACGAGGTTTGTAGGCGCCGCCGCGAAAGAACTGAGCGCCGGCGCGGCTCACCCGCTCCGCAACCGCGAAAGCCTGCTCGCGGCTTTCGATCGCGCACGGCCCGGCAATGACAGCCAGATCGCGGCCCCCGATGGTGGCGTTGCTTCCGGGGAAACGGATGATGGTGTTGTCTTCCTTGATATCGCGGCTTACCAGTTTGTAGGGCTTGGTGACGCGGATGACCTCTTGCACTCCAGGCATCTCTTCCAGTGTGCCGGGCTCGACTTCGCCCTGGTTCCCGGTAATGCCGATGGCCGTGCGCTCCGCGCCGGGGATGGAGTGCGCACGATAGCCCAGCGACTCAACTTTTTGACAAACTGCACGCACCTGCTCTTCGGTGGCGTGCGCCTGCATAACGACGAGCATAATCCCACCTCGAAAACTTCAAGTTTATCGTTGAGAGCGCCTGCACGGCAAACCGGACGGGGAACTGGACGAGACTGGTTATTCCATAACCGTAGAGCCGCTGCGTGCGACGCCTTCTCTGACCGGAGACGTAGCGAGCTACGTCTCTACGGAAAATTTCCGCATCCAAAGGTCACGAGGTACATCTCTTGAACTTCTGGTTTTCGGCAATCCAAATCCTTCTGGAGCGTAGGTTCATGAAAGCTGCAGTTGTCCCTGCAATCAATGGCAAGTGGGAAGTAAAAGATTGGGCAACGCCCAAGGCGGGTCCGAACCAGGTGGTCATCAAGATTCATGCCAGCGGGCTCTGTTATACGGATGTGCACATCACCCATGGCGTGATTCCGACCAATTTTCCTCGCGTGCTCGGCCACGAACCCGTCGGCGAGATTGTTGAAGTGGGCGCTGGCGTGACCTCCTGCAAGGCAGGTGACCGGGTAGGAGTAGGCTGGGTGCAAAAAGGTTGTGGCCGATGCGAGTGGTGTCTGCGCGGCAAGAAAGAACTGTGCCCGAACGCGATCAACACGGGCATAGGACTACAGGGCAGCCACGCTGAGTACATGCTGGCCTACGCCGACGCCACCATGCTGATTCCCGATGCTCTCGGCTATGAACAGGCCGCACCCATCTTTTGCGCCGGCTACACCGTGTGGAGCGGGTTGCGTCTCGCAGAGCCCCAGCCGCACGAGCGGGTCGCGGTGGTGGGCATTGGAGGCCTCGGTCATCTGGCGCTGCAGTATTCCAAAGCGTCGGGCTTTGAGACCATTGCGGTAACGAAATCCCGTGACAAAGAGAGGATGATTCGCGATCTGGGCGCGGACGAAGTGGTCGAAGGCGGCGCGCAATTGATCGCGGCGGGCGGAGCCGATGTGTTGCTGGCGACCTCGAACTCCTGGGCCGCCACGGCGGAAGCCGCGAAGGGGATGCGCCCCAACGGCCGCATCATTCTGATGGGCGTTGGGCCCGAGCCCCTGAATTACACGCCCGAGCTGATGTTCAAACGCGTCCGACTGATTGGATCATCGCAGAATGGCCCTGAGTATCTCTACGAGGCGCTGGATTTCGCGGCCAAGGGCAAGGTAAGGGTGGTCGCCGAAACCTACAAACTCGACGACATCGCCAAAGCCTACGACCGGGTTGCCGAAGGCAAGGTCCGGTACAGGGCGGTAATCACGATGGATTGAAGAGTCTCGATACGGGAAGCCGCAGAGGCAAGGCACGAGATAATTGCAATCGGTACTACCGCCGTGCCCCTCTATCAAGGCAAATTCCGCATTGAACCGACGCGTCTCCGGAACTGGGACTATGGCGCTCCCGGCTGGTACTTCGTCACTATTTGCACCTACAATCGCGCGTGTATCTTCGGAGAAGTCGTGAGCGGCCAGGTTCAGCTCTCATCGTTGGGCGGCATTGCCGAGGCGGAACTACAAAACCTCCACCACCACTACAGCAACGTCCAAATCGACACCTCCGTGGTGATGCCGAATCACGTGCACGCATCTTCGTGATTGATGGCCGGCACTGTTTCTCTCCAGCACCTGTGCCATGCGCACCTGAGAGCATCGGATCGGGCTTCTCACCGCCCTCAGCAGGCTCTCTTTCCGCGATCGTACGTTCGTACAAAGCGGGAGTCACGCGGCAAGGCCGCGAGTTGGGATTGAACCGGAATGTCTGGCAGGCTCGCTTCCATGATCACATTCTCCGGGGAGATGCAATTATCGGCGCGGTGCGAGACTACATCCAGAACAATCCGGCGAACTGGGCCCAAGACAAAGAGAACCGGTTGTAGGGAGTAACTTGCTACGTCTCCGCCGGGTGCCAGCAAGACGTTGCAAGCAACGTCTCTACGACATCCTGGTAACCCGTTGTAAAATCAAAGTTTCAAATTTGCCTCTTATGCCGCAGGAAGATACCAGATCCGTGACTCGCGACGCTCGCTGGGACGACCGCTACGATGCACAGCGCATCGAGACCAAATGGTTCGAGCGCTGGCAGAGCGATGCGTCTCTGTACGCCGCCGAGCATCACTCGGTCAAGCCGAAATATTACGTGCTGGAAATGTTGCCGTATCCCTCGGGCGTGCTGCACATGGGGCACGTGCGCAACTACTCGATTGGCGATGCGCTGGCCCGCTACATGTGGATGAACGGCTACAACGTGCTGCATCCCATGGGGTGGGATTCGTTCGGCCTGCCGGCGGAAAACGCCGCCATTTCCAATAACACGCCGCCGCGCGAGTGGACGCTTCGCAACATTGCAAACATGAAGGCACAGATGAAGCGCCTCGGATTCGCCTACGACTGGTCGCGTGAAGTGACTACGTGCTTGCCCGAATACTATCGCTGGAACCAGTGGTTTTTCCTGAAGCTCTACGAGAAGGGTTTGGCGTACCGCAAGAAAAGCAAGGTCAACTGGTGCCCGAAGTGCGCGACCGTTTTAGCCAATGAGCAAGTGGCGGGAGGGTTCTGCTGGCGGCATGAGGACACGCTGGTCGAGCAGCGCGACCTGGAGCAGTGGTTCCTGCGTATCACGCAATATTCCGAGGAATTATTGCGCGACTTGGAGAAACTCGATCGCTGGCCGGAAAAAGTGCGCACCATGCAGCGCAACTGGATCGGCCGCAGCGAAGGCGCGCTTGTCGATTTCAAACTTGATGGCCCGACCGGAACCGCGGGTTCGACGATCACGGTTTTTACCACCCGCATCGACACTATTTATGGCGCGACTTCGGTCCAGCTTGCACCCGAGCATGCTCTGGTCGCGGATCTCACAGCGAACAATCCCGGGCTCCGCGATCAAGTCAGCCAGTTGATCACCGAGCAACGCAAAGCCAAGGAAGCCGGTGACATTGGCCTGATCGAGAAGCATGGCGTCAATACCGGACGCTATGCCATCAATCCCTACAACGGCGAGAAGATTCCTATCTGGGTCGCGAACTACATTCTGACTGACTATGGCACGGGAGCAATCATGAGCGTGCCGGCACACGACGAACGGGACTACGAGTTCGCCAAGAAATACGGGTTGAAGATTCGCACGGTGATCGTTTCCCGGCCAGACGATCCCGAGGAAACCGTGGTCGAGCCATTGCTGCCGTTCACGACTTTGCAGGGGACGCTGGTGAATTCCGGTCAGTTCAACGGGCTGGGGTGCGAGGAGGCGATGGAACGAATGTCCGCCTACGCCGAGAAGCAAGGCTTCGGCAAGGCGACCGTGACTTATCGTTTGAAGGACTGGGGGATTTCGCGCCAGCGGTACTGGGGTACGCCCATCCCCATGCTCTATTGCGAAAAAGATGGCATCGTTCCCGTCCCTGAGAGAGATTTGCCAGTGATTCTGCCGGAGAACGTTGACATTACTTTGTCGGGCGGTTCTCCGCTAAGCCGGGTGCCGGAATTCGTGAACGCGACGTGTCCGAGATGCGGCGGTCCCGCGCGGCGCGAGACGGACACCATGGACACTTTCGTCGACTCATCCTGGTACTTCTACCGCTACACCGATGCACGCAATAGTGAAGAGCCTTTCGAACCAGTCACCGCAAATTACTGGTTTCCAATCGACCAATACATTGGCGGGGTTGAACACGCCATTTTGCATCTCATCTATTCGCGCTTCTGGACGAAGTTCATGCGTGACATGGAACTGGTAAAGAATGACGAGCCCGTCGAGCGGTTGTTCACCCAAGGCATGATCATTAAGGGTGGGGCGAAGATGTCGAAAAGTCTGGGCAACGTGGTGTCGCCCGACGAGATGGTAGCCCGCTACGGCGCGGATAGCACGCGGATGTACACCTTGTTTGCTACTGCTCCGGATCGTGAACTCGACTGGCAGGACGAGGGCGTAGCTGGCGTAGAGCGTTTCTTGGGACGCGTGTACCGGTTTGTGAAAGATAACGCGAAGCCAGAGGACCCCGATTGGCGACAACCTTTGCCTGCACAATTAAATGTGCCGGCTCGTCGCGTTCAGCGCAAGCTCCACCAAACCGTCAAGCGCGTGACCGACGACTTTCAGGGACGCTGGCATTTCAACACATGTGTCTCGGCCATCATGGAGCTGTTAAATGAGGCAGGCCGGTGGGTGCTGGGAAGTCCGTCCGTCCGAAACCCCGTAACAGGGGAATTGGTCGAGGGGTATGAAATCCCTTTATCCATGCTGGCTGAGGTTCAGCGCAGTCTCGTGCTCTTGCTTGCACCTTTCGCTCCCTACCTGGCGCACGAACTGTGGGAGATGCTGGGAGAGAAAGAAAATCTTTTGCGCACGGCCTGGCCGAAGTATGACCCCGAGTTAGCGAAGGAAGACGAGATCGAAATTCCCGTACAAGTCAACGGTAAGCTACGAAACGTGATTGTCGTGCCGGCCGACGCCGCGGAAGATCGCATCCTAGAGGCGGCATTGTCGGACGAGAAGATTGCCGCGGCGATCGCGGGCAAGCAGATTGCCAAGAAAATCGTCGTGCCGAAAAAGCTGGTCAACATCGTGGTGCGTTGAGTCGGCTGTAAAAACGCTATGTATCTGTGTCTCTGCCGGTCTGCTTGAGTTATCCTGACCACACATGGAACGCCGCTCTCCGACGCTCGATGGATTCAATGTGATGTTCCGCCGGCCGGCATTCGGACTGGCTGAGGTTGCCTGGCGATGGAGCTTCGGGCTCGCGGTTTGGGCGCTTCTGGCGTTTTCTTCCGCGGAGTATTTCGACACTCTGCCGGTCACGCGCGGTGACCTATTATTACTGAAAACTCGGCAACCAGCGCTGATTCTGCGGGCGGTGTTCCACATTTTTCATGGCAGCGGCGCCCGGGTGGCGAGGACGTCGGTTGTGCTGGCCTTGTCTCTAATAGCCGCGTGGATCGTGGTGGCCGGACTGGCGCGCGCGGCCACGATCAAAGCCCTCTTAGGGTATTTTCGTGCGATGAACCCCGCTTCAGCAGCCGGAGCCAAACAGGCTTGGAGGGTGCGGTCTTTGTTCGGCCTGAACTTCTTCCGCGTGGCCGCGTTTCTGGCTGCGGCGATGGGCTGTCTGGCGCCATTCATTGCCGCGAGAAGATCACCTTCCGAAAATGCCGCTCCAGGGGCTACTTTCCTGATCTTTGTGGGCATCACGACGCTGGTTTGTGGCGCGTGGTGTGTGGTGAACTGGTTCCTTTCGCTGGCAGCGTTGTTTGCGGCTGCAGACGGTGAGGATACATTTGGCGCGATGGCGGCAACCATCAATTTCTGCCGGACTCGGCTCGGCCTGGTGTGTGCCGTGGGAACCTGGTTCGGTCTGGCACATCTTGGCGCGTTTGTCATCGCTACGTTCCTAGCCTTGTTTGCAATGGGGTTGCTGGGTGCACTTCCCGCAGCCGTAGCCTTTGGGGGCATGCTTTGCGTGACATTGCTCTACTTTGCCGTGGCTGATTTCCTGTACATAGGGCGTCTTGCGGCATATGTGGCAATTCTGGAGTTGCCCGCCGTGCCGGTGGCCGAAACAGTGCAGCCTCACCCCTCCGGGGGCGATCTGCGTTCTGCACCGATCAGTCCGCCCAGCAATTCGATTGATGAAAGTGAGCTGATTCTGAGCGACCTGCCGGGCGGTGGTCAGCTGTTAGAGAGCAGGCGTGAGCACACCCGCGAGGAAGGAAAGAACGGCGCGACTGCCAAGCCGCGCCGTTTCGCGCTTATGTCTGCTTGTACATTGTGAATGTGGTCTTGGTGCTGCGCTCTTTGTCATCGAAGACCGCGTCAATGGATTTACCATCTTTTGAAATGGTCATGCGGAAGATACCCGTGACCTTTCCATCGCGCTTATCCGTCTCTTCGATAGTGTTGGCGTTGATGCGCTTCAGCGAGACCATGGTGTGACCGGGGTCTCCCTGCATGGGATACTCCTTGCCATCGAATTTCGCCTCGTAGCTCTGGCCGGTGGGGTTCGACATCTTCAAGCCATCGGCTGTGGCTTGGTAGGTGATGGTAAGGCCATTGCTGGACATGTTGCTGAACTTCTCGGCACGCCAGGAACCGCTGATTGAATGCGAGCCAGCCGGAGCTTTGCTCACTCGCGATAATGTCTCCTCACCGATAACCGGCTCGGGATCGCCGGAAGTCTGATCCTTGAATTTCTCCGTCAACGTGTTGCCGTCCGAGGAAACCGTGTCAGACTCCCAATAGACTGTCTTGCCATCTTTCTTATTCGTGATCTCCACCGTGTTAGGGTCGACAATCTTGACGGTGGCGGTGTCGAAATAGTGGGAGCCGGTTACGGCTTGATCCATTCCGTCGGCTTTCACTTCAATTACGGGCACGCAGGTAGAGCACTTGTACGTTCCATTCTGCAGGGAATAAACCTCCGGTTTCTTGGGCAGTTGGGCCGTGTCTAACTTGGTCATCCAAGTGCCATCCCAGGGGCTCTGGCCAAACAACATGGCCGGAACAAAAAGGAAAAACGCGAGCAACTTTTTCATTGAACTCTCCTTTCTTGCACAAGATTTGGCAAGCCCAGCAGAAAACGGATTTGGGCCTAAGGTGTGCTGGGTTGTCGGAAGGCGGAAGTAATTGTAGCACCGGCTGACACAAAGAGGGTAACTTTGCGCAGTTGCTGGGTGCGCTTAATCGAACCGCTCGTACAGTACCGACCTGCGATCCCAGCCCAGGGCGTATAGCAAGTCGCGATTCGCCTTGACCATCTTGGCCAGTCCGCAAACGTAGGCGTGCATATCTTTTCGCTCGCCTACGATTGCCGGCACGTGGTCCTGCACGTATCCGCGCAAACCGGTCCACGCGGGAGTTCCCCGGCTCAAGGTCGGCAGGTAATGAAAGTTGGGATGCTTCTCAGCGAGTTCAAGAAACTCATCGTGATAGTAGATGTCTTTTGCCGTGCGATTGCCGAACACCAGCCAAAGTTGCTTGCCTTGGTGCCGCTGTTCATCCGCCAGCAGCCACAGCAACATGGAGCGAATAGGCGCAATGCCGGTGCCAGTGGCGATGAATACCGTATCGCGCATCGGGGGCCGCAAAATGAAGTTGCCGAACGGGCCCTGGCAGGAAATTTCCGCGCCCTCCTTCAGGTCGCAAAGGAAATTCGACATAACGCCGTCCTGCACACGGTTCAAACACAAAGCGAAATGGCTGTTCTCTGACGGGGATGAGGCGATGGAGTAGGGACGCGTGAGTTCCTCGCCATCCGGCAACCTGTGCTGCACCGAGAGCCACTGACCCGCAACAAAACCGAAGCGCGATATGCCTTGCGTTTCAAATTCGAGATGCTTGGTCAGCTCCGAAAGTGGCGTCGAGCGGACCAGTTGGCACTTGTAGGTTTGAAATTCGGCCATCACTCATATCGATGACAAGAATCACCGAGAAGAAACACTCGGTGACGTAACTCCCTGCAGGAGGCGGCGAAAGCTGGATTCTCGGCGGTGGAGTGGCCGTCGATTCGGCGGAGTCATGCGGCGTTATTGAAGAAGATGTAGCGCCGCCGTCCCGGCGGCTGTCCGGAGGGGGGCCGCTCCCGCCGGCAAGATGCCGACGCTACTTTCATTCGTTTACTCGACCGTGACCGACTTGGCCAAATTCCGGGGCTGGTCAACGTCGCATCCTCGGCGCACCGCGATGTGGTAGGCGAGCAATTGCAAGGGCACAATCTCCAGGATCGGCGACAACTCGTCCGGCGCAGACGGGATGTAAAGCACGCGGTCGGCGGCTTCCTTGATTTCCTCATCGCCTTCAGTTGCCAGCGCAATCACCTGCCCGGAGCGCGCCTTGACTTCCTTCAGGTTGGAGATGGTCTTCTCGTAGCGCGTCATGGAGAGCGGGTCGTTGACATCGCGCGTGGCGATGATGACCACCGGCAGATTTTCGTCAATCAAGGCATTCGGACCGTGCTTCATCTCGCCCGCCGGATAACCTTCCGCGTGGATGTAGGAAATTTCCTTCAGCTTGAGCGCACCTTCCAGCGCGATCGGGTAGTGGATGCCGCGTCCAAGAAAAAGAAAATCCTGCGCCCGTCCGTACTCACGCGCCAGGTCTTCGCAGTTTTCGTCACGGGTGAGGATGTGTTCCAGCTTGCCGGGAATACGGGTTAGCTCGTGAACCGCCCGCCGGGCCTGCTCGTCGCTGACCTCTCCGCGCAGTTCGCCAAGGTACAGCGCAAACAGGTACAGCGCGGTAAGTTGCCCGGTAAACGCTTTGGTGGAGGCGACGCCGATCTCCGGGCCGGCATGGGTGTAGATCGTGCCCGCGGCTTCACGGGTCATCATCGATCCGACCACGTTACAAATGGCGAGAGTCTTCGACCCTTTGGCTTTGGCCTCGCGCTGGGCCGCGATGGTGTCCGCGGTCTCGCCCGACTGTGAAATCAGCAACGTGATCGTATCGGGCGCGATGATGGGATCGCGATACCGCCATTCGCTGGCATAATCCACTTCGACCGGAACCCGCGCCAACCGCTCAATCATGAACTTGCCGGCTTGAGCGGCGTGCCAACTGGTGCCGCAGGCGGCAATATTGATTTTCTTCGCCGCCTTGAATTCTTCTTCCGTGATTTCCATTTCCTCCAGGAAGACGCGGCCGGTCTCCTGAGAGATTCGTCCGAGCGTGGTATCGCGAACGGCGCGGGGCTGCTCGTAAATTTCCTTGAGCATGAAATGCTTGAAGCCACCTTTTTCCGCCATGATCGGGTCCCAGGTGACATGCTGTTTTTTACGATGGACGGTCTTACCCTCAAAATCCGTGAACTGGACGCCGTCGGGCGTGAGCACGGCTATGTCACCGTCTTCGAGGTAAACCAGGTCGCGGGTGTGATAGAGAATGGCGGGAACGTCGGAGGCAACAAAGTATTCGTCTTTGCCCAAGCCGATGACGACGGGCGGGCCATTGCGGGCGGCAACGATTTTGTTCGGCTCATCGACCGCGATGACAGCCAGCGCAAAGACTCCGGTCAGTTGCGAAACCGTCTTGCGGACCGCCTCTTCAAGCGAAGGCCTCTTGCCGTTGCCGGTTTTCAGGAAATGTTCTTCAACAAGATGAGCAATGACCTCGGTATCAGTTTCGGTGGTGAATTTATGACCTTGCTCGGCGAGCTTTCGCTTCAAAGTGAGATAGTTTTCAACGATGCCGTTGTGGACCACGACGATGCGTCCGGTACAATCGCGGTGGGGATGGGCATTCTCTTCCGAGGGACGACCGTGAGTAGCCCAGCGGGTGTGGCCGATCCCATAGGTGCCGTCGAGCGGCTTGAGCCGGATGACTTCTTCCAGGTTGCGGAGTTTACCTTCGGCGCGACGAAGCTGTAGTCCCTCACCATTTCCGCAGACGGCAATGCCCGCAGAATCGTATCCGCGATATTCCAAGCGCCGCAAGCCATCGATGATGACCGGTACAACGCTCTTCTTGCCTACATAACCGACGATACCGCACATGCGCTGCTCCTAAATTCGGCGAAAAACTACTCTTCCAGCGAATAGCGAAACTCTTCGATCACCGGATTGGTGAGCACTTCGCGAGCCACGCGCTCCACTTCGCTTTCCGCCTCGGCACGGCCGACGCCGCCATTCAAGGTCAACTCGAAATACTTGCCTTGACGCACTTCCTCCAGGCCTTTGTACCCCATCTTCCTCAGAGCACCGTGGATGGTCTTTCCCTGGGGATCCAAAACGCTCTTCTTCAGCGAGACATAGACATAGGCTTTCATGGATAGGTCCATTATACGTGAGCCAGTAAAGCGCATAGCGCACGCGGGATCAGCCCAAGCGGGAAAGCTCGGCCTCCAGGTCAATTAGCGCAGCCTGCAGCATTTCGCGATGACGGGGGCTTTGGGCGGCTTCGAGTTGCTGGACTACCCGTCGGCGGGACAGCTTAAGGCCCTGCTTTTCGCGCTGCCTGGCTAACTGCTCAGACGTCAGAACTGGGTGCACGTTGCGGGAAGCAGATGCGGCTTCATCCTGTTGCTGCTCAACCGATTTGCGCTCCCATCCTCGCGCCACGTGGAAAATTATACCTGTGGGAAGACGCCGTCCGGAGCCCTTGGGGCTTCCCAGGTTCAAATTTCCGTGTTCTGGAAGCGTAACACCGCTAATAAACCTCTCGCTCCAGAAGGAATTCGGTATATCATGTCAGCCGACAAAACACAGGTGGCGCTGTGGCGCAAGGTTCGTGGGGGGCGGGCCTTTGTACTTGCGCAAATGACCTTTTGCAACCACTTCGAGGATGCGGGGATTCGCCACTACCAGGCTTTCCTGGCGATGGCACATGGCCTTGTGTGCCCTCGCAGTCTGCCAGAGCCGTGCTGCAGGCGTTCCGAAAGAAATCAGAGGGTTGCATCCGAAGGCTCAACTTTTTCGCCGGGCGACTTTCGCATTTCAACTGTCGATTTCCGACCTGACGCTTCGAGTCTCAGCCAAACTGGCGAGGGGGATCGTTTGTGATGATTCCCGCAAGCCCAGCGATGACTGGCTCCTACGACTACCAGGAGGTGGCAAAGTCGATATTGATCGCCATCGCTGCCTCCTATGCCGCGCTCGATCTTGCGGGGCGCGTAACCGCGGCAAGCGGTCGGGCTCGCGCGGCCTGGTTGACCGGCGGAGCCATTGCGATGGGTATCGGCATCTGGGCGATGCATTTCAAGGGGTTGCTGGCCTTGCGTCTCCCCGTGTCCGTCGAGTACTACTGGCCGTCAGTTTTGGCATCACTCTTGCTGGCCATCCTCGCGTCTGCGGTCGCGCTGTACGTTGTAAGCCGCCGGAAAATGGGCCCGGTCGAGGCCTTAACCGGTGGCGTCATTGTGGGCGGCGGCATCGCCGGTATGTTCTACGTCGGCATCGGTGCAATGAGATTGGCTGCTATCATCCGGTTTTCCCCCTTTCTGGTGGCCGTTTCTGTTTTGCTCGGAATGTTGTTTTCTCTGCTCGCACTGCTGATGGCATTCGATCTGCGCGAGGAGACCAGATGGGCTGCCCGGAGAAGGCTCGGCAGCGCCGCGGTGATGGGCGTCGCGATCTGCTCGATGCATTACACCGGCATGGCTGCCCTACGTTTCATGCCCGCCTCGCCTCCGGACCTATCCCGGGCCGTAAGTATCTCTCCCCTGTTCAACGATGGAGTTGCGGTTGTGACCTTGATCGTGCTCGTGGCCGTCAGCGTGACATCGTCTGTGGACAGGCGGGCGGAGTCAGAAGTCCGGCGGCTCAACGAAAGGCTCGAGCAACGTGTCGTTGAGCGCACCAGACAACTTGCAGCCGCCAACGAGGATCTGCGTAGGGAAATTGCCGAACGTCAGCGAGTCGAAGATGACCTACGGCGGAGCGAAGATCACTTGCAACTTGTGATCGACACAATCCCGCAACAGATCTGGAGCGGCCCGCCCGATGGCTCGCTAGATTTTCTGCAACGCGCAATGGCGCTCCTACACGGGTTTCACCCAGGAGGAACTGCAAGGCGAGGGTTGGCAGCGTATGCTTCATCCCGATGATCGGGAGCGGGTATTGAAAGCCTGGCGCGAGTCGGTGGCCACGGGCGCGTCCTACGAGCAGGAAGAGCGTCATCGAGGGGCCGACGGGCGGTATCGCTGGTTTCTAGCGCGTGGCGTGCCGCTGAGGGACTCTACAGGACGCATTGTCAGATGGTACGGTACGAATACCGATATCGAGGATCGAAAGCAGGCCGAAGATCGTCTCCGCCTCGTGGTCGACACAACCCCCGCTCTGCTATACAGCGCTCGTCCTGACGGTGATCTGGAT
Organism: Terriglobia bacterium; assembly: GCA_963758285.1. GTDB lineage: Bacteria > Acidobacteriota > Terriglobia > Terriglobales > Acidobacteriaceae > DASVWZ01. The sequence goes on along the minus strand of CAVWUT010000006.1, from coordinate 187,178 downwards.
TTCTTCAATCAGCGCTGGCTCGAGTACTTGGGTCTTCCTTTGGATGACGTAATCGGCTGGAGATGGACCGCCGCAGTTCATCCCGAGGATGTCGACGGCCTCGTAGGCAAGTGGCGCTCGTCGCTGGTCACTGGTGAGCCCTACGAAGCTGAAGCGCGGGTGCGGCGTGCTGACGGGGAGTATCGCCGGTTGCTGCATCGGAAAGTGCCGCTACGCGACAAAGCGGGTAATATCGTTAAGTGGTACGGCTCCAGTGTTGACATCGAGGACCGAAGGCGAGCCGAAGAGGCTGTGCAGCAGTCGCAGGCGGAGTTTGCCCGCGTGATCCGAATCGCATCCATGGGTGAGTTGACAGCGTCCATCGCCCATGAAATCAACCAGCCCCTTGCGGCGGTAGCTATGAATGCAGGTGCCTCGCTGCACTGGCTCGCCGCACAACCACCCAATCTGGCCGAAGCGCGGGAGGCGATGGCTCGCGCGATGCAGGAAGCGAATCGGGCCAGCCGGGTGATCGAGAGAATTCGAACCCTGCTGAAGAAGGCATCACCTGAACTGCGACCACTGAGTGTGAATGAAGTCATCCGAGAGGTGTTGGCTCTGACTCGCAACGAGCTAACGACAGCTGGTGTTGCCGTGCAGACTGAACTGGCGGACGATGTTCCCGCCGTGCTCGGTGATCACATTCAGTTTCAGCAGGTCATGCTGAACTTGATCCTGAATGCCGTAGACGCAATGAGTACGATCACAGATCGGCGGCGGGAGTTGCTAATCAAATCGGCGCCGGATGCAGACGGTGTGCTTGTTCAAGTTCAAGATTCTGGTGGAGGAGTCGATCCCGATCAAGCCAACCGTATCTTTGAACCATTCTTCACTACCAAGCCCCAGGGTATTGGAATGGGGCTATCGATCAGCCGTTCGATTATCGAAGCGCATGGTGGCCGTTTGTGGGCTACGCCCGGGCATCCGCACGGGGCAGTTTTTCAGTTCACTTTGCCAGAGGCAGACAGCACTACATGACTGACCCGCATCCTATGGTGTTCGTCGTCGATGACGATGCATCGATTCGCGATGCACTCAAGAGCCTGATTCGCTCGGTGGGTCTAAACGTCGAACTGTTCAGTTCGGCACAGGAATTGCTACAAAGGCAGCGACCAGATGTGCCCAGTTGCCTGATCCTCGATATCAGGTTACCCGGCATAAGCGGGCTCGACTTCCAGCGTCAGTTGGCTGACGCCAACCTTCGATTTCCGATTATCTTTATCACCGGCCATGGCGATATCCCAATGTCGGTTCGGGCGATGAAGGCGGGAGCCGTCGAATTCCTGACCAAACCATTCCGCGATCAGGATCTGCTGGATGCGATTCAGATTGCACTGGAACGCGACCGGACCAGACGTCAGCACGAATCGGAAATTGCAGCGCTGCGGGAGCGGTTTGAATCGCTAACCCCGCGCGAACGAGAGATCCTCCCTCTGGTGGTCTCCGGCCGGTTGAATAAACAAATTGCCGCCGCCCTGGGCACCAGTGAGATCACGATAAAGGTACATCGCGCCAGCGTCATGCGAAAGATGCAGGCAGAATCTTTCGCGGACTTGGTTAGGATGGCAGATCGCTTGGACCTGCCTCGCCCGCCGGAGAGATCCCTACGCCAAGGGTGAGTGTCTCCTATACCAAGGCATAATAGCGATCGGTCCCTCGCCAGAGTATGCTCTACCCTTGCGCTTGCATTCACCTCCGTCGACACGTAGTGGATCACGATCACGCAGCAGGCTTGCTCCTCGGCGAGCGGATGCGATCCAAAGTGTCTCAGTCGCGGACCATAGCCTTCGGTCCCAAATCAATGGCTACACTGGTCACATCGCTGCGCTAAGCAGCGTGATGCGGAGCATTTAAGAACGTGTAGGACATCGTGAGTTTTGCGGCGTCGGAGGGAGCACACTGCGGCATCAGACCATCAGGGCATGATTCCCAAAATGGGTCAGTCAAGCAATTTACAAAAACCGGAAAAACTGAGAAAAATGTTGCAATCTAGGTAAGTACGGTTATCATGCGCCCTACTGGGTGAAAACTTCGTCTGAAGCTGGTTTGGTAAGGCCCTAACAGCAGGGTGAGTTACGTATGACCCCTGAGCGCCACTTTGAATACGACGGCGATCCTGATCGCCATGAGGCTCTGCTCGAAGTTGTGGACTTTGTGGTCCGCAGTTCGACCCCGACGGAGCTTCTTAGTGAATTAGGAAAACGCCTGCACAAGCTATTCCCGCATGAAATCGCTGGCATTTCGCTGTATGATCCGACCCGGAATGCGCTGAGCCTGCAGATCTGGCACAACGGCAAAGTAAATCCACCCATCGACTTACCCCTCGAGGACACGACCGCCGGTTGGGTATTGCAGAACCGGCAGCCCTTAGTGTTTGCCGACGTGCAGTCGGAAACGCGATTCCTAAGGGTTCTAAATATTCTGAAAAACATGGGGATCCGCTCATTCTGTGAGGTGCCGGTGACAACGGCACAGCGGCTTGTGGGAACCTTGGCGCTAGGCAGCAGCACGGCGGATTTGTACAACGACGGAGAGTTGGAGTTGCTGAAGTCGGTTGCGGATGTGGTCGCTCTGGCGATGGAGAACTTCACGACGCATTCGGCCCTTCAACAGGAGAAGAGCCGGCTCGATGCACTGCTCGAAATCGGCACCGAGCTGCGTTCCGACATCCAGGTCCGTGAACTGTTTCCGGTCATCGCAGAACTGGTGCGGCGAGTGATCGAACAGGATTTCGCCAGCCTGGCGATCTATGATGAGCATTCCCGCTGCTTAGCCCTCTATCCCTTGGATTCCCAATTGGCGGCAGAGGCGATCGGGCCGGAGGCTACAGTGCCGGTTACCGAGTTTCCATTTAGCCACACGTTCCTGCACGGGGAAAAGAAGGTCTATAGTCTGGAGGAGATATCCAGTAAAGAACACCCGCTGATGAATCGAATGCTGCAAGCGGGGATCAAGTCGCTGTGTTCCGTTCCCATGATCACGCAAAAGGGAACGCTCGGCACCTTGAACCTGGGTAGCCTGAAGGAGAACGCCTTCCTTCCCCAGGACGTGAGTTTTCTGACTCAGGTTGCAGCTCAGATTGCCGTAGCGCTGGATAATGCCGCGGCGTATCAGGAGATTGCGGATCTCACCGACAAGCTCAAGAAAGAAAAAGTCTACTTGCAGGACGAAATTCGTTCCAGCCTTAACTTCAAAGAAATCATCGGAGACAGCCCCAGCCTCCAGCGGGTGCTGGCCCAGGTGGAAACGGTGGCGCCGAGCGACGCCACGGTGCTGATCCTGGGAGAAACCGGAACCGGCAAGGAACTGATTGCGCGTGCCATCCATCGCATGAGTACCCGTAGCGAAGCCAGTTTCATCAAACTGAACTGCGCCGCCATCCCAACTGGCCTGCTGGAGAGCGAATTATTCGGACACGAAAAGGGCGCTTTCACGGGTGCTGTCTCTCAGAAGGTAGGGCGTCTGGAACTCGCGGACAAAGGAACCTTGTTCCTCGACGAAGTCGGGGACATCCCGCTCGAACTGCAGCCCAAGCTGCTGCGCGTGCTACAGGATCAGGAGTTCGAGCGTTTGGGGGGAACCCGTACCATTCGCGTCAATGCTCGCCTGATCGCCGCTACTAACCGCGACCTATCGAGGCGCGTGGCGGCGGGCGAGTTCCGTAGCGACCTCTTCTACCGCCTGCATGTGTTTCCAGTGCGCATGCCCCCGCTGCGAGAGCGCACCAGTGACATTCCGACGCTGGTGCGTTACTTCGTTCAAATGTCGGCTCGTCGTTTGAATCGACAGATCGACACCATTCCTGCAAGAACCATGGATGCCTTGGTCCGCTGGCGTTGGCCGGGAAACGTGCGGGAGTTGGAAAACTTCATGGAGCGATCAGTCCTTCTGTCCGAAGGACCGGTTCTCAATGTGCCGCTTTCGGAATTGTGTGCGGGAGACGGGAGCTCTGCGCCAAATTTCACGCTGCTCAGCATAGAACGGGAGCACATTCTCCGGGTCCTGCGGGAAACCGGGGGCGTAATCGCGGGCGTTCACGGCGCTGCCATCAGGTTAGGCATGAAACGCACGACCCTGCAGTCCAAAATCCAGCGCCTGGGAATCCAGAGCGTGGAGTACGAGAGCTGAGGTTCTCTGCCGCCCGACGAGGGTTCGGCAACTGTGCCGAATTATCGGCAACCAGACCCGTTTAGCGAACTGATCACTCCATTACTCCTGCCAGTCTTTCCAGTGGCTTACGACACTTGGTCCGCTTGGTGTTCGACGTGCACTCCAAGTCCGCGCGGCCTCCCCCAATTGTTCTTCAGGCTCAAGTCAACACTGGTGTGCAAACCGCGCCGTGGGAGGGTACTGTGCTACTGGGAAGTGACGCTTCGGCAGACGGAAGACCTGCATCAAGTGGTTTAGGGTTGGCCAGAAGCCTACCGGGCAATGGCAAGAACCATCCCTCCGTAGCCCTGGAGGCCTGTAACCCCAGCGACCCTGCGCGCCTGATCAAGGACACACAAATGCTTGCCGGTGTACCGGACCCAGCTTATTTGTACGCCTGCAGTCTACGGTGGCACGAGGAGCGCGAAGCGTCGGCCGGTTGGGAATTGGTGCGTGCGCTGAGTTCGGCTGATCCTCGAACCTGTTCGATCGCCGCCGCGCTGCTGGCCAAAACGGAAGATGCCCGGATCCCGGTTCGCGCGGTGCGTCAGGCGGGACGCATGCAGAACAACAGTGGTGCCGAGGAGAAAACAGCAGACAAATTGGCTATGAAAACTCCCTACGGATTGCCATTGATAGAACCTTGCCACCGATGTACGACACGAAAAGATGGATGGTTCTGTGGGTTATCGCCCGAAGGGTTGAAGTTGCTCGATGCCACCAGCCATCCCAGCACCTATCCCGGCGGCGCGCTCCTGTTTATCGAGGGCCAAGTGGCGCGGGGTGCTTTCGTGCTGTGCTCGGGCCGGGTGAAGCTTTCGACAACTTCCCGGGAAGGCAAGGTTCTGATCTTCCGCATTGCCGGACCGGGCGAGGTACTGGGGTTGAGCGCGGTTCTCTCCGGGCAGACCTACGAACTCAGCGCGGAAACCTCCGGACCCAGTCAGGTAAACTTTCTGGATCGTCAGGACTTGCTGTCCGCGATCGAAAGCAGTCCAGAATTTGGTCTGCGCGCGTCTCTGGCACTCAGCCGGGAGTTCCAAGCGGCTTACCGTGATATCCATGATCTGGTCCTGGTGCGTTCCTCGGCAGGCAAGCTGGCAAGGCTGCTGCTGTCCTGGACGCGAAGCCGGGAGAAGCCCGTTGAAGGCCCGGAAATTCGTGTTCCCTCCAGTTTGACGCACGAAGAGATGGCCCAGATGATTGGCTCGTCGCGGGAGACCGTGACCCGGCTTCTGGGCGCTCTCAAGAAGAAAGACCTGATCCGGCTGGAAGGCTCCACTCTCGTCATCCGCGATCGGGTTGCCTTGGAAGCTTTGGCGGCGTAGCCTTAGTCCAAGTCATCCTCGGCACCGACCTTGAAAACCCACCATCCAAAGTGGAATAGGGCTCCTGCTCTTGATTGTGCGGAGCCCTACAGAATGGCTAAAAGTGGAACCCAAGCTGAGCGGTGAGCGAACGCGGCGTGACATAATGCGTTCCGCTAAAGGTGGAAAGGAAGTTGTAGAGCGCGTAGTTGTTGGCCAGGTTAATGACCGTCAATTGAGCGCTCCACTTGTACCGTTCCCCGTGGAAAAGGTTGTCGTGGCCCAACGATAGATCGAAGAGATTTCGGGACGCGATGCGTGGCGGATTGAGGTCGTCATTCTCGGCCCCGATCGCTGGCACTTTTATAAGACTGCTTCCGAACTGCGATGCCAGACACGGAGAAGACAGCGGAGTGGTCGGGGTCGCGCGGACGCCATTGCAGGTGAACCCGGCCTGGAATTCCTGATCGGCGCTCAGGGGGTTTCCGAAGACATCCTGTAAAAGGACGGCTGGTTGCCCGTTTAGCGTGGTCGACTGCGGGCAATCGTTGTTTGCACTTACTCCGTAGCAGGGTGCATTGCCGGCCACCAGACCGCTGTCGTACCGCCAGTTGAAACCAACCCATGGCCCGCGCTTCCAGGGCTGGTATTGCAAGTGAGTGGTCTGGTTGAACTGTTCGTCGTGGTCGATGCGGAACGGGAGTCCGGCTGCGGTAGCCACCGTCGCGCCCGCTCCTCCGATCTGGGGCTGGAAGAAGCGCGCTGCCACGCTGGAGAAGACCATGAGCGCCGAGAAACCATGGAAATCGGGCACGCTCACACGGCCCGCATATCCAGGAATCTTGGAATTGTGCCATTCAATGGGGAAAGTAATCGGGGTGTTGCCGAGCACACTGAAATCGTAACCGTTGTGCGTGTACTTCGAGATCCACTCGCCAGAAAAGACCAGGTATCGCCCGAAAGCCTGCTCGAGGCCAGCGTGGAATTCATTGCGGAAGCCGGGACTCAACGCGCCGCTCGACAGACCACTACAAAGAAGAAGCGGGGCTAAGACAGCATTTTCGCACCCAATGCTGGAGAGTACGAGATTTTCATTGAAAGGAGATTCCAGGGTACGCGCATAGGAAACGCGGAGAATCGTGCTGGTCTTCTTAACATTGTAAGCGACCCCAACACGAGGCTCGGCCTGCCGCGCGGTGGAGAGACCGTTGTAGAAATCACCGCGCAAGCCCAGGTTCAAAGACCAGTTTCCTTTTGTGATGTTGTCCCGCACGTACAGGGCAAGTTCCTTCACGTCGGTGTGGCCATTGAAGGTGTACAAGCCTCCGCCGCGGGTCAAGTCGTAGGGAAGCAGGGTCGGATTGAAATTCGGGTAAAGGGCGGAGTTAGGCGCATTCGGGTTGGCAGCGTTGTTTTGCTGATAGGTGCCGACGTTGTCGGGGCAGTCCGCGGCAGTGAGCCCGGGAGCCGCGACATATTGCTGCTGGCCGTTGGAAAAAGTTATGCAGGGTGCGTTGTAGGTTGGATCGACGATCCCGAGAGTGTCGTTTTCGTTGAGGAATGTCTGCTGGTAGACGACTCCAGCCTTGATTTGGTTAATCCCTTGGACATAGGAGAGATCGGATCGAAGCCCCGCGTTGGTAAGCGTCCGGTTCTGGCCCACGGATTGTCTCTGAAGACTCGGCGGCCCCAGGTCCGCGAAAGGATCGCTGCTGGGGTAGTAATTGTAGTCGTCGCGGCGCACGAATGCGCCTAACGTGAATACGGTATTGGAATTCACCAGATGCGTCCACGAAGGGGCGATGTTGAACGTACCAATCTTGGAGCGCTGGTCTGTCGGTCCGACGGTAACACCGTTGGGAGCTATGCCCCCATAGTTCTCCACGAGTGGGAGGACGCCATCCAGCCCACTCCAGGGCGTGGCGTTTTGGGCGTCGAGCGAATTCGGCGTCTGGAACCAGCTGCGGCTGTAGCCGAAGTTCAGGTGAATCGAATCAGCGGTTGAGAGTTGATAGTCCACGCGGTCGAACAGGTTCTGTTCGTTGCCCTTGTCGTGAATAACCACGAATTCCGGCGGATCGAGGAACCGGCCAGTATTCAAACCGTTCGCGGAGATGAAATTTCCCCAGTTCTTGCCTCCGTAGGCAAGCTCGGCGGCCAGGTTCGATGTTCCAAACGACCCATAGGAAGTGGTCACGCTGCCATGCGGCGTGGTGACGCCCTGGCCTGAGCGCGTGGTCGCTACAATCACAACGCTGGTCTTGCCTCCGTACTCCGCCGGGGGCGCGCCGGAGATGACTTCCATTGACTCGATCGAATCGAGAGGGATCTGGTTCGAAAAAACTTTGCTCTGCTGGTCGGTAATCGGCTGACCGTCGACGGAGAACGAATTCTCCGCGTGGTCGCCGAGCCCATGGAAGAGACCATTGGAATCGGCAGCGATTCCGGGCGTTGAGAGCGTGACCAGCGAACTCAGTGACGACGAAGCGCTTTCCAACGGAATCTTGTCGAACAACTGCTTGTCGATGTCGGAGTGGAAGGTGGGATCGTTCTCCAGCAAGTCGGCGGCCTGAGCCTCGACGGTTACCGAGGTAGAGGAACCAGACACCTGGAGAGCGATTTTGACGTTGAGGGGCACGACAGAGCGGATTTCTATATCCTGCGCACTCTGAGCGAATCCGGTCGCGGTCACCGCCAAGTGGTACGGATTGAAGGGTACGTTCTGAAAACTGAACTTTCCGGCATTGTCTGTAGTGGTTGACCGGTCGAAGTGGCTCACCGGGTTATGGATTTCAACGGCTGCGTTGGGAACCACGGCGCCGGTCTGGTCTGAGACGGTGCCGCTCATGGACCCCGAACTCCCACCCGACTGGGCTTGAACCAAGCTGCTCAACAAAAACAAAGAAAAAACGGCAATCGCAATAGCAAACTGCTTGTGGCAATTCAGCATGATCTCTCCTGTGAGAAATAGGACTGGCACAATCTATGTTTGAATCTGTGCGGATTTCCTAGATCGCAGGGGGACCACGAATGTCAAGATCAAGCGTGGACAGGAGGATTGGGGCGCGGACTACGTCCGCTTGCAGAAAACCAACCGGGATGAGGACCGGACGGGCACTCATCAGATTCGGGGCCGGCGTCGCGCTGTGGGCCACTACGCACAACGAGCATCCGCTAGAAGTTGCATTGCCGGAATGGTGGTGCAGGGGTTCCGCGACCGCTGTCCACAGCATCAACAGCAGGCAAAGAAGCCCGACCCATTTAGAAGCCCGACGCATGATTTCCCCGAAGGTTGCCTACCAATTTACACCTGAGCCCCAGCGAAAGCAATGTTACCTCTGGAGACCGGATCAGCGATGGAGATCGCGACCTTGCCCCGGGCGCAACAAAGCTTAGCGCATGAGATGCGCTCTTTTGGATTTGAGTTGTGCGATGTGATCGAAGCTAGAGTCTGAACAACTCCCGCAGGCGCTTGGTCTGGGCGCGGCTCACCGGAATCTCGGTCTGCTTCTTATCATCCATGCGCAGCTGGTAGGAACTCTTGAACCAGGGCACAACCTCTTTGATGCGATTGATGTTTACCAGATAGGATCGGTGTGCCCGCCAGAAAAGATTCGCCTCGAGGCTGTCCAGCAATTCCTCGAGCGTGCGGCAGTTCGACTGGCCTTCCATACCGTTCAGGCCGGAAGTCACCACCGTGATGATGCCGTCCTCGATCGAAGCAAAACAAATATCCTTCTGGTTGACCAGAAATAGCCGGCCCGCCGCCTTGAGCAGCAGCTTGGAAGTCTGCTGCTTCTGCGATTCCAGCATCCTCACCAGGGTCTCGAACCTGTCGGAAGACGCGGCGCCGGTTTCCATCTTCACGCGGGCTCTCTGGATCGACTGAGCCACACGCTTCTTGTCAAAAGGCTTGAGCAGGTAGTCAACCGCGTTGACCTCGAAAGCCTTGACGGCGTACTGGTCGAAGGCCGTCGCGAAGACGATCTTGGGCATGGGGAGCTTGCGATCCAGCAACTTCTTGAGCACTCCGAAGCCATCGAGACCCGGCATCTGAACGTCCAGAAAGACCACATCAGGATTGTGTTCGCGGATGAGGTTTACGCCTTCCACGCCGTTCTTTCCCTGGGCCACAACCTCGACGTCGCCGACGTTCTTCAGCAGAAAAGCGAGCTCGTCGCGAGCCAGTTGTTCGTCGTCCACGATGACAGCAGAAAGCGACATTCATTCTCCTAGGGAGGCCCAATCCGAGTATAGCGAGGCCCATTGACCAGGGTCAACGCGAGGTCACGGATGTTGCGGGGGCGCACCGGGCCGGCCCGGCATGCCCGGCATTCCCGCCGGCATCTGAAACTTTTGATAGTCGCTGGGAACTTCAAAAAGGCTCGCCGGCTGGCTGCCTTCTTTGATGTTCTGCAACTCGCCGCCGTTGTTCTTACCCTCCCACTTGATGGGGAATCGCAGGCTCTTATCCAGCCAGAAAGTTCCAACTTCTCCGTTGGCTGATGTTCCCTCGTACTTGACCGTGCTCCGGCCATTCACCGTGTCGCTACCCACCTTACGGCAGGTGCCGTTGGGCCTTTGAACCATTTTCTGCCAATCCGAACAAGCGTTGTCCACATCCAGGGCGCGAAAGAAATTCCAAGTCCGTTGCGGGCCAGGAGATTGGCTGATGCTCGATTCCATATACATCTTACGTTCTGGCATCAGGACGTCGCTGGTTTGCGTGGCATAGTTGATGATGATCACTCCACTGTGGCCAGCCTGCCCCTGGGCTTCAAAACGCATCTTGTCTTTGTCAACGAATATCCTGCCGCGGGTGCCGCGATTGCTGGCGCCCGTGTCGACGAAGTCGGCGGAAAACTCTTCTTGCGCAAGAAGTGGAGTAAGCGAGAACAGCACAAAGCACAGCACTGGAGCGAAGATTCGGCGTCGCACGGCTTGCCTCCTTGGTGTCAGCAAATTAAGAAATGTCTACTGACTGTGCAGAATAACAGAAATCGAACACCTCGGTCGGTCTATGAGCCCATATTTTCCAAGGCCAAGGCCATGCCCATGCCGCCGCTGACGCACAATGTCGCCAGGCCGCGCTTGACTTTGCGGCGGAGCATCTCATGAAGCAGTGTAGCCGTGATGCGCGTGCCAGTGCAGCCGATGGGATGCCCGAGGGCGATGGCACCGCCATTCACGTTGAGTTTTGCGCGATCGAAATGCAATTCCCGGTCGCAGGCGATGACTTGCGCCGCGAAGGCTTCGTTCAGTTCGATCAGATCGAAATCGGCGAGACGCACTTGGTGCTTCTTCTCCATCTTGCGGAGGGCAGGCACCGGGCCAATGCCCATCATTCGCGGATCAACCCCGGCCGAAGTCACCGCCAAAATGCGTGCCAGAGGCTTCAGGTTATTTGCTTTTACGAACCCTTCGCTGGCAAGTACAACCGCCGCCGCTCCGTCGGTTATGCCGGACGAATTGCCCGCCGTGATGGTTCCGGTCTTCGAGAAGACGGGAGACAGCTTGGCCAGTTTTTCGAGGGTGGCGCCGGTAAACGGATGCTCATCGCGGCTGAAGGTCTGCGCGCCTTTCTTACCCTCGATAATCACTGGAGTCAGTTCGTTGGCAAACCGGCTCGCGTCAAGAGCCGCCGCCGCGCGCGTCTGGGAACACAGCGCAAACTCATCCTGCTCTTCCCGTGTGATCTTGTATTGCTCGGCCAGCACCTCGGCGGTTTCGCCCATCACCATTTTCGCCAGCGGACAAAAGAAACCGTCGCGATACATGCCATCCACCAGTTCCTGGTGTCCAAGCCGGTAGCCCCAGCGCGCTCCGTCAAGATAGTAGGGCAGGCGCGACATCGACTCGGTTCCGCCCGCCAAAACGCATTCCAGGTTGCCGATCGCAATTTCCTGATATCCCAGGGCGATCGTCTTCAATCCAGATGCGCACGCCTTGTTAATGGTGTACGCCGGGACTTCCTGCGGCACGCCGCTGCGGACGGAAATCTGGCGGGCCACATTGGGACCTCCGCCGGCCTGGCGGGCGTTGCCGAAGATGCTTTCTTCGACTTGATCCGGATGGACCCCGGCGCGGTCCATGGCTGCTTTGGCGGCAACGACGCCCATGTCGGCCGCAGTCATCGATGCCAGCGACCCTCCGAACTTACCAATCGGCGTGCGCGCCGCCGACAGAATGTAGACATCCATCATCATCATCTCCGATTATCCAGTTTACATTGAGTGCCATGGCCGGCGGCTTCGCCTCCGAGCGCGGAGGCATTACACTGAAATCTGATGAATTACATCTATGGAATTAACTCTGTAGCCGAGGCCCTTAAGGCGCGCGGGCGCGCGTTCGCGTGGGTCGGTGTGGCGAAGGAGCGGCACGATCTGCGACTGCAGCGCGTGGTCGATGAGTGCCGGCGCCAAGGGGTAGCAGTGCGCTTTGTGGGCCGGGCCGAACTCGACCGCATGGCGGGAAACAATGCTCACCAGGGAGTGGTCGCGGTCACCTCGGCAAAACAGTACAACGATCTGGATGACGTGGTGGCGGCCAAGCGCGGCCAGCATTCGCTGATCGTGGTACTCGATGGCATCGAAGACCCACACAATCTCGGCGCAATTCTGCGAACCGCCGATGCCGCCGGCGCCGATGGAGTCGTTATACCCGAACGACGCGCGGTCGGCGTGACCGGAACCGTCGCCAAGGCATCGGCAGGCGCGAGCGAGCACCTGCCGGTTGCGAAGGTCACCAACATTGCACGCACGCTCGAAGATCTAAAGGAGCGCAACATCTGGGTGGTCGGCCTCGATGAGCGTGGCCAGCAGCCGTATGATTCGATCGACTACAACATGGATTGCGCCATCGTGCTCGGCACGGAGGGCAAGGGCGTCCACGATCTGGTGGCAAAGAAGTGCGATTTCCTGGTGTCAATTCCGATGCTGGGCAAGGTTCCGTCACTGAATGTGTCGGTCGCCGCGGGAGTTGTTCTGTATGAAGTGGTGCGACAGCGCAGAAAGAAGTCCCCATGAAGCTTCTTTGTGTACTCTATGTCCTCTGCGGTTTGATTTCTCCCGCGCTGGCTATCGATCGCGAGGCTTTCACTTTTACCGATTACAAACTCGACGTTCGAATCGAGCCGGAGCAGCAACGGCTGGCAGTGCGGGGGAAAATCTCGTTGCGGAACGACTCTGCCTTGCCGCAAAAAACGGTGGTCATGCAGATTTCCTCGACCTTGAGCTGGCGGTCCATCAAAATTGCCGGGAAGCCCGCGGAGTTTACTTCCCACACATACACTTCCGACATTGATCACACGGGCGAACTCACGGAAGCGGTGCTGCCGCTTCCGCAGGAGATCCCACCACGAGGGATGCTGGAACTCGAGGTTGGCTACGAAGGCGTAATTCCGCTGGACGCGACTCGCCTGACTCGAATTGGCGTTCCCGAGGAAAAAGCCAGGCACAGCGACTGGGACCAGATCGGCAAGTCGTTTTCGGTGGTGCGTGGCATCGGTTATGTCGCTTGGTATCCGGTCGCGACGGAGGAAACCAGCTTGTCCGATGGTGACAGCGTGCCCAAAACTGTCGGACGCTGGAAAGCCAGGCATGTTGATACGACGATGCAGGTAATGTTTGAGTCGACCTTGCCGCAGGACATCTTTTTCAGTGGTAGCCCGAGTCTGGCCGATGTTGCCGTTAACGCCAGCATTGCGAAGATCGCGGCGTTCAGCATGGGAAAAGCGGGCGTGGACGTACCCACATTCGTCCTTGCCGGTTATCAGAAGCTCGCGCCGAATGATTTGCTCAACGTTCAGTACCTGCCCGGCCAAGAAGAAGCGGCGAAGGCCTACGGCGAAGTTGCTGCACAGATCAATCTGAGCATTCCTCCCGTGGGAGGTGGGTCACAGAGCGTTCAGATTCTAGGGCTGCCCGATTCGGATGGGTCACCTTTTGTCACTGCAGGAATGTTGCTTACACCACTCAAGCTTCCCATGACCAATGAAGTCGAGTTGAACATGGTCTACGCCAAGGGCCGGCACATGGTGCTGTCGCCACGAGCTTGGATTCAGGAAAGCCTTGCCCATTACGAGCAGGTGGCGTTTATCGAGAGGCAGCAGGGGCGGCAAGCGGCACTCGCCTATCTGAACGCTCATGCGACCGCGCTTGTCGAAGCAGAGAAGCCAGCGGGTGAAAAATCCGGTGCCGGATGGCAAACGGCGCATTCATTGCTCAATGGACCAGCCGACCTGCAACTGCAGATCAAGGCGATGTATGTGTGGTGGATGTTAAAGGATATGTTAGGGGGCCTGCCCATCGAAGCCTTGCTCGACTACCACGCCACCGAAGATACGGACGCTGCCTACCTGCAGCGATTGATTCAGGCACACAGCCATCGCGATCTGGAGTGGTTCTTTGACGATTGGGTTTACCACGACCGTGGGCTGCCCGACTTTCGTGTCACGTCGGTTTATCCGCGCGAGGTTGCGACGGGTGGGTACATGGTTACGGTCGAAGTCGAGGATCTTGGCGAAGCGGGCGCCGAAGTCCCGATCACACTGCGACTTCGGGGGTCAGATATCACGCGTCGCATTGAGGTCCATGCGAAATCGAAAGCTTCGATTCGCATCGAGTCGCCTGCGTTGCCTCGGGAGGTCATGGTCAACGACGGCAGCGTACCGGAAAGCGATCTGAGCAACAACACGTACAGAATTGAACAACGCTGAGAATCGGGTCATCTGCTGATCGGGTCATCGAGTGATCGGGTCATCGACGGACTAACCGGCCATCAGTCGTGCCCAAATCATCCGATCGCCAGATGTTATCCTAGCGTCTGCAAGCGGAGGGTTCTTTGGCCTACATCCAATTTCTTGGTGCTGCCGGCACCGTCACCGGCTCCAAGCACCTGATCAACACATCGTCTGATTCCCTTGGCCAGAGCGGTTTCCAGGCTCTGATCGATTGCGGGATGTTCCAGGGACAGAAAGAATGGCGGGAGCGCAACTGGCAGGACACACCCATTCCCGCGCGGGAGATCGACGCGGTGGTGCTGACCCACGCCCACCTCGATCATTGCGGATGGATTCCGCGTCTGGTGAAAGAAGGCTTTCGCGGTTCGATTTACGCGACGCCCGCGACCATCGATCTGTGCGGCATCCTCTTGCCCGACTCCGGCCATCTCCAGGAAGAAGACGCGGCGTTCTACAACAAGCAGAGAAAATCGAAGCATGATCCCGCGCTCCCCTTGTACACTCTGGAAGAAGCGCAGGAGAGCCTGAAGTATTTTCGCGCTGTACAGTTCGGCGAGGACAAGCAGCTTTCACCGGAACTTTCCTTTCGTTTCGTAAGGGCTGCCCACATCCTGGGATCGTCGATGGCGGAAGTGAGCCTGAAGACCGACGGCCAGACCCGCCGCCTGCTCTTCACCGGAGACATTGGCCGGGTGCGCAACCGCGACGTTGCCCCCGGGAAGGTTGTGCATTCCGGGCCGACGGAAGGGGAGACCGCGGACGTGGTCGTCATGGAATCCACATACGGCAACCGGGAACACCCGACGGACGATCCCCGCCCGCAACTCGCAGCTGTGATTCGGCAAACTGTCGAGCGGGGTGGCAGCGTCATTGTTCCCGCTTTCGCAGTAGAGCGCACGCAGAAATTTCTCTTCATGCTGAAGGAACTAATGGAGTCGGGACAGATTCCGCGAATTCCCGTGTACTGTGACAGCCCGATGGCGATCAAGGCGGTCGAGATCTTCCTGAAGCATACGGAAGAATACAGCGACGGGACCCGTGAACTGATCGCCCGCTACGGCTCACCGCTGGAGTGGCCTAACTTCACCTTCGCTTTGACGCCCGAGCAATCGAAGACGATCAACAACTCCAGGCTGCCATCGATCATCGTTTCTTCCAGCGGAATGGTGACTGGCGGACGCATTCAACATCACCTCACGCAGAGATTACCCGATCCTCGGAACACGGTGATCTTCATCGGGTTCCAAGCCCCCGGCACGCGCGGATTCACCATCAAGAGCGGCGCACCTGAGGTGAAGATCTTCGGGGAGATAGTGCCCATCCGGGCGCAGATCGCGGTATTCGAACAGTTCAGCGATCATGCCGACACGCCCGAACTGCTGCAGTGGCTGCATACTTTTCCCCAAAAGCCCGCTGCAACGTTTCTGGTGCACGGCGAGCCGGCGGCAGCTTCGCAACTGCGGGACGTCATGACCAAGGAACTTGGCTGGAACGTGCAGGTGGCACAATGGATGCAGAAAGTTAGGATTGATTGAGTAATTTGGTAATTTGTAATTTGTAATTTGAACAAAACGCAAATGCATTCGCGAAAACTGAACGTTTCAAATTACCAATTACAAATTGCTAGATTACAAATGGGGTTCTTATGACTGAAGCTGAACTCAAGAAACATCTCGACGCAGCGGAGAAGAGCCCGAAGGAAATCGCCGCAGCGGTTTCCGGCTTGCCGGACAAGACGCTGCGCTACACACCTTCGCCAGAAAAGTGGTGCGTTCTGGAAGTTCTGGGCCATTTGGCCGATGTGGAAGTCATCTACGCCCACCGGATTCGGCAAATGCTGGCCGACGCCAAGCCGGTGATTGCACCCATCGATCAGGACGCGTGGGCCAGGAATCTGGGATACCTGCAATCCTCTCCGGCGGAACTGGTGGCTTTGTACGGACTGAACCGGCATGCGAACTTGCAACTGCTAAGACGGATCAAGGCGGCGGATCTGGAAAAATCGGCGTACCATCCGGAAATCAAGAAAGATGTAACGGTCGCCGACATGGTCGAGAGAATGTCGGTTCATGGGACAAGCCACCTGAAACAGATCGAGCGGCTGAAGAAGGAAGCTAGCAGGGCCTAATCGCCTGGTTCAAGTGCAGGATTGGCGAATTAATTATCCGGCAGCATATGACGAAGCTAACTTTCTTCAGTTTGCTTGTTGCCCTCCTTGTATCAGCCGTAGTTGCGTCTGAACAAGAGGACGCCGATGCCGTTGCAGTGTCATTACTGCAAGCACGTCAGGCAGCACACCTATCGCGATTAGAAAGAATGGGCCGAAACACATTTCGAGAAAAGGTGTGTAACCATGACATGCGCTTTGCATCCGGCCTGATTATCGACGTTGTCTACGAGACGTTGGACCCTGCCCACCTGCCCGAATCAGCTCAAAAATTGGCAACGTGGCCGGATACGAGTCATACCGCGGCTCGCTTCGGAGTCGGCGTCTGCCTGCTGAAGGGCAATTCCCTTGGGCAGCCAACGTACACAGTCCTCATTGCCACCTACGAATCTCGGTGGGACAGCTTCTTGCGTTTTTTCTGGGACTAGCCATGCGGTGTCTAGCGGCATTCTTACGAGCACACGTTTTGACAACCGTTTTCTGGAGGTGGAATTCTACAGCTAAGACTGACGCGCGTTTGTAAACTTCGCAAGTGCTCCGAGTTTGGCCGCGGCCGCGCCTGAGTCGACCGACCTCGTCGCCAGCGGGAGGGCCTCCGCCAAGTCATCCGCTTTCCCCGCAGCGACCAGGGCGGCCGCTGCGTTCAGCAGCACCACATCCCGGCGTGGCGACATCTTCCCGGCGAGAACTTCCCGGATGATTGCAGCGTTTTCAGCGGCGTCGCCTCCGGAAATATCTTCGAGCCGGGCACGATTCATTCCAAACTCCTCCGGCGCGACTTCGTAACTGCGGACACTTCCCTCTCGGACTTCTGCGATTCGCGTCGGGCCGGTGATCGTGATCTCATCGAGTCCATCCGCACCATGGACAACCAGCGCGCGGCGCAATCCCAGCAGGCTTAACGCTTCGGCAAGTTTGTCGACCAGTGCCGCGGAATAAACTCCGACCACCTGGGCCGAGGCTCGCGCTGGATTGGTCAGCGGGCCCAGCAGGTTGAATACCGTCCGCAGACGCAGTTCCCGGCGGGCTGGCTGGACATACTTCATTGCCGAATGCATGGCTGGCGCGAAAAGGAATGCGATACCGACTTCCTGCAGGCAAACGGCGAGGCGAGCCGGAGACAGATTGATGTTGACTCCGAGCGCTTCCATCACATCCGCCGAGCCGCATTTCGATGTGACGCTGCGGTTGCCATGCTTGGCCACTCGCACACCAGAGCCAGCGGCCACCAGCGCGGTAGCCGTCGATATGTTGAAGGTGCCGCTGGTATCGCCGCCGGTGCCGCAAGTGTCGACCAGCGCATCGCGCTCGGTGCCGCTGACGTTGACTGTCGAGTCTTGATGAAGATTAAGCGGCGCCGCGGCGGCGCGGATGGCTTCAGCAAAGCCGACAATTTCCTGCACAGTTTCGCCCTTCATGTGCAGCCCAACCAGCAGCGCGGCAATCTGGGCGTCGGTACAATGGCCTGAGAGAACTTCCGTCATTAGCTCCCGAGCTTCTTCGCGCGAGAGCGACTGGCGATGGTTGGCGATGCGATGCAGGGCGTCAAGGATCATGGCGGTCGTTGGTCGTCAGTCGTTGGTCGTCGGGTTCGTATCAGTTTTAGCCAAGATCAAAGCAAGGGTAACACTTCGCTGCCGCACGCTCATAATTTGCTGGCAGGTTAGGGGGCCTCATCTTGCACGGGTTGAACCGACGACTAACGACTGCCGACCGACGACCCTCGTAAGATGGTCGGGGGATCACCTCAGTGCGTGACGCGTAGCGTTTGCCGTATCTGGCACCCTTCTATAGAATCAAGTGTTTGCTGCCAGCAGTCTGAAGCCGCAAGCGAGTCCTGCCGTATGTTTAGGAATCATTATGAAAATTCATGAGTATCAGGCCAAAGCAATCCTGAAGAAGTACGGGGTCGCAGTACCGCGCGGAGAGATGGCGGAAACGCGCGAACAGGCGGAAGCGGTAGCGAAAAACCTGTTCGATGCGGGCGCCAGCGGAGTGGTGGTAAAAGCCCAGATTCATGCTGGGGGCCGCGGCAAAGGCGGCGGGGTGAAGATCGCCCACTCCGTGGCAGAAGCAGCCGACCTCGCAGGCAAGATTCTGGGTATGACGCTGATCACGCACCAGACCGGCCCCGAAGGCCGCCTGGTCCGCCGCCTGCTGATCGAGGAAACTCTGCCCATTGAGAAAGAACTTTATCTCGGGATTGTGATCGACCGCGTCGAAGCCCGGCCAGTGTTCATGGCATCCGCTGCCGGTGGCATGGAGATCGAGCAGGTTGCGGCGGAGAATCCCGACGCCATTCTGAAAGAACACGTTGCCCCCGGGCAGGGGTTGGAGGCATTTCAGGCCCGGAAGATGGCGTTCAAGCTTGGCCTTAAGCCGCAGCAGATTAATGAGGCTGTGAGATTCATGACCGCGCTCTACCGCGCATTTCTTGAAACCGATTCTTCGCTGATGGAAATCAATCCGTTCATCAGTTGTACCGACGGGCGGCTTTTCGCCCTCGATGCCAAGATCAACTTCGACGACAACGCGCTGTTCCGCCATCCTGACATTCGCGAGTTGCGCGACATTACCGAAGAAGATGCTCTGGAAGTCGAGGCCTCAAAGTACAACCTCAACTACATCAAGCTTGACGGGACGGTAGGCTGCATGGTGAATGGTGCCGGGTTGGCCATGTCCACCATGGACATCATCAAGTATGCCGGCGGCATGCCCGCCAACTTCCTGGATGTCGGCGGCGGAGCGAATGCCGAGCAGGTAACTCACGCGTTCGAGATTCTGCTGAGCGACAAGAATGTCAAGGCTGTGCTGATTAACATTTTCGGCGGAATCCTGCGCGTAGATACCTTGGCCATCGGCGTGGTCGAAGCGGCGCGGAAAACCAACATCCAATTGCCGATCGTCCTGCGCCTGGAAGGCACCAACGTGGAAGCGGGACGAGAGATTCTGAGGCAATCCGGCTTGAACTTCACGGTGGCCGAAACCATGAAGGATGCAGCCGAGAAAGTGGTCGCAGCAGCACGGGCATAGGTTCGACGTAGAAGCGCAGTTGGTTGCGTCTGGTCTCCGTAGAGCCAGACGTAGCAAGCTACGTCTCTACAAAAAGGCAAAGGGCAGGAAATTTATGAGCGTTCTTATTGATAAATCTACCCGAGTGATTGTGCAGGGGCTAACCGGCAAGGAAGGCACGTTCCACGCTAAAACCTGTGCCGAGTATGGAACCAAGATCGTAGGCGGAGTGACGCCAGGCAAAGGCGGAACGACGCACGAAGGCTGGCCCATTTTCAACAGCGTGCAGGAAGCGGTCGACAAGACCGGCGCCGACGCTTCGGTCATTTTTGTTCCGCCGCCTTTTGCCGCCGACGCTATCATGGAGGCGGCCGATGCTGAAATCGAGCTGATCGTCTGCATCACCGAAGGAGTTCCGACGCTCGACATGGTGCGCGCATGGGAGTTCCTGCAGACCCGCCGATCGCGGCTGATCGGTCCGAATTGCCCGGGCATCATCTCGCCGGGCAAGTGCAAGATTGGCATCATGCCCGGTCACATTCATCGCGAAGGCCCGATTGGCATTGTCTCCCGCTCGGGCACGCTGACCTATGAGGCGGTCTATCAGCTCACCACCCGCGGAATCGGCCAGTCGACGGCGATTGGGATCGGCGGCGATCCAATCATTGGCACCAATTTCGTGGATGCGCTGGAGTTGTTCAACAAAGATCCTCAGACCGAAGCCGTAGTGATGATCGGAGAGATCGGCGGCAATGCGGAAGAGACCGCGGCCGAATATGTGAGGGCTCGCATGAAAAAGCCGGTGATCGGATTCATCGCGGGCCAGACGGCACCTCCCGGACGACGTATGGGCCATGCCGGTGCCATCATCTCCGGCGGCAAAGGGACGGCCGCGGAGAAGATCAAAGCCCTGGAGGCCGCAGGCATTCGTGTGGCGAAATCTCCCGCTGATATCGGCGACACGGTGGTCGCGGCGATGGGAGTGAAGGTCTAGTAGCGAGTAGCGAGAGGCGGCAGCGGAACTGACCGCGACTAACAATCAACCACTAAGGACCAACGACCAATTCATGAAAACTCTGGAGCGTACTTTTACCATTATCAAGCCGGATGCCGTCAAGAAAAATGGGATCGGCGACATCATCGAGCAGTTTGAGAAAAATGGATTTCGCATCCTCGCCATGAAGATGCTGCAAATCTCCAAACACCAGGCAGAGCAGTTCTATGCCGTCCACGCGGGCAGGGCATTTTTCAATTCGCTGACCGACTTCATGTCCAGCGGACCCATCGTGGTGCTTGCGCTGGAAAAGGAAAACGCGATTGCCGATCTGCGCAGGCTGATGGGAGCGACCAACCCGGCGAACGCCGAGGAAGGAACGATCCGCAAGAAGTGGGCAACCAACATCGAGCGCAACGCGATCCATGGCTCGGACGGCGACGACACTGCCCGCTTCGAACTGAGCTACTTCTTTGCGGGATACGAGTTAGCTGACTAAAGGTTGGCGCAGAGTTGTTCGAATTCCGAGAATCCAGGCCAGGAGTTGTCGCAAATGCCTCTCGTCCAAATCACCATGTTGAGCGGCCGTACAGCCGATCAGAAGCGCAAACTGGCGCAGCGCATCACCGACGTCATGGCCGAGGAAGCCGGAGCGCGCCGCGAAGCCGTCGTCGTAACTTTCGTTGAAGTGTCAAAAGAAAGTTACGCCTCGGGCGGCGTGCTGATGGTGGACAAGTAGGAGGTCGTCCTTTTACGCTGGCGCCTATCATCGACTGCAATACGGGCGGGGGCCCGCGCCACACTTGTTACGCCAGCGGGACGAACAGGTGCCCTTCGATGCGTTCGCCTAGCTTGGGCAACTCTTTCTTCGCATACTGCAGAAAATGCGGGGCTGCGCGGTGCGCTTCCAGGGCCGCGTCATCCTTGTACTGCTCATAAACAAAAAAGCGGCGCGCCTCGGTCTTGTGCCGGTGAACCAAGTACATCAGGCATCCCGGTTCCTTGCGGCTCTCCTCGGTCAGCTTGGAAAACACCGCTTCCACTTCTGCTTCGCGCCCGACTTTCGCCATCCACGTTACCGCCAGAACGACCATCGCCCGCTCCGTTCCTAGTTTTTGGCCTGCGCCCTGGTTCTCGATCCTGTCAGATCGTCTAACTTCTCAGCGAACTCTCCCACCATCATCGTCTGCTCGCGGTCGGGACCGGTGGAGACCATGCCAATCCGCGCTCCACTCTCCCTCTCCACAAACTTCAAATACTCCTGCGCTGCCTTTGGAAGTTTCTCCAGCTTCGTGATCCCTTGCGTCGAGGCTCGCCAACCAGCCATCTTCTGGTATACGCACTCGATCTTACGGTAGCCGCTGTCCTGGGCAGGAATCTCGTCAGTTTTCTTGCCCTCAATTTTATATCCGACACAAACCGGAATCTCTTCCAGTTCGTCCAGCACATCCAGCTTGGTGACTACCAGCCAGGAGATTCCGTTAATCATGCCTGAGTACCGCAGCAGTGGCAAGTCGATCCAGCCGCAGCGCCGTGGACGGCCGGTCACGGCGCCGAATTCATTCCCCCGGGCGCGAAGCATTTCGCCAAACTTATCCAGGGATTCTGTCGGGAACGGACCTCCGCCCACGCGAGTGCAGTACGCCTTGGTCACGCCGATTACGGTGTCGATGGCGGTCGGCGCCACGCCGGTTCCAATGACTGCGCCGCCGGAAGTCGCGCTGGAGGAAGTCACAAAGGGATAGGTTCCGTGATCGATGTCGAGCATCGTCCCTTGCGCGCCTTCGAAGATGATCGATTGACCTTTGGCAAGGGCCTGGTTCAGCAGCGCGGCCGTATCGCAGACGAAGGGGGCAATCTTGGCCGAAGCCGCCGCGTACTCGTCGTACATTTTGTCCGGGTCAAGCGGTTCGGAGTTGAACAACGCATGAGCGATCATGTTCTTTTCCCGGCAGGCATTCCCCACGTGGGTCTTCAGAAGATCAAGATCCAGCAGATCCGCCACCCGCAGCCCGCGGCGTCCCATTTTGTCCTCGTAGGCTGGACCAATGCCGCGCGAAGTTGTGCCGATCTTCACCCTTCCCGGCGCGTTCTCCGACGCCAGTTCAATCATCCGATGGTACGGCAAAATCACGTGGGCGCGATTGCTGACGAACAGATTGCCGTCAACCTTGATGCCGGCCTCCCGCAGCGCCCCGACTTCTTTGAGAAACGCCATGGGATCAAGGACCACTCCGTTGCCGATCACGCTGCGGCATCCGGCGCGCAGCACGCCGCAAGGAACCAGTTGCAGGATGAACTTCTTGCCATTGATGATAACGGTGTGACCGGCATTGTGGCCGCCGGCATATCGCGCCACGACGGAAAAGTTCTCCGAGAGCACATCGACGATCTTGCCCTTGCCTTCGTCGCCCCATTGGGCGCCGACGATGACCGCACTTTTGCCCTTGTTCAATCGAAACTCCATGCGAACGGATTCGTACGGCCGCCCGGCCGCCTCACTTGGGTCGCACACACCAGTTGCCCGCAGCAAAACGGGTCGTTAGTTACCTTGATAAATAGGGCTGGGGTGTACTTGATATGATAACCCGCCGGGTCAAGGATGAGCAATCTTTCACGTCTGAACTTTGTTTCGACACCAGCAGGTTTGGGTCCAACTGGTATGATGGGTTGCTTCACGCAGGATCTCCATGCCGGAACTTCCCGAAGTTGAAACCATCGCACGTGGTCTGAACAGCCGAGTCGCAGGAGACGTGATCGAGTCGGCCTGGCTAGGATCCAAACCGCAACCGCTGAAGTCTACCGCGACGGAGATTGTCACCGCACTCGAATCCGCCCGCATTGCCGGTGTCCGCCGGGTGGGTAAGCACATTGTCTTTGATCTGGAGAAAGAAGCACGGCAAGTCCGCTCCCGCGCAAGGCAGCCTTTGGTTGCCGGGAACAAGCGTGCGAGGCGCGACGTGCCGGCGTCAAACGTGGCCGCGAAGAAGTCGGCGGGCAGGAATCCCTCCACCTCACCAGTCGTCTCCCAATGGATCGTTCACCTCGGAATGACCGGCCGCATGCTGGTCTGCCAGCCCGATCAAGCGATCGAGAAACACACCCACGCTATTGCAAGGCTGGCTTCGGGCAGGGAGTTGCGTTTCGTGGATCCCCGGCGCTTCGGGCGTTTGAGCATTGCCCGCAACTTTCAAGCCGCCGGATCGGAACCCCTGGAGGTCGAACTGGAACGCTTTGTAAGCCTGTTCCGAGGCCGCAAGACGCCGATCAAAAGCGCGCTGCTGAATCAGAAACTGCTCAGCGGAGTGGGAAATATCTATGCCGATGAATCCCTGTTCCGGGCAGGCATTCGACCTCGGCGAAGCGCAGCCTCGCTGACTCATGAGAATTTACGGAAGCTTTTTCTTGCCGTGCAGGAAGTGTTGAAAGAGGCGATTGCTCTGGGTGGCTCTTCTGTCTCCGACTACGTAGACGCCAATGGCGAAGAAGGTTTCTTTCAGCTCCAGCATCGGGTCTACGGACGCGAAGGCGAGCCTTGCCTGGTCTGTAAGACTGCGGTGAAGCGGGCGGTCATCGCCGGGCGCAGCAGCCACTATTGTCCGAAATGCCAGAAATGAAACGCTGGGTGTTTGCCAGCGGAGCTACGGCGCAGCGACTTTCTCTGTCACCTTCTTGAACGCCTTCAGGAAGAACTCATTCTGCTCGGGCGTGCCGATGGTGATGCGGATCGCGGTGGGAGCGCCCCAAGGCCCCAAAGGCCGGATGATCACGCCGGCCTCTTGCAGCCGCTTGGCCAGCGCTGCGGCATCGTCACCAATGTCGCAATACAGAAAGTTTGCCCAAGTCGGCACTGTTCGATAACCCATCTCTAACAGGCCATCCGCCAGCACCGCTGCCTGCTCAGCATTGTTCGCGAGCGCTTTGCGAGTATGGGCGTCATCGTCAAGCGCCGCCAGCGCGGCCGCCTGCGCAATTGTGGACACCGAGAAAGTGGTGCGCATGCGGGCAAAGTACGACATCAGTTCCGACGGCCCAATCCCGTAGCCCACTCGCACACCTGCAAGTCCATGGGCTTTAGAGAAGGTACGTAGCACCACGACTTTGCGGCCTTGCTTCACGGAGTCGAGGGAATGCGAATACTCCACACCCCGCTGGTCAGCAAAGTACAGCGCAAAATCCGAGTACGCCTCATCCAGGATCACAACCACATGCCCGGGGACTCGGTCGAGAAAGTGGTCGACCTCGGCCGCAGGAACGATAGTCCCGGTCGGGTTGTTTGGATTGGAGAGATAGATGATCCGCGTATTGTGGTCGATGGCAGCGACAACGGCTTCGAGATCGTAGCCGTCATTCTTCATCGGCGCCAGGATCAGCTTCCCCCCCGCCGCCTGGGTGGCGATGGGGTACACAATGAACGAGCGCTCGCTGGTGATTGCGTTGAGCCCCGGCGAAAGCAGGGTTCGCGCCATGATTCCCAGTAGTGCGGTCGAGCCGGCGGTGGGGACAACCTGCTCCGGCTGGACCTTGTGCAGGTCAGCCAACTTCTGCCGCAATTCGCTGACGTCGTTGTCAGGGTAAAAATTCGTTTCGCGAAGGACGGCTTGCATCGCTGCAATGGCTTTCGGAGACGGTCCGAACGGATTCTCGTTCGAGGCCATTTTGATGCAGTTCACGCGGCTCTCCCGTTGTGCCTGGCGGAGCGATTTGCCCGGCGTGTACCCGCCCAGGGAACGCACATGCTCGGGCACAAGCTGGCTATATTCGCTCATTCGGTCTACATAATCTTTAACACGTTTTGCAAAAAAAGTCGTTGGCTGGTTGGTCCTACGTCGTCCGTCCTTCGTCGTTCGCCAACTACCGACGAATAGCCCGCAGTTTCTCCACCTCTTGCGGCGTCAACTTGCGGAACTTTCCCGGATGCACATCCAGTTCCAGCGGGCCGTACCGCACACGCTTGATCTTCTCCACATGATGGCCGATCTCTTCAAACATGCGGCGGATCTGGCGGTTTCGGCCCTCCATCAGCGTCACCTCATACCAGGGATTCGCCGATTCCCGGATTACCCGAATCTTGGCCGGTGCGGTTCTCACCCGTCTTCCGCGATCCGATGAAATCGAGATGCCTTCCCGCAACTTGTTCAGCTTTTCCGCGTCCGGCACACCTGCCACTTTCACCATGTAGGTTTTCGGCACGTGCGACGCGGCTTTCATCAGATAGTTGGCAAAGTCGCCGTCATTGGTAAGCAGCAGCAAGCCTTCGCTGGAGTAGTCGAGACGCCCGACCGGATACACGCGCGCTCCGATGCCATGCAGCAGATCCATGACAGTGGGCCGCCGCTCGGGATCGCGCACGGTTGTGACATATCCCTTCGGCTTGTTCATCAGCAGATACACATGGCGTTCGGAGCCATGCAGCAGCTTTCCGTTCACGCGGATATGGTCACGCTCGGGATCGGCCTTCGTGCCCAGTTCAGTGACGATCTGCCCGTTTAACGACACCAGTCCGCCGGTGATCATTTCTTCCGCCTTGCGGCGCGAAGCGATTCCGGCAGCAGCGATGATTTTTTGCAGTCGTTCAGCAGGCATGGGAACTCGATTGGGAAAGTCCGCCAGTATTGGGTGGAAGGACGGCGTCTGATCTAACCACGTTCGATCCGCGTGTACCCGCCGGCCGGTGATTTCACCCAGACATCGCCACGCATATCGCGCCATGGGCCGATCGGTTGGTCCGGCTTCGGGTCTGAGCCGATCCGCAGAACATTTCCGTCGATGTCTTCGATCTGCATCTCGTAGGCCCATTCGTAGTTGGTTGGCGGATGGCGAACCTTGGCTCGCTTGCTGGTGTACTCCTCGAACAACGGCTCGATGTCCTCGGCGCCAATCCAGACCCAACTCCCGGGATTCCCCTGATCACCTTCACATAAGAAGATGTGGCACTGACCTCGTGAGACCGATGCGATAAGCGCCGGGTGCTGCCAATCTATTTTGAATCCGAGCACGCCCACGTAGTATTCGAGGCTGGCTGAAAGGTTTCGAACCCGGAGAATCGGGGTGACGCCTTCCAACCTGATCGCACCTGCTTTGGATGTTTGGGCTACAGACATTTTGCGAGTTCCTCCTCTAATCTGCCGGCCTCGATGGATGATTCTTTTGCGAAGGTGCTGCTGGCTAACTACTCAGCCTCGCCGCCCACAGTTTCAACCTGTTCGGTCGGCCTATCCTCTTCGGGGGCAGCTTGTGCCGGCTCCTCACTCTTGGACGTCGGAGAAACCTCCTGGGTAGCTTGCCCCTCGACCGGCAGCAAGTCACTCTGGAACGACTGCGCGACCAGTTTTTCGAATTCCTCCATGCTGGGCAGTTCGCCGACGTCTTTCAATCCGAAGCGCAACAGAAACTCACGAGTTGTCTTGTAGAGAATCGGACGCCCTATCACCGCCTTGCGTCCAGCGGTCGTAATCAGTTTGCGGTCGAGCAAAGTAGCAATGACGCCCCCGGAATCCACTCCGCGGATTTCGCTGATCTCAGGAACCGTGACGGGCTGCTTGTACGCGATCACCGCCAGGGTTTCCAGTGCGGGCAGTGACAGGCGGACCGGCGGTTTGAGACTCTTCGCGAACGCGCGCACCACATCGTGCTGCTCAGGTTTGGTGGACATGCGGTATCCACCAGCTACCTGGCGGATTTCAATTCCGTGGTCCGGAGCGTAGTAGTCGACCATCAGCTCCTCCAGAGCAAGACGCACGCGAGACTTGACCTCGGTGCCGTCACTTGCACCTGCGCTGATGACGGATTCCTTGACGAGTTCGATCAACTGACCCAGTGTCACCGGCGTTTCCGCCGCATAAATGATCGCTTCGAGTTGGGCTTTAAGGCTCATGTGTGTCGTCGGTCGTTTGCCGCTGGTCGTTGGTCGTCGGTCGGTGATCCTTGGTTGTTGGCAGAGGCCGGTGGAACCAGGGCAAACGACCAACAACTGACGACTAACGACAGTTTCTTACCTCCAATCATCCCTCACCGCGGCTTGGTCCGTCATTACCGCTTCGAACCCAATGTGCTTGCGCAAAACAATCTCGCCGAACAGCCGGTCCTGACGCAACTGCACCGCCTGCAAGCGAACCATTTCAAGCAGCGCCAGAAACATGCATACCAGCGCCGACCGCGATTCAATCGCGAGCAGAAGCTGCTTCAGCCGGATGGGACGGTCTTCGAGGGCCAGCCGCCGCCGCAGATACTCGATCATCTGCCCGACGGTGACGGTCTCTTCATCCACTTCCAGCAAGGGCCGGGACCGGACCCGCTCCAGAACCTGCTGGAAGGTCTTCACCAGGTCGATCACATCCGCGACAAACTCCGGTTCCGTGCCCTCCGCCTCCATGAACTCTTTGATCGCAGGGTTCGACCGAACCGCATCTTCAATTTGCTGCTTCTGCATCAACATTTGTGCCGCCGAGCGGAATTTTTCGTGCTCAATCAGCCGGTTGACCAGCTCTGCCCGCGGGTCCTCCTGTGCCTCAGAGCTTGCCGCCGGATCACGGGGCAGCAACATCTTCGACTTGATGTGTATCAGCACTGCTGCCATGTAGATGAATTCCGCCGCCACATTCACGTCGAGGTCGCGGAGCTTTTCGACATACGCCAGATACTGCGCGGTGATCATTGCAATCGGGATGTCGTAGATGTCGATGTCCTGCTTGCGAATCAGGTCGAGCAGCAGGTCGAGAGGCCCTTCATAGACGTCCGCGACGGTAACGGCGAAGGGGAAATCGTTTTCCTCTTTCTTTTGACCGGATTGAGCGCTGGCGAACGGCTGATCGACGGCCTGCGTCTCCCGGCCCGAGGGCGTCGCGGTTACCGAAACGGTTTTTGCTTCCTCAGTCATGCAATAAGTCTGGGCACCGTCGCCCAGCGCGGACTAGCGCGACTTCACCGCCTTCGGCTTGTGCTGAGTTTCGTAATCCAGCGACATGTTCATGGCTGCACGCACATGCTCCATCGTAGCCGACGCAACTTCCCGCGCCTTGGCCGACCCCGCTTCCAGAATGTCCCACGCGAGTTGCGGGTCGTCTTCGTATTTCTTGCGGCGCTCCTGCATCGGGTTGAGCATCCGAACCAGGGCGTCGGCGGCCCATCCTTTGCACTCAATACAGCCGATCCCGGCTGACCGGCAGCCTTCATTCACTTTGGCCATCGTGCCGGCGTCGCTGAAAATCTTGTGCAGATCGCCCACCGGACACAGATTCGGATTTCCAGGGTCCGTGCGGCGAATGCGCGCCGGGTCCGTAACCATGGTCTTCAGCTTCTGCCGCACCACCGGCTCCGGATCCGTCAGCATGATGGTATTGCCATACGACTTCGACATTTTGCGCCCATCCGTCCCTGGAAGTTTCGGGGCGGGAGTGAGCATTGGCTGCGGTTCGGGAAAAACCTCTTTTCCGTTGTGCTTGTAGAACTGGTTAAAGCGCCGAACGATCTCCCTGGTCAGCTCGACGTGCGCCACCTGATCTTCGCCCACGGGAACGAAATCGCCCTTATAGATAAGGATGTCCGCCGCCTGCAGCACGGGATAGCCCAGGAATCCGTATGTGCCCAGGTCTTTGTCCCGGATGTTCTCCCGTTGTTCCTTGTACGTCGGCACGCGTTCCAGCCAGCCCAGCGGCGTGATCATGGAAAACAGCAGGTGCAACTCGGCATGCTGCGGCACGTGCGACTGAATGAACATGGTGCAGCGCTTGGGATCGAGCCCGGCAGCCAGCCAATCGAGAAGAACCTCGACCGAGTTCTCCTTGACGCGCGAGGTGTCGGCGTAGTCGGTGGTCAGAGCATGCCAATCCGCCAGGAAGAAGAAACATTCGTACTGGTCCTGCATCTTCACCCAGTTGTCGAGGGCACCCACAAAATTTCCCAGGTGCAATTTGCCGGTGGATCGCATGCCGCTGAGCACGCGCTTGCGCGAATTGGATTGTGCCGTCATCAGATTGCCATCAAAATCGAACGGTAGAAGTTCAGTACAGGCCGGATCAGCGCCATCAGCAGGCCACCGCCAAAAAACACCAGCGCCATTAATGCAAAAACTCCGATTCTGTCATAGACCTGCCGCACGCCATCGGGCAGCAGATGGCGCAACACGTGGCTGCCGTCCAACGGAGGCACCGGGATCAGATTAAACACCGCCAGCAGAACGTTAATGATCAGAAACTGGCTAAGTAGCATTGCCACGGGAGCCAGGGAGGCATTGCCCAGGACAAAGCCCGCCAGAGAGCCCCGTACCAGCATGCGTCCCCCAGGCGCAAGAATCTCAATCGCTCCGAGCAGAATCGTCGCAGCCGTAGCCACAATAAAGTTACTCACCGGCCCCGCTACTGAGGTTAGAATGTCATCGCGCACCGGGTTCCTGAAATTTCGCGGATCGACCGGCGTGGGCTTGGCCCAACCGATCACCGGCAGGTGCGTCAACATCGCGATCAGCGGCAGTAAAACCGTTCCAATTGGATCGATGTGCTTGATCGGGTTCAACGAAATGCGTCCCAGCATGCGTGCCGTGGGATCGCCCTGCCGGTTGGCCGTCCAGGCATGTGCCGACTCGTGCACGCTTATCGCGAACAGAAATGCGATCAATTGAAACAGAATTACTACGTAATCCAGGCTCATTCGCAGTTGCACTCGATACTACCACGTTGAACCACAAGACAGACGGCGTATGGGGCTGGCGGGGTACATGACCGTGTTGCGGCCTGCGATCCATCTCAACCGGCAACGCTTGCCGAATCCTTAAGCGCAGGGTGACCGGCGAGCCGGGCTTCGGCTTCTTTCACGGCGCGCTGGGCGGCGGCGATCGCCTTATCCGTCGTGGATTCCGGCCCCTCGGAGTCGGTATTCGCGAAGAAAATCCGGTCCATGGGATACCGCGCGAGCGGCTGAACCTGAGTGTAGAGGCCCGGCGTGGACATATAGAGCGGATGTCCGCGACGGTAAATGTGAACCTCGACGGGATCGACATTGGATCCTGGAAACAGCTTTTGAAAATCCCCCAACACGCTGCCAGCGACTTTGCGGGCTCCCGAGTCGTCCAGCAGACTTCTACGTTCTTCCTCTCGCATTGGAGTATAGAAGCTGAGAATGTTGTATTTTGGCCGGTACCCTTGCTGGTTGCGGATGACCCAATCGGCAACGATGAAATCGGTAAACGTGTTCCCGGGACACCACGTATCGTACCCTTTACCAAAAACCGGCTTATCGAAGATAAGGTTGACCACGCAGTACGGGATGTAGCGGATCTGTTGCATGGCATCACTCTGTTTCTCGGGAAGTCCCTGCACAATGCGCTGGGTGATGAACTTTGGCGTCGCCATGATGACCGCCTTGGCCGCCGCGGTCTTCAGTTCCCCTCCCTGCATGTAGGTCACTTGAACCTCTCGGCCATCCGGGACCACAGCCACCGTGGTCGCGCCTGATTGCATGTGCTCGGCAAACTTGGGCTGCAGGATGTCTACTAGTTTTTTCGATATCGCGCCCAAGCCGCCAGGCCAGGTACAGTAATCGGGGACCTGTTCCCCGGCGATGCTTTGCAGGTTGTCGATCGCCACGTAAGCAGAGGTGTCTTCGCTGACCGCTCCCCAATTCGAAGGCCCGAAGGTATCCCACCATAACTTGACTTCTTCGGGATAATCTTTCATGAAGTCAGAAAATCGCGCGTTGTGAAGTTCCGTGGTTCGCTTCTCCAGATTGATCGCCAGCATTTCCTTCCTGAATTTCTTGAAGGCGTCGCGAACGCTAGCTGGGTAGGGCAATTTGTCCAGGCCATTACCCCAGGTTTCCGGGACCCATTCTCCCTTGATGATGCTGCCATCCCGGCAGTTGATGGGCAGCGGATCGAGGCCAATCTCCTTCGCGAAAGGATAGGCGGCTGACTCGCCTTTTTCGATGAACGCCGATCCCGTGGCATAGGCGTTGCCCTGGAACTCCATCAAGTACGCGTTTCCGCCCCAGTGCGGCTCTTTCTCCAGCAGGAAAATATCGCGATGGCGCAGCAGATAAGCCGCCGTAAGACCACTGACTCCGCCGCCGACGATCACAATGTCGTGCCGTGAGGAAACGGGCGGCCGTGCGAAAACTTTGCCATCCCGCACCTGGTGGCAGATGCGGTTGTCCTCGCTGTCGACTTCCGGGGATCCACCGCTCTGCGCCGAGAGCAGTGCGAGGTCCACCGGACAACCTGCTGAAATTGCCCCGGCCACCACAAACTTGATGAAATCCCGCCGATTTGCGCTCATGTTCAGTCTCCTTGGGCTACCGCTTCCACAAGCTCAGCGGCAACTTCAGCCTTGCCTTCTGCGCGGACGCGCAGGCGATACCAGCTCACGATGGCAACCAGTGAAAACACAAAAATGATGCTGGAGATAGCATTGATCTCCGGCGTGATGCCGCGCCGCAACCGTCCCCATATTTCCAACGGCAATGTATTGTCCCGGCCGATCAGAAAGAAACTGACGGCGATCTCGTCCATGGAAAGAGTGAAAATCAGAAGCGCTGCTCCGATGATCGAGAGACGAAGATTCGGAATGGTGATTCGGCAAAATGTCTGCCAGTAATTGGCGCCGAGATCGAGAGAGGCTTCTTCCTGGGCGCGATCGAGTTTCTGCAATCCGGCGAACACTTCTGTAGTCGCGACCGAGATCAGCGCGGTGCCGTGACCAAGGACGATGGTTACAAGGCTGAGCTTCACATCGGCTTCGCGGAACAACATCAAGAGCGAAAGTCCGGTGATGATTCCGGGAAGAATCAGCGGCAGCAACACCAAGCGGCGGAACAGCGTCTTGCCGGAAAAATCTGCTCGATCAAGCGCCAGCGCCGCCGGGATGCCAAACGTTAGAGCGATTGCGACTGCAACCAGAGCCACTATCAAGCTGTTGACGACAGAATCCCAGATGGCGCTGTCGGCGAGCAGCATGCGGTACCAGTCCAGTGTGAAGTTGCGCGGGGGAAATCCACCGACTCCAGTTCCATTGAAGGAGTAGACGAGCAGCGTGACGATCGGCAAATAGAGGAAACCGAAGACAGCTCCGGCGTGCCATGCGAGCCAGCGCGGGGTGCTGCGCGCGGCGCGGCTCATCGGAAGCTCCATTTCTTCTCAAGGTGCTCGGATAAAAACAGCAGTCCGAGTACCAGCACCAGCATGGACAGCGAAATCGCCGCTCCCAGCGGCCAGTTGTACGCGGCTCCGAACAGACTGACGACGATGTTCGAGATCATGATGCCGCTGGGTCCTCCGAGCAACAACGGCGCGAGAAAGTCGCCGAGACTCAGCACAAAAGCGAAGGTGGCGCCAGCGAGAACGCCGGGAATTGACAGTGGGAAGATCACTCGCCAGAACGTCTGGAAGGGCGACGCTCCCAGATCATGGGAAGCTTCCACCAGGTTGCGTGGAATGTGTTCCAGCGAGGCGTAGATCGGCAGGAATGCAAATGGCGTATAGATGTGCGTGAGCGTCAGCACCACGGCAAAAGGGCTATAGAGCAGGAATTCCAACGGGTGCTTTGTAAGGTGGACATATTGCAAGAGGGTGTTCAGGACGCCGTCGCTGCCGAGGATGGTTTTCCATGCATAGGCGCGGACGAGGTAGCTGACCCAGAGCGGGATGATGACCAGTTGGTAGAGAAGATCTTTGCGTTCCCCTGCATGAAAAGAGAGGTAGTAGGCCAGCGGATATCCGAGCAGTAAGGCGAGGATCATGACGCGCGCGGCAATCCACATGGAACGAAACAGGGTTTGCAGGTATACGTTGACGCGCAGCAGTTCGCGGTAGTTGTCGAAATTCCACGAGTGGACGATGATCTGCAGCGGCGAAACAGACCAAAAACTGTAGCAGAACAGAAGAAGGTACGGTACCAGAAGGAAGACCGTGACCCACAACAGCGGAGGTACCGTGATTACAGCTCGGTAGGCGCGGGAGAACATCAGCTGACACCTCCCTGACTGGTGCGCGATTCTCGGACCGGAACTGCATCGGCGGCAGAGAACTCAAATTGTTGCTCGCCTTGCCAGGTGTCGCGTGCGGCAGCCCGCAACGAAAGAGTCAAACCGCCTTCGCAGCCAATCTGCAGCAGTTCGGTTGCACCGTGAAACGCCTGGCTCGAAATCCGACCGCGAAAACGGACCACGCCGGAATCCGCATTGGAAGCCCCAGCCGACACGCAGCGGATGTTCTCCGGTCGCAACGAGAACAAAACCAGGCCATCAGCCGCAGCTACAGGCCAGCGCAACGGGCCGCATTGCGCGATTCCGGCTCTTACCTCGGCGCGCAACAGATTGGTGTGGCCAATGAACTGGGCCGTGTATGCCGTGGTCGGGCGCGCATAGATTTCGCGCGGCGCGGCAACTTGCTCCAGCGCTCCCATGCGCAGCAAAGCAATCCGGTCGGACATGACCATCGCTTCCTCCTGGTCGTGAGTGACGAAGACGAAAGCGATGCCCACTTCGCGCTGGAGCGATTTCAATTCGACTTGCATCTGGCGGCGGAGGTTGGCGTCCAGCGCCGAAAGTGGCTCATCCAGCAGCAGGAGCCGTGGCCGGTTCACCAAGGCGCGCGCCAGTGCCACGCGTTGTTGCTGGCCGCCGCTGATCTGCGACGGCTTTGAGCCGGCATAAGCGGTCATTTTCACCATCGCGAGCGCCTGCTCGACTCGGGACGCTATCTCCGATCTACTGACCTTGGCCACGCGAAGTCCGTAACCCACGTTCTCCGAGACGCTGAGGTGGGGGAAAAGCGCATAATGCTGAAACACGGTGTTGACGCGGCGGCGGTACGGCGGAAGCGGATCAATTCGCTCGCCTGCCATGAACAGCTCTCCGGAAGTAGCGCTATCAAATCCGGCAATGATGCGCAGCAGCGTAGTCTTGCCCGACCCGCTTTCTCCAAGGATGGTGAGGAATTCGCCTTCGGCAATTTGCAGCGAGATATCACGCAACACCTGATTTTCGCCGAAGGACTTGGCGATGTTGCGAATGGAAAGGAGGGACTGAGCAGCAGCGTTGGCAGAGTCGGTAATCGCAGGTTCCGGGCTGGTAGCCATGTTGGTCTAGCAAACGTCAGTTTTCAGCTGTCCAAATGTCCAGCCTCGCTTCGGTTCTACTGGGTTGCTCTCACTTCGTTCCAAACCTCGATGTACTTGGCGCGTCGTGGCACATTCTGCCAGAAGTAGATGTGCCTCTGATAATTGTCCACATCGTCCAAATGCAGACTCTTCACCTGCTCGGAACGTCATGAGCTGGGCTGCTTGCGGATTCGCGGGCGTGTAGCCGGTCACGTCCGAGACTTTCTTCTGCGTCTCGGCTGTGATCATGAACTCCAGAAACTGGCTGGCCAGTTCCTTGTTTTCGCTGCCCGCGGTGATCATCAGGTGATCAATCCACCCCGTAGTGTTCTCCTTGGGGATGATTTCGCCGACGGGAAAATTCAGGTTCTTTAGCTGGTTGGTCATCAGCGGCCATCCCATGGCGGCCACCACCTCGTGATTCTGGAACAGGTTGGTCAGCTCGCCGCCGGTGGACCACATTTTTCGGATATTCGGCTTAAGTTCGAGCAGCTTCTTCTTTACCGCATCCAGTTGCTCGTCGCTCAGGTTGTAAAGCTGGCTCGGGTCGGGTTTGTCGTAACCCAGCAACTGCGCCGCCATGTACAGCGTCGAGAGGTCGTCCCACGCCGAAATTTTGTTGCGATATTTCGGATCCCAAAACACATTCCAACTGTCGGGAGGCTTGGAAAATACGGTCGTGTCATAAATCATGGGGTTCGGTCCCCACATGAAGGGCACGCCGTAGACTTGCCCGCCGACGCGAACCAAAGGCAGCGAGGTAAGTTGCGGAGAAAGCTGGCCGTAGGTAGGAAGCTTGGAGAGGTCAAGGGCCGCAGCCAGTCCGGCACTGGCGATCGATGTGGCCAGATCGCTCGACGGCGAGATGACGTCGTAGGTTCCGGCGCTCCCGCCACGCAACTTGGCCACCAGTTCATCGCTGGATCCCATGTACGACGCTGACACCTTGCAATGAAGCTGCTCTTCAAATTGCTTAACGTACGAGGGGTCGGCGTAGCCTTCCCACACCAGCAGGTTCAGAGTCGGCGTCTTTCTGGTACAGTACGTTAGATAAAGCGCTGCTGCGAGAAAGAGGGAAACCTTAAAGTAACGGATCATGCACGCAAGCCTCCGTCTGCGACTGCCCTGGGACGCGGGTTCAAGAACAGGTCTTTCATGCGCATTTAGAACGTCGGTGGCGTGTTGACCCAGAGGACTTGCGTCTCCATTCGCCCCGGATTCGACCAGCGGTGCGGCGTGGCGCTCTCAAAGTAAAAACTGTCCCCAGGTTTCAGGCGGTACTGCTCATCCTGCACGGAAATCTGCAACTCGCCGCGAAGCACGAACAGGAATTCCTCGCCTTCATGGGTGTAAGACTCTCCGCTGCCTGCCCGGGGAGCGATGCGAA
The DNA here is from genome assembly GCA_963758285.1 of Terriglobia bacterium. Classification (GTDB taxonomy): domain Bacteria; phylum Acidobacteriota; class Terriglobia; order Terriglobales; family Acidobacteriaceae; genus DASVWZ01. The sequence goes on along the minus strand of CAVWUT010000006.1, from coordinate 151,293 downwards.
AAAGATGCGGCTCCATGACGGCATTTCCCCAGGCCAGCAATTCCATGCGAACGCCGGGACCAGCCTCCAGCACCTTGCGATGCTGGGGCGATACGTGCCGCCCATTGGATTCCGACGGCTCAAAAAAATCAAGGATGTTCGTTTTGTAGAAGCGGGCGAGCTTGCGCAAGGTGCTGACCGAGGCACTCATATGCGAGCGCTCCAGAGCGCTCAGGAAGCCGACGGAAATTCTCACCGCTTCGGCGACCCGCGCCAAGGAAAGTCCGCGTTGCATGCGAAGCTGGCGGAGGTGAGCTCCAACGTAGCCCGTCGAAGCGTTGGGTTTGGCGCGTACCCGGCCCTCGCGCTTCAGCAACTGAACAATAGCCGGGGCGTTCAACCCTCGCACCCTTCGCAGGAAACGCGCGCGCTTCAGCAGTTTCACATCTTCGCTGGTGTACAGCCGGTACTTGCTGGCGCTCCGTCGCGGCCGGGTCAGCCCCACACTCTCCCAGGAGCGAATGACGGAGGGAGAAACTCCCACCATGCGAGCTACCTCGCCAATTTTCAAGTACAGCGTGGGCTCGATGGGCTTGATTGGCAAAACGGCGCTCCCGGTAACTCCCCATGCCTTGCTACTACACCATTTTTTGCTTGACAGCTTGCGGCAGGTTCTCTAACCTTGCGCGATTATAGCAAGGTTCCGTTTTCGCGCAAGCATTCTATTTCATAGGAAGCGGTGAAGCCGAAGGGAGCCCCTCAATGAAACCGTGTCGAGCGCGGTGGTTCCGGTTGTGTGCCATTAGCCTGGTGGCCCTGTTATCCAGTACTGCATTCGGACAAAGCGCCGCCGGCAGAATCATCGGCCGGGTTGCCGACCCCAGCGGCGCAGTCTTACCCAGCGCGAAGGTCACACTGACCAACCAAGCCACGGGCGTGAGCCGGGATACTACCACCACCGCCAGCGGCGATTACGGTTTCGTCGAGGTAGCCCCAGGAACCTATCAAGTCGCCTTTGAGTTGACCGGGTTCAAGAAAAATGTCCAGAAGGACGTCATTGTCGACATCAACCAGGTGGTGACCCTAAACTCGACCATGCAGATCGGCGCCCAGCAGGAAACCGTGGAAGTGACCTCGGAAGTGGCTCAGGTCGACACAACCAGCACTCAGCTCGGAGCCGTCATCAATGACCGTTCCATCAACGAGCTGCCCTTGAATACTCGGGATACCTACCAGTTCCTGCAACTGCAACCGGGCGTGCAATCGCAGCTGGGAAGCAGCGGCAGCACTTTCTATGGCACAGACGATCCTGGCTCAGTCTCGGTCAACGGCGGGCGCACCCGCGCCAACAACTTCAGTGTGAATGGCGGCGACGCCAACGACCAGTTTGCGAACTTGCCAACGGTGCAGCCTACCCCGGACAGCGTGGCGGAGTTCCGTGTCATCACCAATACGTTCGACGCTGAGTATGGGCGTAACTCCGGTTCGGTGGTGAATGTGGTCACAAAGTCCGGAACAAATTCCTATCATGGCGACGTGTACGAGTACTTTCGCAACACGGTCTTAAACGCTCAGGGCTACTTCAATACCACCCGGCCCCAGTTGAACCAAAATCAGTTCGGTGGAACCTTCGGCGGGCCCGTCAAGAAAGACAGGACTTTCTTCTTTCTGTCGTACGAAGGGCGGCGGATTCGCCAAGGACAACCCGGACAACTCATCAACGTGTTGACCGGTCCGGAAAGGGGTGGCGATTTCGCTGATATAGGAGGCTTCGTTCCGGATACGGCGAACACGCCGGACCATATCACCGACGCCTTCGTAGCCCAGGCTTTGAACGGACGGCCGGGCTGCAGCGCGGCCATCACCGGACTGCACGGCCAGCAGCCTGCTGCCGGTGTTTCATGGGCTTCGATCTTCCCTACTGGCTCCATTCCAGTAGCGTGCCAGGATCCGGTGGCCGCGAATTTGCTGCAGCAGTTCGTTCCCATGGCCACCGTTGGCCTCACTCAAAATCAATCCGTACCGACAGGAACGGACAACGAAGACCAGTTCACTCTGCGCTTTGACCACAGAATTACCGACCGCCAAAATTTTACTGCCTACTATTACTTCACCGATATCGGGCAGCTTTCGCCCTACGACACATTTGAGGAGTCGGGTGCCACGGTCCCCGGTTTTGGCAACCTGAACAATTCCCGTTTCCAGCAATACAACCTTAGCCACACCTGGTCGATCAGCAACGCCGTGGTCAACGAAGCGCATTTTACCTACCTGCGCGAGGGACAACTTGGTTTCCTGCAGCCCCACACGACCGGTGCGGTGACCAGTTCCTGTACGGGGGCTGCCACGGCTTTCTGCTTTACCGGCACATCGGATTCGAGTGGACCCGGGGGTATTGTTAAGCAACTGGGTACGAATCCAAAGTTCGGCATCACCCCAGGCTTGCCTGCCAGCAACACCGGTGTTCCTTACATCAGTATCGCGGGCGGAGCGGTGCTCGGCAACAACTACAACGGATATTTCCCACAGGTAGGCAACAGCTTCCAGTGGTCGGACAGCTTAACCTGGGTCAAGGGAAATCACACTCTGAAGTTCGGAATTGACGTCCGGCGGGCGCGTTTCGATCAAACCTACTACTTCGACGTAAACGGCGATTTCACATTTAATGGCAGCGGCCCCAACGCGATCATTGCGGCGGACGGCGACAACTACGCCGAGTTCCTTTTGGGGTTGGCAGACACCTATGTGCAAGGATCCGCTCAGCGCGAAGATGTGCGGGGAACTTCGGTGTATCCGTTCGCTGAGGACAGCTGGAAGATCAAGCCGAACATCACGTTGAACTACGGCTTGCGCTGGGAACTCGATACTCCGCCGACCGACATCAGTGGTCACGTGGAGACGTTTCGTCCTGGGGAAAACTCCACGCTTTATCCGTGTCAACTCAGTCCGACCAGCATCCAGTATTTCCAGACTCAATGGCATGTGGCCAATCCAAACTGCGCGAACACCGGCGTGACTCCGACCGGCCTGGTGGTGCCCGGAGATCCCGGAGTTCCGCCGGGCATGACCAGCACGTATTACAAGGCTTTCGCACCCCGCATCGGCTTGGCATACAGCCCGAATTTCAATCATGGTGTTCTCAACAAACTCTTCGGAAACAACGGGAGAACGAGCATCCGCACAGGCTGGGGAATGTTCTACAACCCGATCGAGCAATTGGTATTGGCGCAGTTCGGCGCAGAGCCGCCCTTTGGCGGGAGCTCATCCATCTCCAACGTGTTCTTCAACACGCCGTTCATCAGCCAGCAGGGAGTGGTGAACCCCAACCCCTACAACGGTATCCTGACTCCGAAACCGGGTCAGGGGGTGGACTTGTCCGTGTTTCGTCCGATGCTGTTCTACGGGGAGTTCCAGCCGCATCTGCGCGATCAGTACACCGTGCAATACAACCTGACCATCCAGCGCGAGCTCCCCAAGGACACGATGCTGCAGATCGGCTATGTGGGATCGCAAGGCCACCGCTTGCTGGCCTCGCACGACATCAATCCCTCCACCCCGCAGACTTGCCTCCAGCTTAACGAGATCCTTGGCGCCGGAACCTGCTCGCCGACCTCGGAGGACAGCCAGTTCATTATCCCAGCCTCGGCCACCACCGGCCCGGACGGGCTGTATGTCCCTTACGGCCCGAACGGTCCTACTTTCATTCCAGGCAATACTCTGATTGGTTCCAAGGCACCCAACGGACTCGACCTGGTTGGTCTGCGTCCCTACTCGTCGCCAAATTGCAATCCGTACACCGGCAAAGGTTGTCCAGTAGATGGCATTCCGCTTTTCACCAGCATTTTTGCCGAGGATACCATCGCCAACTCTAACTACAACGCCCTGGAAGCCATGCTGGAAAAGCGGTTTTCTCATGGCCTGCAATTCCAGGCGGCGTACACCTTCAGCAAGTCCCTGGACGACGGGTCGTCTTTTGAGGAAACTCTGAATCCGTTCAACTTCGGCGCCAGCCGCGCACTTTCCCTTTTTAACTCAGCGCAGCGGTTCGTGATCAGCTATTACTGGAACTTGCCGATCCCCAAGAAGCAGGGCTGGACCGGAAAGCTCGTGAATGACTGGTCCGTCTCCGGAATTACTCAATTTCAGACCGGATTTCCCATTCGTCTGGACACCCAGGATGACAACGAGCTGATCAACAGTTTCTTCTTCCTGGGCACAGAGGCGCCGCAAAGGATCGCTCCATTCCACACCGAAAATCCAAAGACCAACGGGGGATATTGGTTCAATCCCAATGACTTTCAGGATCCGCAACTGGGCCAATTCAACATCGGAACCCAGCGTACGATCTGCTGTGGTCCGAACTTGTATGACTGGGATTTTTCCGCTCTCAAACAAATTTCAGTAAGTGAAACCCGGTACTTCCAGTTCCGCGCTGAGATTTTCAATCTGTTCAACCGCACCAATTTCTCCAATCCCGATGGACACTTTTCGGACGGCCCAACTTTGTTCGGCAGAATTGCGCAAGCAGGTCCACCGCGCCTGGTGCAGTTTGCTTTAAAATTCTATTTCTAGCCCGAAGTCCCGGGTGACATAGGCCACCCGGGCACAATCTAATGGCCGCACAATCGGCCTGAGTCTTCTGGAGACCACGATGTATCCCGAATTGCAGAAGGAACTGGCGACCTTCGAGCGCCGTACGCCGAAGTCTGCCGAATCGCACAAGCGGAATCTGAAGCGTATCCCCCTCGGCGTGGCGAGCAATTACCGCGCCTACGATCCCTATCCCATCTTCGTAAAGGAAGGACAGGCGGGGCGGTTTCGCGACTTAGACGGCAACGAATACGTCGATCACAACCTGTGCTTCGGTGCTCTGATGGCCGGGCACTGCCATCCTGCCGTGATGAAGGCGGTCGAAAAGCGGCTCAGTACCGGAACCATGTTCGGTATGCCGCACGACATGGAATGGGAACTGGCAGAAGTAATTTGCGAGCGCTTCCCCATGGAAATGTGCCGCTTCGGCAACAGCGGGACGGAAGCCACCATGCACGCGGTTCGCCTGGCGCGAGCCGCTACCGGACGCGACAAGATCATCAAGTTCGAAGGCGGATATCACGGGTTGCACGACGCTGCGCTGGTCAGCGTGAAGCCGCACGCTCCGGACTTCGGCGATGTGCACGATCCTACCCCGGTTCCGGGTGGTCAGGGCGTCCCTAAAGCATCCATCGGCAACGTCGCCGTCGCCACGTTCAACGATCTCGACACGGTTGAATTGCGCTTCAAACAGAATCCAGGTCAGATCGCCGCCATCATTCTTGAGCCCATCATGATGAACGTCGGCTTATGCCTTCCGCAGAAGGGCTTTCTCGAGGAACTTCGCGAAATCTGCACCCGGAACGGCGCGCTGCTGATCTTTGACGAGGTGAAGACCGGCGCGAAACTGGGTTGGGGCGGAGCATCCGAGTATTTCGGTGTCAAGCCCGACATGATCTGCCTCGCGAAGTCGATCGGTGGCGGACTGCCTCTGGCAGCGTTCGGTACTCACAAGTGGGTGATGGACCTGATCTCGCAACACAAGGTCTTTCACGGAGGAACCTACAACACGAACCCGGTTTCGATGGCCGCCGGGTTAGCCACCTTCCGTGAAGTGCTGACTCGCGCGAATTACGCGCACGTAGAGAAACTCAGCAAGAAACTGGTGGACGGCTACCGGAAAACACTTGCGAAGGTAGGGTTGCAGGCGTACATCGCCAGCGCGGGTGCTAATGGCGTGCTGATGCTCTATCCGAAAGAGGTCATCAACTACCGCGACTGGATCACCATCGACACCGACCTGTGGCGGCATTACTGGTTCGGCATGGTCAATCGCGGCGTGATGCCTCAACCCTACTGGTGGGATGAGCAGTGGACCATCTCTGTTCAGCACACCGAAGCCGACATCGACAAGCATCTGGCCGCCTTCGAAGATGTTGCGCCCGCGCTAGCGAGGGCGCAGCAGGAACGCACGGCGGAAGTGGTGGCGCACTGATTCAAATCGGGTGATCGTGCCATCTGGCCATCGGGTCATGGAAAAAAACCCAACTCCGATGATCCGACGGTCCGATCACCCGATGATCCGATTCCCATGCACGACCGAGGCCACAACCAGCCGCATTTGAAGCGCGTCCTCGGGCGCCGGGATCTGGTATTGCTGTTCGTGGTGGCCGTTTTCAATCTGAATGTGGTGCCGTCGATTGCAGCCAACGGCGGCGTCACGGTCTGGTTGTGGATTATTTCCCTGCTGCTGTTTTTCTGGCCGCAAGGGATTGCGGTTATCGAACTGGCGCAGCGCTATCCCGGAGAAGGCGGCGTGTACCTATGGGCCAAGGAGGTGTTCGGCGACTTTCACGGTTTTCTGTCGGGCTGGTGCTATTGGACGAACAACATGCTGTATGTGCCGACGGTCATGCTGTACTTCGTTGGCGTGTCAGTGTATGTGCTGGGCGCCGGGCATCAGAGACTGGCGGACAACAAGGCCTTCGCTCTCTGCGCATCGATCGTTTTGCTCAGCTTGTTGACGGTCCTGAACATCGTCGGCCTCAGCGTCGGGAAGTGGTTGAACAATCTGGGCGGCATTGGAACCGGAGTCGCCGCGGCTACGCTGATTGGGTTGGGCATAGTTATTCTTACGCGTTACGGCACGACCATCACTGCCGCCGATTTCCGCATTCCCGCCAATCCGCGATTCGTTCTCAACTCGTTCGGCGTGATTTGTTTCGGCCTGGTGGGATTGGAACTGGCTTCGGTGATGGGAGACGAGATCCGCGACCCCAAGCGTGATCTGCCCGTTTCCGTGGCCTGGGGCGGCGTGCTCTCCGGGTTGCTATACATCGGAGCCACGTTGACGCTGCTGGTCGCCGTGGGCAAGAACGACATCAGCGTGCTGCAAGGGATCGTGCAGGCGGTTAGTCACATGGCGCTCAAAGTCGGCGTGGGATGGATCGTCGCTCCGTTCGCGCTCATGCTCAGCTTGTCGATTGCCGGAATTGGCTCCGCATGGATGGGCGGTTCGGCGCGGATCCCGTTCGTGGCGGGACTCGATTCGTACTTGCCGGCATGGCTGGGCAACGTGCATCCGAAATACGCCACGCCGTATGCCGCGCTGATCGTGCAGTTGGTCGTGTCGCTGGTGCTCTGCATCATCAACTTTGCGGCGTCGGGCGGAGTTCAGGAAGCGTTCCAGACCATGTTGTCCCTGGCGGTCGTGCTGCAGTTGGTACCCTTTGTCTACGTTTTTGCAGCATTGCTGAAATTTGCTTTCGGCGAGTCCGGTCAGAAAGGCCGCTACGGCAAGAGCGGGCTGATTCTTGCCGGGGGGAGCGGGCTGCTGACAACGATCCTCGGCATCGTGCTGGCGTTTTCGCCGGCAAAACAAATCACCTCGATTTGGCGCTACGAGATTACGATGTTCGGGCTGACATTGTTTTTCATCGCGCTGGCTGCGTTTTTCTTTTTCGTGTACGGACGGCGTAAAGCCGCAAATGCAGCTCAGGTGGAAGGTGTGGAAATCGCGAGATCCACGTAGAGACAGACATCCTCGTCTGTCCGACCGCGGGAGACTCGGTTGATCAGAATTGCCAGGAGATATCTATGGCGGGTGTTATCAAAACCGACGTTCGTACGTATCGGATGTACGTGAACGGCGAATGGGTGGATAGTAAGTCGAGGAAGACATTTCCCGTTTACGATCCGTCCACCGAAGAAGCAATTGCCCATGTCCCCGACGCAAATGCCGAGGACATCAATCGCGCGGTCGCCGTCGCAAAGACCGCATTTGAAGATGGTGCTTGGGCCTCGACAACCGCCCAGGAGCGAGGGCGCGTTCTTTTCCGCTTGGCCGATAAAATCCGCCAGAACGCGGCGATGCTTGCGGAACTTGAAACCCGCAACTGCGGCAAACCGATCGTCGAAGCGGAGTTTGATGTCAACGACGCCGCAACTTGCTTCGAGTACTATGGCGGTCTAGCGACCAAGATTCTCGGATTCGTGAATCCCGTTCCTGACAATGCCGTCAGCCTCACACTGAAAGAACCCATCGGGGTAGCCGGGCAAATCATTCCGTGGAACTATCCTCTCTTGATGGCAGCATGGAAACTGGCGCCTGCCCTCGCCGCCGGCTGCACCTGTATTCTCAAACCTGCCGAGCAAACGCCGCTAACCGCGCTGGAAATGGCAAACTGGTTCTCAGAAGTGGGATTCCCGCCGGGCGTGGTCAACGTGATCACCGGCTTCGGGGAAACCTGCGGATCGCCGCTGGTCAAGCATCCCGACGTGAACAAGATTGCCTTCACCGGCAGCGCCGCGGTCGGAAAGATCATCGTAAAGGAAGCCGCGGACACAGTGAAGCGCGTGACCCTAGAGCTGGGCGGCAAGTCTCCCAACATCTTTTTCGCCGATGCCGATTTTGAAGCTGCCATCGACGGCGCCCTGTTTGGCGTTTTCATCAACCAGGGCGAGGTGTGCTCGGCGGGCAGCCGCATTCTGGTGCAGAAGCCCATCTACAAGAAATTTGTCGACGCCATGGTGGAGAAGTCGAAGAAAATCAAGCTGGGTGCGCCGCTCGACCGCAACACCAAGATGGGCCCGGTGGTCAGCAAAGAACAATACGAGCGCGTTCGGTCCTATCAGGAGATTGGCAAGAAGGAAGCCAAGCTGGCGACCGGCGGGGGACGCGCGAAAAAGTTTGCCAAGGGCTTTTACCTCGAGCCGACTATCTTCTACGACGTTGACAATAGCGCCCGTATCGCCCGCGAGGAAATCTTCGGTCCGGTGGCTGCCGTCATTCCATTCGAGGACGAGAAGGATGCACTGAAGGTCGCCAACGACTCGCCGTACGGCTTGGCTGCGGCGGTCTGGACCCGCGACATCTTCAAAGCGTTCCGCGCAGTGAAGTCGCTGCGTGCCGGAATCGTCTGGGTCAATCACATGCAGCCCACCTACGTGGAAGCGCCATGGGGCGGCTACAAGCAGTCTGGATTCGGACGTGAACTGGGCCCCTGGGGTGTTGAAGAGTATCTCGAAACCAAGCAAGTATTTATCAATCTAAACGAACAGCCGATTGGCTGGTATTGAGAGCGAGTAGCTGGTAGCGAGTAGCGAGTGAAAGCTGAGATCTGTGACATGAATACGATTCAACTCCGAACCGCGATCCCGGGTCCTAAATCGAAAGCTTTAGCCGAACGCCGCTCCACTGCGGTTCCACGCGGGCTCTCGCATGGCACCCCCGTTTACGTGGCTAAAGCGGAAGACGCCTGGATCGAAGATGTGGACGGCAACCGGTTCATTGACTTTGCCGGTGGGATCGGCTGCACCAACGCTGGGCATCGCCCCGAGACCGTAACGTCTGCGATCCGCGAGCAACTGGATCGATTTCTCCATACCTGCGTTCAGGTCACGCCCTATGAGCTTTACATCCGGCTTGCCGAGCGCCTGAACCAGGTCACACCCGGCAACTTTCCAAAGAAGACTTTGCTCGTGAATACCGGCGCCGAAGCCGTGGAGAACGCCGTCAAGATTGCCCGCGCCCATACTGGACGGCCGGGGATCGTCGCGTTCGAAGACGCATTCCATGGCCGGACCATGATGACATTGGCCCTCACCAGCAAGACGCATCCGTACAAAGCGGGCTTTGCGCCCTTTCCCGGCGATGTTTATCGCATTCCGTACGCCTACTGCTATCGTTGTTCGTATTCGATGCAGTATCCGTCGTGCGACGTTTATTGCGCCCGCCATTTGGAAGACACCTTCAAGCGCGTGGTGGCATCGGAAGATGTTGCAGCGGTGATTGCCGAGCCGGTGCTGGGAGAAGGTGGATTCGTCGCTCCGCCCCCTGAATTCTTCCGCATTCTGATCGACATTTGCAGCAGTCACGGCGTCCTGTTCATTGCGGACGAGGTACAGAGCGGCTTCGGTCGCACGGGCAAACTGTTCGCCAGTGAGCACTACGGGATCGAGCCGGACATTATCGTCTCCGCAAAGTCCATGGGCGGCGGCTTGCCGCTCGGTGCCATCACCGGACGTGCGGAGATCATGGATGCGCCCGGGCCCGGCGGCCTTGGTGGCACGTTTGCCGGTAATCCGCTTTCTTGTGCCGCGGCATTAGCTGTGCTTGACCTTTTTGAGAGTGAGAACCTGCTCGAGCGCGCCAATGAACTGGGCTGTCATTTCCAGAAGCGCGCGAAGGAGTGGCAGAAACGCTGGCCCATCGTTGGCGACATCCGCGGCTTGGGCGGCATGCAGGCGATTGAACTGGTAAAGTCTCGCGAAGGCCGCGAACCTGCCGCCGAAGAGACCAAACAGATCACCCAGTATTGCTATGAGCACGGACTGATCACCGTAACCGCCGGCTCGTACTCCAATGTGATTCGCGTCCTCGTCCCTCTGGTCGTGACCGGAGAGCAGATGGACGAAGGACTGGATGTGCTGGAAGCCGCGTTGCAGAGCGTGTGTGTAAAGCAGGGCATCAATGTACCGTAGAGACGTTGTTGCAACGTCTATTAGATTGACTCTTCACAACGATTGAGGTCGTCCCAAAATGCCAGTTGCCGCACCACCCATCACCAGCGTCCCCAACTACATCAACGGCCAGTGGATCGAATCCCATGCAACGGAGTGGGGCGCAGTCGCCAACCCCGCCACTGGCAAGGTTCTCGCCAAAGTTCCCTTCTGCGATGCGGCCGAAGTCAATGCTGCTGTGGAAGCCGCTGCCGCGGCTTATCCCGACTGGCGACGGACTCCACCGGAAGATCGTATCCAGCCGCTGTTCAAGCTGAAGCAGCTTCTCGAAGATCGCTTCGACGAACTCGGACGCATCATCACCTGCGAAAACGGCAAGACTCTCGCCGAAGCTAAAGCCGAGCTGCGCCGCGCCATCGAAAACGTAGAGGTTGCCTGCGGAATGCCCATGATGATGCAGGGCTACAACCTGGAAGATGTTGCGCGCGGCATCGACGAGACCATGATCCGGCAGCCGCTCGGCGTCGTTGCGGCGATTACTCCATTTAACTTTCCCGGAATGATTCCCTTCTGGTTTCTGCCTTACGCAATTGCCTGCGGCAATACGTTCATCCTGAAACCTTCGGAACGCGTGCCGCTCACCATGCACCGCGCGTTCGAGTTGATGGAGCAAATCGGTCTGCCCAAGGGCGTGGTGAATTTGGTCAACGGCGGGCAGACGGCGGTGAACGCGCTGCTCGATCATTCTAAGGTTCGAGCGATCAGCTTTGTCGGTTCGACGCCAGTTGCACGGCACGTTTATGCTCGCGCCGGAGCGAACGGCAAGCGGGCGCAATGCCAAGGCGGAGCAAAGAATCATGTCATCGTTCTGCCGGACGCCGATATGAACATGGCCACGCAGATTATCAGTGACAGCGCCTTCGGATGTGCGGGTCAGCGGTGTCTGGCTGTATCGGTCGCAGTCACGGTTGGTGAAGCGCAGAGGACTTTTCGCGATGCAATTACTGATGCTGCTTCCAAGCTGAATGTCGGTTACGGGCTGGAAGAGGGCGTGCAGATGGGGCCAGTCATTTCGCCGCAGAGCAAAGCGCGGGTCGAGTCACTGATTCGTATCGGCGAAAAGCAGGGCGCGAAAGTTATTCTCGACGGGAGGAATTCGAGGATTCCGACTTACGAAGCGGGAAACTTCGTCAAGCCGACCATTCTCGATAATGTGCCTGCGAACAGCGATCTTGCCGACACGGAAATTTTTGGGCCAGTGCTGAGTCTCATCCACGCCAACGATATGGATGAAGCGCTTGCCTTTCTGGAGCGCAGCGCCTATGGCAACCAGGCGTCGCTATTCACCTCGAGCGGGGCGGCGGCGCGGCGCTTCCGCTACGAGGCGCCGGCGGGGAATATTGGCATCAACATCGGCGTCGCCGCGCCCATGGCCTATTTCCCGTTCAGCGGGTGGAAAGACAGCTTTTTCGGCGTGCTGCATGGGCAGGGCCGAGACGCGGTCGAGTTCTACACTGAAAAAAAAGTCGTCATCGAGCGCTGGGCGAAGGAGCAGTCAAGGAAGTTTTAGGTTCGGTCGTTGGTCGTTGGTCGTTAGCCTTTGGCTCCTAGCTCCTGGCTTCTTGGCTCTCGGTTCGGCTCCTGCCGGTTATCACGATTTTGTTTGGTATACCCCCCTCCCCCTCGGTCTAGTGGAATCATCAAGTTACGGAGATTTGGCCCGCAAAATCTAGACATTAAAGGACTTGCGGGTAAAATCTAGATTCCTAACGAGTTATACATCGTAACTTAACATTCTCTACTAGATATGCATCAACGATGTCACTTTGCTGGTCTGGGCTTTTCCCCTTCCTTGGCGCTGTTGCCTCCTTCATTTTCGTTCTCGCCGACGAGGTGAAGACAAGGTATACCCCCTCCCCACCGGTCTAGTGGAATCATCGGGTTACGGAGATTTGGCCCGCAAAATCTAGACATTGAAGGACTTGCGGGTAAAATCTAGATTCCTAATGAGTTATAGTCTATGTTTATATGTTTTCCATACGATATACATCTGAGCATGTCAGTTTGCCGGGGTGGGTGTCAAGGGGAAAGTGGGGCGGGGGACGGGGGCCGCCAGCCAAGATCAGCCCAGGCAGGGATCTTTCGCGGAGTGTCGCGGCTCCGATGCTCAGCAGTGGTACACGCCAGATCCCTCGCCCCGCTGGTGAAAGCGCGGGGCTTCGGGATGACTTCCTCAGAGCGTTTTGGCTACACTTCCGCCAACTCTTCCTCTAGCAACTGCTTGTTGTACAGGTCGGTGTAGTAGCCGTTGCGGGCGATCAGTTCGTCGTGGGTGCCCAACTCGACGATGCGGCCGCTGTGGAGGACCGCGATCATATCCGCGTTGCGGACGGTGGAGACGCGGTGCGAAATAAAAATCGTCGTGCGGCCCTGCATGATCTCGCGCAGGTGGTTCAGGATTTTGTCTTCGGTGTGGGTATCGACGCTGGAGAGCGCGTCATCCAGTATCAGAATGCGGGGATTGCGAATCAGGGCGCGGGCAATGGCGGTGCGTTGCTTCTGCCCGCCGGAAAGTGTCAGGCCGCGTTCGCCCACCATCGTGCGGTACTGCTCGGGAAAGCCCTCGATATCGTCGGCAATGCTGGCGCCCTGGGCGGCGTCGCGGACGTCCTGGTCACTGGCATTGGCGACGCCGAAGGCAATGTTTTCACGCACGCTCTCGCTGAACAGAAATGTCTCCTGCGGCACGAAGCCGATATTCTGGCGCAGGAATTCCAGGGAATACTCGCGGATGGGCCGGCCATCGATGAGCACGCTTCCCCCCGCCGCATCGTAGATGCGAGGAATCAGGCTCACGAGAGTCGTTTTACCGGAACCGGTGGGCCCGACGACCGCGAGGCTGGTGCCGGCGGGAATCCGCAGGTTGATGTCGTCAAGGACCGGAGTACCGTTGTAGGCGAAATTGAGGTTGTGGAATTCGATTTCGCCTTCGATAGCGCGGATGTCTCCGACGTCAATCTTAGATTCTTCGTTGTCCGAGATTTCCGGCTTCTCCATCAGGATCTGATTGATGCGGCCCATGGACGCGGTGCCGCGCTGGAAGATGTTAATCACCCAGCCGAGGGCGATCACCGGCCAGGTGAGTTGCACCATGTAGGTATTGAATGCGACGAACTCACCGACCGTGATGCGGTTCGCGATGACCTCGCGTCCGCCGAGCCACAGCACAAGGACGATGGCGAAGCCGAGCAAGGTCTCCAGGGTGGGCCAGAGCATGCCCATGAGGCGAACCAGCTTCAGGCTGCGGCCAATGTATTCGCGGTTGGCGGTCTCAAACAGCGAGATCTCCGACTCTTCCTGCACGTAAGCGCGAATGACGCGAGCTCCGGAAAAATTCTCCTGGGCACGGGCGGAGATATCCGAGAACATTGCCTGGATACGCTCGAAGCGTTCATGAATCAGGCGGCCAAAATGCTGCACCACGATGCTGACGATCGGCAAAGGCAGGAACGCGTAGAGGGTCAGCTTCGGACTAATGGAAAGCATGAACGCCAAGGCGCCGGCGGTGAAAACGATGGTGTTGGCCGTGTACATGATGGCCGGACCCAGCAGCATGCGGACGGCGTTCAGATCGTTGGTGGCGCGGGCCATGATGTCGCCGGTGCGGGTGCGCTGGTAGTAGGAGTAGGAAAGGCTTTCCAAGTGGCGGAAAAGGTCGTTGCGCAGGTCAAATTCGATTTCGCGCGAAATTCCGATCATGATCCAGCGGGTCAGGAATTGAAAAATCCCTTTGGTTGCGGCGACCGCTAGCAGCGCCAGAGCGTAGGTGAGGAGCTTGTGCCGGGTTACGCCAAGATGCAGATCATCGATGGCGCGGCGAATGACTTGCGGGAAAAGGATCCAGATTCCGTTGTTGAAGAACACGCACAGCGTCCCCACCATAAAGCTGCGGCGGTATTTCTTCATGTACGGGAGGAGAGGGCGCAGGCTCTTCGGCAGCATGGGCTTGTAGATGTGATTTTAACAGGCGGAGCTTCAGATTTCGGGATCGGATGATGGCAAAGGCCTGCTTAGCACGGGCGAGGACGCCCGCGCCTGCATCACCATCCTAGTCGTGGCCTTTGGTTTCCATTTGTCTTACTGGCGGCCCGCTGGTCACATCCTGCCGGAACGTGCGGACGCCGACTCCTAACAGCAGGAGCATCCAAGCAGCCAGGAAAAACCAGGTCGAATCCATCACGCAGGAGTACAGAAAATCAGAGCTCATATGGCAGATCCTGATGACCAGCGCTGGTCTTCGGCTTTGCCTTTGCGGCCTTCCAGTGTGGTTTTGCCGGTGAAGGCTTTATACCGTTGTAGGATGTCGCGGACGGCTGCCAACCTGCCGAGGGTGGTCAACTGAGGGTCGGTTAAGGCACATTCCACCTCTGCCATCCAGCAATCGACAGCTCGTTCCACCACGCATGTCATTTCTGCGGCAATCGCTTCCACAACGCTTAGGTTGCTAGCAATACTGGCCAAGTGCTTTCTCCTTCCACCGTCCTGACTTCAATTCGGAAACGATACCTGTGGGTACGGTAGCTGAGCACGCTGCTGTGCTAGCAGCGTCGACCGGCAGGCCACGAGTGAGCCCGCCGGTCGTACTGTGCTCTCTTCGCCCAACTGCGCCCAACCACCCTTTTGTCAGTTTCACGCCTACGCGGAACGGCTTTCGATCCGCTCTAGTCCGAATCAGGCTTCTGACCCATGTGTTGTTGCATATGCTCTTGCATATGCTGTTCGCGCTTTGCCACGAATTGCGCGAGCTTGGTCTTCTGCTCGGCGGTCAAGACCTGATAGGCCTGGGAAATGGTGCGAGCGTGCTCCACCTCCAACTGAATATGCGCTTGAGCCGCCTGTTGAGCGAGAGCCTGCGCCTTGGCCTCGTCGAAGTTGCCGCTCATGGCCAGCTGCATCATTGCTTTCCTGCTCTGCATCTCCTGCTGGAACAGAGGCTGTAGCGATGGCTTAGCCGAGTGCATGATCTGCTTGATCTGGGCCTGCTGCGCATCCGAAAGATTCAGGATTTCAGCAAAGAACTCCAGCGAGTGCTCGCCGAAGAAACCGCCTTCATGCGGCCGTCCCATCGGAGGACCTTGCGCGATTGCGACAGAGCCCAGTAACGCGAGTGACAGAGCAACGGACAAAATTTTCGAACTGCTGATCTTCATGACTTCTCCTTCAAGTGTTTCCTAGTGTCTTGATTGTTCTTGTTCACGGGATTCCCCGTATGCTTTCCATACATGTAAACACTTTCCCGCCGGCGGCGTGGTAAAAAGACGGTCAACCGGAGTAAAGTTTTGTAAATGAGCTAAAGCTCGGTTTGACAATTCTTTACGCCGACTTTCCACAGGTTATTGTAGAACTATGATGAGAACATTGGACCGCATTCTGCTCATCGACGACGATGTAGAACTCTCCAGCCTGATGACGGAGTACCTGGAGCCGGAAGGCTTTCAGTTGGAGGCGGTGTACGACGGCAATCGCGGCCTGAAGCGGGCCTTGAGCGGCGAGCATCTGCTGGTGGTGCTGGATGTCATGCTTCCGGGACTGAACGGCTTCGATGTTCTGCGGCGTTTGCGCGCGACCTCCCGCATTCCCGTTTTGTTGTTGACCGCCCGCGGCGAGGACGTGGACCGGATTGTGGGCCTGGAGATCGGGGCCGATGACTATCTGCCGAAGCCATTCAATCCCAGGGAACTGGTAGCCCGGATACGTGCCATCCTCCGCCGCACCCAGAATAGCGGCAAGCCAGGCGAGGCCATTCCGGACGTGGTTCGAGTCGGTGACATTGAACTGGATCCGGCGACCCGCACCGTTCTGCAGAATGGCAAACCGGTGGACCTCACCTCGGTTGAATTCAACCTGCTGCATGTTTTGCTGCAGGAGGCTGGCCGGGTGGTGACGCGAGACCGGCTAGTCGACGCCGTGCTCGGCCGCAAGTTTTCTCCTTTCGATCGCAGCATTGACATGCACGTGAGCAAGGTCCGCAAGAAGCTGGGGGACTCCGATTCCGCCACCGACCACATCAAGACAGTGCGCGGAGTCGGCTACATCTTCGCGCACCCGCGGGATCACGCTAGGAGCGGCGCGGAATGAGAAGCTTGTTTGTACGGATCTTTCTCTCCTACTGGGTTGCGCAGGCATTAGTCCTGGTCGCAGCCATTCTGCTGACACTGACCTCGCGCCCCTCCACCGAGGTTGCTTCTGTTGAGGCGCAGCAGACGAAGTTTCTCAACGAAGGCGTGCAGGCTTATCAAACCGGCGGGGAAGATGGATTATGGCGGTATTTTCGGGGCGTCCACGATTCACAGAATGTGCGCCTTCACCTCTTCGATCAGGAGAATCACAGTCTTCTGGGACGCAGGGTACCTCCGCCGGTGGTGGAAGCAGCGCAGGGCAAGGGGTACGCCGCCGATACTCTGCTGGGGCGTTTCCGGCCTTTTCAATTCCTGCGTGAGAGGGCGACCGGTCCGGATGGCCGCCGATACACCCTTATCATAGAACTGCCGGAGCGGCATGGATGGTTCGGCCCGCACGGCATACCTGGCATCGGGCTGCTGATCGCCATCCTTTCGTCCGGTCTGGTCTGCTATATTCTGGCGCGGTATCTGACTTCACCGGTGGTACGCCTGCGAGCGGCAACCCAGAAGCTCGCGTCGGGCGATCTCAGCGCCCGCGCCGGGATGCCCTCACCGCGGCGGCGCGATGAAATCGCGGAACTGGTCCGCGACTTCGACCGTATGGCAGAGCGCATCGAGAACCTGGTGCATGCCCAAAACCGCCTGCTGACGGACATTTCGCACGAACTGCGCTCTCCGCTGGCGCGTCTGAGCGTAGCTTTGGAGCTTGCCCGCCAGCGCAGCGGGCCGGACGCCGGAGGCGCGCTCGATCGAATCGACCGGGAAACTGTCCGCTTGAACGAACTCATTCAGCGGCTGCTCACCGTTGCTCGTTTGGAAGACGGTGACGCGACAATGGAAAAGTCCCCGGTGGACCTCGGGGAACTTATTCGCGAGATCGCCAAGGACGCTGCTTTCGAGGCACAATGCCGCAACTGCCAGGTGGAAGTCTCGGTTCGCTGTCGTTGCGAGATTATCGGAAGCCGGTCTCTGTTGCACAGCGCAATTGAAAATGTGGTGCGGAACGCGATCCGCTACTCCCAGGACGGGAGCGTGGTGGAAGTGCGCCTGGAGCAAGGGCCGGGACCTCACGGCCAGCAGGCGATCGTGCAGGTAACGGATTCGGGGCCGGGCGTGCCCGAAGACGCGCTGGCGAAGCTGTTCCAACCGTTCTACCGCATTGACGACGCCCGCGAAAGGCAGACCGGCGGTGCAGGGCTCGGTTTGGCCATTACCGAGCGGGCGGTGCGCTTGCACGGGGGAACGGTGCACGCCTCGAATCGTCCGGAAGGCGGGCTGATGGTCGAGATCCGGCTGCCCCTCGAGGCCTGTGGACCACGGGCGCTTTCTTCTTCGCCAACTGCCAGCGTCATTTCTGGGGATCGCTAAGGTCAGGCAACGTTCTGCAACAACTTCGGTTCCAAGCAGTTGGCGGTGTCCCAGTGCTTAACCACGAAGGACACTAAGGAGCACGAAGGAAACTCAAGGATTCCCTTCGTGGAACTTCGTGCGCTTTGTGGTTCATGGGATCGGGGCACTACCGACCAGTTGGCAGTTTGCTCTTCCGGGTGCGTTCCTGATACACAAGGGAGTGTAGTTCTGGGTCGTTGCTGGAAACGCCGCTGGCAGATCGTCCCACTTGCGGGTCCGAAATCGAAAAACAGGAGAGACAACAGGAATGAAGTTCCGTTTCAGTGGGTGGGCGGTGGGCTTGGTCTTGATCCTGGCTACCTTGTCGTGCAGCAGCAACAACAACGCGGCGGCCACTTCGGGCACCGGTTTCCTGTTCGTCGCCGAGCAAGGCAACTCGACTCTTACCAGCTACGGAATCACCTTGGGCTCGGGCGGCCTTACCGGGATTAACGAGGTGGCAACCGGCACCAATCCCTCCGCCATCGCGATCACTCCCAGCGTGAATGCACTATTCGTGTCAAACACGGCTGCGAACTTTGTCACCAGCTACCAGATCGGCTCCGACGGCACACTGACCGTGGGATCGAACACAAAGACCGGGCAAAATCCGACAGGCCTGGCTGTCGATCCGACCGGGAAATTCCTTTTTGTGGCCAATCAAGGCACATTTACCGATCCGAAGTCGGGCAGCATCTCGGTGTTCTCGATTAACGGAACCGCCCTGGCGCCGGTCTCCGGCTCGCCGTTTCTTACCGAGCTGCCGACGGACCTAACCGGTACGGGACCGGTTTCCGTGGCTGTTCCCCCCGCGGGAAACTACCTGTATGTCGCCAATCAGTTCACCAACACGGTATCGGCATTCAGCTATGACAGTACTTCGGGAAAGCTGACCGCCGTGGGCGGTTCTCCTTTTGCCTCGTGCACATTGCCGAACACTAATTGCGTCGCGCCGTCGGCGGTTGCGATTTCACCGAACGGCGCGTTTCTTCTGGTCGCCAATTCGGGATCGAACAACGTCAGCAGCTTCGCCATCTGCGTAGTTGTATCCGCCACGTGCAGCACACCCAACGGAACGATGACGGCGGTGCCGGGTTCGCCCTTCGCCGCGGGAGTCGGGCCGGTGGCTATTGCTTTCGATCTTGGCTTCAACTACGTCTATGTGGCCGATCAACAGTCCAACCAGGTCTCCCAGTACTCGTTCAGCCCTGGAAGTGGAATACTGACCACGCTTTCCCCGCCCGCGGTCTCCACCGGGACGACGCCGGTTTCGCTTGCCGTCCTTTCTGGTGCAATCGCCAGCGACGTGGGAAACCCCACCCTGGATGTTACCGACTACGTGTACGTAGCGAACATCGGCGGCACCTCTCTGTCAATTTTCGCCCTGGGCACAAGCAACGGTTTACTGGGTACGCCTCAGACCTACCCCACCTTCGCTGGCCAGCCCTCAGCTGTGGCAATCAAATAGAGGGCGGTTCCTGCGCCCGATGGTTGCTGGGAAGGACTCTGGTGCCTACCCTTTTTGAACTGGTATACCCCCTCCCCCTCGGTCTAGTGGAATCATCAGGTTACGGACATTTTGCCCGCAAAATCTAGAGCCGATTGGAGTTAGGGGTAAAATCTAGATTCCTAATGAGTTATATGTGTATTTTATGAGTTCTCCATAAGATATACAACTTAGGATGTCCGTTTGCCGGGGTGGGTGTCAAGGGGAAAGCGAAGCGGAGAAGTGGGCCGTCAGCCGTTATGTGTCCCCAGGTTAACGTCCGAAATGCGCGGACGCGAACCTGGGCCACGGGCCCTATCCTGAGTCTACGTAGATTTCGGGAAATTCAATTCGAGATACCTCAACATCTGCAAACCCATTTTCCCGGTGGCTAGCCGGGCAATGTTCGCGAAGCCCAAATCCATATCATTGATTCTGAAGCTCAGGAACTTGCTCTTGATAAGCTTCTCGTAATTTGCTTCCATCTCGTGATCGGCATGGGCTGCTTCCCTGTCTGCCATCCCGAGAATTATTTCTCTCCTTTTCATCGACCCAATGTCTGGGAGCAGGAGGCTCGCTCTGTTCCACCATTTTCCAAGGGTGGAGTGCTTACTCAGATCGATGTTGTCCGCGAGTGTGAGGGGCAGCTCATCCGTCGAGATCTTTGCAGCGATCGGACGAAAGAGTATTGCGGTCCCTCGCCCTTGTCTCGATGGCTCCTCCGTGGGGATTTGAAGGTCGAGGTAACTAGAGCTAAGTTCCTTAAGGAGAGGCTTGCTCCGACTCGTTTCGTGAACGAGCACCCTTATTCCCGTGGCGACGTGCAACGCTTGCAGTAGGTCGACTTTCTGCATTCCCCCTATCGAGGTCTCCAGCAGATGGCGCTGATCCTCAAGGGCGCTCTGATAAAACTTACGCCGGTCATCCCTTGTCATCTTCGACATTTTCTATTGCCACTCACGTGGGGACTTTTAGAATCAAGTATCCCCCGACCAGGGCGAAGATCAGATCAGGCGACCAGGCGGCCAGCACGGGAGGGAGTTGGCTGATGTTGCCCATGGCTTCGAAGAGGCCGGAAACCGTCCAGTAGACGACGGCAATGCCCACGGCGGTAGCGACTCCGGCAATTGCGCCGCGGCGTCCGGCGGAGAGCGCAAACGGAATGGCCAGCACCGCCATCACCAGGGTGATGATGGGAAAAGCAAGCTTCTTCGCCAGTTGCACCCGCAGCCTGACCACGTCAAAACCGCTCTGCTGCAAGTCGCGGATGTAGCGCCCCAGTTCCTGATAGCTCATTTCCGACGATTGCTTCACCTCTTTCTTGAAATACGTCGGAGGTTCGCTGACCGCGGCAAAGGTGTCGACCAGGAAGGTGTGGTAGTCTTCCATCGCGGGCCCGCGCAGAGTACGTACCCACCCCTGAGTGCAGACCCAGCGATGCACATTGTCTTCCCAGTGCGCCCGGTCGGCATAAATGCGCCGGGTCAGCTGAAAACTTCCGGGGTCGAACTGAAACACCGAAAGACGGCCGAATTGATCGCGGTCGGAATCGAACAACTGGTAGTAGTAGATATTGGAATGCTGGCCGACGATCCACTTGCGCTCGGGATTGAGGTAGGTTTGCGGCGGCTTGCCCTTGATCGAGTTGCGCAGCGCGTCCTGGCGCTGGTTGGCGTGGGGCAAGTAGAACTGGTCAAAGAAGAACAGCGCGACCGCCAGCGCGGCAGCCATGGCCAGCACCGGCACGATGAGCCGGTAGATGCTGATGCCGGTCGCCTTCATGGCGGTGATTTCGTTCGACCGCTGCAGAACACCGAGCGTGATCAGCACGGCCAGGAGAACACTGAGCGGGGTAATGTTGTAGAGGAAATAGGGCGTAACCGCCAGGAGGTATTCTCCGACGACCAGCGGAGAAACCTGATTTCGCAGGATGTCTTGCAGCAGTTCAAAAAGCGTGAACACCAGCAGCAGCATCAAGAACGTGGCGAGCACCATCGCCAGGTTCAAAAAGAAGTCCCGGAGCACGTAGTCATCCAGAATCATGGGGAAGCGTGCGCTCAGAACCCGGCGGCGTGAAGAGGCACGCTGGAACGCATTCTCGCTGCGGCTGGAGCGGAGCAGTAAGCCGCCGTTGGTCCATGCCGCCCGGGGCTTCCACCATTCGCGAATCGACCCGATCTGAAACGGCCTGCGTTCCGCGCGCCAGAGCAGAAAGGCGCCGGCCAGAAAGAAAACGATATCCGCCAGCCAGACCCCGAGGCCGGGCGAAAGCCTGCCTTGGCGGGCGAGAGAGACACCTACCAGAGAAACGAAATAGTAGGCGAATACCAACAGGATGGTGAGCACAAAGCCGCTCGATTTGCCGCCTTTCTTGGACGACAGCCCTAGTGGGATTCCCACCAATGCCAAGACCAGGCAGGCCGTCGGAAGCGCCAACCGGCGATGAAATTCAATCAGCGCCCAGGTCCCCAGCGGGGTGCCGCGGGCAGAGCGGCCCTTGCGCCAGAGTTCGGCCGTACTGAGCTGGGTCACAGGCGCAGCTTCCTGGTCCTTCGCCGATTCGGCGGGCGGTACGGCGATGGGTAAGTCGGTTTGCTCGAAGGTCGAGACCTGATAACGGCTTGGATCCTGGGGGTCGAGTTCGTGAGTCGAACCGTTGGTCAGATGAAGGTGCAAGGTCGCTGCGCCCTCGCTGATCATGATTCCCTGCTGGGCCAGGGTGATGCGAGGATACTGGGGATCGCTGGTGTCGGCGATGAAAACCCCCTTCCAGATGGCGGCGCCCTGCGCGGCTTTCACGTTCTGCACGTAAAGCACGAGCTGCGGAAAGCCTTCGTAGAACACCCGGGGCTGCACTTCGAAAGACACTTGCGAAGACTTGAGCTGGTCTTGCAGGCGCGCCATCGCAGCCTGGGATCGCGGCGCCACGTAGACGCCATTGGCCAGAGCCAGGATCCAAGCGCACACGGCAAAGATTGAAATGATCCGAAGGAATGTCCAAACGCCGAGTCCGCTGGCGCGCATGGCAGTGATTTCGCTGTCGGCGGCCAGGCGGCTGAGTCCAATGAGGATTCCCACCAGCACCCCGGCCGGAATGCTGATGGTGAGCGTGAGGGGAACGATGTAGAAGAAAACCTCGGCCACACTGGGCAGAGGAGCGCTGTTGCGCACCACCAGTTCCAGCATCTGGCCCAGATCGCGGGTGAACAGTACGAAAGTGAATACCCCGACACCGATGAGGGCATGCGCCGTCACTTCGCGCAGAATGTAGCGGGTCAAAATCCGCATGAGCTGCCGATGCACAGCAGTCTAGCACGCCGCTTCCGGTTTGGCATTCCGAGTGCAGGGCCCATGGTGCGCCTGTGCTTCGTGCCAGAAAGGGAACTTCGTCTAATGAAAGATTCCGTAGTGTTGTGCGTGGATGACGACCCGGGAATCCGCGAGCTTTACCAAGCCATGCTCAACAGGAACGGTTATGAGATTATCGCCGTAAGCGATGCTTACCAAGCACTCACCGTCTACCAGTTTGCCGGCAATGTCGATATTGCCATTCTCGACTTAGAGATGCCGGGGATGAACGGTTATGAGCTTGCCGAGCGCCTGAAAATGCTGAATCCGTTGCTTCCGATCGTGATGGTTTCCAGCACCGACCCGGAATTGGAGGAGATGTCGCCGTTCGTCGACGCCGCAATCCGGAAAGGAGTACCAATTCGGAACATACTTGATCGCATCGAGCTTCTATTGGCGGAACGAGAAGGTCTGCCGACTGAGTCGCGTTTGCCGTGCTAAGATCGACGCCTGTCGACCATAGCCGAATTTCTTCGACATTCGCAGAACTGATTCTGCCGACGTGTGGGCAATCTGACGATCACTCGGCCTTCAAGTATAGAACTGCCAAAGGCGGTAACGTCAGGCTCAGAGAAAACGGACGCCCATGAATGGGCTCTGCCTGCGCTTGCGCTCCGCCGAGATTGCCCATGCCGCTGCCGCCGTATTCCTTGGCGTCACTATTCAGGATTTCTCGCCAGAATCCACCGCAAGGAACTCCTAAGCGATAATTGAGTCGGGGCACCGGGGTGAAGTTGCAAACCACAACCACCTGCTCTTTCGCGGACTTCCCCTTGCGCAGCAGCGAGATCGTGCTGGCGGGACTGTCGTTACAGTCAATCCACTCGAAGCCCGCAGGTTCGGTGTCCAGTTCGTGCAACGCGGGATGTTCCCGGTAAACCCGGTTCAATTGTTCGACCCAGGTCTGCAAACCCTTGTGTAAAGGATATTGCAGGACAAACCACTCCAAACCCCAATCGTGGGTCCACTCGCAAACCTGGCCGAACTCGTTGCCCATGAACAGCAGCTTCTTGCCGGACTGGGCAAACATGTAGCCAAACAGGGCGCGCAGATTGGCGAACCTCTGCCACTCGTCGCCCGGCATTTTGCCGATCAGCGAGCCCTTGCCGTGAACCACTTCGTCATGGGAAAGGGGCAGCACGAAATTCTCCGTGAACCCGTAAAGCATGCGGAAGGTTAATTTCTGGTGGTGATACTTGCGGTGGATCGGGTCGCGCTCGAAATACTCCAGCGTGTCGTGCATCCACCCCATATCCCACTTGAATCCAAATCCCAGGCCGCCGACATAGGGAGGGCGCGAAACCATGGGCCATGCGGTGGATTCTTCGGCGAAGGTCTGAATGCCGGGATATTGACCATACGCTTCCTGATTGAACTCGCGCAGAAAATCGATGGCCTCCAGGTTCTCGCGTCCGCCGTACTGATTGGGGAGCCAGTCCCCCTCTTTGCGTGAGTAATCGAGATAAAGCATGGAAGCCACGGCGTCGACGCGAAGCCCGTCGGCGTGATACTGATCCAGCCAGAACAAACCGCTGGAGAGCAGGAAACTGCGGACCTCGGTGCGCCCGTAGTTGAAAATGTGGGTTTTCCAATCGGGATGAAATCCCTTGCGTGAATCGGCATGCTCGAACAGATGCGTTCCGTCGAAGTAGGCCAGTCCGTGCGCGTCGGAGGGGAAGTGGGACGGCACCCAATCGAGGATTACGCCGATGCCATGCTGGTGCAGGTAGTCCACCAGGTACATAAAGTCCTGCGGCGTGCCGTAGCGGGAAGTGGGCGCGAAGTAGCCGGTGGTCTGATATCCCCACGAACCGTAGAACGGATGCTCCATCACCGGCAGGAATTCAACATGGGTAAAGCCGGTCCGCTGAATGTGCTCCGCCAAGCGCGGAGCCAGTTCGCGATAGGTGAGCGGGCGATTGTGCTCCTCAGCCACCCGCATCCACGAACCAATATGGACTTCGTAGATCGACATCGGCGCTTGCAGAGAGTTCTTGGCTTTGCGGCTCTGCATCCACTCCTGATCGCCCCACTGGTAGTCCAAGTCCCATATCACCGAGGCGGTGCGCGGCGGTTTTTCGTGAAGCAATCCGAAGGGGTCGGCCTTGTCCACGACATGTCCGTGGTGGTGGGAGCGGATATGGAATTTGTACAGGTCCCCTTTCCTGGCGCCGGGAATGAATCCCTCCCAGATTCCCGAACTCTGGCGGGGAAACAGCGGATGGGCGCGGCGGTCCCAGCCGTTGAAGTTTGCGAGCACACTGACTTCGCGGGCGTTGGGCGCCCAGACGCTGAAGCAGGCGCCGGGTTCATCCCGATCCGTGACCAGATGCGCTCCCAGTTTCTGGTAGGCCCGGTAATGGCGGCCTTCGTTAAACAGATGCAAATCTTCCGGAGTGAGCAGGCTAATGTCGGAGCGGGAAGCGGATAGGGTTGGCATATCGGTCATTGAGTGATGAGAATCATCAGATCCGTTGACAGAGATCTCTTCTAGTCTACCGGAACCGGCGCATTTTGGAAGAAGAAGGGGCGAATCGGGTGAGTTTGAGCATGCCAGCCGGGCTTACCACAGGCGGAACCTTTCAGCAGCAAGCAGGGACAAAGGCAGTCCCCTAGGTCGGGAAGCCCGACACCTCCGTGTAATCGACACCCACACCCGCCTTCCATTTTGAACGTTCTTGGAACCGTTCGGGTTGCGGCAGCGTAATCTAGGGAGTCTGCCAAGGAGCCGCGATGAAGATCCTGTCAAATCCGAAATTCCTAGCCGTCTACTCCGGTCTACTCACGATTGCTTTCGCAGTCGTCGTCCTTTGTGGCGCCGCGATGGTTCGCGACCCAACATTCGGCATTGTCACGGCTCGGCGTATAAACATCGTTGAACCCGATGGCACCGTCCGTCTGACCATCTCGAACCGTGCTGATTTCCCTGGCGCGTGGAATCGAAAGAAAGAATATCCACGGCCTGATCGGACGGAAGCGGCAGGGATGCTGTTCATGAGTGAAGAAGGCACGGAGCAGGGTGGCCTGATATGGGGTGCGGCCCAGCTTCCCGATGGCACTATCGAAAATCACGGGCATCTGAGCCTTGACCAGTACGAGGAGAACCAGATCTTTGCAATCGATGCGGGACAGGAAGGCCAGAACAAGTTTTCACGCATCACCATCGCAGACCAGGGCGATTTTCCCATTGAAGAAAAGAGAAAGGCCAATGAGGAAATTCAGAAGCTTCCAGCAGACAAGCAGGACGTAGCTTGGAGCAAGTTCTTTTCGACACATCGTCATGACGTAAAGCGAATGGTGGTCGGACGGTCGTCGGATGGCTCTGTCGGGCTGGAGATTCGCGACGAAAAGGGCAAGGTGAGAATCGTTTTGGCGGTCCAGCCCAACGGTAAGGCAGCGCTTCAATTCTTGGACGACGCAGGAAAAGTCGTGAAAGAGCTCGCAACGACAGAGAAGTGATTCAACCGGGAAGGCCCATTTTCCGCCTTTGCCCCAGCTCGGCACCGCAGCAAACAGGCCCACCGCTTCAGGCTGCGGCGGCAATCCGGTCAAACTGGCTGAGATGATTCAGATCATGCCCCGCCATGGTTTCGACCAGCAAGCGGAAGGTCATTTGACCTCGCTCGGGATGGCTGACCGGCTTGGCGAAAACCTCCGGCGGAACATTCTTCAACAGATTCAGGTTCCACTTGCGCACCGCGGTAAAAGTCTCAAGCGCAGACTCGGCAGTGAAATCCGCCGAAGAATATACACGCGCCCATTCATCCTGATCGTAAGGCTGAATCACATGGTGAGGTTGGGCGAGCGCTTGCCGAAAGCGGAAGGCAAATACTCCCTCGGTGTCGGCCAGGTGGCAAAGAATCAGCCGCCCGGGCCACTTCCCGGGAGCGTAGCTGCGCTCCATGCCGGTGCGACCGAGCGATCTCACGTGCTCGGCAAGCTTCCGCGGCGTGGCGGAAATAACCTCCAAAGGATCACGGTTGCCAAGAAAGGATGCGTAGGGGTTCATGGCGACTTATGTTATCAAAATCGTACGGCGGCGTTGTCAGATGTTCGAGCCCCCGCACCCTTCGACTTCGCTCAGGGCACGCTCGCGAGGACGCCAGCGCCTACATCGACCGGTCAGAGGTGCTTAGGAGCCGGGCTTGATCGTCTCCTTGCGCTGGGTCAATTTCTCGATCAGGTCCTCGCGGACACGGTAGCCCGTGCCCGGTTCATCGCGGATGACGATGGTGCCCTGGGGCGTGACTTCGACCTCGGGCTCGATAATGTCCTCTTTCCAGTAGCGTTTAGAAGCGGAAACATCGCCCGGAAGGCTAAAGTTGGCAAGCGTCGACAGCGCGATATTGTGGCTGCGGCCGATGCCGGATTCGAGCATGCCTCCGCACCAGACGGGAACCTTGTTGTCGGCACAAACGTCATGAACCTTCTTGGCTTCGGTGAAGCCTCCGACGCGGCCGACTTTGATGTTGACGATGCGGCAAGCCCCGGTTTCCACAGCCTGAGCAGCGTCGCGCGCATGGTGAATGGATTCATCCAGGCAAATCGCGGTGCGCAATTGCTTCTGCAAGCGGGCGTGATAATAAATATCGTCGTTCCATAGTGGCTGCTCGATCATGAGCAGATTGAACTGATCGAACTTGCGGAGATGCTCGACATCATCGAGTGTGTATGCGGAGTTGGCGTCACAACTCAGCGTGATTTCCGGCCAGCGGGAGCGGATGCGTTCAAGGACATTCAAATCCCAGCCCGGTTTTACTTTGACCTTGATGCGGCGGTAGCCTGCCGACAGCTCGATTTGAATGTTCTCAAGTAATTGCTCGACCGAGTCCTGGATGCCGATCGACACCCCGCACGAAATCTCCTTCCGTGTGCCGCCCAGCAGCTTCCACAGCGGCTGATTCCGCTGCCTGGCTTCGGCGTCCCACGCGGCGTTTTCAATGGCGGCCTTCGCCATCCGATGTTCGCGGATTCTCGCCATGAGTGGGGCGATTTCGCGGGCAGTGCTAACCTCGTGTCCCAGAACCGCCGGAGCCAGATAGCGCTGGATGGTGATCCATGCGGAGTCGAACCACTCCGAACTGTAGAAGGGCGCCGCATCGGTGACGCACTCTCCCCAGCCGTCGATTCCGTCACAAAGCACGGTCACGAGCAGGAGCCGGCGCTCGTAGACGCGGCCAAAGCTCGTCTCAAAAAAATGCACGAGCGGCATACGCACTTCACGCAGCGTGATGGCTTCAATTTTCATGGTTCAACGGCCTTTAGAGGGAGTGGACCGTTTGGACAGAAAATGAGGTACTGCGCGCCGGATTCCTCGCCCCGCTGGTGAAAGCGCGGGGCTTCGGAATGACGACCTCTTTTTGCTATATGCATGCCTCATCCCATTGGCCAAGCAAGAATGTTCCGATTCCCTGCTGGCCGCGCTCGTACCCCAGGACCGCGAGCCGTTTCTCAAACGCCCGGAGAAAAAGCTCCCGATTACGACTCTGCACTTCTTGCGCCTGACTTCGGGTCGAAGACGATGCTTTCCATTCGTAAATCTGCGCCGGCACCGAGATCCGCTCGACGATCTTCACCGCAGGGCGCTTGCCGGTGTTCAGCAAAGTTTCCACTCGCTTCGACCTCAGCCACCACTCGGCAACCAGGCGGTCGCTGGGCAGACCTCCCTGCAACGGCGAGGAAGTAATTCCGTACTGATTCACGTTGTAGCGCCGGGCGATGGCGCCCAGTTTCTCAAGGTTCAGATACGCGTTCTTGATCTCCAGCGGATCGAAAGTCCATTCGATCAAATCGAATCCGCGGGCCAACGCGTCCTCGCGCTGAAACAACTTCATGCGGCGGCCGAGGCCGGCGTTGCGATACTCCTTGCGCACGCCCAGCATGTGGGAATGCAGGTAAGAACGGCCGTCCCGCACCCCCGGAATGGCAAGCACAAAGGCAATTATTTTCTTGCCATCAAACGCGCCGATCACCTGGCCGCCGATCTTTTCGGCGAGCACAAACATGCGCAGCGGCACCAGTTCGATATCGGCAAAATTCCAGACTTCTTTCTGCAGGGCCAGGCAGGCCTGCATTTCCTCGAGTTGCTGACAGTTGCGGATCTGGATGGACTCGCGGCTCACCGTCGCGCTGTTTCCTCCTGCTTGGCCTGCTGCCACAGCGACTCGAGCTCGTCCATAGTCGCCTGTTGCGGGGTGCGGCCAGCATTCTTAAGTTGCTGCTCCATCCACTGGAAGCGGCGCTTGAACTTGCGGTTGGTTTTTCTAAGGGACGATTCGGGATCGAGCGAGAGGTAGCGTGCGATGTTTACCAGCACAAAAAACAAATCCCCCACTTCGTCTTCCAGCCGATGGCGCAACTCATCGCTGATCTGCGCGCGGCCGGACCCCGCCACTCCGCGCCCCTGCGGTTGCGGGCCGGGCGCAGGAAATGCAGCCAACTGCTCCTGCAATTCTTCGGTTTCTTCCTTCAACTTCTCGAACAGCCCATCGATGCTCGCCCAATCAAAACCGACATGAGCGGCTCGCGAGCTGAGTTTGTGCGCCTCCAGCAGAGCTGGCATGGCGGACGAGACTCCTGCCAAAACGGATTCTGCAGGCTCGTCGTTCTTGGCGGACTTGCCACCACCCGCATCGAGCCTTTTCTTTTTCTCTTCGGCCTTCAGCGCCTCCCAATTGCGCAGCACATCGGACGATGTTTCCGCCTTAACCTCGCCGAACACATGGGGATGACGGTCCACCAGCTTGTTCGAGAGGCGATCGAGCACATCGTCGATCGAAAACGTCTGCTGCTCCTGGGCCATCTCCGCGTAGAAAAGCACTTGCAGCAACAGGTCGCCCAGTTCGCCCTTCAGTTCGTCCCAGTCGCGGTTGTCGATGGCCTCGAGGACTTCGTAGGTTTCTTCCAGGGTGTAAGGCTTGATGGAATCGAAAGTCTGTTCGCGGTCCCAGGGGCAGCCACCAGGAGCGCGCAGCCGGGTCATGATGGCAACGGCGCGTTCGAAGCGTTGTCCGGTGGTTGGCATGGGCCAATCCACTGTAAATGAGGTGCGCCGGTGTGGGCAATGACGTGGCCTTGGGAACCTCAGCAAGGGATTACACGCTTGGCGGATCGAAGCTCGGGCTAGGTGATTCAGCGGGCAGGTGAGGACCCTGCCCCTACGTGGTGTGAATTGCGGGGACGCCCGCGCCTACAGCGGCGGCTTAGTCAGAGGCTTCTTGAGGGTGCGCACCAGCAGCTCGGTTTCGTCAGAAATGATGCCGTCGACACCCCACTCCGCGAATCGCAGCATGGAATCACGGTCATTGACCGTCCAGACGAATGATGTTTTGCCCGCATCGCTGATCTCGCGAAGCAACTCCCGCCGAGCGAGAGAATGATGCAAGATCACATACTGCACCGGCAACTCCCGCCAGGGCGCCAATTGCGGCGCTTTATCGCAGATCAAGCCCAGCGGAATCGCCGCACTGCGCAGCCTCAGTGCCTCCAGGACTTTCGGCAGAAAGGATGAAACCACATACCCCTTTTCCGGTGGGCTTTCCGCTAAAGCCACCAAAATCGCCGACTCCAAGCCTGGCACTTTCAGTTCAATGTCGAGAAAGGACCGGGCAGCGTAGCGGCTGAGGAGATGTTGAAGCCGGAGTAGCCCGGGAAGTGCTTCCTTGGTGGCGAGCGAGACCGTGACGCCCGCAACCTCGGGATCGTGGCAGATCACAGGGCAGCCGCAGCCGGTCATCCGCACATCGAATTCAAAGCCATCGCAACCGCACTGGAGAGCAGCGTCGAAAGATTCGATGGTGTTTTCGGGAGGGGTTGCTCGTGCTCCCGTCCCGCGATGCCCAAGGAGCAAGGGAGACTTGCACATGGGGCGATTTTACTCCGCCCGCAGCGGAACACAAGATGCCGGAAATGCACAGGCTGAGGAAATTCTCGGTTCCTGTGGTAGAGGTCCTCACCGCTGCCATGAGCATCTTTCCCGCGAAAATGCGCCTAATCCAGGTCGAAATCCCGGATTGGCTTCCCGGTGTCAGGCGATTCTTTCGCCTTGCGGACGGCCTCCTGGAACTTCTTCTCCAGCAGGTCGGAGGCATGCTTTTGCGCCTCCACCGACTGGCGGAAGATGGACTCACGGCGGTTGTCCTGCTCTTTCATGGCACGGGCTGCCTCTTCCATGTCATTGAACATCTTGGGCTTGACGGCGGCAGTGTGCCCGATTACCGCGCGCGTTTCCGGGTCGACCTTCAGAACGGCGGTGCAACAGGGACAAGTGACTTCGAAGGCTGCAGGCTTGTTCGCCATGCTGAAATGATACCGCAAAGGGCTTAGCGTGGCGCCAACTTGATGGGCAGGACGTGAAACAGGTGGAGCATTTCCCAGGCGAGCAGCTGCACCGAAACTACGACCACGGTAATGGCGAGGATCTCACTGAAATTCAGACCGGTCCGGCGAGGTTCGAGACGGCGGCTGATCAGCCCCAGGATGTTCAGGGTGGCGAATCCGAACACCAGCACCCAGAGAATGTTGTAAATGCTGCCCTTCTTGCTGGAAAGGTAGCCGGAGGTCTGGGCCAGAAGCAACAAGGATTGCGGGCCTACAACCCCACCCAGAACGACGGGTTTGCCACCCCGAGTCAATGCCGCGGTTAGATTGAACGCCATGGGCAAGCGGTTGCCTGTTTCCAAGTGGGTGCGTATGAAAGGTTAGATCATAACCTTTTTCAGGCTGGGAAGTCAGCGAAGAAGGGACGTGCCGCTTCGCTTAAGTAACCGAATGCCGCGAAGCCGAACAGGCAGAAAGCTGCATGAGTGGAGGGTGCGCCGCTCACGGTGCGCGTTCCGCGAGTGCCGATGTTGCGGTTGCTACTTTCCTGAGCGCCGAGCCGATCCCGCCGCTAAGGCTCCGAGGCTGCCGGGGTCCAGCGTGATGACATCCGGCTCTTTGATCTTGCCGGTGATGATTGGCTTGTTCGCGATTGTCTCGTAAGCGTAGCCGGTTAAAGTAGCTTTCAAATAAAAAATCTCTTTATTGACTTGGGCGCTGAGCCGTGCCCAGCCATAGTGAATTTGACCTTTGAGTTTGAACTTGAGGCCAAGGTACTGATGATTGACGTTGGCCCATGGACCACGGACAATCGTGCTTCCTCCGGCGCTTTCAAAAGCCGAGGCCATCACCCCTCGATTTTCAAATTTTTTCTGCGGGCCTACAGACTTGCCCGCTTTCAGCGGCTCAGCATAGTTTTCCAGGCCGTTGCCACCCACTCCAGATGCCATCAGCACCTGCGTTCCAGCTGACTGGTCAGTAGTCGAGTAAAACTTGGTCTGCAGCACAAAGTCGGTTTTGCCGTTTTGGCCCAGGTCAAGATCATATAGGTGCACGCCGTATGGGGAAATCACGACGTGAGTGGGCGTGTAAACGATCTTTGCCTCGGCGGCGTCGGCCAACGCCAGCATCCCCACTCCCGCCGCACTCGCGGCCATCGCGTAGGCGTTCAGGTGCCGTTGCAGTGATTGCGAAAGTTTGGAAGGCTGTCTCGAAGTTCCCTTCATAAATTCCTCACAACTCCTACTTCCGCCTCTTGCGCCCCGACGCCCCCGCCGCCAAGGCTCCGAGAGTGGCAGGCTGGACCGTGATTACATCTGGCCCTTTGGTTTGGCCAGCGATGATCGCCTTGCCGGGAATCGTCTCGTAGGCGTAGCCGGTCAGTTTGGCTCGAATGGGGTAATTATCCCGCATCTGATGACCCGGCAACTTAACGGTCAAACGGGCCCATCCATAGTGCGTTTTTCCCCGAATTTCAAACTTCAAACCAAGGTAGCGGTTGGTGACGTTGACCCAAGGACCGCTAGTCCAACATGTAGTGCTTGTACACCCAAGGGAGACCATGGTCACCCCCCTAAGCTCGGTACCAGCGATGAAGGTCTGGCGGGCACCGATCCGTGCGCCCCGTTTCAGCGCTGCGGCGCCGCTACCGTCCCCTTTAACCCCGTTTCTCAAGCGCTCCTTTACACTAAGGCGGTTTCTAGAAGGACCGCTCGCCGTCTGGTAAAGAACGAAGTCGGTGATCCCGTCGTGGTTGAGGTCGAGGTCATAACGACCGCGCTCCAGGATAAAGTGGTGGGTGCGCGTGTAAATAATCTTTGCCTCGGCTGGCTGGGCCAACGCCAGCATCCCCACTCCCGCCGCACTCGCCGCCAGCGCATAAGCGTTCAGGTGATGTTGCAGTGATTCCGAAAGGGTGGAAGGCTTCCTCGAAGTTCGCTTCATAAATTCCTCCAGCTCCTACTTCCGCCTGCTGCGCCCCGACGCTCCCGCCGCTAAGGCTCCGAGGCTGCTGGGTTCCAGTGTGATTACGTCCGGCCCTTTGGTCTTGCCCGCTATGATCGCCTTGCCGGGAATCGTCTCGTAGGCGTAGCCGGTCAGCATGGCAGTTACATAGCGATAGGTGCTGAGGCGTGCCCAACCATAGTGGTACATCCCGTTGATAAGAAATTTCAAGCCGAGATACCGGTCTCTCACGTTGAGCCAATTGCCTCCGCACACGGTGGAACCGCAGCCAAACATAATGTAGTATGAGGGTCTGAACCGACCGTCGGATCCAACGACAACCCCTGCGTGTAAGGCTGCGGCCGAGAGCCTCCCGCTACCCCAGACTTGGTTCATGGTTCCAGAAGACGCTGGATGTATCCCCACCGACCAGCTGAGGTTCAAACCCGAGTGGAACTTAAACCTGAAGTCGGCCATCCGGTCGTGATTCAGGTCAAGATTAAAAATCCTGTGTTTCCAGTTGATTATCTTATGGGTCTTCGTGTAGACGATCTTCGCCTCAGCGGGCTGAGCTAACGCCAACATTCCCACTCCCGCCGCACTCGCCGCCAGCGCATAAGCGTTCAGGTGACGTTGCAGTGATTCTGAAAGCGTGGACGGGTTCCTCGAAGTTCGCTTCATAATTCCTCCGACTTCTACTTCTGCATGTTGCGCCCCGCTGCCCCCGCTGCCAACGCTCCGAGGCTGCCGGGTTCCAGTGTGATGACATCCGGACCTTTGGTCTTGCCAGCGATGATGGGCTTGTTCGGGATGGTCTCGTAGGCGTAGCCGGTCAGCGTTGCAGTGATGTAGTGCCCGTGATCCCGCACGTTCAGCCGCGCCCAGCCGTAGTGGATCTTGCCCTTGCCCTGAATCTTGAACTTGAGGCCGAGATAGCGATCCTTAACGTTATTCCAATCGCCCACATCGTACGCGTGGAGCTGCTGAAGATGCCGAGCATATCGCCGCCGCGCCGGAATTGGCCGCGCGGACCGATCGTCACCTTTGGTCGAAGCGCCGAGGCAAACGCTCTGCCAGAATACCTGCCCTCGACTCCGCCCCCGCTCCCGTTTCTCCTCACAGTCTGTACGAACAGATCCACGTACCATCCGGTGGTAGAGTGCTTGTACGTGCCAAGCCAGAAATCACCCGATGTGGTGCGACTGAAATTGAGGGTGCAGCCGTCTGTTCCACCGTGCCCGATTACGACGTGGGCAGGTGTATAGATGATCCTGGCCTCAGCAGGCCGGGTTAGGGCCAACACTCCCACCCCCGCCGCGCTGGCCGCGACTGCATACATGTTGAGTTGGTGATGGACTGAGTCGGAAAGACTGGAAGGCGTTTTGGGCGACTGCGAGGACGGTTTCATACATCCCTCCGTCGAACGCCCCCATTGTAACCCCGGGAGCAAGTCTTCTTGGCGGTTTTTCAGCGGGTTTCAGCAAGTTCGGGATCGCCAATTTTCCGTTTTTCGGCGAGCGACCAGGGTGAAGTTCCAGCCATAACTCCGCCGGAATGGAGGAAAGCTGGTCGGGCCCGCAGATGCGCGGTCCCGGCTGCGTACTGCCGGTGCTTTATAATGAAAGATTCGGCAGCGCTCCTGAACGCCTCCAGAGGAGTGGCGGGGCAGACACTGGCATGTTAGAGAGACCCTGATTAAGTTTGAGCCTCAATTGGCTTACCGCACGGGCAAGGACGCCCGCGCCTACATCGACGACTTAATCAGAGTTTTCTTAGGCGGATTTTTGGGGGCAGATTCCGGGTACTGATGTCGACGGAAACCATTGTTGTTCGCGGCGCACGCGTCCACAACCTGAAAAATATCGATTTTGAGATCCCACACAACTCCCTGACGGTGGTCACGGGGGTGTCGGGATCGGGCAAGTCGTCGCTGGCTTTCGACACCATTTATGCGGAGGGGCAGCGGCGCTACGTGGAATCGCTTTCGGCGTATGCCCGCCAGTTTCTGGAGCGAATCGAGAAGCCTGATGCCGACGTGATCGATGGGATCGCTCCGGCGGTCGCGATTCGCCAGAAGAACTCGACCCGCAATCCACGGTCGACCGTCGGCACGGCAACCGAGATCTATGATTACTTGCGCCTTCTATTCGCACGCATTGGGCGCACTTTCTGCCTGCAGTGCGGCCGGGAGGTCAAGAAAGATACGGTCGACGAGGTTGCCGGCGCTGTTCTTGCCCTGGGCGAAGGCACGCGCCTGCATGTGCTCTTCCCTCTGCGGACTTCTTTAGCCCCGGCCACCAGCCCTCAGAGCGAAACCGCACGCGGTCGAGCCAAGAAGAAAGCAAAAGCGCCGCAATCTGCAGAACCCTCGGACCAGCTCAAGGCGAGGCTGCTGGATTTGCGCACGCGGGGCTTCAACCGCCTCTATCAAAACGGACATATCTACGAATTTTCTACCCCGGAATCTCTGCTGGATGTCAACTTCGCCGAGCCGGTGTTTGTTCTGGTGGATCGGCTGGTGGTCGCGTCGGATGGCCGCGCTCGCATTGTCGATGCCACCGAGATCAGCTATCGGGAGTCGGGAGAAGTCATCTTTGAGACGGCACCGCGAGAAGGACAAAATCCTGAGCGGCTGCGTTTCTCGCAGCGATTCGAATGCAAGAACGATGGGCTGCGCTACGAAGAACCCGAACCGCGCTTGTTCTCGTTCAACAATCCTTACGGCGCCTGCCCGCGTTGCCAAGGGTTCGGAAACACCATTGATTTTGATCTCGACCTGGTGATTCCTGACAAGAGCAAGACCCTGAACGACGGAGCCATCGAGCCTTGGACCAAGCCCAAGTACCGGACGCTGTTCACGGAGTTGAAGCGTTTCGCCAAGCAGATGGAGATTCCGCTCGACGTTCCGTGGGTCGACCTCGACGCTGAGCACCAGCGGCTGGTGATCGAGGGCGAGGGACGATTCTTCGGAGTGCGCGGCTTTTTCCATCACCTGGAACGGAAGAAGTACAAGCTGCACGTGCGCGTGTTCCTGAGCCGCTATCGCGGATACTCGGTCTGTTCTACCTGCAATGGCGCCCGGCTGCGGGCGGAAGCGCGGCAAGTGAAGATCAACGGCAAAAGTATCTGCGACGTTTGTTCCATGACCGTGGAACAGGCAGTGCAATTCTTTCAGGGGCTGCAATTGACCGAGCAGGAAGCGGGCGTCGCGGACCGGTTGCTGCAGGAAATCCGCGAGCGTCTGCGATTCCTGAATGAAGTGGGACTGGAATATCTTACGCTGGACCGGCTGTCGTCGACGCTCTCCGGCGGCGAAGCGCAACGGATTCAGCTCGCTACCTCGCTAGGTTCCCGGCTGGTGGGAACGCTGTATGTGCTGGATGAGCCTTCCATCGGCCTGCACAGCCGGGATACGCACCGGCTTATCAACATCCTGCACGATCTGCGCGACCTGGGGAACACCATCCTCGTGGTGGAGCACGATCCGGATGTGATGCGCGCTTCCGATACGATCCTGGACCTGGGCCCGGGCGCCGGGGAGAACGGCGGCAGGCTGATCGCAGCCGGAACCTACGAAGAGATCAAGGGAATTTCGGCATCTCTCACCGGGCGCTACCTAGCGAATGAACTTCGCATCCAGTTACCCAGCTCGCGACGGAAACCTGGGACGCAACAGCTCAAGATTTTCGGTGCGCGGGCACACAATCTGAAGAGAATTGATCTGGTGGTGCCCCTGCGCATGCTGGTGGCGATAACGGGGGTTTCCGGCTCCGGTAAATCGTCCTTGCTGCACGACGTGCTCTACCAGGCGCTGGCCGCGGCGAAGAGGCAGCCGGACGCAACCGCGCCGGTCGCCGCAACGTGGGACGGATTGCAGGGTGCTGAATTTATTGACGAAGTCGTGCTGGTCGACCAGTCCCCGATTGGCCGCACGCCGCGCTCGAATCCCGTCACCTACATCAAGGCCTTCGATGGCATCCGGGAACTGTTCGCTTCTCTGCCCGAGGCGAAAAAACGCGGCCTCGGCGCCGGGCACTTCTCCTTCAACATTCCTGGCGGCCGATGTGAAACCTGCCAGGGCAATGGCACGGTCACGGTTGAAATGCAGTTCCTTGCTGATGTCGAACTGATCTGCGAAGAGTGTAAGGGCGCTCGCTACAAGCCGGAGGTCCTGGGAATCCGCTACAAGGGCAAGAACATGCACGAGGTTCTGGACCTGACTGTGAAGGAGTCTCTGCAGTTCTTCTCCGGAGTACGCAAGATCGTCGACAAGCTGCGAGTGTTAGAGGAGGTTGGTCTGGGATATCTGCGGCTGGGCCAATCGGCAACGACGCTTTCCGGAGGCGAGGCCCAACGAATGAAGCTGGCTGCGCACCTGCAACCCGCAGTCCACGAGATCCGGCGGCCAGCCGCGGAAGAGAGTCGCAGAAAACGGCACCTGCTCTATATTTTTGACGAACCGACTACGGGACTGCATTTTGACGACATCAGCAAGCTGCTTTCGGCTTTCCGCCGTCTAATCGATGCAGGTGGATCGATTCTGGTCATCGAGCATAATCTTGAGGTAATCAAGACCGCCGATTGGGTGATCGATCTGGGGCCGGAAGGCGGGGAGCGTGGCGGATACGTGGTCGGATGCGGTTCGCCGGAAGCCATCGCCAAGTTGCCGAACTCCTACACCGGGAAGTTCCTGGCGCAGGTGTTGAACGGAAACGGATTTTCGCGGAATGGAAGCAAGTAGGCCAGTCCGGTTGCTGTGCGTTGTCGCGTTGCTCGCGGCTGCGGCGTTTGCACAATCCAGCGGGCAGACGGTGCGTCACCACCGGATCGCGGAAGCTTCTAGTTTTCCGCCTGAGCTCACGCAGGCCGAAGATGCGATCGAGAAGAAAGATTACTCGACCGCCAAACCGCTGCTGCAGAAAGTTGTCGCCGCAGATCCTGCCAATTACCAGGCGTGGTTCGACCTGGGTTTCGTCGAAAACGGTCTGCGAAAAACTCAGGAATCGATCGCTGCCTACCGCAAGTCCGTGGCGGCGAAACCGGATGTGTTCGAGTCGAACCTGAATCTCGGCCTGATGCTGGCGAAAGCCGGCCAGCCCGAGGCGGAGCAGTATCTGCGGGCCGCCACCACGCTGAAACCTACGGCCAATGTTGACGAAGGTCGTGCCCGCGCCTGGCTTTCTCTGGCCCATGTTCTCGAAAGCAGCAAGCCCGATCAGGCGATTGCGGCGTATCAGCAAGCGGCTGCGTTGGAGCCCAAAGACATTGAGCCGCATCTATCCGCCGGCCCGCTTCTCGAAAGTCAAAACCGCTTCGCAGACGCCGAGCAGGAATACAAGCAGGCGCTGGCCATCGACCCGGCCTCGGCTGACGCGCTCACCGGACTCGCAAATTTGTACATGCGCGGGCAGCGACTGGCCGATGCCGAAGAGGTGCTCCATAAGCTGGTAGTCGTGCGTCCCAACGACGCCGCCACGCACCTGCAGCTCGGACGCGTGTTAGCGGCCGCCGGCCACACCGACGATGCCCTGCAGGAACTGCAGACCGCAAGCAAGCTGTCGCCCGCCGATGCGTCCCTGAAACGTGAAATCGCGGACTTGTACACGACGGCCAAGAAATATGATCTCGCCGAAGCACAGTATCGTTCCCTGCTGGCGGCCAGCCCGGCTGACCCCGAGCTGCATCACAGTATTGGGGTGCTCTTGCTGAAGCAGAAGAAGTATGCGGAAGCACAGCAGGAGTTTCTGACTGCCGTAAAGCTCAAGCCCGATTTCGGCGCGGCGTACGGAGACCTTGCCGTAGCCGCCGACGAAAACAAGGATTATGAGCTTGCGATCAAGGCGACGGATGCGCGGGCCCGCTTTTTGCCGGAGATTCCGGTAAGCTACTTCCTTCGCGCCACCGCATACGATCATCTGCGCGATTACAAGCACGCCGCGGAGAATTATCATAAATTTCTGGAGGTCGCGAGCGGACAGTATCCGGATCAGGAGTGGCAAGCGCGTCACCGCCTGATCGCGATCGAGCCAAAGAAATAACATGAGACGCCGCATCACACTAACGGCAGTTGTTTTGGTGGCTTTGGCGTTGCCAGGCCTGGCTGGGAAAGAGTCGTCATTGCAGGAACTGGAAACCAGGGCGGAAGCGGCCCGGTTGGAGGATCGTCCTCGGCTGTATCTGGACATCGCGCAGCGTCAGCTCAACTCCGCCGGGGAAAGCTACAAGGCGGGCCGGGACGAGGAGGGTCGGGCCGCTGTGGAGGACGTCGCCCGCTACGCCGGCAAGGCCCGGGATGCAGCCATCCAGTCCGGCAAGCGATTGAAGGACACTGAGATCATCGTGCGGAAGATGGCGGAGAAGCTTCGTGATATCAAGCGAACCCTGAACTTTGACGATCAAGCGCCGGTGCAGAATGCTGTCGACCAGTTGGAAACCATGCGCACCGACTTGCTGTCGCACATGTTTGGTAAGGGCAAACCATGAGGCGCGCTTGCAGCCTGGGGTGCGCTGTTTTCTTTTTGCTTTTTTTTTCCGCGGCCTGGCCGCAGACACACCGCGAGCCGCTTACTCCTGCTGAGATCGATGGTTTGCGCGATGCCGCACAGGATCCCGACCAGCGCCTGCGGTTATTTATCACCTTTGCCCGCAATCGGGTCACTGCCCTGGAGACGATAGGCTCTGATCCCAAGGAAACCGACCGGGCCGGACAGATTCACGATAAGCTGCAGGATTTTGTCGACATCTATGACGAAATGAACGACAACATCGACACCTTTCTCGAGCGCAAGGCCAACCTGCGCAAGTCTTTGAAGTTGGTCATCGAAGCCGACACCGAATTCCAGGCCAGGCTGCGCGCTCTGAAAACTGCCGCCGGCAGTAAACCGTCCGAGGCTTCCAAGTACGAATTCCTCCTCATCAGCGCCGTGGATACTGTCGATTCCAGCGTTCAGGACCACCGGCAGTTGCTCACCGAGCAGGAGGAGGCAGCCAAACACAAGAAGAAGCAAGGGCCTTGAGGCCGTGGTACGGGAGAACCGTCTCATTGGGAGATGGAAACAGGAGGTGTCATGCTCGAAATAATCGCCGTCGCATCATCGATTGCTGGTCTGCTCGGGCTGAACGCACAGGACCTGGTCGCCAGAGCCAGCCACTATTTGGACCAGATCAAAGAAGACGAACTCAGGCGAAAGCGCGAGTCCGTGCGACACCATATGCTCATCTAAACGCTCAGAGGTTACTATGCCCCTGCCCTTATTTCTCAAGACCCGCCCGATCCTTCATCAAAATTCCGCTTCTATGAAGTTGAAATCGACGGCCGACCTCGGGTTCCAACTTCTGTCGTGATAAAACCTGAGTGGGTAGGACTTCGCACCGATCTTGCGAGCGTGCACTGCTCGCTCGCGCCGCAATCTCCAACCCCCGCTGACAAGAACATCGCAGCGCCTGGAGACAGGGTCTGCGGGCTTAGTATCTGGGAACCTCAAATCGATGTGGATAGGGTCGCGAAATATGCTGCTCTAGCCGCCATTTCTGGATCCAAGCTCTATGATCAGGAACTTTATCGATTACTTGCAGTCAACGGGTTCCCCGGGGATCTGGAAGTATGTTTCACGCTGGACTCCTATTTCAGATACAGACATGGCGTCGGCCTGTTGGTGGAGGAACTCACGTTCGCACTAATCGAGAATAACCTCAATGTCGAAAGCGTTCTGCGTCGAAGTGCGGACAGCCTTCCCCTTCGACAGTATTTCCTACCGAACACATCTAGATTCGAGGACTATGACTCGAGAGTGTGTGCTGGCGGGGTCGCGGTCACGTTCGCGATGGCGCGTGCTGAGGGGGACTTTGTCATACCGGTCCAGGTTCGCTCGCAGCAGGTTGATGGGGGGCAAGGTCTGAGATCGGTCATGCCGATGGCGTACCATCAGCCAATGACCGATGCCGAGAAAGAAATTGACCTCGAATCCACTGTGTTCAGGGAGGTATTTGAAGAAGTGTTTGGGGGCGAGGAGGCGGGACAAAACGTGAAGCGGATTAAGCACGATTGGTACTTTGATAAGGATGCGGGTACCGGCAGGCCGATAAGTCCAGCCCTTTACTGGATCAAGAAAAACAGACCCAGCGTCACGGTTAGGTGCACTGGCTTTGACCTAAACCTGCTTTACGGAACGTACGACTTTGGGATTCTCCTTGTCGTGCATGATCCGGCTTTCTGGAGGAAGTTCGAGGCGGAGGTGGTTACGAACTGGGAAATAAAGAAAGCCAAAAAGGTTACCACGGCGTCGTCCAAAGAGCTTTCAAGCCTCACTAATATGATCGAATGCGATCCATGGGCGGGCCAAGGGCTCATGTCGCTGGTGGAGGGAGTAACTCTGCTGAAAGAACTTGAGCCCAAACGCGTGGCAGAGCTCCAATTTCAGCGCCTCAGGGAATGATTCCCTCGTGCTCCACAGCCGACTGTTCAGCTGAGGGTTTTGTTGTTAATCTACCCGCAAGGTGAGAGAGGGACTGCTCGATATCTTCCAGGAAAGTTACCGCGAGTTGCGCCCGCGAGCACCCATCCCCGACCTGCAGATCGGGTTCTTCGCATTCGCCAATATCAACCACACCATCCGTCTGCGCGAAGGCAAGCTGATTGTGCGCCTTTCGGACCTTCTGGAGGGCGCGCCGGAGCCGGTTCTGCGGGCCATCGCTCACATTCTTCTGGCCAAGATGTATCGCAAGCGGATCGAACGGGAACACTCCACCCGCTATCGCCGCTATGTTTCCAGCGACGACGTTACCCGGAAAGCTCATCTGGTGCGGCAGATACGCGGTCGAAAGCGAATCGGGACTGCCCAGGGGGAGACCTACGACCTGAACCAAATCTTCGACGAACTCAACACCCGGTATTTCTACGGCCTGCTCGCCCGTCCGCAGATGACCTGGAGCCGCGACCACGCCCGTAACAGTCTCGGCCACTACGACCCGGCGCACAACGCGATCGTGGTCAGCCGAATCTTCGACCACCCAAGCGTGCCTCGCTGTGCCGTGGAATACATTGTCTATCACGAGATGCTGCACCTCAAACACCCGGTTCGATTGCGCGGCAGCCGCCGTTGCGTCCATTCGGCGGAGTTTCAAGCAGAAGAAAAGCTGTTTCCGGAGCTCGATAAGGCCAAGGCTTTTCTGAAGCGCCTGTAGCGATTTACCGTCTCGGCTGGTCCGCTTACTGACTGGAATCGCCGTGTGATGCACATCACATCCACTCGTGACTCGGCGCGTTGACGGGGGCGGAACCGCCAGACTATTCTTAATAGTTGAAATTGAAATTCATTTTCAAAATTGTAGAGGCGCTTCCCTAATATGTTGCGGGCTTTCATCGTTACCCTTCGGGAGGGTGTTGAGGCTGCCCTGATCGTGGGCATTACCCTCGCCTACCTGGCAAAAATCGGCCGTCCCGAGCTGCGCAAAGCGGTCTATGCGGCCCTGGTTTCGGCTTTTCTAGCCAGCATCGGCGTCGCCGTCGTTCTTTCCCGGACCCATTTCAACGAGGACATTTTCGAAGGCTGGATCATGCTGGGCGCGGCTTTCTTTGTGGTCACCATGATCATCTTCATGATGAAGACCGGGCGAAAGCTCAAAGGTCAGATTGAAGGCAAAGTCGGGTTACTGGCAGGTGAAGACGCCTGGCTCGGCCTGTTCGTCTTCGTGTTTCTGATGGTGCTGCGCGAGGGCGCGGAAACGGTGCTGATCCTCTCGGCGGTGTCGCTGAATTCCAGTGAACTGCTCAGTTTCCTGGGGACATTACTGGGGGTGGCTGCGGCGGTTCTATTCGGGGTGATGTTCGTCAAAGGCAGCGTCCGCATCAATCTGCAGAAGTTTTTCAAGATCACCACCGTGATTTTATTTTTTGTGGCCGCACAGTTGATCATCTCGGGCCTGCACGAACTCTCGGAAAATGGCGTGCTTCCCTCTTCCAAACAAGAGATGGCGATCGTGGGCCCGGTCGTGCGGAACGATGTTTTCTTCTTTGTGACGATCCTGGCGCTGGCAGCCCTTATGGTGCTATTTGAGTTCAAGCGCCGGGAGCCTGGACCGGCTCCGACTTCGGCGGCCGAGCGCCGTAAGGCTGCGTGGAGCGCCCGGCGGGAACGGTTGTGGATGGCTTCGGTCTACGCCAGTTCGTTCGTGTTCATCGTCTTGATCACCGCAGAGTTCATCTACGCCAAGAGTGTGAGCGCGCTGTCTCCCGCTGCGGAGGTCAGTTTCATCAATGGCCAGGTCAGCATCCCTCTTAACCAGGTCATGGACGGCGATCTGCACCGCTACCAGGCGAAGGAAAACGGAGTGGAAGTCCGCTTCTGGCTGTACCAGAAACCGGACGGCAAGATAGCGACTGTTCTGGATGCCTGCGAAATCTGCGGTGCAGTCGGGTTCTACAAGAGCGCCAACGGTGTGATCTGCAAGAACTGCGCCGGGCCGATCAACGCGCAATCGGTCGGCATGCCCGGAGGCTGCAACCCAATCCCGCTCGAAGCGGAAACGACCGCGGACGCCGTCATCATCAAAGAAGCGAGCCTTGCAGCGCGCAGCAAGCTGTTCGAGAAATAGCCCATGTTCGTGCGGCTGGTCTACGAATCGTTCCGCCGGCAAAAGCGCAGAAAGCTGCTTGCGGGCGTGGCTATCACCCTGGGAGTAGGGGTTGCCACGGCCATGATCGCGGTCGCAACCGACATCGGCGACAAGATGAGCCGCGAACTTCGCAGCTTTGGCGCGAACCTGATCGTCACCCCGCAGGAAGACACGCTCGACCTGCAGATCGGCGGGGTGGACTTGAAACCGCCGAGTGACGGCGCGTATCTCAACGAAGCCGACCTTCCCAAGATCCGCGGCACTTTCTGGCATCACAACATCGTGGGATTTTCGCCCATGCTGCCGGTGAGCGTCAGGCTCGGTTCTGCCGATGGCGAGGCCAACGTCATCCTGCTGGGAACTTACTTTTCCAAGATGCTCACCTTTGGCAAAGACGATTTCGTTACCGGCGTTCGGATCACGCATCCGTGGTGGAAGGTGCAGGGCGCGTGGCCGGACGACAATTCCAACGACGTGCTGCTGGGGGAAAGCCTGGCCGCAAAACTTGGTCGCAAGACCGGCGATGACATTAGCATTTCCGGCGTGCCGCATCGTGTCAGCGGCGTACTCTCATCCGGAGGAGCGGAAGACAACCAGATTGTGGCGCCTCTGGGCTTGGCGCAGCAGATTCTGGGCAAACCTGGCGCAGTAAGGAGGCTCTATGTAAGCGCCCTGACCAAGCCCGAGGATGCGCTCGCCCGGCGCGATCCCAAAACCATGAATGCGGAACTTTTTGACCGCTGGTATTGCTCTCCGTATGTGCAGTCGATTGCGTACCAGTTGCAGGAAGCGATTCCGCACTCGCACGCCGAGCAGATTCGCCAAGTCGCGCAGAATGAGGGCACGGTGCTGTCGCGGATCAAGGGCCTGATGCTGCTCATCACCTTCGCCG
Organism: Terriglobia bacterium; assembly: GCA_963758285.1. Taxonomy (GTDB): domain Bacteria; phylum Acidobacteriota; class Terriglobia; order Terriglobales; family Acidobacteriaceae; genus DASVWZ01. The sequence goes on along the minus strand of CAVWUT010000006.1, from coordinate 106,649 downwards.
CGCTGCTGGCGTCCGCACTGGCGGTTTCTGCCGCCATGGCCACCACGATCTTTGAACGGCGAAACGAAGTTGGTCTGATGAAGGCGCTAGGCGCAGGCAGCCCCGCGGTGGCAGCGTTGTTTTTTGCGGAGGCCGCGCTGCTAGCTCTGATCGGGGGCGTGGTTGGTTTTGCCGGGGGCGCGTTGCTGGCTCGCCAAATTGGCCGCTCGATCTTCGATTCACAAATCACGATTCAGCCAGTGCTCTTCCCGATCATCCTAGCCATTGCCGTTATAGTGACGTTTGCCGGAAGTGCGTTGGCCATCCGCCGGGCAGTCCAACTTGATCCGGTGTTTGCCCTGAAAGGTGAAGCATGAGCTCGCGGCCCATCACGGAACTCGCTCGCCGCCGGGCCGGCGCTCCGCATACCTCGATGTTTCTGCGCTTGCTGCTGCGGGCCGCTGTGCTGCGTCGAGGACGCGCTGCCTCCGCCCTGCTGGCCATGGTAGTTGCCGCAGCTGTCGCGACAGCCATGCTGAACCTTTATGTGGATGTACAGGCGAAGCTGCGCAAGGAATTCCGCAACTATGGAGCCAACGTTGTGGTGGTGGGGAAAGATGGCCAAGCCTTGCCGTCAGACGCGATGCAGCAGGTGCAATCGGCCTTGGCAGGACATGGAATGGCGGTTCCGTTTGCTTATGTCGTCGCACGTACCTCGGACGGTCAATCCGTAGTGGTTGCTGGAACGGACTTCGATCAGGTCAAGAGGCTCAATCGCTGGTGGTCAGTCAACATCTGGCCGGGTGCTGCTCAGGAAGCGTTGCTCGGCGTTCGGGCTGCTTCAGTCGTAAGTCCTGGGGGCAAGCCTTTCGACCTCAGCTTTCAAGGCCACGTGGCTCACCTGATCCCGGCGGGACAACTCAGGACCGGCGCCGCCGAAGACAGCCGCGTGTATCTCTCGCTCGACGATTTCACGAAATGGAGTGGCGTGCAGCCTTCTACCGTCGAGATCGCGGCCGGCGGATCTGCCGAGGAGGTAAGCGAGTTGATCCAGAAGTTAGGACAAGCCATCCCCGCTGCGAATGTCCGCCCGGTGCGCCAGATTATGGAAGGCGAAGCCCGGGTACTGGGAAAAACCCGCGCCACGCTGTTGGCGGCAGCGGTCCTGATCACCCTGACTTCCGCGTTGTGCGTACTTTCAACCTTGATGGGATGGGTCCTGGACCGTCGGCACGACTTCGCCATTATGAAGGCGTTGGGCGCCTCCGAGCGGCTGATCAGCAGCTTCTTCGCCGCCGAAGCTGCCGCGCTGGGAGCCGTCGGCGCGGTGCTCGGCTTCGCCATCGGTGTGGGCGTGGCGGCGTGGATCGGACGTGCGAATTTTCATGCGCCGGTCGAGCCGCGATTCGCGGTGCTGCCACTGATTCTCGTGGGCAGCGTAGCCGTGGCGTTGCTCTCGGCGGCGGTTCCCATGTCTCTGCTGCGGCGCGTGGAACCCGCTATGATCTTGAGGGGAGAGTGAGATGATCAAGCTGAACCATGTCAGCCGGGTATATCCCGCGAAAGCCGAGGCCAACGGCGGCGTTATCCGTGCCCTGGACGATTTCTCCCTCAACGTCGAACCGGGCGAGTGGATCGCCATCATGGGGCCTTCGGGATCGGGGAAGTCCACGCTGGTGAACCTGATCGGCTGCCTGGATCGCCCAAGTTCGGGCGAGATTTGGCTCGATGGAGAAAACGTCGCCAACATCTCGGGCTCCGAACTCAATCGCGTGCGCGCGGAAAAAATAGGATTCGTGTTCCAGCAGTTCCATCTGATTCCGTATCTCACCTCGGTGGAAAACGTAATGCTGGCGCAATATTTCCATAGCATGACGGACGAGCAGGAGGCCCTGGAAGCGCTGGAACGTGTGGGATTGAAGGAGCGCGCGCATCATCTGCCCTCACAACTCTCCGGCGGTGAACAGCAGCGAGTGTGCATTGCACGCGCCCTCATCAACGATCCCAAGATCGTTCTGGCGGACGAACCGACCGGCAATCTCGACGCGGTGAACGAAGAAATCGTGTTGCGGCTGTTGCGGGAATTGCATCAGCAGGGGCGCACCATCGTGATGGTGACCCATGATCCAGTGGTGGCGCGGCTGGCCGACCGGCGAATTGAACTGCATCATGGCAAGATCGCCGCGCAGGAAGTCTTCGCGATGGCGGACGAAGAGCAGTTCGACGAAGTGCTGGAAGAACTCTGGGTGCTGGCCGAAAATGGCGAGATCGCGGAGATCGGACGGATGGAAGTACACGGGGCGCTGCCGGTGAGCATCGCAGTCGAAAAAATGAGTGACATGGGCCTGGTCACTTGCTCCCCGCATCCACCCGTGGCGCACGATCACAAGTCATTTGTGAATCCTTGCCACGACGCGCTGAAACCGGCCGGCGTTTCGGTCGGCGACGGCAGCGCGATTGTCGAACTCACCCCGCGCGGCCGCCAGCGCGCAGCCGACATCATTCGCCGGCACCGCCTGGCCGAGCGTCTGTTCACGGATAGCCTTGCCATGGACAGCGAGACTGAAATCGAACAGCAAGCCTGCAAGTTCGAGCACATTCTCTCTACCGAAGCGACCGACAAAATTTGCGCTTTCCTGGGACACCCTCGGACCTGCCCGCACGGCGCGCCGATTCCGCCGGGACCGTGCTGCGGACAAAAGCTAGTCTCTGAGTTCGCGCCAAACGCTATTGTGCGCTCGCGTCGGTGATTGACGATGGCAGACAACCGCCGACAATTTCAACAACTCGCCAGAATGAGGTTGAGTGATGCACGTGCGCTCATCAGGAGTGGGAATCTCGAAGGCGCCTACTATCTGACAGGCATGGCGGTGGAATGCGCTCTGAAAGCCTGCATAGCAAAGAACACTAAGCGCAATGATTTTCCGCCAAACCTGAATATCGTAAGAGACATCTACTCGCACGATTTAGGTAAACTAATAACGGCGGCAAGACTTGAAACGACTCTCGGCGAGGACAGAAGAAGGAACGCTTCTCTTGATAACAAGTGGGCGGTAGTTATCAAAGATTGGAACGTCAATAGCAGATATGCGGTAGGAGGGCTGAATGCAAGAGACCTGTATCGGGCGGTCGCGGGTAGAAACGGAGTAATGCAATGGCTACGGCAACGTTGGTGAACAGCGACATCGAAATTGGCCGCCAAATCGTCGCTGCCCTCACGCGAGCGAATCTGCCCGTGACTGTTTACCTATGGGCGTTCGTGCCGCAACTTCAAGAATGGCAGTTCATAATCGCCACACCGCTGGTTGACAGCAAAGGCCCTCTTGCTGCCTATGGTGAAGTCAATAAGATCCTGCGAAAAGAAGCGTTATTTGACGACACGCCACTGAGGAGGATTTTCCTGAGGAGCCCAAATGACAGGGTATTGAAGTCCCTTGAAAAGGAAAGCAGGGTTGTCCCACAAGAGTCGTTCAGAATTGTCAATGAACAGATTGCCGGAAACTTCGTCGAGGACGCGTACGTCTACCATGGATCCATCGACATCATCGCATTCGAGAATTCTAAAGGCGTTGTTCCCAATAAATACTCCGTCATCTACTTGCCGTACTCAGGGGGCGGCTCGGTACCGTCAAGGCAGATCGAAGGCGGGGAAAACCTGAAGGAATTCCTGGAAAGCAAGGTCCGCCTCCGGAAGGACGTTGTGGACTCGGCCCTGAAGGAATTGTCTGAAAGTGGCAGCGCCTCAGTCCCCAACGTGCAACTGCGGGCACAGGAACTCAAACGGCTGGGACTTGTCTAGCGGATGACCACGCGTCGCACCTGTATAGGGGTTTTCGACTCCGGCTTCGGGGGCCTGACGGTTCTTAAAGCTTTACTTGAACTAATCCCCGGAGCCGATTACCTTTACTTCGGCGATACGGCCCGCCTTCCCTACGGTTCGAAGTCAGTGGAAACGGTCTCCAGGTATGCGGTTGAGGCGGCGCGTTACCTGGAGCAGCATGGCGCCGAGACGCTGGTGATCGCCTGCAACACGGCAACGGCGCTGTCGCTCGACAAGATCAAGCAGGCGGCCAGCGTTCCCGTGATCGGGGTGGTTGAGCCGGGCGCCGAACGTGCCGCCGGAGTGAGCAAGAAACGGAAAGTCGTGGTCATTGGCACAGAAGCCACGGTCAGCAGCCACGCTTATCGCAAGGCGCTCGAGGCGCGCGGAGTGCAGGCGCGGGAGAAGGCATGTCCACTGCTGGTTCCGCTGGTCGAAGAAGGATGGATCGAGCATCCCGTGACCGAACAGGTCGCTCGAATTTATTTGGGCGAAGCCTTTGCCGACGGATTCGAATCCGCCGACGTGCTGGTGCTGGGCTGCACGCATTACCCGCTGATCAAGCCGATCCTGCACCGGGTCGGGCCGCCGCATGTGCAGATTGTCGATTCGGCGGATTCCACCGCCGATGCGGTCTGCCGGGCGCTTCGACGGACTCCTCTACCCGATTCCCACGAAACAGAACGCCGACATCTGCCTCGCCTGAAGTTTTTTGCGACCGATTCGGTGGAAAAATTCCGCCGCCTCGGAGCGATGTTTCTGGGACACTCGACCGATAATGTTCAGCATGTGGATTTGAAGGAGTAGGTCGGTTGTTCGTCGTAGGTCGTACGTCGTTCGCATTTCGTGATTCGCTGCGGTTTGGCTTTTCGTCTGCCGGCTAATCCCCACTCCTCCTTCTGGCCGTTTGATAGGACCCCGCACGAGCGGGGACGCTCGCGCCTACATCGACGATTTGATTTTATGGCTTCTCGCGGGCGAGGGCGCCCGCGCCACAATTGGATTGAACTGGATCAGTACAGGTGGAAAGTGACTTCTACGCTGATCTGCACGGCGACCGGCTTGCCGTCTTTCATGGCAGGCTCGAACTTCCATGTCTTCACCGCTTCCATCGCCTTCTCGTCGAGGCCAAGACCCAAGGTGCGGGAAACGTGGATGTCCCGTGGACGGCCATCCGGGCCGACCACCAGCCATAGAACACAAGTTCCCTGATACTTCGCCTTGCGAGCTTCCTCAGAATAATCGGGATCCGGGGCGAAAATCGCGCGTGGGGCAGAAACACCTCCACCAACACGGAACACGCCGCCTCCGGTACCGCCGCCTTCTCCGGGACCAAAGCCGGGGCCTTTGCCGCTGCCCACGCCGCCACCTGAGCCTGATCCAATTCCGCCGCCGTAGCCTGTGCCATTGGATGGCGGCCCTGAAGGCAGATGAGACAAGGGATCGCCCAGATTCGGAAGGTTGGGCATGGACAGCTTCACTTGCGGAGGAATCACGATAGTCGGGTCGACCGCCAGCTTGGGGTTGTCGTTACGCACCACGACCATGGGCGGAGTAATCTGCTGCATGGATAGCTTTGGCAACTTGCCCTTGGAGGCCTGCAGCTTATCGCGATCGCCGCCACCACCGCCGCCGCCAGACTGCGTCTTGGAAGGCTGCAGCGTCGGAAGCTCGTCGGTGGCCAGGAAAGTGACGGTCTCCGGCTGCTTGGTCATCTGGTTCACAATGCGCCGCCCCAGTATCGTGCCACCGATGATCGCTGCCAGGATGATGATATGCGCAATCGTGGACCCCAGGGCGCCGTTCTTCTTGTAGTTGTAAAAACCCCAAATGTCCTTGACAGGAATCGGCTTCGAGGTCAGAACCAGCGGTGGCAGTTTCTTCGGGAAAAAGAAGTCCTGCAGGTTCTGAACCAGGGACTTCCACATCGGCTGCTCGTAGGTGGTCGCCGGCAGCAGCAGATTCAATTCCGGTTCGGCTTCGCTCAAGCTGGGCCTGGTTTGTTCTAATGTTGCCATAACAGATCGGGCTCGATTTTGGTGGGAAAAAGTGTGCACTCCCCACCCTTAGAGTTGATGAGCATCCAGCCTGTCAAGTTGCATGGAAAACACAGGTCACCCATGGATGCAACTCGATTAACTCCCGCCGCTTCTACTACCCCCATTTAGATGCTTGCACCTAGAAAACGTCACTTAGCGGAATTGTACACCCAGTTGCAGAATTTTCCCTCTGTTTTCGAGCACCGAAGTAAGGATTCCGGCGCGGATAGACGTACCCGGCGTTGCTCCCTATAATGAAAAGAATCAATTATTTGGGAGAACTGTCCGCGTGCCGCTGGAGCTCAAGTCCACTATCAATCTGCCCAAGACCGACTTTCCCATGAAAGCCAACTTGCCCCAGAACGAGCCCAAGATTCTGGCTCGGTGGGCAGAGATGGGGATCTATGAGCGCATTCGCGAAGCACGGCGTGGGGCCCCGGCTTATCTGCTGCATGATGGACCGCCATACACCAGCGGCCCGATCCATCTGGGCACAGCTCTGAACAAATCTCTCAAGGATTTCGTGGTCAAGTCCAAGAGCATGGCGGGATTCGATGCGCCCTATGTGCCGGGCTGGGATTGCCACGGCCTTCCCATAGAAATCAAGGTGGACCAGCAACTCGGCGGCAAGAAGCTGCAAATGAAGCCGCAGGACGTCCGACTGGAATGCCGCAAGTACGCCCAGAAGTTTCTCGATTTGCAGCGCGAGCAATTCAAGCGGATCGGGGTATTCGGGCGCTTTGACCGGCCATATGCCACTATGACTCCGCAATACGAGTCAGTGGTCGTGAAGACTTTCTTCACTTTCTACGAGAATAATTTTGTCTACAAAGGGCTACGCGCGGTTTATTGGTGCATTCACGACGAGACTGCGCTGGCCGAAGCCGAGGTCGAGTACGAGAACAACGTCAGTCCGTCGTTGTGGGTGAAGTACGCGCTGGTCGATGATCCTGCAAAAATCGATCCTGCGCTGAAGGGCAAGAAGGTCTCGACCATCATCTGGACGACCACGCCCTGGACGCTGCCGGCTTCGATGGCAGTGGCGTTCCATCCGGATGAGGAATATGTTGCCCTGGAATTTGGCAGCGATGTTTTTCTGGTCGCGGCAAAACTGGCCGTCGATGCCGCGGCCAAATGCGGTTTTACCGGCGCCCACGAACTGGCGCGGTTTCCCGGCCGCAAGCTGGAGCGGCTGAACTTCCAGCATCCATTTCTCGACCGCAAGGTGCTTGGCGTGCTGGCGGATTATGTCGCGATGGACACGGGAACCGGCGTGGTTCACACGGCGCCCTCGCACGGCGCGGAGGACTTCGCAACCGGCCAGAAATACGGCCTGGATGCGACCAGCAATGTCGATGAAAAAGGAATCATGCGCAATGGCCTGCCGGAATACGACGGGCTGAAGGTCTGGGACGCGAACGCTCCGATCATGGAACTGCTCAGGAAGCGCGGCGCGCTGCTGCATTCGGAAAAGCTGGAACACTCGTATCCGCATTGCTGGCGCTGCCACAATCCGATCATTTTTCGCGCCACCGAGCAGTGGTTCATCTCCATGGAAGCGCCCATGCCCGGCGGGGGAACGCTGCGCAGCCAGACGCTTGAAAAGATCAACGACGTGAAATGGGACCCGGCCTGGGGCAAAGAGCGCATGCACAACATGATCGCCACCCGGCCGGACTGGTGCATCTCGCGGCAACGCGTCTGGGGCGTGCCCATCGCGGTTTTCTTGTGCGAAAGCTGCGGCAAACCGCTGAATGATCCAGCGATCAATCGCAAAGTGGTGGAGCTTTTCGCCCGCTCCGGAGCTGACGCGTGGTACACGCCGGAAGCCAACGCGGTTCTGCCCGCGGGAACCAAGTGCCCGCACTGCGGGGGAACCAGGTTCGAGAAAGAGATGGACATCTTCGATGTTTGGCTGGAGTCGGGCGCAAGCTATCTTGCGTTGCGCTCCGCCGAACCCGGGTATCCATGGCCCTCGGACTTGTATCTGGAGGGCGGAGACCAGTACCGCGGCTGGTTCCAATCTGCCCTGCTCTGCGCCATGGGCACTCATGGCAGCCCGCCTTATCGCATGGTCGTCACGCCTGGGTGGACGCTGGACGAAACTGGTCAAGCCCTGTCGAAGTCCCGCGGCAACGATGTGGACCCGGTGGACATAGCCAACCGCCTGGGCGGCGAAATCGTGCGTCTGTGGGTGGCGTCGGTTGATTTTCGCGAGGATGTGGTGGGCTCGGAGCGGTTGATGCAGGGGATTGCGGAAATCTATCGGAAGATCCGCAACACGTTTCGCTACATCCTGGGGAACCTCGGTGGCTTTGACCCGCAGAGAGACGCAGTCGGTTTCGACGACATGGAACCGCTCGACCAGTACATGTTGCGCCAGACCTGCTCGTTCGCAACTGACGTGAGAAGCTGGTACGACGAATTCGCGTTTCACAAGATTTACCAGCGGGTGAATAACTTTTGCATCGTGGACCTGAGCGCTTTCTATTTTGACGTGCTCAAGGACCGCCTCTACACCTCCGCGCCGAAGTCGCAGGCCCGCCGCTCGGCGCAGACCGCGATTTGGCGCATCGGTGACGCGCTTGTCCGCCTGCTCGCGCCTATCATGAGTTTCACGTGTGAGGAGATATGGCGGTATTTGCCGGAGATAGAGGGCCGCCCCGACAGCGTGCACGTGGCCCAGTTCCCCAAGAGCAGCGACATCCTCGGCGACCCGACCGGCCTCGTCAAGCCTGTTGACCTTGCCCAGCAGACTAACTGGAGCAACCTGCGCTCGGTCCGCGACGAAGTGCTGAAGGCGCTGGAGGAAGCACGCAACAACAAGCTGATCGGGACGGGGTTGGAGGCGCAAGTCTCCATCACGGCAGGCGAGCCGCTGTATTCGCTGCTCACGCGCTATGCTGACCAGCTTCGGTACTTGTTCATCGTTTCGGCTGTCAATTTGGAGCCGGCCGCCCCGGGTAACGGGACGGCTCCCCTTAGCGTTCGGGTTGAAAAAGCCCTCGGGCGAAAATGCGAGCGTTGCTGGAATTACTCAATCCACGTCGGCGAAGACTCGGCGTACCCAACCATTTGTGAACGCTGCAGCGCAGTGCTGAAACTGATCGAAGGTGGTCAGGGATGAGGTGTGATTTCAACTTAGAGCCCGCACGGGCGAGGACGCCCGCGCCTACATCGACGAGTAGCTCCCTCGTTGGAAAATCGCGGCGTCCCATCGGGGCATCGTAATCTAGAGAAGAACGAAATCGTCACCATGACCGAGCCACACGTAATGCGCCGATATCATCTGCTGATCGCCGTGCTGGTTGTGCTGCTGGACCGGGCCAGCAAGTGGGTGGTGGCGAAGGACATTCCTCTGCACGACGGCATCCAGATTATTCCGGGCGTTTTCCGCCTTACCCATGTCGAGAACCGCGGCGCGGCGTTTGGGCTGTTCGCCGACTCGCCGGCTCAGTGGAAGATCGCAATGCTGGTATCGTTCTCGATTATTGCCATGGTGGTGGTGTCGGCGCTGCTTTGGCGCAACAGCCATGCCATGACCAGCACCGGCATCGGCCTGGCCCTGATCCTGGGCGGTGCCGTCGGTAATCTGTGGGATCGCCTGTTGAACGGCCGCGTGGTCGACTTCCTGCTGTTCTACATTGGCCAGTATCAGTGGCCGGCGTTCAACGTCGCGGACAGCGCCATCGTCTGTGGAGCCGGGTTGCTGGCCATCGAAATCCTGTTCGCCAAGGCACCCGCGGGCGAGGGAGCAAGCCGGTAACGTCCAGGTGCGTTCCTGCGGTGGTGTGTCCCAGACTAAAGGCTCCATCGGTTCGGCTCTTGCCTTGCAGTAGCAGCAGGCAGATAATGCGGTGCGCAGCTCGCGGCCCTCAGAAGTCGCTGGCTTGGAGGGAAGTCTCATGCATAAAAGGCTGCTTTTGTTGTTCGCCGTCATGCTCGCCATGTGCGTTGGTGGTTCGGCTGGGGATACCCCGCACATCGTAAAGCGCTTCCATTTGTACAACCAATCTGGGGCCATCGGGCCAGTCGCGGTGTACACACCTAAAGTTGGGCACGGTGGAATGTTTCGGGTGAATACCTTTGTGGTGACAACTGCTGGGAATGGTAACACTGGTGGCGGAATCTGCGAACACCTTGGTTTCACGAATAAGTTTGGATTCTCTCAAGTGAGCCCAACAAACGCAGGGTTCTGTGCTTCGCCAGCCCAGGCTGGGGATACCATTGAAGGCACGATTCCAATCGCTGATGAGGGCGGGATGCCGATTACATTCTCAGTTTTCGCAAGTGGGAACATATCCGGCGCTAAGTACGACGTGACCATTATTGTCGAGGAACTGTAGCTGACACTAGCTCCGATTCTTTGCGCGGCGTGCCTCCGCAGCCAGCTTTTCGCGGGCGAGGGCGCCCGCGCCACATTTGCCCATCAGCTATCGCCGGTCCAGAGAAATCCTTCCCGAGGCCAAATCGCGGACCAGAGTCAAGTCGGCCTCCAGGAAATCGAACGAGGGTAGTTCGGCGCATGAGGACCAACGAATCTCGCGAAAAATTCTGTTTTCGATTTCTCCGCGATAATGCTTGACGAGGTAGAAGCGAAGCTCCACCGCGCCTCCGCCGGGATATTCGTGGCGAAGGCGGGCCACTTCTTCTCCGATCTCGGCGTCAATGCCCAATTCTTCGTCCAGTTCGCGGCGAAGGGCAGCGCGCGGTTGCTCGCCTTCTTCGATCTTGCCGCCGGGGAATTCCCACTTCAGCGGCATGGTCTGATGCCGGGTGCGCTGGCACACGAGCACCTTGCCATCCTGGAGAATCAGCGCAGCTACGACTTGCTTCATGCCTTAGAGTTTTCCAGATACTTGCCTACGAGCGCGGCGCAGAATTCGACAAGTTCGCGGTCGTCACGTTTGAAGGCCGCCAGGAAGTGGCTGTCGATATCGAGTTCGCCAACCACTTTGCCGTGGACGAAGACTGGAACAACGATCTCCGACTTGGTTTCCAGGGAACAGGCGAGATAGCGAGGATCGCTGGCAACGTCGTCCACGACCACCGTCTTCCCACTGGAGGCGGCTGCCCCGCAGATGCCCTGATGCAAGGGGATACGGGTATGGGGCATCATGGCGCCTTCAAACGCTCCCAGGACCAGCATGGGCGGTGAGCCGGCGATCTGCTCCAGCATGTAGAAGCCCACCCAGTTGTACTTGAGCATGCGGGTGTGCAGTGACTGGACGACTCGGGCCATCAACTCCTTTGCCGACTTGGCCGACTGGGCCGCCGGCTGCAATTCCCTTTTCACTTCCTCGATCTGGACGGTGGTAGACATGCTGAGAATGTTAACCCAGATTCACGGGTAACGATGCCAGTTTCGTAATGCATCTTAGCCCGTCCGTTTGTGGGAAGAGCTCAGGATGAATGGCAGCGACGAGGGCATGCAGCCCGTCGATCAGCGAAGGCGCAGGCGTATTGAGAAGTTCATCACGAATGCAGAACACTCTGGCTTCTCTGGCGGCGGGAAGTTCGGCCCAGCCGCGGTCTTTGACAATTTTTTCCAGAGGGACCCGGTCACCGGCTCCGCACCAGGCGGCGATGATTACGTCGGGATTGGCGAATGCGACGGTCTCCGCGGAAATCCGCGCGCCGGGTGTGCCAATGAATTCTCCGCCCGCGGCCTCGACCAGTTCTGCCACCCAGGGCTGGGCGGCAATGAGTGGCTTTCCCCATTCTTCGCAGAAGACCCGTGGCCGCGAAGCATGCTGGACCTGCTTACGCACATCATCGATGTCTTGCTGCATTTTGGCGATGACTTGCTTGCCGGACTCGGCTGCATCGACGATGCCAGCGATTGCTGCCATGTCGGTGTAGATATCCTGCAGAGTCTTGGGCGCAAGGCCCAGGAAGCGCGCGCCGGATTTCAAAATCTCGCTGACTGCTTTCTCCTGGTATGGGACAGCCGCAATCACCAGATCAGGCTTGGCGGCGATGATCTGGGCGGTATCCGCAGTCCAGGAATCGTGAACGATGGCCATGTCGAGATTGGCAATTTGAGGGCAGACATCCACGCAGTACTTGGTGCAGGCGACCAGGCGATCCAGCCTCCCTAGGGCGGCGAGAATCACGGTGGCACTGGGCTGAAGAGAAACGATGTGCCGGGGACTGTGATCGGAAAGCATGAAAGAATTAGAGCACGTATAAAATCGTATGCATTGTAGCTGACTGTGCTATGTATTCAACCCAGGTTCTGGATCATTTCGAGCATCCCCGCAATGCAGGCGAAATCGACGATGCGGATGCGTCGGCGCAAGTGGAGAATCCGGCGTGCGGCGACATTCTGCAACTCAGCCTGAAAGTCACGGGGGACCGGATCAACGAGATTCGGTTTCGGGCGAAAGGATGCGTGGCGGCTATGGCATGTGGTTCCGCGCTCACCGAGTTGGTGCACGGCAAAAGAATCGGCGAGGCTCGAGGATTGCGCCGGGAAGAGTTGGTGGAGTTGGTCGGCGGCTTGCCCGAGGCGTCCGCCCATGCCAGCCATCTGGCGATGGATGCGCTGGCGGCTGCGCTGGAAAAGCTAAAGACCTAGCCACGGATCGACAAGGATTCCACTGATTATCAATCGCTGATACCCCGTTATCCGTCCAAACTGTCGGGGCTGTAAATTGTCCATCCGCGGGCGGCGGCGGTTTGTCTCAGGTCGGGATTGGCGTTGACTGCAAATGCCGCTCTGGCCATGGCCAGCATTTCCGTGTCCCAGCGCGAATTGCCGAAAGCGGCGTCGGGCGTTCTTTTAATCACTTCGCGAATGACACTCGGCTTGCCTTCACCGGTGGGTACGCGGATGAGGCGATCGGTCACGCGTCCGTTTTCAATTCCGGCGGTCGCCGCCAAGATTTTTTTCTCATCAATGCCGAAGTGTTTGGCGCAGGCGCGGATGATCCACAAGTTGCTCGACGAAACTGCCCAGACTTCACAGCCGGACTGCTGCAAACGGACGATCAGTTCACGCATCTCGGGGAAAATGTTGGGCAAGAAAACACTGTCGAAATACTCCTGCGCGGCCCGCTGGACTTCGGCTTCCCCTAGCCCGCGATGCATGGTGACCATCTCGCCGCACATGGTCTCTTCATCGACCTTGCCGGCTTTGTAATCGGCGTAGCGGGGACGCGCCCAGCGCACGATGTCATCCGAAACCAGACCTCGTTTGAGTTCCCAGTCAAAGAAGCCTTCGCCGGCGTCGCCGCTCCAAAGCGTGCCGTCGCAGTCGAATGTGGCCAGTTTGGGGTGAAGACGCAAGACGGCATGGATGAATTCGGCGGCTTTAGGCGAGAGAATGTTGGTCACCTGGTTTGTCGGGTCCTGGGCATTTCATTTCGAGCGTGGTGATCCTGAGGCAAGTGCCGCGTATTCTTCCTGAGTATCGACATTCAACGTAACCGTGGGATCGTCGATCGCAACATACTGAATGTGTTGCTGGTATTGGTGCTCGAGGTCGCGTGCCGTAGTGGTTGCCGGCGCTTTCAGGAACACATCGATGATTTCGCGTCCCAGGAACACGGGATGGCCGTGCTTGCCCTGATATTCGGGGATGACGGCCCAGACTCCAATTGGGGCAGCCAGGAACGCGGAAGTCAGCGCGGCCAGCGTTGCCGCTTTGGCCGGAGGCCGGTCGACGAGCGTAACGATGGCGGCATCGCGTCCGTGGTCCATGACGGTTTGCAATCCGACCTGGAGCGAACTGAACTGACCTTGCTCCGGGGCGGGATTGCGAACCAGAAAAGCGCCGTTGGCATAAACGATGGGCGCCAGGTTCGCCTCATTCTTGCCCGCGACTACAATCACCATTTCACTGAATGGCGACAGGGCGCGGATTGCGGATGAGAGAAACGTCTGCCCCGCGCCGCTGCCGGGAGGCCAGGGGAGCAAAGCTTTGTCCGTGCCCATGCGGGTGGATTCGCCAGCGGCAAGAATCACTGCGCACAGATTGGGCGAACGGGTCATGAAAGGAAGATAGCAGAAAGGAAGCGGGAAGTCAGTGCGATGGAACCGACGTTGCTTGCCATTCGAGGAGAGGAGATTTACAGGAAAACCTCTGGTTCTTTCCGACTCTGGCAGACTGCAGATCCCTCGCTTTGCTCGGGATGACAATTCTCTGGAGTGGGACGACAAATCCTGGAGTGGTTCGACAGGTTCTCAACGAACGCGGATTCTGCGGAAGTGCTTAACTAGGCTGGGGCAGGTCCCCCGGAGCGCCGACAGAGCTTTTCTCATCCTGGCGGCGATGAAACCAGCTCATGTGGGGCAATGCGCGCTCGGCACGGCGGCGTTCGGCAATCAACTCGGCGGTGATTGCGACGGCGATTTCTTCGGGAGTGATCGCTCCGATGTCCAAGCCAACCGGGGCGTGAACGCGCTCGAACAGTTGCTCGGGAATGCCTTCGGCAGTCAGCTCGCGGAAGATGGTGATGGTTTTGCGCTTGGAGCCGATCATGCCGATGTAGCGGGCTCGCGTTTGGACAGCCCAGCGAAGCACGCGCATGTCGTCGCGATGTCCGCGAGTGACGATGACGATGTAGGAGAGTTCGCCGGGCGTGATGCGCGCCATGGCTTTATCGAAATCCTCCGCAATGACTTCGCGAGCTTGCGGGAAACGTTCGCGGCTGGCATACGCCTCGCGGTCATCGATGACGGTGACATCAAAACCGGCTCGCCGGGCTACTTCATAGAGGTTCAACGAGATGTGGCCGGCGCCGAAAATGTAGAGGGACGCGGCAGGCAGCACCGGCTCGATGAAAATGTCGAGCGTGCCGCCGCAAACCAAGCCGGTGTCATACTTTGGATCTTGATTGAGGTTGAAGGTCATGCTGCGAGGCTTTTCGCTTTCCATCACTTCGCGGGCGGCCTGCCAGACTTCGGCTTCAACGCAGCCTCCGCCGATAGTGCCGAGGATGGAACCGTCGTCGCGCACCAGCATCTTGGCGGTCTCAAACGATGGGATCGAGCCACGCACATTGACGATGGTGGCGATGGCGCCGCGGCGGCCCTCCTGGCGCAACTTGACGATCTCCTCGTAGATGTCCATCCCGCCTTGATTATTCAGGTTTGGCGGTGGGGGAGTCAATGGGCCGGTGGACGGCGTTGGAGACGGGCGGCGGGTTGTACAGCGGGGCTAAGGGGCTCCCTGCGAGTCACGAATTGACCATCAGGCCTGCAGGGAGTAAAGTCGGATGTCCCGCTTCGGGAGCCGGGTTTGGGCCATGGAGCGGATCAGGAGAGTCTATGAAATCCAGATTGGCATACATTGCGGCGGTGGTTCTGTGTCTTACGATGGCTTCGGCGGCGTGGGGACAGTGGTCGTCTGATCCGATGAAAAACCTTGCGCTGGCGGACAAGGGTAACGGAAATGACCAGGTCCAGCCAAAGGTCAAACCGCTGCCGAACAACGGATGGTACGTCAGCTGGTTTGACGCTGACCCGAACAGCCCGCCGCCGGTCGGTTATGACGTGTATTATCAGCGGCTGAATGCGGGTGGCGTAGAGCAGTTTAAGCATGACGGCATTATGGTCGCCGACCTGAGCAACAGTTCTACTGAGGACTACGGCCTCGATATCGATAAGGCAGGAAACGCGCTGCTGGCCTTCCTGGACACTCGTGAAGGCTCGAATCAGCAAGTTACGGCAGCGAAGATGAGCCCTGCCGGAAAACCGTTGTGGGGAAAACGTGGCGTGCAACTGACCAAAGGAAGTTCGCAGTCTAATGCAGTTCCGAAGATTGCGGGCACGAGCGACGGCAATGTTGTGGTTGGCTGGACCAGCAATACGAATGTCGTCCTTCAAAAGCTCGACGCCAAGGGTCAGCCGATGTGGGGCAAGGGGGTCGTGTTCAGCGAGTCCGGCTACAGCTACGTGCTGGCAGACCTGCACGCGGCGGACGACGGGAGCGTGATTGTTTCCTGGGTGCGGGGCAAGGGGTACGGAAGCGATCAGCAACTTCGCGCCAATAAGGTCTCGCGGCAAGGGAAGCTTCTGTGGGGCAAGAGCAATGTGGTGATCTTCGACCAGGGTTCACTGCAGTTTGGCGAATTCCCATACTTCATCGCAGACGGGAAGGGCGGCGCGGTTTTTGCCTGGTATACGAACAGCCCGGCTCTGCAGTGTTTCGCCCAGCATATCCTGGCGAATGGCAAGGAGGCATTTCCGCACAACGGCTCAGCCGCTTCGACGAATACCTCGAATGTCAGGGTGAGCCCTTCGGTTTCCTATCGGGCGAAAACGGATGAAACATTTCTCTTTTGGACGGAAGAAGATTCCAACCAGGTGCAGAACGGCGTTTACGGCCAGAAGTTCGACGGCAAAGGCGATCGCAAGTGGGGCGACACCGGGTTGGTGGTAGTAGCTCTTGGCTCCAACCAGCAAATTTTCGTGCAGAATGTGCAAATCGGCACGGGAGCGCTTGCATTCTGGGTCGATGAGGCGAGCTACGGATCGGCGACGATTCAGGCCGCCAAGCTGGATGGAAAAGGGAATTTTGTGTGCGCGCAGTTTCCGGTTTCCTCGTACCCGGCAAACAAAGCGAGGCTGGCGGCCGGCATTGCTTCTTCCGGGCTTGCGGCGGTAGCGTTTGAAGATGATCGCATCGGCAACAATGCCATTTATATTCAGAATGTGAACAAGGATTGCTCGCTGGGGCAGAAATAGGCAGTGTGATCGGTTGAGTTCATGAGTTTCGGTTGTGGTGCCGGGCGAAATGCAGATCCCTCACTTTGCTCGGGATGACAACATTAGAGGAGTCTGCATTTGTTGTAGTTTCCACGCAACTGTCAGCGAGAAAGATGATGAAAGCCATTCGCATTCATGAATTCGGCGGTCCGGAAGTGCTGCGGTACGAAGATGTCCCTGATCCGCGTCCGAGGAAAGACCAGGTGCTGGTGCGCATCCGGGCTTGCGCTTTGAATCATCTGGATCTGTGGGTGCGGGGCGGGATTCCGGGGGTGAAGCTACCGCATATTCTGGGCAGCGATATTGCCGGAGAGATTGCCGAACTCGGCGAATATGTAACCGGATTTCGCGTGGGCCAGGGGGTTTTGCTGGCGCCGATGTATTTCTGCAATCACTGTGAGTATTGCGCGGCTGGAAGTCAGACCCTGTGCCGCGAGTTCACCGTGCTGGGTAATGGCGTCGATGGCGGAAACTGCGAGTTGATCGCGATCCCGGCGATCAATGTGGTTTCTATTCCTGAGCATCTCAGCTTTGATCAGGCGGCGAGCGTGCCGCTGGTGTTTCTTACCGCGTGGCATATGCTGGTGGATCGGGCGCGCATTCGACAAGGTCAGACGGTTCTGGTGCTGGGCGCGGGATCGGGCGTGGGCACTGCCGCAATTCAAATCGCGAAATTGTTTCACGCCCGCGTCATCACGACCGCTGGGGATCAGAAAAAGCTGGAAAAAGCGGCCGCACTTGGGGCGGACTATGGAATCAACCATTATCAGCAGAAGATTTCTCAGGAAGTGCGCAGGATTACCGACAAAGAAGGGGTAGATATTGTCGTCGAGCACGTGGGTGAGGCCACCTGGGGAGAGAGCATGAAGTCGCTGAAGCCCGGAGGGACGATCGTGACCTGCGGCGCCACCACCGGGCCGAACATCGGATTCGATCTGCGGTTTCTGTTTGCGCGGCAGCTTTCCTTCCTCGGTTCGTATATGGGAACGATGGACGACTTGCATCAGGCGCTGAAGTTTGTGTTTGACGGAACATTCAAGACCGTGGTGGACCGAACGTTCCCCTTGGCAGAGGCACGCGCGGCCCACGAATACATGCAGTCCAGCCAGATGTTCGGAAAGATCGTGCTGGAGCCGTAATTGTTATTTCTTTAAGTCCTTGGACACGGCGGAGAGCGGCGAAGTAAAATTGTTCTATGGATGGCGGCCTCAATTTCGGTCCGTATGTAACTGTGGAGAAGGGTAAGCGGGTGGTCAAGGATCTGACCTACGGAAATCCCACTCCTGAAGGCGTGGTGCTGACTACGCTCGACCAGGCGGTGAACTGGACCCGCAAGAATTCGCTGTGGCCGATGACGTTCGGTTTGGCTTGTTGCGCAATCGAAATGATGTCGATGGGCGCGTCGCGCTTCGACATCGCGCGGTTTGGCGCAGAAGTGTTCCGGCCGTCGCCGCGGCAGTCGGATCTCATCATTATTGCCGGACGCGTCTCCAACAAAATGGCTCCGGTCATTCGTCAGCTATGGGAGCAGATGCCGGAACCGAAATGGGTGATCTCCATGGGCGCCTGCGCGACCTCCGGCGGCGTGTTTCAGAACTATGCCCTGGTGCAGAGCGTGAACCAGGTGATTCCGGTAGATGTGTATGTTCCGGGATGCCCCCCGCGGCCTGAGCAATTGATCTACGCCATTACCCTCCTGCAAGAGAAAATTCAAAGGGAACGCGGCACGATCAAGCGGGCGTTCAATCTAACCACCTAACACGCCCGAACATCGTCGGTAACAAACAACGGTACAAAGAGGCAGGCTTTTCGCGGGCGAGGGCGCCCGCGCCACACGTACGTGGTAAAAGATTACATGCGAAAAACTGAGGGTGCGGCCAATGGCCGCACCATTACCACCCAGGCTCCCTGCCGCGCTGACCTTGCGGGCGGGACGATTGATCTATGGCCGCTGTATCTGTTTCATCCCGGTGCAGTGACGCTGAATTTCGCTCTCAACATCCAAACCACTTGCCGCATTACGCCGCTGGCCAGCCGGCAGATTCGCC
This sequence comes from Terriglobia bacterium, assembly GCA_963758285.1. Lineage (GTDB taxonomy): Bacteria > Acidobacteriota > Terriglobia > Terriglobales > Acidobacteriaceae > DASVWZ01. The sequence continues at coordinate 88,050 of CAVWUT010000006.1, read as the reverse complement.
TGCGATCGCTGGACACGAAGCGCGAGGAGAACTTCCCCAACTTTGAGGCTTTGCGAAAAACCCAGCGATTTCGGTTGCCCCTGGCGGCAAAGCTTATCCAGTTTTTTGCACCGCGAGAAGGCTTTGTGATTGAGACCAACTCCGAGTCCCCCGCCGGGGCGGGAATTTCAGGATCTTCTGCCCTTATGATTGCCTCCACGGCGGCGCTGGCGCGCTTTACGGAACGCCATCTTACGCTGGAACAGATGCGGGTGATTGCGCAAAATGTCGAGGCTCAGGTTATCCGCGTGCCGACGGGCTGCCAGGACTACTATCCTGCTTTGTACGGCGGGGTGAACGCCATTCATCTGGACATCGACGGGATCTATCGCGAAGACGTTCCGGTTTCCGCCGACGAAATTGAATCGCGGTTCGTGCTCTGTTATACGGGAGCGCCGCGGCAATCCGGCATCAATAATTGGCAAGTGTTTAAGTCCCATATTGACGGCGACCGGCACGTGTTTCGGAACTTCGAACGCATTGTTGTGATTGCGCGCTCCATGCACCAGGCTCTTTTGCGGGGAGAGTGGGACGAAGTTGTGCGGCTTCTACGGGAAGAATGGAAACTGCGCCGCACCAACGCTCCCGGAATCACCACTCCTCTAATCGACAAGCTGATTGCCGTTGCGGGCAGGCATGGCGGGCGAGCGGCGAAAGTTTGTGGCGCGGGCGGCGGCGGATGCGTGATTTTCCTGGTTGAAAAAGGGACGGCGAGCCGGGTAGCGACCGCGCTTGGCCAAAATGGCGGACACGTTTTGCCGCTGCAACTGGCCAGGGAGGGCGTGCGGGTGGCGTAGCCATGCCGCCGCAGGCTGCGTGACCTCGGGCGCTAAAGCGCGTGATGATAAGAGAACAGTTATCGCAGCGCTGGAAGCGCTGCGCCACCCAAGAACGGGACCTTAACCCCGCACGGGCGGGGACGCCCGCGCCTACATCGTCGACTTTAGTTAGGGTCTTCCTATGCCGTCTTGGCTGCGCTGCCGTCCAGTCCCAGTGCTTCTGCGATTCCTTTCATGGCTTCGATGCAGAAGGCGATGTGGGCTTCGAGGTCCACGCCTAGATCGGCGGCGCCGTTGATGATGTCGTTACGGTTTACGCTGCGGGCGAAGGCTTTATCTTTCAATTTCTTTCGGACCGACCTGGCATCGACTTCGGCCAGGGATTTCCCCGGCTTCACGAGCGCGACGGCGGTGATGAATCCGGCCAACTCGTCGCAGGCGAACAAAGTCTTTTCCATAGGGCTTTCGGGCTTCACGCCGGTGTAGTCGGCGTGGGACATAATGGCGCGGCGAATCTCTTCGGAGTAGCCGCGCTCTTTCAGAATCTCGTTGCCACGATAGGGATGATCTTCGGCGCTGGGATATTTCTCGTAATCGAAGTCGTGGATCAACCCGACCAATCCCCAAAGCTCTTCCTGGTCGGTGGAACCGGGCGCCGATTTTCGCGCGTATGCGCGCATACACGCTTCCACCGCCAAGGCATGTTTGCGCAAACTTTCTGACTGGGTGAACTCAGTTAGTAAACACCACGCCGATTCGCGATCGATCATCATTTCTCCCCTGTTTTCGCTGGTTTTAGCCGGTTTATTCCCGTTCTGGGTCAAGTTTATATGCTTGAACCACAGATTCTACTTGACTTCCACAGGCTCTCGCGCGCAAAGTACGCAGCAGGTTTGGAACCAAGTACCTAGTTTGGTTCCAGGGAAGCCTTGCTCTGGCACTCCCAACGCCTAAATGGCTGCTACGACTCTTGCCCCAGTAGATTCACGGGAAGTAGTTCGCTGTGATCGCTGTCTTCTGGTTCAATTCCGAACCACCAACAATCTCTGCCGCCGTTGCCACGGATCATTAGACGAAGACGAACCGGAAATCGTCGTCCAAGCGCCGCCACCCGCAGTGATCCCCATGAACGGGCGCCCGGGACATTTGAACCTGGCGGCGTCGATCCGCTCAATGCGGCTGCGCAATGGCCTTAGCCAACGTCAACTGGCGGCGCGCATGTCGGTGCCACGAACCTACGTGTCCAAGATCGAAAACGAAAAAGCGACTCCGACTCTTTCCTCGCTGGAGCGGCTGGCGAAAGCGCTCGACGCCACGGTACCGGACCTGCTCAGCGGCGGTGAACGCAACCGCGAAGAGGAAATCCGCGAACTGATGCAGGACCAGTTTGTCTCGGAGATGCTGCCGTTCGTGAATCAACTGAACGGCATGCAGATGTCGAGCATCCTGACGCAAGTGCGAGATCTGACGGTGCGGCCGAGAAGAAGCGCGTAGGGGCAGACAGAGGGACATCCCTCGCTGCGCTCGGGATTTCGGCGCGCGACTCCCGCTTCGCTCACGCCGCGCAAACGCCTCAACTTTATCCGGGCAAACCTAGCCAACTGCAGCCGGGATCGAAAGATCCCGGTTTTTTACGTCTCCAACTTGAAGCGGGTTTCCGCGAGGCCATACAGTCGCCGCCAGACCAGGCGATTTACCGTCACCACCACAGCCGCCATCACGATGGTGGAAGCGATCAGCAGATCGTAATTGCCGCTGTCACTAGCCTGGCTGATGGTGGCGCCCAGTCCGATGGTGGAAAAGGTCTCGCCTTTGAAGTGGAAGTACTCGGCCACAATGCTCGCGTTCCACGCGCCGCCGGATGCCGTTACCAGACCCGTGACCAGGTACGGAAAAATTCCCGGCAGAATCAGTTTGCGCCAGCGCTCCCATCCACGAATGCGACAAACCGTGCAGACTTCCTTCAAGTCGGTGGGAATCGCAATAGCGCCAGCGATGACGTTGAACAGGATGTACCACTGGGTACCCAGCAGGAGCAGCACGATCGAGCCAACGCCCAGCCCTCCACCGAGACGAATCAGGATCAGCAGAACCACGGGAAACAGCGCTGTTGCCGGAACCGAAGCTGCGATTTGGGCCAGGGGTTGCGCCACACGCGCCAGGCGGGGATTGAAGCCGATCTTGACGCCGACCGGAATCGTCCAAAGAGCCCCGATCAGCAGCGTCACATTCACTCGCAGGAAGGTTGCACCCAAGCCGAGCCCAAGCTCTTTGACCTCTGGACTGGTGAGTCCGGATAGCAGTATGGCCACTCGCACCAGTGCGTATCCCACCGCGCCCAGAGCCGCAACGCCGATCACTCGGGCCGTCCACAGCTTCCATGCGGCGAGGGGTTCGTTCTCCGGCTGGGCTGCTTCCCGCTGAGAAAAATAACGCATCAACTTTTCGCGTAACGGAAACAATGCCCGTTTACGAAGCTGCGCCAGGCTGCGGGAATGCTGGATAAAGTTGAGTGCCCATGAGCGTGGAATGTTGGTGCTTTCCACCTGCTCGACTTTGAATTTCTCCGCCCAGGCAATCACCGGCCGCCACACCAACTGATCGAGCAGGACGATCACGGCAATCATGGTACCAACCCCCCACAGGATGGAGGCAGTGTCTCCGGCGCTGGCCGCAGTCTGCAGATAGGAACCCAGGCCCGGCAGCCGGAAGTCGCGTGAACCGAGCACGAACATCTCGCAAGCCATCAGGAAAAACCAGCCGCCGGCCACCGACATCATGGAATTCCACACCAGCCCGATCACGGCGAAGGGCAGCTCCACCTCGGTAAACCGTTGCCACCAGCTGAAGCGGTAGATCTTGGCAGCCTCCCGCATTTCGCGCGGGATGTTTTTCAGCGAGGCATAGAAGCTGAAGGCCATGTTCCAGACCTGGCCGGTGAAAATCAGCAGGATGGCGCCGAGTTCCACTCCGAGCTGCCGGCTGGGAAAAAGCGCGACCATGGCCAGCATCACGCCGGGCAGGAAACTCAGCACAGGAATCGATTGCAGGACAGTCGAGCAGCGGCACCATGAAGCGCTCGGCTTTCGCGTTATAGGCTGCAATGTAGCCATAGACGAAGGTGAATAGCAGGCTGAGTACGTAAGCAATCGTGATGCGCAACAGCGATAATGCCGCGTAGCCCGGAAGCGCCAGCGGGCTGCGCGAGATTTCCACCGAGGGCGTAAACGGTCCGAGCCAGGTTCGCCCCACCATCAAAGTGCCGTAGAAGAGCGACAGCCCCGCCGCGAACATCAGCAGATCCGGCAGGTAGGAAGTTTCTACGCGTGGCAGCACCGACCACAAGCGATACGGAGAGAAGCTGGCGAGGCTTACCGGCTTTCTCATGGCTTGCCCCCCACGAGCGAGGGAGTGGGCTCGGAGCCGCGATCGGCAAGCACCAAGCGGCCTCTTTCAGGGTCGTGGTCGAAGATTTCCGCGTATCGTCCCCAGTTCATGGCGGTGTCAAACTGGCGCTCGACCTCATCCTGACTGAAATGCTCGTCGAGAATGTCGTGGAAGAATTCCTCCGGGATGGAGTGATCCGACTTCGCTTTCAGAACGCTGTCGATGCACTGAAGAATGGCAATGTGCTTCAGGGCGGCGTCACGGAACAGGGTTTTGCGTTCCAGGATCTCGGCGGCAGCGAAGGCCGTTCCCTCGGAGGTGATTTCAACGTCGCCTTCCTTCAACGTAGCGAAGCCCAGCATGGCGCAGGCTTCCACGATGGGCAGAAGATCATCGACGTCCATCGATAGCTCATCGGCCAGCCGATAAAGATCATCGCGTCCGCCATGATCGTGGAGCAGTTCGAGCAATCCGGCGATGCCGCCGGGACGCGCGTGGGGCAGCATCTGATACTTTTCTTTGGGCCCGCGAGCCGGCTTCGCGGCGCCCGCAGGCGTAGGCAAAGCGTGCTCTTGATCCGGCTGGGTCATGATCTTGTAGATGAAATCCACGTATTCAACAAAGCGGGGAGCCTTGCGATCGCGAGGATGCGGGATAGCGATTTCGAAATCCGAGCGAATCCGTCCCGGATTTTTCCCCAGCACAATCACACGGTCGGCCAGCAGCACGGCTTCTTCAATATTGTGCGTGACCACGAAGATTGCGGTGGTAGGCATCTTCTTGCTGAGCCACAGCTCCAGCAATTCACCGCGCAGGTTTTCCGCGGTTAACACGTCGAGCGCGGAAAAAGGTTCGTCCATGAAGAGGACTTCGGGCTCTACGACCAACGCGCGGGCGAATCCGACGCGCTGTTTCATGCCACCCGAGAGTTCCTTGGGATAGGCGGTTTCGAAGCCGTCGAGGCCAACCGTGTCGACCATTTTCAGCGCGCGCTTCCGGCGTTCGATCGCTCCCACACCGCGAGCTTCCAGCGGAGCCTCGACGTTCTCGAGCACGTTCAGCCAGGGGAAAAGTGCGAAGCTTTGGAAGACAATGGCGACGTTTGGAGGCTGGCTGCTTACTGGCTTGCCGTGCCATAAAACTTCTCCCGAGGATGGGGTCGAAAGGCCGGTCAACATGCGCAGCAACGTGGACTTGCCCGAACCGGAGGGGCCGAGCAGAGTTATGATCTTACCCGCAGTGACTTCGAAATCGGAGGGAGCAATAACCTCAATGCGATTGCCGTCCGGCTGGACGTAGAACTTCTCGACCGCGCGCGCCTGGATGATCGCATTCTGCACTGGGATTCACTCCGAACCTCACATCCATCTATACACGATTCCGCGGCGGCGCTCAAAGGGGGCGGGAGCAATCCGACGCCTCACGGTGCGCATTTCTGCTATCCTTTAATTTCATCGACCGTCTCACATATTTGGTTCCACTCCCGACCCGGAACCCGCCTTCGGAGCTACACATGATCCCCAAGTCCCAGAAGTTCTTCGCGCACGCCGTCATTTCCGCTTTTCTCGCTCTCCCTTTGCTGTCCGTGCAGGCGTATGACCTGCCGAAGCAAGAGGATCACGGCATTGTGGTGGCCAACATGGACCGCAGTGTGGTTCCGGGGGACGACTTCTACCGTTATGCCAACGGCGCATGGATCAAGCGGACGGAACTTCCGCCGGATCGCGCCGGGATCAATGTCTTTACGATTCTCGCCGATCTGACCGACAAGCGGACCTCATCGCTAATTGAGGAGGCTGCCAAAACCACCGCGCCTGCCGGCTCTGCCACGCGGAGAATCGCCGATCTCTACAACTCCTATATGGACGACGCGACGATCGAACGCAAAGGCGTCGCACCCCTCCGCCCGCATCTGGACGCCATTGCTGCCGTACAAGACAAGCGCGAACTGGCATATGCACTGGGCGAAACCCTGCGCGCGGACGTTGACGCACTGAACGCTACCAACTATCACACCTCCAACCTTTTTGGTCTTTGGGTGGCTCCCGGCTTCAATGATTCTGATCACTACGCAGCTTACTTGCTACAGGGCGGCCTGGGGATGCCTGACCGGGAGTATTACCTGGCGGAAGATGAGACCACGCGCGGTCTTCGAACGAAATATCAGGCATACATCTCGAACCTGCTCAAGCTCGCTGGATTCACGAACACCGACACTCGGGCGGCGGCGATTCTTGAGTTGGAACATGCCATCGCCAAAGTGCATCTCAGCCTAGCGGACAACGATGACATCCACAAGGCCAACAACACCTGGGGACAGGCTGACTTTGCTGCCAAAGCACCCGGGCTGGACTGGGCGGAGTATTTTCGCGGCGCCGGCCTCAGCCATCAGAAAAGCTTCATCGTGTGGCAGCCGACGGCATTCACCGGCGAGTCCGCGCTGGTCGCATCCACCTCGCTGAACACGTGGAAGGACTGGCTCGCTTTCCACCTGATTCATGACTATGCCGCTGTGCTGCCGAAATCGTTTGTTGATGAACAGTTCGCCTTCGTCGGCACCGCGCTCTCCGGCACAACTCAGCAGCGTCCCCGCTGGTGGCTCGGTGTGCAGGTGGTCAACATCCTGCTCGGCGACGATGTTGGCCAAATCTACGCCCGGCGCTATTTCCCGCCCCAAGCCAAGGCCGCAGCGCAAGAGATGGTGGCGAACATTATCGCCGCCTTCCGGAAACGAATCGAGGCACTCCCCTGGATGGCTCCTGAAACCAAGGCCGAGGCCCAGGCCAAGCTCACCACGCTTTATGTGGGCATCGGCTATCCGGAAACCTGGCGCGACTATTCAGCCTATGAAGTCAAGGCAGACGACATCTTTGGCAACGTCTGGCGCGGCCTTCTTTTCGAATACCACCACAACGTTGCCCGTCTGGGAGCGCCGGTCGACCGCCGCGAATGGTGCATGGAGCCACAGACCGTAAATGCCGTGAATCTTCCCCTGCAAAATGCGCTGAACTTTCCGGCGGCCATCCTCCAGCCGCCTTTCTTTGACGCGCAGGCTCCGGCTGCGTTCAACTATGGCGCCATTGGCTCGGTGATAGGCCACGAAATCAGCCACACCTTTGACACCGAAGGCAGCGTCTTTGATTCCAAAGGCCGCGTGCGCAACTGGTGGACCGCCTCCGATCTGGCGCACTTTGAGGCTGCAACCGCCAGACTCGCCTCCCAGTATGACACCTATAAACCGTTCCCCGATCTTTCCGTGAACGGCAAACAGACGCTTGGGGAAAACATTGCCAACGTCGCTGGCATCGCTGCTGCCTATGATGGCTACCGAGCTTCCCTCAAAGGCGGACCAACTCCTTCTCAGGATGGTTTTTCGGGCGACCAGCAGTTTTTCATCGCCTTTGGCCAGAACTGGGGATCGAAGATGCGGGAAGCTTTGCTTCGCCAGCGGATCATGACTGACGGGCACTCCCCTGCTGAGTATCGAGCAGATACGGTGCGCAATATTGACGCCTGGTATGCGACGTTCAACGTCAAACCCGGGGAGAAACTCTACCTCGCCCCGGCGGAACGGGTGCAGATCTGGTAGAAAGGACGCGCGGCCTTACGCCGCAAACTCCTCGCCGGACGGCACGGACAGCGGCTGCGGCAGGCGGTCAGTAACTTCAGCGAGATCCGCCAGTTTCGCCGCCAGAGCTGGCGTGAGCGAGCCCGGCTGCATTCGCCAGTGAAAATTACCAACCTGTACGCTGGGCGTGTTCATGCGCGCCTCGCTTCCCAGCCCCAGCACGTCCTGTAAAGGAACCACGGAGAAACCGGCCACCGAAGCTTGAGCGGCGCGGATCAGCGCCCAATTGATGCCATCCTCGGCTGCGCCCACATAGGCCAGTGCCGAGCGCTTTTCGTATTCCGTCGCAGTCGAGTTCCACCAGCCCAGAGTCGTGTCGTTGTCGTGCGTACCGGTATAGATCACGCGATCCGCTGTGAGGCGATGCGGCAGATAAATGTGTGCGCCGCGGTCGCCGAAGCCGAACTGCAGCACCGCCATACCGGGAATTTGGTGGGTTTCGCGCAACTGGTGGACGTCTGGCGTGATGTAGCCGAGATCTTCGGCGAAAAACGGTAGACCCCCGAGTTCTTTCTTGAGCTTGTCGAAAAACTCATCGCGAGGACCGTCAACCCAGCGGCCGTTGACGGCAGTTTCCTCCTGCGCCGGAATTTCCCAAAACTGCGCGAAGCCGCGAAAATGATCGAGGCGGATGAAGTCACAGGTCGCAGTAGCCCAGCGCAGCCGCTGGATCCACCATTCGTAGCCGCTGGCCCGCATGGCATCCCAGTCATACAAGGGATTGCCCCAGCGTTGCCCGGTCTCGCTGAACGCATCCGGGGGAACGCCAGAAACGGCTTCCGGCTCAAGATCGTCTTTCAATCGCCAGAGTTCACGGTGCGCCCAAACGTCGGCGCTGTCGTAGTCCACAAAAATGGCGATGTCCCCCACCACGCGAACGGATTTTTGCGCGCAATGGCGCCGCAGTGCACGCCACTGCTCATAAAAGAAGAACTGGATGACGCGGCGGACAGCCATGCCAGATGACAACTCGGTGCGGGCGGATTCCAGTGCCGGCGGTTCGCGGCGCGCGAGTTCTTGCGGCCACTTCTTCCAGCAACCTTCTTGGTAGCGTTCCTGCAATGCGTCATAGAGCACAAAATCTTCCAGCCACCAGCCGTTTCCCAAGACAAAGCTGTCCAATCGCGCCTTCGCGCCGGCCTGGGCAGAAGCCAGAAATCTGTTCGCGGCGTCCACCAGCAGGGGCAACTTGAGCCGGCTAACCTCCTCGTAGTTGACGGGGCCGACGGCGGTGGGAAGCCGGTCGAGGCTCGCACGGTTGATCCAGCCGCGGTCTGCCAGCCGTTCCAGGCTAATCAACAGCGGATTGCCGGCAAAAGCGGAAGTGGAAGAGTAAGGCGAATTGCCGTGGGCTGGAGGCCCCAGCGGCAACACCTGCCACAGACCCTGCCGGGCGGAAGCCAAGAAATCGACAAATTCGTAGGCGGCCGGACCGAAGTCTCCGATCCCGCCCTGCGATGGCAGCGAAGTGGGATGGAGAAGGATGCCGGTAAGGCGCGGGAGAAGCATAGACAGTGGCTACGGTTCCATTTTGCTGAACGGTGAATCGTGCGATCTTGAACGCCTGGAATAAATGAAAATGCCTGCAAGGCAACGGTCCGCAGGCTTAAGTCGAGAGTGGCTACCTCAGCTACTCGCCCTCATCCTCTTCGCTTGGCCTTTTGGTAATGGCCTTCAGCTCTTGCTGGTTGATTTTGATCTTGCCGGACTTTTCCATCTGCTGCCGCACGTTTTCCACGAACAGTCCGAATAACTGGTTTTGGCGCTCCTGCAGCAGGGTGTTAAGAATCCCGTCGCGCTTGGCGGCGAAGTCCTGCTCGGTGGGATCCTGCCTCTCGAGTAAAGAGAGCACCACGCCGGAGTTTGCACTTTCAATCGGACCGCTGATCTCGCCCGGCTTCATGCTGAAAGCGGCCGATGCCGGCCCGGTCATGGAGCCGATGTCGGGCACCTGGCCGTCCGGAAGCACGAAATCACTGGTCTTCATGGCAGCTCCCAGTTCCTTCGCAGCTTTTTTCAGATCATGATCTGCCTTGGCACGGTCGGAGAGTTCCTGGGTTTTCTGGGCCAGCAGGTTTGTGGCCCGATCGTTCTTGAACTCGGTTTCAGCCCGGGAGCGGATTTCGTCGAAAGTGGGCGTGGCCGGAGGCTTGATGGCCAGTAGTTGGTAGATCACGAAACCTTGCGGCGTCTCAGCCTCATCGGGCGGAGATTTCTCAGCTGCGCTGAACACAGCCTCCAGCAACTGCGGAGCCGGGCCGACACCGGGCAGAGTGTCCGTACGGCTGACGAAGTCCGTGGTGACTACCGGCAGTCCCTTCGCCGCAGCCGCCTTGTCAAGACCACCAGCACGGGCCTGCGACACCAGAGCGTTCGCCTGGCCTTCGGTAGCCTGGGCAGCTTTCTGTTGCTTGAGGATGGGTTCGATCTCGGCTTTGACATCGTCCAGTGACTTGAGATGGGCACTCTGCTTGTCATCCACGCGCACGATGTCGAAGCCGGAGCCGGTCGCGATCACGTCGCTGGTTCCACCCTTAGGAAGAGCAAACACAAGATTGTCTTCGTCGGGAGAACCAAATCGTCCGTGCTGAATCCATCCCAGGAAGCCGCCGTCCTTGGCGCTGGCGGTATCTTGAGAATCCTTCTTGGCGAGATCAGCAAAATCTCCGCCCGCCTTCACTTGCTTCAAGACGTCCTCCGCCTTCTGGCGGGCTGCGTCCACACCCTTCTGGTCGATTTTGCCATCCGGCCCAGGCAGCGGAGTCTTAATCAAAATGTGGCGGACATTTACTTGATCGGGCACGCGGTACTCGTCCTGATGCTCGCCGTAGTAGGCCCGCAGATCTTGCTGGCTGACCTGCACCTGCGCCTGGACCTTGGTCTTATCCACCAGCACGTAACTGATTTTCCGCTTCTCCGGAATCGAGTTGTTGTATTTCGCTTTGTTCTGGTCGTAGTAAGCTTTCAACTCGGCGTCTGCGGGATGCAGTCCCTTGAGAATGTCTTCTTTCTTCAGGACTGCGTAATCAAACTTGACCTTGGTGTTGTCTTTCTTGAACTTGTCGCGTATTTCCGCCTCGGTAACCATTGCGCTGGCCGCCACCAGACTGCGGACTTTGTCGAAAAGAATCCCTTCTTTCACGCTATTTTCAAACTCATCCACGGTCACATTGGCTTGCTGCAACCTTTCTTCATAGACGTCCTCTCCGACGAACTTGCCGTTGGGAAAGAACACGGGAGCGTACTGCGGTCCATGTTGGATCTCGTCGCGTACGTCGTCGTCCGTGGCACGCAGTCCCAGGTGGTGTGCTTCCGCGGCTATGACCTTCTCATTGATCAGCTGTTCCGCTGCCTGCGAGGCAAAAAATGGCAGCAGCATGGAAGCCTGCCCGCTATTCCGCTGGAATTGACGCTCGATCATCCTCCTGGCGGTCTTTTGGACTTCCAGCGTGGTAACCTCGCTGCCATCTATCGTGGCGATTACGCCGCGGGTGGGAGTTGCGGTGCCGAAATAGTTGGAGCTGCCAAAACCGGGCACGAGCGTGATCACCATGAACACGCACACAATGGTTAACAGGCCGCCCAGCAACACCTTCTTGATCGGCCCAGGGGTTTGCAAAAATCGGATCATATTTTCTTGTCACTCCGGGAAACGCGGAAGGTACGATTATAAACTACCGGGGCTTTTACACAGGCGGGAACGAGCACCGCGGTTACCGTGTCAACACAGGTTCAAGAAACTCAGCCATTGAAACGTGTTAATAGCTCGTGGTATCACTCACTGTGCGGTGCCGCGAGCGCAACACCGCTCAGGCCATCAAATTCTGCTCCGGACTAAGGAAGTCTTCATGAGGAAGCGCGGTCCACTGTGTCTGTCGCTTGTACTGCTGTCTTGTCTTTCATTCGCACAGGGACCGCCCCGGCATCACGCCGGCCAGTCAGGGGCAGCCCTCCCTCTGCGAGAGGGATGGGCGCTGCAATCTTCCCGAAAAGTGGACGCGCCCGTCGAAATCATCTCCACCACGAAATTCCGGCCCGTGGGCTGGTATGACGTGACTGTCCCCACCACCGTGCTGGCCGCGCTGGTCAAGCGCAAGGTGTACCCGGACCCCGGCTACGGCATGAATCTGCGGACGATTCCGGGGACGACTTATCCGATCGGCGTGAACTTCTCGAATTTTCCCATGCGGCAGGCCAGTCCATTCATGGTGCCCTGGTGGTACCGAAAGGAATTTGTTCTTCCCGCCAGTGCCATAGGCAAAACCATTTGGCTCGACTTCGCGGGAATCAATTACCGCGCTAACATCTGGCTAAATGGAAAGCCAGTCGCGAACTACGCCAACACGGCTGGCACCTGGCGCAGCTGGGATTTCAACGTGACCGACGCCGCTTTGCCGGGACGGGTGAACGTGCTGGCAGTCGAGGTCTTCTCGCCACTGGAAAACGATCTGGCCATCAGCTTCGTGGACTGGAACCCGCTGCCGACGGACAAGGACATGGGCCTTTTCCGTGACGTTGAGATTAGAACGAGCGGCCCGGTGGCGCTGCGCTATCCCGCGGTGGCGTCCAAGGTTGATTCTCAGGCCAACGGCAAAGCTCATCTGACCGTTAGCGCACTGCTAAGGAATGCCTCGAACCGGCCAGTCCAAGGCACGTTGAGAGGACGGATCGAGAACATCGAGTTTTCGCAAGAGTTGCAACTTGCACCCGCCGAGGCCAGGAACGTCAGCTTTACGCCGGAGCAGTTTCCTCAACTCAACCTGGACCATCCGCGCCTGTGGTGGCCTGCGCAAATGGGTACGCCGGACCTGTACCGGCTTGAGCTTGAGTTCAACGTCGATGGCAAGATCTCGGACCGGGCAACCACCGAGTTCGGCATCCGCGAAATCACCTCGGAGATCAACGCCGCCGACGGCCGCCTGTTTTCGATCAATGGCAAGAGAATCCTGATTCGCGGCGCCGGCTGGACTTCCGACATGATGATGCGCCAGGATCATCAGCGGCTCGAAGACGAGTTCCGCTACGTGCAGGACATGGGGTTGAACACCATTCGCCTGGAAGATCATCTGGAAAGCGAGGACTTCTTCAATCTTGCCGATCACCAAGGCGTGCTGATCATGGCGGGCTGGATCTGCTGTTCGCCCTGGGAGCATTGGCCGACCTGGAAGCCGGAGGACTTCACAATTGCCGGGCAATCCCTGCGAAGCCAGATCTACCGTCTGCGCTCTCATCCGAGCTTGCTGGCGTGGCTCAATGGGAGCGACAACCCTCCGCCGCCAGAACGTCGAAGATACATACCTGAATATCGAAAAGGAATTGCTTTGGCCGAATCCGATTGTATCTTCCGCCACGGCGGACAAAAGTTCGATCTCTGGTGAGAGCGGCATGAAGATGACCGGCCCGTATAATTACGTCGCCCCGAAATACTGGCTTGAAGACACGCCTGTCCTCGCGAAACATGAGTGCAATCCCGGCGGTTGCGGTGGGGCTTACGGATTCAACACCGAAACCAGCATGGGGCCGGCGCCACCTCCGATCGAGAGTCTCCGCAGGATGCTGCCCGAGGAACATCTCTGGCCGATTGATGACTGGTGGAACTTCCATGCGGGAGGGGAAAACTTTCAAAACATGCATGTTTTTGAAGACGCCCTTGGCGACCGCTATGGCACTCCGTCGGGAGTTGAAGACTTCGCCGAGAAGTCTCAGGCGATGGCCTATGAAGGTGTCCGGGCGATGTACGAGGCGTATAGCCGCAATAAATATGTCTCGACCGGCGTGATTCAGTGGATGCTGAACAACGCCTGGCCTTCCATGATCTGGCATTTGTACGACTACTACCTGCGCCCGGGAGGCGGATACTTCGGCGCCAAGAAAGCGCTGGAGGCCCTGCATCCGCTTTATGGATACGACGATCACTCGGTTTGGGTCGTCAGCAGTCAATATCAGGACGCGAAGGGCCTGAAGCTCACGACGAAAGTCCTGAATCTCGACATGACCGAGAAATTCTCTCAGCAGACAACCCTCGACTGCGCTGCGGACAGCACGGCTAAGATCCTCAGCCTGCCGCAGATCGACGGGTTAAGCTCCACCTATTTCGTGGTTCTGCGGCTGGAAGATGCCAGCGGCAAACTGGTGGGATCGAATTTCTACTGGCTTTCGACCAAACCAGAAACATTAGACTGGGAGAAGTCTACCGAGTTCGTGACGCCGACACTTAGCTATGCGGATTTCACTGCGCTTTCACAACTTCCCAAGGTCGAACTGAACGTAACCAGCCGCACCGAGCGCAAAGGCACAGATGCAATCACCCATGTGACCGTCGAGAATCCTGGCAAGGACCTGGCGTTCTTCGTCCGTTTGAAAGTCGACAAAGGCGCAGGCGGCGAAGAGGTTTTGCCGGTGATCTGGGAAGACAATTACATCTCACTGCTTCCCGGCGAGAAGCGTGAAATCAGCGCGACGTATCGCGCATCCCAGTTGGGTGGCGCGAAGCCGGTTGTAGAAGTTAGCGGCTGGAACGTGAAGTGATCGCGGGCATGTTCATTCCTCCTCCGGCGGCAGGTCGAAGTCGATCAGATTGCCGCGGAATCCGCGCGTCTTGATCGCACCGAAAGCAATGCCCACGCCCATCCAGATGGCGCCGACAATTTTCGCCGGACGGCTCAGGTTGAGCCATAAAAGCAGGCAGATGAAGACTCCGGCAAGCGGCGGAAAGAAGTTCGTAATTTTCTTTTCTTGCGCACGCACGAAGTAGCGCATGAATGCGGCCAGATTCACGCCCATAAAAGCGATAAGCGCCCCGAAGTTCAGCATCTCCGCACCCAAGCCGTAGCTGATGACGAACGCCCCGGCCAGGGCAATCAAGCCGACGAAGATCACGTTGTTGCGCGGCACATGCCGCTTGGGATCGACCGCGCCGAAGAATGACTGCGGCAGTGCATTGCTGCGCCCCATGCCGTACAGCAAGCGCGCCGCACCGAGTTGTGCTCCCATCCCGGAGCCGAAGTTCGCCACCAGCAGAGTGAATCCCAGGATTGCGAACATCGGAGCCCACGCTCGCCGCGCCACAAAGGTAAAGGCGGTATCGACATCGGGGAAGGGTTGGGAAGCCGGCCACACCAACTGCGCCGCATACACCTCGAACGCCGACAGAATGCCGATCATCAGGCAAGTGAGTACCGTGGCCAGCAAGATATTGCGGCGGGGGTTCTCGGCTTCCTCGGACAGCGTGGAGATTCCGTCAAATCCAATGTAAGTCAGCACGGCGATCGATGTTCCGCCCAGTACTGCGCGGGTTTCCCAGAGTTGCGGGTCGTAGAAGGGACGCGTGAAGAAGCCAGCCCCGTCATGCGGATGCCCGAAGATGTATCGCGCCGCAGTGACGAAGAAGATGGTGATGACCACGCCCATGCCAGCGGCTAGCGCGGTGTTCACCCGGGCGGAAGTTTTCACGCCCTGAATGTTCAGCCAGGTAAACACTGCGAAGAAAAAGATTGCCCAGCCCCAGTACGAAATCCCCGGGGCAAACACATGCGCCTGCTGGCTGCACCAGATGATGCAGATCATAGGGTTCAGCATGTAGTCCATCACCATGCTCCATCCGGTGACGTAGCCGAGCGCGGGATTGATCTCCTGCCCCACATAGGTAAATGCCGACCCCGCGCTGGGATAGGCGCGCGCCATGCGACCGTAGCTGATCGCGGTGAACAGCATGGCCACCATAGCGACCAGAATTGTGGTGACGACGTGGCCACGCCCGCGGTCGCTGAGCACACCAAAGACAGACATGGGGGCGACCGGTTGAATCACGATCACGCCGTAAAGAATGAGATCCCAGAGGGTAAGCGTGCGGCGGAGGCGCACAGGAGCAGAGGGTGTGTTTTCCATCTCGGCGTATTGGATTATGGGGAAGCCGGAAATGTCAATGTTACAACGATTTTATAGCCTATTTCGCCGAGGCGTAATTGAACCCGTATCCCCGCGCGTTGTTTCCTGACATGTAGCGCGTGTTGTACTCCAACAGATACTTCAGATGATCGTCGTCTGTCGGAAACGATTTCCCCGGATACGGGTACGAACCCATGTCGCGGAAGGGCAGCGGATCGACATGATTGCCATCGTACGCATAGAAATCCATGTCCTTCTCGTAGCCGTGGACGGCGAAGAAATAGTCGCGGGTCCAGCCTGGAGAAAGGTGCGGAAGCTTGGCCGGATCGAACTCGAGCGCAACTTCGTCCCCTGATCCGAACACTGCCAGCTTGTCATCAAATGCGGTTAGCAGCGGCAGCACGTCACCATACCGGGTGTAACTGCCGGCGGGGCGCGTGTAAGGGCCGGTCGGGCTGGCCTTCTCGTAGATATACTTCACATTCCCGGGAGGCTGATCTTCGATCTTTAGAGGGAATCCGTGGAAGCGCAGATCTGCGCTGGTGAGCGGAACTTCGATGACCTGCGCTGGTTGATCCTGGGTGGTGCGATCAATCAAAACGCTGTCCCAATAGATCTGCAGGTTGGTCGAGATGCGAATGCGCTGTGCGCCTTGCGGCAATTTCCCGCTCAGATCGGCCGTAATGGTGCGCGCGCCACCCGCAGGGAATCCCATGTCGTCGATGACGCGCTTCCACTTCCCTTCCCCATCGAGCGCTTCGAGATACGGCGCAACCGGCTGCAGCCCTGCCTGGCCCGCGGCGTACATGCTGGTAGCGCTGAAGTACTCGACTTCGCCGTGCATCAGCAACCAAAGTGGGCCGCCGGCGTACTTTTTGCCGAGATCAAGTTCTAAAGTGTGCGGCTTGGTAAAGCCGGCGAACGGAAGCACTTCGAAATCGCCGAAGAAGCGATGGGCGATGAGATCGGGCAAAACATCGTGTCCATGCTCATCCCGCGCCGCCGCGGGCGGCCGCGCGTCGCGAGCGAACACAACTTTGAATGGCGGATACGGCGGATTGCTGGCGAAATACTCATTGGGATAAACCTCGAGTTTATTGGGATGATCGACCGCCAATAGCTGCACCTGATCCAGATAGACGGACTCTTCCAGGGGCTCCATGAAGCGGAAGCTCAGCTTTCCGTCTTTCTCGCGCACCGAATTGCGATCTAGTTTGATGTACTCCGTCGGCCTCGGGACGTTGCGCTGGCCGCGCCCAACCCAGTGGCCGACCACGCCGGCGCCAATCATGTCGGCGACGAGGGCATAGTGCTTGCCATCCCACACAAAAAGCGTCGGACAGGAACTGCCTCGGCGATCGATCTCCAGATATTTCTGTTCGCGGTCGCCGGGAACTTCGGTTTCATCCTGAAGAACTCCGGTCGGCCAGGTCATGCGGACAATATCGGCTTGCTTCTCCGCGCCCAGACCAACCGTGAGGTATGGCGAGTTCTGTCCCAAATAGCCCGAGGAACCGGCGATCTCGAACTTCTGCCGATTGCCTCCGGCAAACACTTCGACTTTTGTTCCGATAGCACTTTTGTTGTCGGCGAGACCTTTCAGATTGAGGCGAAGCCAGTGATTCTGATTACCGCCTTCGTTGCGCAAGAGCACGGCCGGGCCGCGATTCTGCGTGATCAGCAGATCGGTTGCGCCGTCGTTGTCGAAGTCGCCGGTGATGATGGCTCGCGGATCTTTCAGCACAATCTTGTCGAAACCGACGTCGGTTGTTACGTCTTTGAATCCATCCGGACCAAGGTTACGGAACAAGCGGACCTCGCCCTTGCCTTCTTTCGTCTCGCCGACGGCGACGAGGTCGACCCAGCCGTCGTTGTCGTAGTCGATGGCAGCAACGCCCCACGCGCGGACCCAGTTGGTCGGCGGAAGCGGAACTGGTTCGAAGGTCTTGCCGTGGTTATTGCGCCAGAGCGAAATTCCCGGCGCCGCCCAGTGAGTGAAGGCGAGGTCCATCCAGCCATCGTGGTTGAAATCAAGAACGGCGACGGCGTTGGTCAGATCCGATATCGTTCCGGACCATGGAGTGCGGGAGAGGAATTTCCCTTCGCGCGGATTTTCATAAATCCCCGGCCCTTCGTTCCACTGCGTCAGCACCAAGTCCACTGCACGATCATTGTTGTAATCCGTACCTATGGCGGCGAGGCTAGGAGCCGTGCCCGCCAGGCCGATCGAATCGGTTACGTCGGCAAAAGTTCCGTTGCCGTTGTTCCGCCACATCACGTTCGGAATGTGCCGATCATGATATGTGA
Source organism: Terriglobia bacterium (assembly GCA_963758285.1). Classification (GTDB taxonomy): domain Bacteria; phylum Acidobacteriota; class Terriglobia; order Terriglobales; family Acidobacteriaceae; genus DASVWZ01. The sequence continues at coordinate 70,023 of CAVWUT010000006.1, read as the reverse complement.
GCGCGGTTGGCCGGTCTGCGCCTCGTTGGGCCTCAGGGAGAATGCGCGTGACATATAGATCGAGGTCTCCATCGTGGTCGTAATCCACAAACATAACGCTGAGATCGAACCAGACAGACTTAGAGCTCTCAGGAATCGCTGCTTCGGTCACATCTTTGAACGTCCCGTTCTTCTCATTGTGAAAGAGCAGTACCCGGTTGTAGCCGCTTATCGCGAGATCCGGAGCACCATCGTTGTCGTAGTCTCCGACCGTACAGCTCGTCGCCAACGTAGCAGCCTTAAGACCGGACTTTGTCGTTACATCTTCAAACTTGCCGCCAAGATTGTGATACAGACCTCTGCCCGGGAGAAACAGGTCAATACGACCGTCGCCGTCATAGTCCAGCCAGCACGCCCCGGGGCCTAGGCGCAAGCCTGGGTTGCCTTCGTATCCTCCCGGGAGTCCAAAGCGCAATCCTGACTCGTACGTTGCATCAACAAATCGCGCCTTAATTTCCGGCGGAACTTTCTCGGGAGCCTCCGGCGACTCCTCGGCCAGCGAATACTTGCCTTGCTCTCCGTAGGCGAGGCTTATGGGTTGGCCTGGGAGTAAACCGAGCCCAGGAAATACCAGGTGTCGGCGTCGTCTTCAACGATGTCGAGCACGCGGTGAAAAGCCGTAATCGCCGCGTCGGCGTCGCCGGTGTTCTTGTAGAGCAGACCCAGGTTGTACCAGGCATGCGGATCGTTGGGATTTTGCTTCACCGCTTGGTTCAGCAGCGATTTCGCCGCATCCACACGGGCCATATTTGCCAGCGCAATGCCCTGATTCACTTTGGCGATCTGCAACTTGGGATCGAGCGCAGCCGCCTCTTCAAAGGCCTTCAAAGCTTTTTCGAACAGTTGCTGGTTCATGTAGGCCGCGCCAAGATTATTCAGACGGGCAGCTTTGGAAGAGTTGTCCGTGGCTCGGGCGGGAGAACCTGCAAATACCATGGCCGCGGCCAAGCACAGGCCAGCAGCGAGGACTAGGGTTTGTCGAATCATGAGAAAGACAAGTTAACCACAGAGGACACAGAGGATCACAGAGCTTTCTCGTCCAAGAGATTCTCGGCAGTCCCTTGTGCTATTTGCTTTGCTGCTTCGCGCAGGATAGGTCCATGGTTTGCCGTAGGTCACGTTGGCCACGATTCCCTTGCCTTCCTGCACGGTAACTCTCTGACCCGCGGCCACGTTGGTCAGCTTGTCCACTTGCCCGCTGGGCCACTGCACTTCGACGGAATCGGCTTTGCTCTGTGTTCCAAGCCCGAACGTCAACACGAGTTCACTTTGCGACAAGTAGCTAGACCCGCTGTGCACCGTCTGCCACTGCTGGTCTTTGCCGGAACGTCACCCGCACTACCGCGCCGATCCCATCGCGATTCGACTTCACGCCCACAAGTTTGACACGTAAGCTGTGATTCGTCCCACCTTCGCTGTGGTAGAGATACGCCGGGCCGCGGTTGGTGGTCAGCAGCACATCCAGCGATCCATCGTTGTCAATATCGGCGTAGGCCGCGCCCCGCGCTACTTTTCGGGATGCGAAACTTTCACCCAACGAACTCGTGACTTCCTGAAATTTTCCATTTCCCAAATTGCGGAATACATGCGGCGGCTCGGCATAGCTGACTCGCTTCTGGATGAGCTGAATCTGGTCTTCAATATGGCCGTCGGCGACCAGGATGTCGGGCCAGCCATCATTGTCATAATCAAAGAAGAAGCAGCCAAATCCCAGCGTAATCAGCGTGGCCCTCCCGACCTCGGACTGGGGAGCTTCGTCGACGAATAAACCGTTCCCTTCGTTGTGGTAGAGCGAGAGCATCTGGTTGGCAAAGTTGGTGATGATGATGCTGGGATGCCCAGAGCGGTCGTAGTCTGCCGCGTCGACGCCCATGCCGGCGCGCGCCACGCCGTCTTCACTGAAGCCGACCCCGGCCGCCACGCCCTTTTCTTCAAACGTTCCATCACGCTGGTTGAGATAGAGCTTGTTGGGCTGGGTATCGTTGGCCAGCAAAATGTCAGGCCAGCCGTCTCCGTTGTAGTCGAGGATCGCGACTCCCAGCCCTTTGGAAGTCGGGTCGTAGAGTTTCGCCTTCCAGGTTACGTCTTCGAACTTGCCATTGCCCAGGTTGTGCCACAGCCGCGCCGATGCCCCCTTATAGGATTCCGGCGTGCAGTAGGACTTATGCGAGCCATCAAGCGTGCAGTACAAGTCTCTCTTCTCAGACCACTGCACGTAGTTGGCGACGATGAGATCCAGCTTGCCGTCACGGTCGTAATCCACCCATGCTGCGCCGGTAGAGAATTCGTTCGGGCCCCACAATCCAGCGGCTTGGGTGACATCGGTAAACGTGCCATTGCCATTGTTATGGAACAGATGGCTCTGTCCGAGTGTGGTGATGAAGATGTCATCGTAGCCGTCGTTATCGTAGTCACCCACGGCAACTCCCAACCCGAACATCGACACCGCCAGACCTGCCTTGCGAGTGACGTTGGTGAAGGTGCCATCGTGATTGTTGTGATAAAGCTTGGGCGTGGTCGCTCCGCGCTTTGCATGACCCGGCCAGTCCTGGCCATTGATTAAAAGAATGTCGGGCCAGCCGTCATTGTCGTAGTCGATGAAAGCGCAGCCGGGCCCCATGGTTTCGGGAAGATACTTCTTCCCGAACGCCCCATTGTTGTGGACAAAGTGAATACCTGCCTGCGCGGTGATGTCACGAAATGTAATGTGCTGCGCGTAAGCCGCAATCGGTGTGACCACGAACAGCAGCAGTATCAACTTTCGTTTCACTCCGAGCCCCCATTCGCGTTGATCTTCGCGTGCACCGAACTTCGTTCGGAATGGACGGTGCGGGGAATCATCGCACGTTGATCCATGTGAGTTTCCGGCAACTTCACCGACACATGCTCGTGCACGGACTGCCGCTCATTGTTGTCTTCAGGATTCAAGAGGCGATAGGGTCCGGTGATTGCCTGTGCGGACTCGTCCGCCTTGAAGCGCAAGTAGCGCACCTGATGTTCGTGGGCGGATTTTTCATCGCCCAGGCCGCTGTAGCAGAGCATCAGGTTGTAGTGGGCTTGCAGGTCTTCGGGGTCGATGGCGAGAACGCCTTCCAGCACGTTCACCGCGTCGCGGTATTTTCGCTGCAGGAAGAACACGCGTCCCAGATCGTTCAGCGCGACTCGATCTCGCGGATACTGCGCCAGCACTTTGCGCAGGTGATCCGCGGCTTCGTCGTATTTGCCGTCGCTGCGCAACACCCGGGCGTAGAAGTAATGCGCGCACGCCAGGGCCGGACTCAGCGCCAGCGCATTCTCCAGCGCGGTTCGCGCCCGGTCCATGTCACCCTCCTGCACCGCCGCGCGGCCGATATTCACCCATCCGTCGGGATTCTTCGGATCGATCTCCGTGACCTCTTGAAAGGCGGCGCGCGCGCCATTCAAGTCCCCTTGAAGAAGTAATCCGATGCCAAAATCGTTCCAACGCTGCCAATCCTCGGGCCGCAGCACAACTTGCGGCTCAGCCGCAGGTGAACCGCGCGGAACCACGCGCAACGTGATTTCATTTTCGGCCAGGGCGACGATCGGAAGATCCGGAATCTTTTCTTCCTTTGCGGACACACCCTGCAGCGGGCCGGTAAAGGTAAACTTCCGGTCATCAAAATCGGGGGTGACGCCGGCCTGCGGCTGCGATGGATCGGGCACGCCCGCAAACGAGAATTGCGTGTTCCACCATGAAAACTTGCGATAGCACAGCCGCGCATGGAGGGTGATCTTGTCGCCTGCATTTTCTGGAATCAGCATCCGGTAATGAACCGTGTCGGCTGCGCCGGCTGGAATCAAGTGCACATAAACCACGGCGCGCGTCGCCCAGGCATTTCGTTTGTTGATGCGGTTGCCGTGAGCATCGACCTGCAGCGAACGGTAGAAGTGCGCGCCCTTTTCCACCGGGCCGCGGCCGTTGTCCTCGACCATGCCGCTCCAGAAGATGGTCTGGTTCTTGTCGTCGGTGGCTTTCAGTTCGAGCCAGGTATCGTAAGCATCGACGGTCCCGCCGGGAAAGAAGTGTCCAACCTTCCTGGTGCGAACAACGACCTCAACACGTACTGTATCTCCGCGGCGTAGGCTCGGCTGCACGCGATTCAGAGGCGCGGTGACTGGTTGGGTCTGGGTGATTGGCGCAGACGTGATTTTAGCTTCCGCTTCTTCGCCCACCGCAAAAGTTGTCGAAAGCTCCGATTGGCTCGGTGCTCCGGCTTCGAGCGGCGCCGATTCCGGCGAAAGCGCAAAAATATCGACGCTCAAACTTCCGCTCTTCAGGAAATCCTCGGTGACTTGCAGTTGCTTGGCATCCTGGTTGGCAGTAGGAAGCGCGGTGTTAGCCGCAGGAAAACGATGGGAATGCACAAAGCCGTTGACGTTGCCCTGGTCGCTTGAGCGAGTCAGCGGCATGTGGCAATCGGCGCAGCCGGACGGCTTCTCCGGATAGTAGAACGACCGGGCTCCCTGCCCCGACACTCCGCTGGCTTGCCAGTTGTCATACTCGTTGAAGCCGCGAATCCAGCGGTAATGGTTCACCGGCACATCCAGATGCACCTTGTGACAGCTGGCGCAGAACTCCGGCGTCTGATCGCGCATGAACGGTTTCAAAAACACGCGCCGATGCGGTTCGGGATTGAGCTTGACCAGGAAATCGTGTAGCGCGCGCAGCAGCGGATTCCTGGCCGCCGCCAACTGGTGCAGCTGCGGATATTCGAGATAGAAATCCGCCTGCCCCATGGTGCTTTTCACCTTTGCGATCGAATGACACATCATGCAACCCAATCCGGCCTGCGACTCAGGACGGTGCACAATCTGCTTGATGGGCGTATCCATCAGCCCGCTGTAAAGAACCGCGGGATCGTGACAGCCTCCGCACCATTTCGAAGGCCGGGTACCAACCGTGTCCTGCATGTATTCAATGCTTTTGCGATACCACTGATTGTTGAATGAGGAAAAATGGTGGGTGGAACTGAACCACTGGTTGTAGATGTCCTGGTGACAGCGTTTGCAGGAGTCCGACTCCATGAAGAACTGGCTGGGAATCTTCTGCCCGCCATACACTTGCGCTGAACTGGGAAAGAACGGGCCGTCCGGTCCATCGCCTTCGCCGTTCATCTCGGCTGGTGGCATGAGCTGATTCTCGATGCGTGCTTGGTTTTGCCAGGATTTCCGCACATACTGCGCATCGCCCGCAATTGCGGCAAGTGCCAACAGGCAAACCGCGCGGCGAACCAGCGATCCGCTGCGATCGCCGATCTGCTCGGCGAACACTACTCCTCCGCCAATCACGCAGAGGACAATGTGCGCATACAGCAGGTTCCATTCCGTGCGCAGCGTGCCGGTTTTGATGAGAACTACGCCGAGAACCGCACCTGCGGCAAAAAGGATCCATCCGGCGCGACCGATAATGCTGGCATCCCACACGAGTTTCACGAAGTAGAAGAGCAAGACAACGCTGGCAAGAACGCCGACGACCACATGCAGCAAAACAATTCCTGCGTAGAAGACATTCGCTTGTGGGAAGGCATAGAGGTACACAGCAGACGCAAACAGAAACGCCAGCAGCGCAGTAAGCCGGCGCCCGCCCATGAACCGGTCTGACGATTGAACCGCTGTCATCATTGATGAATTCCCGCAGACCAACTACGCTGGCAGGACTAGCGACACAGTATAAGGGAATTCCAGCGAAGAACCGCGCGGGCGGGTCAAGCTCAGTGAATCGGTGGGCGCCGCCAGGGTCCGACTTCTGCTTCAAGAACTTCAGCCATGGACAGCGCAATTTCTTCCTGCCACGGGCGCGCTACGATCTGGACGCCAATCGGCAAGCCTTCCGGCGATTGCCCCACCGGCACAACCGCTCCCGGCATGCCCAGCAGATTGAAACACTCGCAATAACTCCAGGCGTCGAGGTAGTGCACCGTCTTGCCCTCGATCTGCCAACTGCGCTCGCCGTGACGGAACGCGGGCACCGCTGCCACCGGACACAGCAGCACCGGATACTGTCGCATCTGCTCGAACATCTGCATGCGTAATACGTCACGCGCGATCCACGTATCGAGAAGCGAATCCGCCGTATGTTTCGGCTCGGCGTCGACCCAGCTTGAGAATTGCTTCAGGATTGGACTGAGATCGGCTTCCCGGCCCTCGACCATCAGTTCCAGCATCATGCCTCCAGCGATGCCGAAGAACTGCCACCATCGCTGCCGTGCCGCTTCGAGACCCTTCGGGCGGAACGGCTCGACAGTGAAGCCAGCGTGCCGTAATGATTCCGCAGCCTTTCGAATCGCCGCACGGGTTTCGGCGGTCACCGGAGTGCGGCTGTCATCCTCGAAATATCCAATGCGAACCTTCTTGAGTTCATCCGCATCCGGCCAGCGAACGGGAAGCGGCGCTGCCGAAGTGTCGCCATAATCGCAACCCTGCATCACCTCGAAGAGCACCTTCAGATCGGCTATGGTGCGCGCCATCGGTCCGACCACGCCGAGCAAGGCAAACGGACCCACTGACTCAGGAAAATGCCCGGTTGCCGGAATGCGTCCCGGCGTGGGTTTCAGTCCGCAGATTCCGCTGAAGTGCGCCGGCACTCGAATCGAGCCACCGCCATCGCTGCCCACTCCTCCGCCCGAGCAGCCGGAGGCAATGGCTGCGGCCTCGCCGCCGCTGGATCCTCCCGGAGTTCGCGCGAGATCCCAGGGATTGTTGGTGCGTCCATAGAGCAGGTTGTCCGTTTCCCACGCCATCAGAAGTTCGGGAGTGTTGGTCGTGCCCAGGATTACCGCGCCTGCCTGGCGCAAGCGCGCAACCAGCACCGCATCGTTTTCCGCCACAATTCCGGCACGTAGCCTGGTTCCGGCTTCGCAACGCAATCCACGAACCGCGACCGAACTCTTGATACTTACGGGGACGCCGTGCAGCGCACCCAGTTTCTCGCCGCGCATCACGGCAGCCTCTGCTTCGCGGGCCCGGCGCCGCGCGCCTTCGTCCTCGACCTGCACAAATGCGTTGAGCTGAGGATTGAGTTTTTCAATGCGGGCAAGGTGGGCGGCCACGAGCTCCACGGGGGACAGTTTCTTCTCGCGAATCAGCGCCGCCATGACAACGGCTGGAGAATAGGTGAGATCAGGCACGCGTCTGCTCGTTCCGACAGAGAAGCGAGTCTACCACGCCGGGTGGAGCGGGGTTGGGTAGGAGGAGCAACACCTACCACGGAGTCACGGAGACGCGGAGAAAAACAAGGAAATTTCTCCGTGGCTCTGTGTCTCTGTAGTGAAGGCATTTAACGGGCCGCCGCCTTAGCAACCAACCGCTGCATGGGCGGCAGCAGCACGCGGACCGCATTCTCGCGATTCGGGCCATACTGCGCCAGCCACGCCTTCAAGTACTTTCGCGACTGCGGAGTAAGCTCCGAGAAGAACACTCCGGCGCGCCCGTCCGCCTCCGCCCAGATGACCTCACAGGTGGCTTCCACCTTGTGATGGGTACCGGGCAAAATGAAACGCAAGCCCACATTCTGCACGCACGGCAAGGGCTCCGGAGCCTGCAACGCCACGCCGTGCTCACTGACGTCCCGGGCCAGCGCCGGCAAAGCTCGTCCTTCGAGCTCCAGGTGCACCAGCGTTTCCAACCGGGAACGAGGCGCACCCCGGCGGTTGGTGCGCATGGCCTTCTTGCAGGCGCTCAGACACCGCACGACTTCTTCCACGCACAGCGGTTTGTGCAGCACGAAGTTGATGCCGGCCTGAAATGTGCCGCTCACCGGGCTGGAAAACGCCAGCATGGCGCCCACCAGCGGCTGCCGCTCGCCCATCGCGATATGCGCCATGCGCGCTACTTGGGCTACCTGCGGCACATCACAATCCAGCAGCAACGCCGAATAGTCCCCGTGCACGGCCGCATCAATGGCTTCCTCGGATGAGTAGCACACCTGCGAATCGATCTGGAGTACATCGAGAGTCGTTTGCAGCAGGAGCAACGCTGCACGGTCTCGGGACACGAGCAATGCAGAAGGTTTCATGAGCCTGAGCCTAGAACCTGGGCAAACGCTCGTCAAAGTCTCACCCGTAATAGAAAGAGGGGTTACTGATGATGGGTATCTGCGGTACGTTCCAGCGATGAGTTGGCTATCCAGACGCTGGCGTCCCCGCTCGTGCGGGACCCAGATGGAAGACCGGCAAAACGGACCTTACGTCCCGACCAGTCTTTCCAAACCGGCTTTATTGCGGATAAGTAACGTCGAGCCGCGAAGCTGGGCCAGTTGCTTATCGCGGAACTCGCCGAGAACGCGGGTGACGGTCTCGCGCGAAGTGCCGATCAACTGGGCCATCTCTTCGTGGGTAAGAGAGACCTTGATGCGGATACCTTCTTTGGTAGTTTCGCCGTCGGAGGCCCACTCCAGCAGCAGCCGCGCCAGTTTCTCCGAGACGGAGTGGGACAGTCCCAGCGAGCGGATCATTTCATACGCGGTGTGACAACTTTTGCTGAGATGCATGGCCGCATTGAGGCAAGCGTCGGCATGGTTCTGCAGGAAATGCAGGAAGTCGTCGCGCTTGATGAAATCGAGCTGGCAGGGTTGCAGGGTTTCCGCTGTCAGTTCGTACGGCTTGCCGGAAACGCTGGCGTGCAGCCCCAGCACTTCGCCGGCCTGGGCGATGCGTAAAATCAGAGTCTTGCCGTCGCGCGAGGTGGTCGAGAGCTTCACGCGCCCGCTGCAGATGATATACACGCCGCGCGCCGATTGCCCTTCCAGGAACAAGACGGCGTTTTGGGGAAAAGCGCTGGCATACTTGATTCTCTCCAGTTCCTCCAGCGGGCCCTGGGGAAGCTGGCAGAAGAAACCGTTTTGCCGAAGTTTGCAGATGAGGCAGTTTTCGGCGATCTGCAGCCCGTAGGGAACGCTCATACCAAGGTCTTTCCTCTAGGGGACTATATCATCTTGGCTGGTGATTTTCAGCCTAAGCCTGCCGGGCCCGCACCCTCCCTGGCAGGGGTAACCGACGGTAACGGGGGTGCGCGGACACCGGGGAAACGTGGCTGGCTGCACTTTTGCCCGGTGGTGAGGGGCGGTACAGGAGACCGAACGACTGCTTTCGTAATCTCCCCGGCCGGGCGGCGGAGTGAAATAGTAGAGCGGGTATGGACAGAACTCTGCACCGGGACGCCAAGACACGCCCTCCCCGCATCAAATTGCTTGGGACGGTCCTGTCCATGCTGCGGCTGGAAAACGGCCGCCATGTTCGGGGCAACCTCCACATGCTTTCGGCCACCGGCGGGTTGCTCCACCTGCAGAATGCACTCGACGAGGCCATCCGAGTCGAGGTCCTGTTCCACGTGGGTAAGTGCACCGTGCGCAACCCAGCCAAGATGTTGTTTCCCATGTGGGCGACCCAAGGCTGCCTGCAGCCTTTTGAATTCGTGGACTTGCCCGAGCAGGAACGCACGCGGCTATGCAGCGAAATTGACGCCATGATCGCCTGCCGAACCGCGCAGGCGGACCCGGCCACCGATGAGCCCTCCGAACCGTCCCCGATGGCCCAAACCGCACCGGAACAACCGGTCGGCGACGAGTCGCCTTCTGGCGAATCTTGTCAAGTTCAGTCTTGCTGATTCTCAACACAAGACTCTCACCGCCGAGACGCAGAGAAAAACCCTTCTTGTTGCTCCTCTCGGTGACTCTGTGACTTAGTTGTAGGTGTTGGCCTTCCGCCCGCCCGCATCAGCCGAACACGCATTCGCCTTCCACTAACGGCTTCCCGTCATCTTTAACGCGATAGTAGAATTGCTTGGTTAGGCTTTTGTTCAACTGACCGATGGAGTGACCCTACCGATGGCACACCAGCATCCGCCTCGCTTTCTGAAAATTGTCGACGACGCCAAGAGCCGCATCCAACAAACCGACACTGACGCGGCCAAGGCAAAACTCGACCGCGGGGACAAATTTCTGCTGATTGATGTGCGCGAAGAAAGTGAGTTCGCCAAAGATCACCTGCCGTCTGCCATCCATCTGGGAAAAGGAATCATCGAGCGCGACATCGAGGCGCGCGTGCCCGAGCTCAACACTCCCATGATCCTGTATTGCGGCGGCGGGTTCCGTTCCGCGCTGGCCGCCGACAATCTGCAGAAGATGGGATACACAAACGTGATCTCGATGGACGGCGGCATCCGCGAGTGGCGGGAAAAAGGCTATCCGCTGGTAAAGGGCTAGCGTCGCGGAGCGAACCTGTCCGTCTTTTGTTTTTCGAAGACGAACGGGCGGGATGCCCGCGCCTACATCGACGACTTGATCATAGAAGCCGGTCCTGGGGCGCAGTCACCCCCGGTCCCCAACCCCTGGGTACCACGGTAACTTGCCGGAGAGGTTACGAAACGGCAGTATGTCAGCATGGCTTGGACACCCGGAATGATTGTGTCCAGCACTCATCAAGGTGATATGCAGAGTAAACAAAATTCCAGCCAACGTGGATCGGCGGCCGGCACGGCGGTCGCCCCCAAAGCGTCAGTGGAGCAGATACTCGGTCAGTCGGGCAACGCCCATGAGTTTTGCGCAGCGCTCGCCAAAATGTTTGGCTTGCGGCTCACCGAGGTAGCTCTGTTGCGCGTTGACCGGGGCCTGTTGAAGTTTGTTTTTCCGGAGGAGTTGAAAACCGCCGGCGCGATTCCGGTCTCCAGTTCTTCGGCGATCGCGGCTCACACCGCCAGCACCAAGAAAGTCGAACTCTTCAATACCTTCGCCAAGATCAAGCACGCCCGGGTATTCGAAACGGTGAGGCTGGCCAGCAAAGAAGACTCGGAAAAGTCCGAGCAATCGCAGATTCAGAAGCTGATGTCGGCGCCGATTCTGGACCCCGAGCGCAGGGTTGTGGGCGTCATCCAAGTCTGCCGCAAGGGATTTGACCCGGCTTCGGCCGGCCCGGACTTCACCTCCCGTGACCTCCAACAGCTCGAATTGGCCAGCGTCGTGGCCGCGAACATGCCATTCATGAAGGAAAACGGCTAGCCTAGTTCTTATAGAAAAAAGCCGTCGTGAGGCACAACTCCCACTCGGACAAAACCTACCACAGAGACACAGAGAAGAGCTAAGCAAGAAAGAGAAAGAACGGCGTTTCTCTGTGCTTCCGTAGTGAAAATTCTTTGTGCGGCGCATCGGGTCAGGGAAGGCTTGGCTACGCCAGAGAATAGCTAAGAGCCCGGCGGTGTTGCGGATGTCACTCCCCGCTTCCGCCTATCAAGGATCTGACCGACGGACAACGATCCTTCCCCGACTATCAGAAGAAACAAGCAGCCGAGGACCATGGTGTAGTCAACTCGCGCCTCGTGAGCCATCGCCCAGAAACCGCTCCTCACAAGAATGGGAACTTTCGTGGTGAAGATGGCCACGGCCATGTCCATGAGCAACGGGATGGTGGCCCAGCGGGTGAATAGTCCGAGAATGAGCAGCAACCCGCAGACGACCTCAACCATTCCAACAAACGGCGCCGTCAAGCCAGGAATGGGTATCCCGATCTTGGCGAAGCGTCCGAAACCTAATTCTTCCGGGAACAGAAACTTCTGAATCCCTTCGGAAAGAAAAACCCCGCCCACCGCGAGTCGAACCAGCAGCACGGATGCGAGAAATCTGGAATTCATAATCAGATCCTTCGACGCGATTCTTGATTGTCCATTTCCTGCTTCAACATCTTCATTTCAGCGGAAGTCAGCGGCCGCGAAGCAGCCTTCGGAAGCTGTCCCAACTGCAACGGTCCGACGGCCACGCGCACCAGGCGCAACACTTCGAGATTCAGTTGCTCACAGATGCGGCGGATGTGCCGGTTCCTGCCCTGATCCAACACTATCTCAATCCATGTATTCTTTGCCCCGCCGCGGAGAATAGACGCGCGCTTTGCCCGAAGCAGTTCCCCGCCGATTTGGACTCCGCGCTCAAGGGACCGGATCGTGGCCTCGGTCGCTACCCCCCGCACCTGCACATGATAGATCTTCTCCAGGTGGGTTTCCGGGGCCTGGATGCGGTCTGCCCATTCCGGATCATTGGTGAAAAGCAGCAGCCCTTCGCTGGCTTTGTCCAACCTGCCGACCGGAGCGATCCATTGCAGATGGCCGGGCAAACAATTGTAGACCGTGGCCCGTCCTTTTTCGTCCGACGCGCTCGTGACCAGGCCGCGCGGCTTGTTTAGCATCAGGTAAATTTTCTCGGATTCCTCCAGCGTCCGGCCATCGACGGCAATGCGGTCAACCTGGAATCTCACCGGAGTTTCAGGATCACGGCGCACCCGCCCATTCAGTTCCACCCGTCCGCCACGGATCAATTCGGAAGCCCGCGAGCGGGAGCAAAAGCCGAGCTTGGAAATCGCCCGCGCCAGACCGATGTGCCGCGCAGAGTTCAGACTGGTCACCTCGCCATGCTAAATCATGCCCGGTTTTTGACCCTGCGGCTCGTTGTAGAATGCGGCATGCCCGAACCGCACCGATTCCTGCTGTTTCTTACAGCCGCAACTCTGCTGGCAATCGCACCCGGCCCTGGAATGCTTTACGTGCTGGCTCGCACGCTGGCCGGTGGCCGGCGTGAAGGAGTGCTGTCATCTCTGGGAACGTTTCTGGAAGGCTTGGTACACGTGGTAGCCGCTGCAACCGGGTTGTCGCTCTTATTGGCAACTTCCGCGGTTGCTTTCGAAATCGTCAAGTATGCGGCGGCGGCCTACCTGATTTACCTTGGCATTCGCATGGTCATTTCCTCCCGCCAGGATGTCCTGCTGGCAGCAGTTGGCAACAAAACGACCAGGAGTCCCTTCTGGCAGGGGATTGCTACCGAGGTTCTGAATCCGAAGACAGCCATTTTCTTTCTGGCCTTTATCCCTCAGTTTGTGGATCGATCAAGTCCTGCCGTGTTCTGGCAATTTCTGCTTCTCGGGAGCATCTCGGTGACGTTGAACACCTCTGCCGATCTGCTGGTTACGTTGCTGGCGGCGCCGATTGGCAGGCATCTGAGGTCTTCTGCGATCCTTCGTAAACGCCAGCGTGCTGCAACCGGACTGACCTTGATCGGTTTGGGCGCGTATGTGGCGCTCTCGGAGTCACGATAGTTGCAAAATACTGCATTTTATCTGGTATCCTCTGCCAGTTCATGAACTCTCCTGGTGAACGCCGTTCCCACAAGCGCCTTACGGCGCGGGTACCGGTTTCTGTTCGATCGGAGGGTGGCCAGACCTGCAGCGGGGAAACCCGAGACCTAAGTGCAGCCGGAATTTTTCTATACGCCGCGAGCCGCGTCCAGAATGGCAGCTTGCTGGAGATGGTGCTCATGTTGCCCCCGGGACTCACCGGAGGACGGAAGCATTGGGTGTGCTGCCAAGCCGAGGTGGTGAGGGTGGAGGAGCGCGGCACGGGGGGTTTTGGCATTGCCGCCAGCATCCGTAGCCTGGAACCCCTTCCCGAGATCCCCGGCTGAAAGGGCTTGCCGGAGGGTTTGCATTTTTCGCTTGTCCTTGCATCAGATTTGGTGCAATAATTCGTGGCCTGTCGATTGCTCTGCTTCAAGGCGATCGAGACTGCAATAGGTTCAGGTGATCCGGCCATGTGGATGGAAAAGCTATCCGAAGGAGTGTTGCGCGTACTGACTCCTTTGGGACCTCGTTATGTCAAACCTACTTGCTTGCAGCGAATTTACCTGCTGTGGGTGTTCCGCAACTTTCGCACTCTCCCGGTCAGCGTACTAAGCCCGGGTCAGAAGAGGCGCATCGACGGGATGTGCCGGAGATACGGATTTCTTTCCCAGCTTGGGCCCAACGAAGTGGCAGATTTTGCCGTTTTGGGCACGCTCGAGCAACGCCCGCCGGTGGAAGAAACTTTGCCGCCGCGCCGCCCAGTTGCCAGTGTTCGCGATTCGGTCGCGCCCTTTGCCGCGGACGTACAGCAGCGGTCCTAACCAGGTCACACGTGGAAAGACCCGGCCGCTTGGACCGGGAACTGGTGTGATACACTCTTTGAGTTGTTGCTAAGTTCTCACCGCGGTCTGCCGGCCGCATTCTCGGCAGATTTCTCCGCAGATAGCCGCCGGGCGCGTAGCTCAATTGGCAGAGCAACTGACTCTTAATCAGTAGGTTGTAGGTTCGATTCCTACCGCGCTCACCACTCCTTTATTTTCCAACGGCTTGCACGTCTCGAACTCAGGCCGCTGGAGCCAATTTCGTAACATTTCGTAACAACTCTCCTGCGACTTGCTCAAGCGGTTGCCTGAAGTCCTCCGCGTCCGCGTGATCGTAAGTCTCCATCGCAAGAGCAACTCCACTGTGGCCGAGGATCCCGGAGATCACCTTCGGATGCACTCCGCTCCGTCTCATGGTGGTTGTCACCGTGTGGCGGAAGTCATGCCATCCCCCGATGGAGATCTTCAGCTCCTCAGCGGCCGGACGCACATACCGCTTGAGCGCGTTCCCTGGATTGACAGGTGTCCCATCCCTGGAGCGGAAGATCCACTCGCCATTCCCAAGCTGCCTCATCCGCGAGATTAGATCCTCGGGAATCGGCAGGCTACGAGCCGAGCCCTCCGTCTTCACTGTGTCCACATCACCGTTACAGATCCTTCGAGTGACGCGAAGCACAGTGCCGTTGAAGTCAGACCACTTGATTGCGATGGCCTCTCCGATGCGGAGCCCGGTGATTGCAAGGAACAACACCAACGTTGCATACGGCTCTTCGAGCTTCCCGGCAATGGCGATTACCTGCTCGGGTTTCAGGATCGTGCGTACAACCCTCTTCCCCGCACAATTTGAGGCCCGAGGCAGCTTCACTCCAGCACAAGGGTTTTTCTGAATCCATTCGCAGGAGACAGCCCAAGACATCACCAAGCTGAGGGAAACCCTCATGCTCCGGAGAGTGCTCCGGCTGTACTTCTTCGATTGCTGTGCTAGGAACGTCTCCACATCGAAGCGGCCGATGGTGGAGATCTTCCGCTTGCCGAAGGCCGGGACAATATGAGCCCGAAGCGCGTTCTGATAGTGCTCTGCTGTGGTGGATTTCAACGTTGGCACCGCAACGGCTTGCCAACGATCTGACAGCTCACCGAAGCTCATCTCCACGGAGGGATTGGAACTCCTGAGATGATCGGTGAGCTTGTTTCGTGCGGCTGCTTTGGTGGGGAGTTCGGCCGAGGTGCCGAGCCGGACGTTGCGTTGCCGTCTGACTATGTGGCCGTCCGGTTGAGGAACATCTTCTCGAAACATCCCGTACCACGTCTTCACTTTGCTTCCTGTCTGATACACGTAGCCTCGTTGATACCGAGAAAGCATTGGCTTCCTTTCCGGTTTCAACGATTTCCCGTCTGCCATTGTGCCTTGCGGCTCGCGGGAAAGCAATGAAGAATCGAAGCGGATGGCCCGGCCAAAACGGACAACAGGCAGCTCCGCAACGTGACGGCGCACCCAAGACTCCGAGAACCCGAGCACCTTGGCCGCTTCTTCGACAGTCACGAGTTGTGGAGAAGTGCTCATGCTACCTTCTCCAGGGATGCGGCAACAGCGGCTTGCTCTTCTGGGGTCACGGGTGCGTTGAGTTCATCTTGCTGAGGGCCGATCTGCCACTCTGTTCTCTTCCCAGCACCTTTTTTGGGGCGATAGTTAACGCCCGCGTTCTTCGCGGCTTTTTTGATGGTGCCTTCTTCGCACCTCACATCACGCTTGCACTTAGCCTTGATCGGCTCAGAGTCATGCCATTTTTGATCGGCTAGCTCTTCCTGGATGATCCTCACGCACTCAGTGACTTTGTTGTTGTCCTCGGGAGCCGTGGACATGATCTCGTCAATGTCCTGCTCCGATTCCTGGAGCCACTTGATCCGCCACATCTCTGTGGAGACGGGATTACCGTCCTTGCCAGTCCAGGAGACGGGAGCGCTCTCGCTCGTGTACAACATCCCCACCTTGCGGCGAGTGATGTTGCCCTTGACGCATAGCATGAGTCGGTGATCCTTGTTGCCGTTCTCAGCCTTGATGCAACCCCACCCCATACGGGCCACAGCCATGATTGCAGTTGAGCCGAGCGTCTTCTGAGCGGCTTTCATACCAACTTGCTTACCGAAGTGTGCGATGCCCACTCCAGCAACGCGAGTCTCCTGGAGCAGATCTGTGAGAGGTTTCAGGACTTGACGAATTTCCTGATTGGAGTTCTCGGACTTTTCAGTTCCGTAATAGTCGGAGAGAGGATCAAAGACAATGAGCTTGATGTGTGGGAACTGTTCCAACCGTTGACGCAACTTGCTTATGTCTTCCAGCAGAGCAAGGTTGCGAGTGAACATATCGTCATCTTCTGTGACCTTCACCCCACGGACAAACCGGATGTAGTCACGAAATTGTCCAGTCTGAATCCCGGCCGCACGAAGACGCGGCTTGCGCGTATCCGCGTAATCCTCTTCCGTACACAGGATGATGGAGCCGCTCGGAGGCATAGTGTTCGGAGTCCCATCACCCCAAGGCAACTGCAAGCTGAGAGCGCCGCTGCAATACTAGGCCACATCACGCCGCGGAAGCGTGATGCGGCGGAGGGAAACTAGGCCAACCGCCGGATTTCAGTTTTACGAGCTGCTGTTGTGGGAACGACAGGAGTCGTGAAACACCGGAGGGATGTACCCAGTGGAACTCTATGGACGTGTACGGCGAGCAGTCTTTGTCGAGGGGAAGAGCCAACGAGCAGTAGCGCGGGAGTATGGCATCGCCCGCGAAAGCGTGCGCAAGATGCTGCGTTACGCAGTGCCGCCGGGCTACCGGCGGGAACAACCGGTGAAACGGCCCAGGCTGGGGCCGTGGTTAGGCGTGATCGACGCCATTCTGGAAGAGGATAAGACTCAGCCTCCGAAACAACGACACACGGCGAAGCGGATCTTCGATCGTTTGCGGGAAGAACATGGGTATCCGGGGGGCTACACCGTGGTGAAGGACTACGTGCACCGACAGAAGGTGCGGAAGCAAGAGATGTTTGTGCCGCTGCGGCATGCTCCCGGAGAAGCCCAAGCGGACTTTGGGGAAGCCTGGGTGGTGATCGCCGGGGCGAAGCAGAAAGCACACTACTTCGCGATGGATTTGCCGCACTCGGATGATTGCTTCGTGGTGGCGTATCCCGCCGAGAGCACGGAGGCGTTTCTGGACGCGCATGTGCGGGCCTTCGACTACTTCGGCGGAGTGCCTGGTTGGATTTTGTACGACAACACGAAACTGGCGGTGGCCAAGATCCTGGGCGACGGTCAGCGGAAGAAGACGCAGGCGTTTTGTGAGTTGCAAAGCTACTATTTGTTCGCGGAGAAGTTCGGGCGTCCGGGCAAGGGCAACGACAAGGGAGCGGTGGAAGGACTGGTGGGCTATGCCCGGCGGAACTTTCTGGTACCAGTGCCGCATAGGAGTAGCTGGGAAGAACTGAACGCCTACCTTCTGGAACAATGCGGGAAACGGCGAGAGCGGCGGATGAGGGGACACCAGGAGACCATCGCGGAGCGGTTCGAGCGCGATCGTGCGGCGCTGTTGCCTTTGGCGACCGTGCCCTATGAAGCCTGTGAAAAGCGCACGGCGAAAGTCAGCTCGTTATCTCTGGTGCGCTACCGAGCCAACGATTACTCGGTGCCCACCGCCTATGGGCATCGCGAAGTGCTGGTGAAAGGCTATGTCCATGAAGTGGTGATTGCCTGCGGCAGCGAAGTGATTGCCCGGCATCCCCGCAGCTATGAACGGGAAGACATGATCTTCGATCCGCTGCACTATCTGGCACTGCTGGAGGAGAAGACCGGGGCCTTGGACCAAGCCGCTCCGCTGGCCGGCTGGGAGTTGCCGGAGTGCTTTGCCCAACTGCGGCGGCTGCTGGAAGCGCGGCTGGGCAAGCCGGGCAAGCGAGAGTACGTGCAGGTATTGCGGTTGCTGGAGACGTTCCGCCGGGAGGAAGTCCGGCAGGCGATCCAGGACGCTTTGCATCTGGGAACCGTTTCCTTCGATGCGGTGAAACATCTGCTGCTGTGCCGGATCGAGCAACGTCCGCCGCGACTGGATCTCCTGCAGTACCCCTACCTGCCGCTGCCCCAGGTGCATACCACCCAGGCCGTCGATTACATGACGTTGCTGAATGAGGTGGGCTCATGAGCAACCCAACCATTCCGGTCACGAACGACACTCCGCAGCTTCTTTTGGAACATCACCTGAAGCTGTTGCGCCTGCCGACTTTCCTGCGCGAGTACGACAAGGTGGCACGGCAGTGCGCCGACGCGGCCCGAATCACATCTGCCGTGTGCTGCCTCGGATGCCGTCACTGCCATTTGCTCAGACCTAAGCTGGCTGCCCCGGACCAGACGGAGGATCACAACGCGCTTGATGTAAGGGACGAGCGGAGCACCAGCGTCGATGTAGTTGCGAGCGGAGCGGCGTGAGGAGTTTTGGGATGCGCGACGGCTTGAGAGCAGGCGACCTGCCTCGTATTGATGAGGTTCTCGCGGACCCTGCTGCCTCCTTTTGGCTTAAAACGGCGCTTCGTTCCGCCCTGTGTCGCGACCCCGTAGATGCCGCCCACGATTCGGAGATCCTGGCGCGACTGCTGGAAGAAAGGTGAGACCAAATCCTGTCTGGGAGTTGACTATATCTGTTCATTCATTCTTTCCCAGTCACGCGTCTCGGCTTCGCGAGTTATTCTGCCTCTGCGGACGGTGGTATTGTCGGGATGACAGCGCAGTCCACAAAATCCACAAATCTGTTCTCCGTTATATATAATGTGCCGTCCACAAATCGGGCAGCTCTCGTGGCCGCACAACCCGGAACCACCCAGGTCGCCGGGAAAGAAGGACCCTTATGCCTGATACCACAATTGGGAATCGCAGGCGAGATAAGCAAGCAATTCCACGCATCACATCGAAAGAGGCGGGGCGAATTTTCGCACATTGTGAGCACCTGCTGGATGGTTCCGAGGCTCTGTGTCGGAACTTACGCCAAGCGGGCTTTTCACGGTTCTTGTCCCAGTTCGATGAGAAGATCCTGGAACTTGCGGTGCAGCCGGACTCTTGGGGCGAGCGCACCAGGGCCCGCCTGATCTCTGAAGTCTTTTCCGGGCTGAGGGGGATTCCGGCCGAAGATGCGAGTGTGGAGGAAATCGCGGAGATCTCAAATATTGTGATGCCGTGCTTTCTCCTCGAACTGGGACGCCGAAGACAGCACATTGAGATCGAATTTCCTGCTAATCCCTGCGATTCCGCCGCACGCTTTGGGCTCCGCGCCGGGCCGTCCTGTCCCATCTATTCCATCAGCAGCGAGCAGCTAGTCCGGCTAGTCGCCGAGACCGGCGAGGAACTCGTCGGCCTTTGCTATTTCGGAGACCAGCAGAGCCGTGAAAACATTGAGGCACAGCTGGCTCTCAAGGGCGCAACGCCGGATTCCGAAACGCGGCCGTGCGATTCATCATCTTCTTCCAAAGCGAAACGTTAGAAAACTCCAAGAAACACGCTGCAGCTGTTCGAGCGATCGATTCCCGACTGCTTATGTCCCTTCTCGCCATCGCGAGAGACTGAATCTGACTGTTTTCCGTTGAGTGGATCCCCGACACTCTCGCCGTCAGATTGTCCCGCGAGTGATTGACGCTGGAAGTCGCTGGAGATGCGAAATCCCGGCCCGACAAAGGTCGATCAGCGCAATCACTCGCGGGACAATCTGACGGCAAAACGCTGATTTCTGTCGTTTTCTTGCAAGTGCGCTTAGATCGGAGGTAGAGAAATGCCAAAGAGCGTAAACAAAGTGATCCTCGTTGGGAACGTTGGCAAAGACCCTGAGGTCAGGTATTCACAGACCGGCACTCCGGTCGCGAATTTCAGCCTCGCCACCAACGAAAGGTTCAAAGACCGCAACGACGAATGGCAAGAGCGGACCGAGTGGCACAGCATCGTGGCCTGGCAGCGTTTGGCGGAGATCGTTGGGGAGTACGTTGCCAAAGGCTCCAAACTCTACGTCGAGGGAAAGATTCAGACCTCGAGCTGGGAGGATAGGCAGAGCGGGGAGAGGAAATATCGCACTGAGATCGTCGCCCGCGACTTGCTGCTGCTCGGCCCGCGGGAAAATGGTGGCGGTGACCACCAATGCCCGACCCCCAAGGACAATGAGGATCAGCGTTCCCACGCTGGCTCTAGCGAGAGTGGGGACGAGGATATTCCATTCTGAACGTCTGCGAGATCCCTGCACATCCTTACGAAGGGAGAGCTGTCATGAGCCCAACCAATGGACACACTAATGACCCAGCAAATAGCCCCACTAACGCAGTGCAGCAGTTTGCTCCACCGGCTAGCGACACAAATATCCCCACTGCCCTGACACCGACTGCGGCAAAGATCAAGGAACTGATCGCTAGTCTGGAAGTACCCTTTCATCCTTCGGTGATCGAATGGCGCGTCACCAACACCAGCAAAGGTGGGTCGCCGCGTGGCCAGGTTATGCCTTACGCCGACCAGCGAGCTTACACAGATCGTCTGAACGCACTGTTCACTCCGGCGGGCTGGACCCGCAGGTACGCAGTTCATACCAGCGCGAATTTTGAGCGGAGTAAAGATCAGAAGATCGTCGCGAAAGTGCTGGTTACGTGTGAGCTAACCATCTTCGGCCTGGGCTCGCATTCCGCAACCGGAGAAGAGTGGGCCGACGACGATAATGCTGCCACGGCTGCGGAAGCGCAATCTTTCAAAAGGGCCTGTTCCTGTTTTGGACTCGGGCGCTATTTGTATTACTTCTCCGGAACATGGGTTGATCTAGATGATCGCAAGCGGCCCAAGACTATTCCGAAACTGGCGGACTGGGCAACGCCTGAGGGATGGCAACGGGGCCTACGGCCCTACACGGAGAGCGCTTCGAAGCCGCCCGAAAGAACAACTGCTGGGAACAACGGAAATGGCGACGGCCATGACAGCGACCAAGGCGCGAGCTTCGTGCGCGAGATCGAACAGATGGAACAAGCGCTCGGGAAACGCATGTATCGCGGGTTGTTGAAGGCGGTCGCAAGAGCGTGGAACCCCAAGGATATTCGGGAGCCAGTGGTCCAACAAAAGGTGCTGGTGCACATGCAGGCGGCAGAACGAGGTCTCCGGCGACTGGATGCGGCGCTAGACAGAGTCGGGCCGGAACCGCTGCCACAAGTGCTCCGTTCCCTGAAGCTGCAATCACTTAGCCAGGTGGACAACCTGCAAACGTTGCATCAGATCGTGCTTGCGCTCGAAGCAGCCGCGCAACGAGAAGTAGCGAAACAGTAGACCCTTCCCGGGATGGAAACATCACCAGCACTTGCGGTACTTCGCCTCACTGCTCTCATCAGCAACCGCAGCGTAGTTTCCGATTGAAAGGCAAATCCCATGGAAAACAAACCATCAAATGCAGAGCAAGCTCCACCCGAGCAAACCGCCGCCAAGGCAGCTATCCTCGCCGAATGCGACCGATTGACCGAAGCGGGAATCACGTTTGTAGCCGTGCACTTCGACGGCTCAGGCGATGAAGGCGTAAGCGAAGACATCAAGTGCTACGCCACCGAGGATTACGCTTACGAAGAAGGCGAAGTTCAGAACGCCAACTTCTCGCATCTGCAGGAACATTTTGAGGTTCTGGTTCCCTACGGCTACGAGAATGATTGTGGAGGCTTCGGCGACGTAATCTTGAACGTGAAAACCTGCAAGATCACGGTTGAACGCAATGACCGCTTCGAGGACTACACGACCTCGACGTACGAGGTGTAGCCATGGCTCACCCGTTGAAGCACGCAGAGAGCAGCGCCAGAAGATTTGGCGGCAAAGCTGACGATTACCTTGCAATCCACAACTGGTTCGACGAATCAAAGTCCTTTTTCACAGACTTCCGCCACCGCGCACTCCGCCATCACGCTGAAGGCATTTTCTTAGCTGAACGCATCTTTGGTGTCACCATCGTCAACAGCGGCGGAGAGCGGGTCCCAGTGCGTTACGTCGGAGAGCAGCACGTGAAGGAAGACTTGGGACGGATACCTACCGTCCAAGACTGGCTGTCACAAATCAATCCCCAGCGTTGGATGTATGGTCAACGCTTCGAGGGCATCACCTCTAAGACTTAGCACGCCGGCTTCTAATCCAGGCCCGTGTTGCCTTCCTACCAACCAATTCTTTGTGGTTTGTCACTCGTTCTTTGTTGGTTCCCCCAAGTTAAGAAAAACGGAGGTGCCTGTGAACACTTGCATCTCCGCAGTCCAACACTTGCGTCCACTTCGGGGAGGCGCGCAATCTCACCTGTTGAAGGCATCTGACGGTGCCTGCTACGTGACTAAGTTCCAGAACAATCCCCAGCACATCCGAGTGCTTGCGAACGAGATGCTAGCCACCAACTTGGGTCTGGCACTAGGGCTGCCGATGCCACGGGTGGAAGTGATCGAAGTCTCCGATTGGCTCATCGAACACACAGAGGGACTCCGAATCGAGTTGGGTGGTTCCAAGATTCCGTGCCGGAGCGGCAAGCAATTGGGATCGCTGTACGTGGGCTCGGAGAGTCCAGGCATGAGTTTCGACTACTTGCCACGCGAACTGCTAGAGAGGGTTCTTAATGTTGAGGACTTCCCTCGGGTTCTTGTCCTGGACAAGTGGACGTGCAACAGCGATGGAAGACAGGCGCTTTTCTGTCGCAAGACCCTGCGAAGCCAGCGCCACCACGCTACGTTCATCGACCAGGGCTACTGCTTCAATGCCGGCGAGTGGACGTTTCCGGACTCTCCCCTTCGAGGCGCATACGCGAACAACTGCGTTTACGAGCGTGTGATGGGATGGGAGGCGTTTGAGCCGGCGCTCAGTCGGGCCGAAGAGATGGATACTCACGCCATTTGGCGGTGCGCTGCCGATATTCCCGAAGAGTGGTACGAGGGAGACCGGGTCGGTCTGGAGCGGCTGGTGGAAACGCTCCGCCATCGACGGCCTACGATCCGGAAGTTGATCGGCGAATTTCGTAGGTCGAGCCGGAACCCATTTCCGAACTGGCGTGAATCGCCCGCGGATTCTGCCATGCCTCTCGCGGCAAGAGATCGATCGCTTGAGGCACAGCGTTTGTAATTGCCACCCGTGCAAGCGACGGGCTTTCGGCACAAAGCACTAGCAAAGGAGGATCAGGCCCATGGTCGAGCACAATCCTCCACCTTCTGCCGATAGCGCCCGCGCTTCAGTGATTCCCCTGCCAATCGCGCTCTATGTCTCCGATGAACTCATTTTTGAGCTATACGACGGGGGACAGCCCTGCCGCAGATTTTCGATCCGTTGGGAGCGGCTCGTTCCAGCAAAGGTAAGCGAGCCAGAGGCATCCCCTCAGAGTTCCCAAACGGGCTTGTGCACACACCAAGATTAGTGCCCGCGTTCCATGACCCGCCTAACGCGGACTTCCACCTGATCGCCAATGGTTGAGAAATGAGGATGGCAATGAGAATTCGTGTGACCACGAGGGCCGAGTTGTTTGAGAAACGCAAACAACAACATATCGAGCGCGGCTACCGAATTGAAGATGAGCGGCCGATCCCTGTGAACGGTCTTTGCTCGTTCATCGCCGTGAACGAGATACCCGATTCAGACGGGTTTGGGGACCTCGTGGCACAGGCGCTCAATGGGATGGCGAAATGAGACCACATGGAAAAACCAAGCTGGGTTTCTTCCCCTTGCCCGTGCCGGAAGCCGCACGGCTGAAGAATTGCCTTGCCTTCCCATCGGAGTTCTCGGCACTAGATCCGTGCGTAGGAGATGGCGTGGCGTTCACTCACTTGCTGCATGGCGTAACCGCTCATCGCTATGGCATTGAGATCGACGCCAATCGGGCGCAACAAGCGAGGGCCCTGGGAATCGAGACTTTGCAGGCTAACGCCATGGATGTCCGGTGCCCGCCGGAAGCGTTGTCCCTGCTCTACCTGAACCCTCCGTACGATTGGGAATCCGGGGAGAGCAACAACCAGAGGTTGGAATTGGTCTTTCTGGAACACAGCTATCGCTGGCTCAAGGCTGGTGGCGTGCTGCTTTTCGTGATTCCGCAGATGCGATTGGCGAAATGCGCAAGGCTGCTGAGCGAACATTTCACGGATTTGCGCGTGCTCAGGCTCACCGAGCCGGCTTGCCTGCAATACAAGCAGATCGTAGTGCTAGCAACACGCCGCAAACGACACTCCAGGGTTACTGATACGGCCTTGTTGGATGCCGTGCGGTACCTCGAAACGCTGGCAACGAAGGCCGAGCTTGAGCCTCTCGGCGACAATCCTCAAGTTCAGTACGAGATTCCAGCCTCCGAGTCGGCTGTCCTGACCAATATGGGTATTCCATTGGACGAAGTAGAGGACTTGTTACTGGAATCCGCCGCATATCGTCAGGCGGGCCGCGTGCTACTGCCCAAGTCGAATGACGTCAAAGGCCGGCCGCTCACGCCGCTGCACGGTGGGCATGTCGTCACGATAAGGAACGTTGTTAATTGTTGGTGAAAAGTGAAGTAAAGGCCGCCTTTTCCTATGGGGCGACGCTTAATATGCGAGCTGCGTAGTGGGCCCTCATCGAGTTCGGGACGACACTTCAGCATCGTTTCGTCTCTGACGAGCGGTGATGAAGGCACGACACTGAACACGAGAGGGCCAAAAACTCTTCAGGCAAAGCGCGGTGTTGAAGCTCGTATCCACGCCAGATCTCGTTCATCCGTACCAGGTGGCCCGGGATGACGGGCTTCCCGACGTTACGCTGTCGCTGTTTGCGAGCGAGTTGATGAAATCGCTCTCGCCTGCTTCGGTGCCGGTTTACATGCGCGAAGTGCTGGCGCTTTTCAACTGGGCGCTGAGCGATGCGACGGTGCAGCGGCATCAGTGGAGGATGCTGGGACCCGTGGTCGAGATCCGCAACATCATTCGCGAGTATCTGACGGCTGCTGCCAAATGCAAGCTGACGTATCGGGTCGATCGGACCGGCGTGAAGGTGACCTACGTGAGCGAAACGCAGGAGACGCGAATTAACGTTCGCATTCTACTGGCCGCCCTGCGGCGCCTCTACGATCATCTGATTTGGTCGAAAATTTACCCACCACCCAATCCCTTGCTTCATGCCGAGATGGACCGAGTCACCCAGGAACTTCGCGCCCGATACCGCCGAGCGGTAAACGAAATGGAGGGACGCGATCCCATGCCGGCAATGAGCGGCGTGGATCCACCCTTGGGAATCCGCCTGTCCGCAAACTTTTTTCGTTGTGTCGAGCGGGAGTGGGTGCCGAAGACCATCGACGATCCAGACTTTCCTCATTTGGTGTACAAGGCGGGCAAAGAATACGGGTGGCGCTTGAGAGAACTCTGCGTCGTGCGGATTCTGTTTGAGGGCGGTGGACGAATCAGCGAGGTGCTGGACCTGACGGCTCTGGACTGGTCGACGAGCCAGTTCCTGAACCAGTTTCAGGCACGGAACAAAGGGAGCTTTGGAGTCAGAACGAAACGTTTCGTGGTTTCGTCGGCGACCGCGAAGCTGGTGCGGAGATACTTCGATGATGACCACCGCGGACGGCGTGCGCACGACCGGCAAGGGCTCTGTCTTGCCGATCTTGGCAAAATGGGCGCCGCCGATCTCGCGAAAGTCCGATTGTTTCTAACCACGCGTGGCGGCCCGGTGAATCCGCGGAGTTTCCGGAGCGACTACTGGAATCCTGCGTTGCGAGCGGCAGGCATCGTTGCCCCGCCACACATCGCGAGACACTGGTTCGTCACCAATGCGCTTCGAACCATCGAGCGCACAGCGAAAGATCTGAATGAAATGGTTCGCCGCAAGGCAGAGCTGGTTCAGTACATGGCGTGGAAGACGGCTGAGCGGACTCTAAGAGCCTACGAACACGTCGTGCGGGACAGCGACTTCGTTGATACAACCCTCAGGTCCATCCACAAGGCAATGAAGCAGCGCGAGCAACAAGTCCAGAGAGACCCAGGCTTGTTGACTCAGTTTGCAACTGTGGAATCCCACGAAGTTAGCGAAGGCTTGGATGAGGACGTCGCGATTCTGACAGGAGTGTCTGCGTGACCTCCGCCGATATCGCGTTTCGCATTCAAGCCGACCTCGGGCCAACTTGGCCCAGGAACAGACCTCTTCCCATCGAAATGGTGGCGCAGATTTGCGAGGCGTTGTGGCAGGAGGGAGTCAATCCGAATCGCCGCATCGTGCAGCAGCGAATGCCGGTGTGGAACGACCACGCATTCGGGCCGGGGATCGTGGCGTGGAGGAAGCAAAAGGGGCTCTCCGAGCAAGGGACTCGTGTCGGTTATGCGTTACCGACTAACCTGAGCGAACTGGCAAAGATCATCAGTCCAGCAATCGCCCGTGCGCCATTGACGTCCTACGATCCGGCAGGGGATGGCCGCTGGCCGGCTCCCCATGTAAAAGTACTGTCCTATCTCGGCCGGATTGAAAACGAGTCGATACGGGATGCAATGGCGCTGTTTGCGCTCCTGCGAGCGGATCGGCAGACAAGGTCGATCTACGGCGAAATCACAAACTTCGTGCGGGTCATGAGGAGCGTGATGGTCGAACAGTCCATCGGGGATATTACCAAGGTGGACGCGAATGACCTGCTGTTTCGCATTCATGTAGGAGAGCTTGGAAAGGGCCTGTCGGAACATCAACGGCGCACGTTTCTCGGCCAGTGGAGCGCCATACGCAATGCGTTCGATGAATACGCGGAGCGATTAACGTCAGAACAACTGGAGGTGATGAGGAACTTCTTCATCGGGCCAGTTACTGACCGACGGCGGTTCATGCGCCATAAGACCTATGGCGCCTATCTTCGCGAGCAGCAGGAGCGGGTCAAGATCAAGACCGACGCCGTGCAGGCAAAGTTTTACCAGATAAGGCATGTAGCAGGAATCCGCTGCAATCAGGTGCGCCGCCTGTATGACGCGACCCGGCAGGCCATCGCAGCGGTCGAACATGAAGATCTTCGTTGCCCCTACGAGTTCAGTTATGAAGAAACGGCGCAAACCATGGGCCGGCGAACGGTGCGGCAGCGCGTCGAGTTGACGCTGTGGGATTCCAACTCGTTGCGAGAGCACGCAGTAGCGCTTGGCTACAGCGAGGCGCCTGCGACCAGGCTTCAGCGGCGCTGGCAGGAGGGCAGTTTTTCGCCGAAGAATCGCGCTTATTTCGTCGAGTATAACGCCACCACAAGCCTTACGAAGGGGTGCCCGGCAGAGCCTTTCTGGTTTCTTGATCTCTTCCGTCATCGAGTGTTTCGCCACCTAGACGTACGCAGCGACTGCAATCTTTCCGAACAACGGGAGGCGTTTCATCGGCAGTGGGGATACGAAAGCAAGAGCGCCTGGGCAGACGGTGGACTGCTGGCGTTCGGACCCACCGACTTCCGGCCCATTGACTTCCTCCAACACCGCGAAGGACACGAGTTCCTCCCCTATGAAGGCATCTATGCAGCTTGCATGTTCGGCGGGCTGGTGGTTCGCATGGGAACGATTACCGGCGCGCGCATCGGCGAGATCATGCAGATCGCACAGAGTCCGGATTGCTTTAAGCAGCTAGAGAACGTCGGTCCCAAGGCGGCAACCCGTTGGCTGCTTCGCATGGTGCCGAAAGGAAGGAGGAAGCGCGAGGACTATTTCATCGACGAGGACACCAAGCGGCATCTGGTTGAGTTGGTTCGCTTTCAATGCGAGAAGGGGGGCGGACCCCTGATTCCCATCGTGAGTATAGAAGACGACAAGCAAGCACTGGATCGGTACGTCTTGCAATGGAATGGCCGCGGCCTTCGCTTGCACGTGCTGAATACATTTATTCGGTTCCTTCTCCATGGCCTCGTCTTGCGCTCGTTCGACGGCAATGTGGTTCAGCTCAGTTCGCACCTGCTGCGGCACTCGTTTGCCACCGAACTGGCTGACTTGAATACGCCGGTCGAGGTCATTGCCAAACTGCTTCACCAGCGCGACCGAACGGTTACGAAATATTACTCGCGGCCGACTCCGACGAAGGTGATGAGTGCGGCAGAAATGATCTTTGTTGATCGAATCGATGTGGGCGCCGAGGGGCTGCGCAGCCCCGAAGAGATCGGAAGAATGCTGAAAGATGCTGAAGGCAAGGTCGGGGCCCTGACAGAAGTGTTTGGTGGAACCTGTGTCGTTGCCAACATGTGCCCTGCCAAGTTCGTTTGTGTAGGGTGTGCCGGGAACGCGCCGGATCCAGCGAAGCGATATCAGATCGATCAGAAACAGGCCTGGGCCGAGCAACAGCTGCAGTACGCGCGCCGGGAAAAGCTCGTCGCGGAAGAAAGGCAGATGAGGCAGTTGATTGCTGACTGCAAACTGATCAAAGAAGAGATGGACCTGATCGAGGTCTTGCGGAAAGACGAGGCCCAGACTGTGAGCATAGAGCATGCGCCCGCGGGATAAGAAAAAGCATCCCGGCTGGCTGGAACCGCGATGGGATCGCCAGAGACGCGATACCGCCGCGCGCGTGGAAGCAGCTGTTAGTGCACTGCAGAAGGACCGCGCCGATGTAACGTACGCAAGTATCTGCAAGCGTGTGAGCATCCTGTTTGGCCTCTCAATATCGCCCAACACGATCAAGAGAAATGAGCTCGCATATCGGATTTATCTGGCGAACCGGTGTCCATCCAGAAAAAAGCAGTTCCGGGAACCGCTTCTGCTGCAGCTCATCGATGGCGCACCTGATCAGGTGAAAAGATCTCTGCAATCGAGGACAGTCCGTTTACGTCGTGAATCCAAAGACGCGCTCATCGCCAGACTCATCTCCTTGGAACGTACGGTGACGCAGCAGAAGAACGCGGAGAATCTGCTGCGGGAAGAGATTCTCCGCCTCGCTCAGGCGGGTTCACGGTGAACCTCGAGGCCGGAAAGCTGAAGCATTCCAGCGGATGGTTTGCTGCTGGACGGGAAGTGGCCCGCGCCCTCGCTTGCCTTTCTGATGGAGCTTTCCGGCTGTTCATCTATTTTTGCCTGAACGCAGACCGCAAAACTGGACAGATGAGGATTACCTATGGCGACCTGGCAAAGGCGGCAGGCCGCAGCCGCCGCTCCATCATTATCTATATGGAGGAACTGCAGCGGCAGCAAGTCTGCCGAGTTCGCACTGCAGCTAATCAGCATGCCTCGGGTCGAATCGAAATCTGCGATTCATTCTGGCCATACGAGAAGGCTCGAAAAGAAGACTCGCCGCAGGACCGGGCAAGTTACGTCGCGCAGATCCGGCATCTGATGGGGAGCCGGCGATGTATCGCAAACTCGTTCGCTCCTGCTGACGAGAACCTTGCCAATACGTTGTTCCAGCGGGGAGTCCTCATTCAGCAGGTCGAGCGTGGGTTCCTGCTGGGGTGTGCACGCAAGTACTCGACCTTGCTGAACAACAAGAGCAGCGAACTCATCGTGAGTTTCAGCTATTTCCAAAATGTGATCGAGGAGGCCGGCGAACTGCAGATGTCGGCGGATTACTGGCGCTATCTTCAGTTGCGGATCGATCGAATGGAGCGGCAGTGGCTCGCACAAGCTCAGGCTACAGGAGAAGACAGGTTCAACAAGCGCCGAAGCGCGCCAATGTCTGGGCGTATCTGATTCGGAGAAACATCTCTTTCCTCGCGTCGCTCCCAATCGAGAAGCAGGGCCTCGACCATTTCCTTGCCGTCCGGATCGCGCACCGCTTCCAGCGGTGTGCGTCCGCCTAACGCCGGGATCTTTTGATGGACCCAGCTTTCGACTTGTTTCTGCATAAATGTTTGCATCTGCTTTCTGACTTCCGGGTCGCGCAACATCGTCTCCATCTCTCGATCGCGCAGTTCCTTATCCTCAGCGCTTTCTGGGGGAGTGGTCTTCTTCATCTCTTCGAGCGTTTGGACGAGCGTGCTTTCGTGGACAGCCATCGCACCGAGTCGTTTCTCGATCTCCTTACGCAGCCGTTTGGCGCGGTTCTCCGAGTTGACCTCCGCGGTTACGAGTCCTGCGGAAATCTTGATATGACCCAGGATGGTGTTATCCCAGGTCTTAAACTTGCGATTGCATTCCTTGATCCAATCGATGTTAACCTTCCGCATCTTTCCGTCTTCGCCCAGTTCGGCATCGTCCAGTAGTTCTTCTCGGGAGTGTCCGACGGCAAGCGGAGCCAACGCGTCGAACGCCGCTTCCGCCGACTCGATCCGAAACGTCAGCGTGTGAAACAGCAGCGGGTCGCCGTCCGTATTGCACAGCACCGGCGGAGCGAATAGCCGGTCCCGAATGTCCAGGTAAGTGGCGCGAATCAGATCTGCATATCGCAACAGGTCGTGCGGCGCCAGATAGCGATTCTGTTTGGCGATTCTCTTCTTCAGTGTTTTTCGGAGTTCGATGACCTCGAGCTTCTTGTCCGGCGGAATGCAGATGGGAGCCATACTGCCGAACACGGCAAGTTCCGGCTGGTGCCAGATCTGGGCAAAAAGCAGGTCTCCGGGCCGCAAGTGTCGCGATCCCGATCGCTCAATGACTTCGGTTTCTCCGCCAACCAGAACATCCCACACCCGCATGCGCTCACCGGGTTCATTCCAAACGACCTCGTAGAAGCTCAGTGGCTGTGTTGTAGCCTGCTCCAAAAACATCCGTTGCATCGCGGTTAGCTGCTTCGACTTCTCCAGCATGTACCAGCGAGCCACTACGCCGCCGTGCCCGCGCGCGGTGGTCCGCCGAGCGTCGGGATTCCACTGGAACAAGAAATAGGGCATGAAGATCTGACGTTCGTCTGCGGCCTCTTCCAGCGGCTTCGGAACGTCACGCATGTTGAAGTCTTGCCACGCCTCATTGATCCGTTCCCCGAACTTACGCAAGGCAAACCTGGTGATCTCCCCCGTCAGGCGGTCCGACTCTTCGTGCTGCCGCGCCCACACGTGGTCGATAGATGGAGCATAGCCGGGCAGGCAGCAGTGCTTGTACTTCTTGCCGCTACCGCAGGGACAGGGATCGTTTCTTCCGATCTTCGCAGACGCGTGAAGAGCCATAACGTTGCGACATTACTGCCCTTCACGCTGTGAATGCAAGCACAGACATCATCGTCTTCAAATGGCCCGATACGGAGGCATCATGCGCCTGGCTGGGAAACAAAAACTCGGCTATTTTCCTCTTCCATTGGCAGAGGCAGAACGGATTCGACGCTTCCTGAACTTTCCTGTCCCCGGATGCGCCGCAGTGGATCCCTGTGTCGGTGACGGCAGTGCCTTCAAGGTGATCGCTGGAGACCCGCAAGCCATCCGATACGGTATCGAACTGGACGCTTTCCGCGTCGAACAGGCCCGCGAGGTCGCAAACCACGTCATTCATGGCGATGCCTTGGATGTGCACTGCCCAGTGGAGTCTGTATCGCTGTTGTACCTGAATCCGCCCTATGACTTCGAATGCGGCCAATCGCAAAATCGCCGACTGGAGCAAGTGTTTCTTGAGCACTGCCATCGCTGGGTCAAGCCAACCGGCGTGCTAGTCCTGGTCGTTCCCGGAGATCGTCTCGCCGTTTGCGTGCGCGTTCTCGCCTTCCACTTCAAGGACAAGCGGGCTTATCGGCTAGGCACGCCGGAAGCTGCGAAGTACAAGCAGGTCCTGCTGTTTGGCACAAGGCGCACACGTCGTGAATGCAATCGGCTGTCCGATACAGACCTCCTCAAGGCGCAAAATCTAATCGCTGACATGAGTCGCAAGTGGGAGCAACTTCCCGTACTCCCCGACTCTGCCGATGCGGTCTACTCGGTTCCAGAGAGCGGCCCTGTCGAGCTGACTCATCGCGGGTTGCCTTTGGATGAGATCGAAGACCTCTTGCTGAAGTCAGCAGCCTATCGTCAGGCTGCCCGGATCCTCATCCCGTGCCGGGCGGAGATCAAAGGGCGTCCGGTGACTCCTTTGCATGGCGGCCACGTCGCACTGTGCGCGGTGGCAGGGCTTCTGGACGGCGTCTTTGGTTCCGGCGAGGATCGGCACATCGCCGTTTGGCGATCCATCAAGGTCACGAACTGCTTTGAGGAAGTTGAAGAAGATGGCACCATCATTCGACGCGAGCGCGAGAGATTTACCAACGAACTCACTCTGCTGTACGCATCCGGGAAAACGGCGATCCTCCGTTGAACCTCTCCTGATCGAATCTCGCTTATCCGAGCTAACTGTCATCCTCCCCACCTGGGTTGTGCAGCTTCTGCACACCCTCATGCGCAGACGAAACGATGCTGAATATACGGCTACGCCTCATAGTTTCCTTCAGACGATGCAACGTTTAGGCCCATTTTCGGCAAAGGCACGGAAACGGACTGCTATGTACAGCCGGAATGCTCAATGGAGTATTTGGCGAAGGCGAGGCCCGGCATATTGCCCACTGGCGCTCTGTGAAATTTACTGACCATTGGGAAGAAGAGGAAGAAGGCGGAACCAAAATCCTGCATGACCGGGAAAGGTTCTCGCATGAGCTGACGCTTGTCTTTGCCAATGGAAAGACCCAGGTTCTCACTCACGAAAAGAAGGAGTCCGAATGAAAAATGCTCACCTTCGATTCGGCTGGCTGACCTACGTGAAGAGTACGGAGAAGACTACCACCAGCATCAAGCTGCGCTTGGATCGCTTCATAGGAGAGGTTTTGCCTGATCCGCCGCGACAGGCGAAAGCCCATCTCATTTCAGTGATAGGCGGGGACACGCAGGTTGCGGCCGTCAGCGCGGCGATCTCTCTGGGAGACAGGTTCATGGTGGAAGGGCCAGGTGTACAGCCGATTCGAGTATGCCTCGAACGAAACGCACAGTGCTTCAAAGGCTCGGTACAGCTTGCCGGACGCAAAAAGCCTCTGCGTCACCTTATCGCGTTGTCGGAAGAGTTCGCTTCCAGCAACATATCGGCGGGCTCAGGAAGAACTCTGCTGGCAAGCTCGGAAAACCGATTCATTTGGGCCTCTCTCGCCCATATTCACGGGATCCCTGGAATGCCGGAGTGGGCTGACTGGTTTGCAGGCGAACTGGAAACGCACAAAGCGATCATCCGAATGCTCGGGATCGGATGTAATCCCGTGCTCGTCAAAGGTGAGAAAGAGCAGTTTCTTTCCTGGCTCAGTTGGGGCGTTGAGAGTGAGGCAATCAGGTTCCCAGTGGAAACAGGTTCGCTTCATTGGCCGAGCTTGGGTTTGAAAGACATTGTCTTCCGCGCCTATACCTCTTAAGCGCAATAGTTTGAAAGGAACGTTGCTGACAACGCCGATGAATCGCGAGGTATCGGCTACCGATCGACCTCGGGAGTGGAGCGACTTTCCTCTACACTTCGGCTTCAGGCGAGAGTTGGTTGCTCCTTAAAGTATTGATCTAATCTTTGAAAAACTCCACCAACATCGGCGCGTGCGCTTTCGGCTTCAGCATGTGCGTCTGCCCTTCGAGCGTGTGGTACTGCGCGTTCGGTAATGAGGCCGCGAGCGACTGGTTTGCGCGCCGCATCCATGCAGGGCTTTTCCCACCGTCCGTGACGAGGGTTGGTACCGTGACAGACGCCCACCGGTTGGCCGGTAGCGCCTTTCCTCTTTGGTTGTCACGCACGATCGCGCCGTCGTAGGGCAGCGTATGTGCAATGGTCTTAAGCTTGGACCACATAGGCATCAGCCGCATCAGGGCGATAAAGAAGGCTGGAGCGCCGACCGACTTCAGAAAGAGCTTGACTGCATCGCTTCGCCGATCTGCGGCGACCGCCTCGCCGATCCGAACCCAATCGCCTTCTGTTGTGGAACGGCTGTCGTCCACGATGAAAGGCGCCTCGTACAACGCCAGCCTCTTGATGCCACTGAGACGATTTGCCGCCTCAAGCGCAAGAACTGCGCCCGAGGACATGCCCCAGACGAACGCTGCACCACCTGCTTCGCTTAGTAGCGCGGCAATGTCTTCGACCTCGCGCTCCACCGCATAGGGCGCCGTATCGCCACTACCGCCTCGACCTCGTCGGTCGTATGTGAAGACCGTAAAGTGCTGTGCGAGGAGGTCAGCCAGTTGCCTATTCTGACCCATCCCTCGGTAGCAGAGCGCGCCGTCGACCAGAATTACCGGCGGTCCGTTACCGATTCGATCGAATGCGATTGCGGTGCCGTCCTTCGAGAGCACTTTTCTCACAAATGGGGAAGGCGCCGCCTGCGCAGCCTCTGAGGCTCTCCCTTCGCTGGTTTCTACAGCCGCTATCTTCTGCATAGATCCTCCCGTTTCCTCCCTCGCTCTGCCTCTACAAGATTCGCTTATTCGGTCAACATACTGCTCGGCCTAGGCGATCTTGGGCAGGTATGCCGCGAGATTTTCCAGGGTTTGAGCCGTGCCGGCATCAATGCGCATCTGGAGCAAAGAGTCGCGATCCTTCTTCGTCATGCACTCAATCGTCATCGTCAGCTTCGTCTTTTTTCCATTCTCGGTAAAGACAAGCGTCCCAACTGGTTCGGGACCGGATGGAAACATCCGCACGGTGAATACAAGCTTTTCGGGTGGGGCGATTTCTCGATAGATGCCAGTGAACGAGTGTCCCTCCCCGCCATCGGGAGCGCGATGGATCCAACGAAAGGCTCCGTGCGGCCGTAGATCGATTTCGCAAACGGCGAGCGGCTTGCCGCCCGGGTCCCACCAATGTGCGACGTGTTCGGCCTTCGTCCAGGCCTCGAAGACAACAGCGCGCGGCGCATCGAAGATGCGCGTTATCACGATCTCGCGGTCCGTGGGAGTTGTGATCTTGACTGCTCCAATGTTCTTCACTGGTGATCTCTCCTTATCGCTTCGTGCGCCCTCGTGTTTTCTCTTTCTTTTGCATCTCTTTCAGGTAGTCGTCCAAGCCGGCAAATTTCTGCTCCCAGAAGCGGCGAAAGGGCTCCATCCAGTCAGCGATATCCTTGAGCGGATTCGCCACGAGCGTACGCGGACGCCGCTGTGCATCGCGCCCGCGCATGACGAGGCCTGCGCGCTCAAGCACATTGAGGTGCTTGGAAATCGTCGGCTGGCTCAGGGCGAACGGCTTCATGAGCTCTGACACGTCCGCCTCTCCGGACGCGAGACGAGCGAGGATAGCGCGTCTTGTGGGATCTGCGAGCGCGGCGAAGGCCAGGCTCAGGCGGTCGGCATGCACATTCATCCCCATATGGCTATATTGCCAATAGGCGATATACATGTCAAGTCCAAAGCGCACTAAGTCCGCGCGCAACTTTAATAGTTCCCGCCTGGTCGCCTAGCGTTTGTTGATGGTTCTGGCCGTATCACGAACTAACCGGAAGCTAGGAACATGGCTAGGCGCATCTGACCGCTTGCCCCGATACGACAATGAGCCGTGCTCGGCTACACCTGGCCATCTTCGGTCCCTCACCCTCCTTACGCTCGCCCCTTCTCTAGTTCCATCGCTTGGTAGCTGAGGATTTGTATGCCCGAACTCTGCACCATCTATGACTACATGCGCACCCACGCCGCGCTCTTGGGAGAACGCATTCTTCAGGAGTACCCAGCACTCCACCAATTCGACGATCCACCTTCCGGTCGGATCGCGGTGCTACTGCGAAAGCCCTTTCCGGCGCAAACCATTGCCATCATGGGAGTCGCTAAACGCTGGCTGAAGGCGCGAACCGCCATGGTGGTCGCGGAATGCGGTAGTGGCAAGACACTGATCTCGCTCGGAGCAATCCACGTCCACACTGGAGGAAGTCCGTTTACCGCCTTAGCGATGGTTCCGCCGCACCTGGTCGAAAAGTGGGCGCGGGAAGCGTTTCTGACATTGCCGGGGTTACGCGTGTTCCTGATCGATGATTTGCGAAATGGTGGCGACGAGAACAAATCCCACGGAGTGAACGAGGTGCGGTTGAGGCAGGGCCGCATCGTGCGGGAAGGTTTGCATACCACGTTGAGCGAGTTGCGGCTACGCAAGGATTCGGCAAGTTCCCGGAAACGCTGGCAGTCGCTTTGCGGGAGACCTTCCCTGTTTATTGTCGGACGTGAGCGAGCCAAGTTGGGTTACTTCTGGCGCCATGCCTACCGCGTACCACGCTCGGGCCCATACCTGGGCTGCGCGGTAAATCCGGACACAGGCAAGCCCGTCATCGTGGATGAGAGCCGATTAACGGCGGGTGAGTTTGAGAAGGTCAAGATTGCCGAGACCATCGAGACCAGGGGAGAGAAGTCTTGTCGTCCACTGCACAGCCCACTCTGGCAGGCCGATTCGGACAAAATTCGCCGCATGGCCCCGATTGAATTCATCGGGCGCTACATGCCGGGATGGTTTGACTATGCGATTTGCGACGAGATTCACCAACTGGCAGGCGATACGGCTCAGGGGAATGCTCTCGGCACTCTGGCCTCATGCACCGATCGGATCGTCGGGCTGACCGGCACGCTGCTGGGTGGCTATGCGGACGATCTGTTCAACACTCTATTCCGGCTCGAAGCGAGACGGATGAAGGAGCACGGCTACGAGTGGGGCACGACCGGGCGCAGTTCCTTTATTCAGGATTACGGCGTCCTGGAAACCATCACCAAGGTAGAACCTGCCAACAACGCCTGCTCGAAGGCCAAAGCCACGAGCACGGTTCGCCGCAAGCCCGGAGCGTCACCGCTGTTGTTTGGCGAATTCCTCATGCAGCTGTGTGCCTTTCTGTTTCTGGAAGACATCTCGGGAGAACTTCCGCCATATGAGGAAACCTATCTGAGCGTGCCGATGGATGCTCCTATGCGGGAGGCGTACTGCGAGCTGGAAGATGAAATTCGGAAGGCGCTGAAGGCTCACAGGGGCAACCGTTCGGTATTGAGCATCATGCTCAACACCCTGTTGCTCTACCCCGATCACCCTTATGGGCTCGGAACCCTCTACGGCACAGAGTTCGATGCGGAACTCAAGCGCAAGGTCCGATTCGTCATTGCCGAACCCCGTGACCTTGCCGAAGACGGAATTTACTCCAAGGAACGCAGGCTGATCGAAGAGATCAAGAAAGAGCTGGCGGAGGGACGCCGGTGCCAGGTCTTTGCAGTCTACACGCAGAAGCACGACGTTACAGCCAGGCTTCAACGAATCCTGAGCAACGAGGGAATCCACACCGCTGTTTTGCGCGCGAGCGTCGATACCTCTAAGCGCGAAGCTTGGTACGCCAGGCAGGTCAAAGACGGTGTGCAGGTAGTGATCTGCCATCCCAAACTAGTGGAAACAGGTCTGGACTTGTTGGACTTCCCGACGATCCTCTTCTGCGAGTCGGGATACTCACTGCACACGTTGCGGCAAGCCAGCCGCAGATCCTGGAGGATCGGGCAGCGACGGCCCGTGCGCGTGAAGTTTCTTTGCTATGCAGGGACGATGCAGACGTCCTGTTTACGCCTCATGGGCAAAAAGCTGCTCGTGGCTCTCACCATGGAGGGCAAGTTTGCCGGCGAGGGATTGCAGAGCATCGATGAAGACGATGACATGCTCTCGGCGATGGCGCGGGAACTGGTCGAAAGGAATGGTATTGGCGAAACCGCTGACGCCGTCTGGAAAGCCCTCAACACAGAACATCAAAAGCTGTTTCCAACGACGTCTGGTTGCAGCGATGATGCCGCTTCCCCCGAACCGCCGGACATTCTGCTGGGCACGCAGTATGACCCCGCCGGGCTTGTCGAAGGAGCCATCGACACGGGTCCCATTGTCGTCTTCGGGCGGCGACCGGAGTCGTTGTCAGGTAGAAGGAGACGCGGGAGGCCAGTTGTCCCGGAACAGGCGTCGTTGTTCAGCCTAAGTTGACGCCATTAAGAAACGGCCGTTGGTTTCGTCGACACCTTATTACGCCCAGTCTTCGGGTGGCGTTTTGATGCCCCACACATTGCCCGGCTCATCCAGCGCCAATCCCAGCAGCCAAAACTTCTCAATCGAGATGCAGTTTACTACCCGCGCGGTGACCGTGGTTTTGGTAGGAAGACCTTCCAACCGGACTGCAGCACCAATCTCCAATGAACGACCGAACCGCGCTGCGCATCCCTGTGGGTTTACGAGGTGCGTCTGACATGGTTCGGAAAACGGATGCGCCGGATCCAGGCTGGAGAGGGTGATCGGAATCTCGAGACTAACTCGAGTGCCGCGCCGGGCCGCTTTTTGGTTGGAAAACGAGCTCAACTTCAAGTTTAACAATTCACGACGGCAGGTCAAGGGGTGAACGCGGGCTTCAGGCTCCGTCCGGGCCGGGACCAAGAACTCCCTTCAATCCATACTGCGCATTCTTACCCGTGAACACGGTGGCATCCAGTCGTGGCCGTGTTCTCTCTCGTCTCAGGAGTCTTATTTCAAATCACAAGGAGGAACAACTATGTCAGAAACTAGTACGCTCATTGGCTATGGCGGCCGAACGATTGGCCGCGAAGAACTAGCATTGGTGCCGACACCAGCGGCAACGGAAACTCACCGCCCGGTCCCGCACCACGAGATCGTGCAAGCTCTGGTCGAGACCCTCGGGTTTCGCCACATCGGAGTCGTCCACGACGAGTACGCGGTCTCGCCGGACGGCATGAAAGCCTTTGGGGTTCTCGATCTCGAAACCGAGATGGCAGGATGCCGCTTTTCCATCGGACTTCGCAACTCCCACGATAAAAGCATGCGTTTGGCGATGACCTGTGGGTATCGCGTATTCGTGTGCTCGAACATGGCGTTCGCGGGAGACTTCACGCCGGTGCTCGCAAAACATTCGAAGTCGTTCTCGCTCATCGACTGCATCTCGGTTGGCGTCGATCGAATGCAGCGAAACTTCGAGCCGATGCGAAAGCAAGTGGAAGCCTGGCAGAGAAGTGAACTGACGGACGTCACGGCCAAGGTGGTCATCTACGAAGCTTTCGTCGAGGGCAGACTGGAAGCTCCAAAGCATCTTGCCCGCACCGTGCATGACCTTTACTTCGAGCCGAAGTACGAGGAATTCCAGCCGCGAACGATCTGGAGTCTTTCGAATGCGTTCACCTCGGCATTCAAGGAACTGGACCCGGTCCCGCAATTCAAAGCGACGGCCAAGCTGGGTGAATTCCTGGAGGCCCGGTTCTCACAATCGTTCTAGCTTGCGGGGCGGTCTCGGCATCGACCGCTCCTTGTTAAGCTAGCGAGCGGATCGCTTTGTCCCAGGCACGACCTCACAGCACAAAAAACAAGAGCGCCAACGTCCATCGTTCGTACAGTCCAGCGATGGATCATCGCGCTCTTCACCCCCGACATACCTCTCACGGCGCTGTCGTGTTTTCGGTCGTGGTACACGGGACTATGCGGCTCGAACGAAGCGCTCAACGTTGGCGGCGCCGCTCCGTATCTTCGTGGCGATCATGATCCTGGAGATTCCGCTCATGAGCACGGAAACGCCAACAAGCGTTCCGATCGCCCAGACAGAACTGGAGGGCCACTTCGCGAGAATCAGTATGCCCAGCAGCAGGTTGGTAGCGGCATCAAAGAGAAACCATCCCCAACCATCCACGGGCCTTAGTTGGAACGCTGTCGCCGTGAGCAGCCCCGCTTGGATCAACAGAAGGGTTCCAAGAACTCCTGTGAGGGCTGCCACGCCGGCAATGGGAAAGAACGCCAGCGCGATACCGCAGATTCCGTAGACCAGGCTCAAAAGAACCTTCAAGAAAAAGTTTCCAATCGTCGGCGAATAGAGCGCAAAGACAAACTGGGCGAGACCGACGAAAATTAACGCCCAACCCAGCAAGACGGTCGTGATCGCCGCAGTTGCCATGGGATAAAAGATCAGGAAGCACCCCAGGGCTGCGGTCACGATGCCCATGAAAATACTCCACGCGGAACGCTTCTTCACTTCTCCAGTTAAGCTCTGTGTAGACATTCGATCCTCCATAGGTTTCGTATTTGTTTTTCAAGAGGGAGGTCTTCTCGACCTCCCTTTCCGACAGATCCTTCAATCAGCCCTGCGAGGTGTCTCGCGTTACGACGCTTTGGCCTTCGCAGCCGCTGCTTTTGCCTTGAGCACCTGGACCTTTGCCTGCGCCTGACGCTCCAGAGCCTCGCGTCGGTCTTTTGCCTTTTGCAACTGCGTTTGTATCTTGGCGTCGAGCTGGTTGATTTTTTCCTGCAGCTTCGCTTTGCGGTCGGCGTGAGCCTTGGCATGCTCCGCCTTCATTTGAGCGAGGTCAGCCTGCATGGCGGCGACGTTCTCCTCGTGGATTGTCTGCTTCACGTCCGACAGAGCCCGCCGGAAGACGAATCCGCCGATTGCCTCCATACGGGTGTCCACGGGCGTGGTCCAGTCCTCTTCAATTTCGGCGACCACGGCGACTCTGTTCGGCACTAACGTCTTGATGACGTCGTCGATGAAATCCTCGCCGATGCGGGCGTTGTTCAGATCGGCGGCAGCGCCGACCGCAAGCCCTGCGGTAGCGCCGATAGCCAAACCCACCGGCCCACCCAACAGACCAATGAGACTACCGAAGGATGTGCCGAGCAGAGTGCCGATCGGCCCAGAGTCATCCCCTTGCTTTACGGTTGCCGTGCCATCTGCGTGCTTGGCAAGCACGGCGTAGGCGTAAACGCTGATGCTGCCTTCGCCGTCCAGTTGTAGAAGAGCCTTTTTCCCGTCGTACGCTTTGCTTTCGTTGTCAAAGACCACCACTAGCATGCGATCCATAGTCATCTCCTGTTTTGAATTTGAATTACTACCCGAGCTCTAGTTCATTCGAGTTCGCGGATCCTCGGCTTTTCTGCCAGAATCCACTGCCGTACATACTGAGGACAGCGCCGCAGCTCGATTCCCTTTGCTTCGCAAACTGCCAGGAAGTGCACCGCATCCAGATCGACAAGTTGCACCTGTTCGAGATCCAAGACGAACCTGTGCGTTCTTCCTTCAATTTGTGCCTTCAACTCCTGTACGTTCTCCGATTCAATTCGACCGCTGAGCCGGAGAACAGTGTCCGCTCCATCCGACACTCTCTCGACTTTCAAAGCCATTTGCGGCTCCCACTCGCTAAGAAAGCAATCAGCGTGCCACGCGTAACTTGCTGACCTGACAAGCCTTCGTTCAGAACTTTTGGTGGTGAAGTTCGACAATTGGTGAGTTAGAGCGAGACACCGTCGAACACGTGCCACGAGTCGGTGTCAGAAATCTGCCGGGACGCGTTTGGTTGGTGATTTGTCCTCAAGAACGCCCCAACGCTTGGCATAGTGCGGGAGGTTATGAGGGTACGGAAAGGAATCGCGGGAGTTTCTTCGAAACTACGAGACCTCGGGAGCTGCGATGGCGCGCTGCGGTCTCATCGTTTGGCAGCCGCATCTACGCAGATTTGAATCGGTGCTTGTTGATTCCCAAAGTTCTGATCCGCGACTCCAGGGTCGAGCGTGGAATGCCGAGTTTCGCAGCGGCGCCGTCTGGACCCGACACGCAGCCTCGACTCTCCATCAATGCGGATTCGATCATCTTCTTTTCCTGATTAGCGTCCAGGCGGCCGAGCCCTCGCGAGGCGCCGCTCGGCGGTGGCGATTCACGCTGAAGCCACGTTTCATCGACGACCAAGGTATCTCCGTCGCAAAGAATCACTGCTCTTTCGACGACGTTCTGCAGTTCGCGAATATTACCCGGCCAATCGTAAGCCTGGAACAGCTCCAGCGTTTTCTTTTTGACGCTCTTGATCTTCTTGCCCGCCTTGCTCGCGTAACGCTGGGTGAGGTACTCCACAAGCAAGGGAATATCATCAATGCGCTCGCGTAGCGGAGGCACATGAATGGGAAAGACGTTCAGTCTGTAAAACAGGTCGCGTCTGAATGCGCCGGCCTCAACCGCAGCGTGCAAGTCGCGGTTGGTGGCGGCGACGACTCGTACGTTCACAGCGATCGGGTGGTTGCCCCCGACGCGTTCGAAGGCTCGTTCTTGTAGCACTCGCAGTAGAGTGACCTGGGTTTCGGGCGGGAGTTCGCCAATCTCATCAAGGAAAATTGTTCCGCCATCGGCCAGCTCAAAGCGGCCCAATCGGCGCTGAGTCGCACCAGTGAAGGCGCCCTTCTCGTAGCCGAACAGCTCGGAGGCGACCAGGGACTGAGGAATAGCGGCGCAATTCACCGATACAAATGCGCGGGCAGCGCGCTGTGATCGCTTGTGAATTGCACGTGCTACCAGTTCCTTGCCGGTCCCTGTCTCGCCCGTGATCAGTACAGTCGAATCCGTCGGAGCCACCTTTGCAACATGCACCAGCACACGACGCAGCTTTTCTGACGACCCGATGATCTCCTCGAACATCGATGCCTGGTCGATCTCCTCTTTCAGCGCCAGGTTCTCTTTGTAAAGCTGGTCCTTTAGCGCTTTGATTTCGTCAAAGCTCTTACGCAAGGCTTCTTCGGCCCGCTTTCGGTCCTCTATGTCAATGCTAGAGCCGAACCACTTAACGATGTTCCCTGTTTGGTCGCGTAGCGGCACTTTCCGATGAAATTGCCAACGGTATTCTCCATCCGACCGGCGTACGCGTGCTTCACTTTCGAAAGGTTCTCCGGTCGCCAGGGACGAGCGCCACTTACTCACGATTTGTTCAACGTCGTCGGGGTGAATTGCGTTGGTCCAGCGCCAGCCGCATAGGTCTTCCAAAGAGAGACCGAGATAATCCAGCATCGTCTTGTTGAAGAAATCCAGATCGCCGTCAGGGCGGGCGCTGTGCAGCAGCGCAGGCGTTGTGTCGATCACAAGTCGCAAGCGATCTTCCGCTTGTTTTAGCTCCTCGATGTCGTGGCCCGTTCCATACCACTGAACGATGCTTCGGTGCCCGTCTCGCAGGGGCACGTTACGAATCAGAAACCAGCGATACTCACCGTCAACACGTCGTATGCGTGCTTCACTCTCAAAGGGCTCCCCGGCTGCCAACCCCGCACGCCACTCCCTCACGACTCGTCCGGCATCCTCAGGATGAAGGGCAGCTCGCCAGCCCCAGCCTTGCACCTCTTCCAATTTGAATCCGGTGAATTCCAGCCAACGCTGATTGATGAAATCGAAAGCGCCGTCTGGGCTGGCACGTAGGATCAGGCAGGGAATAGCATCGATCACAAGCCGGAGACGGTCTTCGACCGAAGTCGGAGGGGGGACAGCTTCATTTTTGGGAAGCGCGCCCATAATGATTCCTGCCCGAAAGCCGTCCGTTGTGGCAGTGGGGTAATTGTACTCGCGGTGCTACCCGGAAATAAGGAGTCAGCATTTCGACGGACAGGCTACGCCAACTTCCCCGCGATAGGGAGAATGCGGCCTGAGATCAAGCGGAGTTGTCCCTGAGTGGGTTGTCGCTAGCCGGAAGTTATCTACCATTGCTGCAAAGACGGCACCCTCATCGCGCCCTGATTCTCTGACACGCAATGTCTAAGCTACTGCAACAAATGGAGCCAGAATGGTCTCTTAATCATAGAGAAGCCTTTTCCCCATCCCCTTTTTCCTTCTGGTTGGGCTGCCCTTTACCTGTACTGATCAAGCTCCGCAAACTACCGTTAATGTAAGAGCCCCATGCGCTTGAGCAAACGCCATAACATTCATGGTCGGGAACTAAGCCCACGTGGGTGAAGCGGACCTCGGTTTTTCCATCCTTTTTAGCGATTTCAAAAGTAACTTTTGTGCCCTTCCACTCGCTTTTGTCTTCAACAAACTTGAGATAGCCGTCTAGAACGAGCCAAACGACTTTCTTGTCAGGAATTAATTCTGCTATCTTCTGTTTGGACAAATGGACGTCCTTGTAACGATAGGTAAACTCATCACCGAGTTTGTCGGTGCTGCCTTCAATTTCTCCTGACCACCATCCACGAACATTATTGATGGCAGCGAAGGCTTCTTCCGCGGTTTGGTCTACCGTAGAGGTAGTGGTGAAATTTTGATCATTCATGGTTTCTCCGTTCTTCCGGTCATCGTTTCTCTCCTTCATGGCGTTACATCAGTTTCAGCGGGGCCCGCGCCACCGGTGACGTCTCACGTCCCGGTTTTCACCGCGTTGTAGCGTGTCAGGCCCTTTGCTTATGACTTAACGGGCTCTGCGTTTACCAGCGCCGCATTCTGGCGCTCGAGCGCCTTCACCGCGCCATTGCGCCAACTCTCTGCCATGGTCTGTGACATGGAATCTGGGAAGATGTCCTCTTCCCCTTTCTCCACTCCGTCGAAGATGGCTCGCGCAACGGACTCCGGAGAGGCCTTCGGTACCTCGAAGCCTCGGGACATATCCGTGTCCACGGGGCCGGCCAGGA
Organism: Terriglobia bacterium; assembly: GCA_963758285.1. GTDB lineage: Bacteria > Acidobacteriota > Terriglobia > Terriglobales > Acidobacteriaceae > DASVWZ01. The sequence continues at coordinate 25,824 of CAVWUT010000006.1, read as the reverse complement.
CGGCATGTACCCTCACGCCCCGTCCGGCCAAAAGAGCGCGCAGCGATTGTGACAGGGAGAACGTGGCCGCCTTTGAGATCGAGTAAGCCGGAACGATCGGCAAGGTGGCTAAGGCCGCCACCGACAGAACGTTGACGATGGCTCCACGAGAACGAGTCAGCAACGGCAGGAAAGCCTGCGTCACGCCATACGTGCCAAAGAGATTGACGGCGAGGTGCCGTTCGAGCGCGGCACGATCGCTCAAGTCATCGAAAATCGCCAAGCCAGCGTTATTGATGAGGATATCGAGAGACTCGACTCTCTCAAGAGCTCCCTGAGTCTGCTCTGCGCTGGTCACGTCCAGGGTCAGCGGCGTGACGCGCCCATCCAAGTGGGCTAGGGGCTGCCGCGTACCGGCGTACACCCTCTTCGCGCCTCTCCTCAACGCTTCCTCGACCAGCGCCTGTCCGATACCGCGATTGGCCCCGGTCACCAAAACTGCTTTGTCTTCGATTGTCATATACCCTCCTCCGCTTCGTTAATCGCCGGCTTTGGCCTGACGTCATTTCGGCAACGCCAGGCCATGAGCCGGATTGAGGCGCGCTCGACAAATCAACGTGCTGGCGTAGCTTCCGCAGGCCAGTACGGCTTATCCGCATCGGCTAAGTAGCCATCCGCGTAGCGATCATGATGGCGAACCCAGGACATCGTGAAGGGCAAGCTATCCTCGTCGCGGCCTTTGGGAACAAGGTCGAGATAGTTGTACGTGTTGACAACGTTTTCGGTCCCGCGGGCGTAGGCGGAATAAGTGTGGAAGATGCTGCCGTTCTTGTCCTTGTAGAAGACGCTGATTCCGGGCGCTTCCGCACTGGGGAATTCCACGAGGTCGAAGTTGTACTCGACTTTGCCTTCTGCCAGTTCCTCCTTTGTGAAGGAAGTGCGGTAGTCGTAGTTGAAGTCGGTCCCGAACGACGAGACCCAGGCAAATCGCCAGCCCATGCGCTTCTTAAACTCTTCTATTTTGGATAAGGGCGCTCGTGAAACCGCTGCAAAAGAGACATCGCGTTGCGCCAAATGCGCCAGCGCGCCATCCGTATGATCCATGTTGAATGAGCAACTGGGGCAGCCTTCGTTCCACTCCGGGCCGAACATGAAGTGATAGACAATGAGCTGGCTTCTGCCGTCGAACAGGTCGGCGAGAGTTTTCTTGCCACCGGGTGAATCGAAAACGTAGTTCTTTTCGACTCTGACCCAGGGAAGCTGGCGGCGTTCCGCAGCGAGAGCGTCACGCTCACGCGTGAGTTGCTTCTCTTTGGCCAATAGTTTCTTGCGAGCCGCAAGCCATTCATCTCGCGACACTATTTTCGGGCTTTCAATCATGCTCGTTGACATCTTGGTTTCTCCTTTTTGTCTGAGTTCGGGACGATTTCTCCTGCTTTGTTCTTTTTGCGAGACAGCTTTACGGCCAACGCCACCAGCCAGCCGCTAGAAGCCGCACCGGCAACGACTAGCCCCATGGTTGCAAAACAGAATGGACACATCGTTCGCCTCCTTGATGGCGACTCTGGACCGCAAAGCCGCTTCTATAGGGTGACGGATGAAGACAGTCGATTTCGACAGAGGAAAACAGGAAAGATTAGCCCCGCTTTTGGAGCAGGAACTGTCTCACTGCCGGGTCCTCGGCGAGACCAATCGCCCGGTCGAAAGCATCTGTGGCCTCAGATGTCTTCGCTAGCCGTTGCAACAAGTGAGCGCGAACCGCCCAGTAGGGCTGATAGCCCGAGACGGACTCGAGATCGATCGCGTCCAGTACCGCCAGCCCCGCTTCAGGTCCCTTCGCTTCGGCTACTGCCGCGGCGTATCCAGTTCGCGTGCCGAGCGTCGGAGATATGCGGATCAGCTGTTCGTAGAACAGCATGATCGCAGCCCACTCAGTCCGACCGCTGCGCGCCCGCTCAGCATGTACCGACTGAATCGCGGCCTCGAGTTGAAAGCGGCCGGTGCGAGCGCGACTCGACGCCTCGGCGAGATGGCGCTCAGCCTCTGCGATTAATGGCAGAGACCACTGCTCGGAATCCTGCTCCGAGAGAGGAATATAGCAACCGTCCGGTCCCCGCCGTGCCCGCCGCCGCGCTTCACAGTGGAGCATGAGAGCCAGCAGCCCGCGAACCTCTGCTCCCCTGGGCATTAGCTGAAGAAGGACGCGTCCTAGCCAGATCGCTTCTTCGGCAAGCTCCCGGCCGCTCTGATCGACGCCCGCCATATCGTCCCAGCCAATACCAAAGGCGGCGTAAATCGCTTCGAGCACCGCGTCGAGCCGCTGCGGCAGTTCGCGCTCGTGCGGGACTTCGAACTGAATGCCGCCGTCGCGGATCTTCGTCTTGGCACGCACCAGGCGCTGCCCCATCGTCGTCGGTGAGACCAGGAAGGCGTGGGCGATGCGTGCTGCATCGAGGCCCAGAACGGTCTGGAGCATGAGCGGCGTGTGCATGGAGGAATCGATCGCGGGATGAGCGCATACGAACAGGAGCTTCAACCTGTCATCTGGAAACTCCGCAGGCAACGTCACCTCGCGTTCCTCCCGTAGGAGCTGGAGAGTGGGCTCACTTGCTACGGCCACTTGTTTATGACGCACAAGATCGATGAAGGAGCGGCGCGCTGCCGTTAGCAGCCAGGCCTCCGGATTTTGCGGCAGTCCGTCTCGCGGCCAAGCCGTGAGTGCTGCAAGCAACGCATTGCTGAGGGCATCTTCGGCGCTGGCGACGTCGCGCGTGTGCGAGGCGAGATAGGCCACCAGACGACCGTATGACTCGCGGGCGACTCGCTCGATCGCCCGATGTGTGTCCTCTTGCCCGCTTACGCTCATCCGGTGATCCGCAGCTTGGATTCAGGTGCAACGGGACGGACCTCCACAGCACCGTCCGCGGCGGCCGGGCAGCGTGCTGCCCAGTCGAGCGCCGCGTCAAGCGAGGGAAGTTCCATAATTATGAATCCCCCGAGTTGCTCCTTGGTATCCGCGAAGGGGCCATCCTGTACGCGCCGCTTTCCTTCCTTAAGGCGCACTGTAGTTCCAGTCTCCGGCACTTGAAGCGGATCGCCGGCGAGGTAGGTGCCGGATTCGACGAGAGCCTTATGGTACGCCCGCCAAGCACCGGTGTAAGGGTCGGTTCCGTCGCTCTTCCGGGACGCAAAAGCTTCCGGTGATTCATAGATTAGCAGGGCAAATTGCATCAGATTTTCTCCTTTGGGAACTCGTGAGCGCCTTTGTGCGCCTGAACGTATGACGGATGAGAGGCGGCCCATTCGACAGATTTCAGGAAATCTCGAGAAATTTCAAGCATCAATAGGTCACAGCCAAGCTCAGGGGATTCAATGGCCGCCAGGTTCTCACAATCGTTCTGTCAGATGAGGTGTCAGCCGACTGTCCCTTCCAACACGCAATTGCACTTCGTTTGAGGCGCCCATCCGGCGACGTGCGCGTCAGCAAGGTCTGAAGAGAGGAGCTACCGCCATGATTCCATTGTTCTCGCTTGGCCAAATTGTGGCCACGCCTGGGGCGCTAGCCGCATTAGAGAGAGCGAAGCAGCCGCCTACTTGTTTCTTGGCCCGTCATGCAATTGGGGACTGGGGCGAACTGGAGCCAACCGATGTCGCAGAGAACAAGTACAGCCTGATTCATGGGTTTCGGTTGCTGAGCAGCTACCAGACGGATGCCGGCGAGAAGCTATGGATAATCACCGAAGCGGACCGGTCTGCAACCACTCTGCTCTTGCCAGAGGAGTATTGACGAGTTGCACCAAGGATACTTTCCGCCAAGTTTGGACAGGTGCGGGAGTCCGGCTGAAACGGGCCTGCTGTAACCCGGTTTCCCCGAGTGGAACGCGAAGGTTCGAATCCTTCCCTGTGCACCAGAGTGCCAGCGTGTGCGAATTGGAATAGCGGCCTGTCTTAGAAACGGGTGGTTAAGAGTTCGAATCTCTCCGCTGGCACCAGATTTCTTCTTGATCGGCAGAGATTATTGCAGCGTCCGACGTTGCATTTGGATACTAGGAGAAGGATGTGAATGCGGATTCAAGCCGGCCGTGCCCATGACGAACAATTCTTGAGGGCTGTCAGGGCTTGAGACGCTCTTAAAGCATTTGGTCCACCTCGCTTAAAGCGGCCGACTTAAGTTAGCCGTAAATCCTTGGTCGGCTTCGAACTCCATTTCGTGCGTGCCCGAACGTACCCGTCAAATCCACCGCCGCACCCGCGCCTTATAGTCGCGGTAGGCATCGCCGAACTTGCGCTCCAGATAGCGCTCCTCCCGCTTAACGACGCCGACATTGATCACCCACAGCAGCGGCACCAGCAGCCCGATCGCCCACAGGCTTCCCGCCGCGACGCTCAGGCCCAGGTAGATTAGGGTCGTTCCCAAGTAGAGCGGGTTCCGGGTTCGCCCATAGATGCCATCCACCACCAGCGCCGTCGTCGGCAGGGTCGGCGGAATGTTGGTGCCGGCGGCCGCAAAGCGCCGCGTGCCTATGGCGATCATGACGAAGCCGCCCGCCGCGAGCGCGACACCCGCCACATAGCTGGCGAGCGAATGCGCGACGGGGATCGGGAGCGGCACGATCGCCTCAAGCACCGTCGCCGCCGCGAGGAAGCCGAGAAAGATCAAGGGCGGCAGCGCGATGACTCCGGCCACATCAGGCGCGCCCGATCCGCCCGCCGCCTGCCCACCATCCGCCCGCCGCGTCGCCGCGCTGCCTTCCACGGCTCGCATGGCGAGGCGTATGCCGAAGAGGATCGACAAGACGGCAGTGCCGCCCGCAAGGATAAGAACCGTTTCCGAGATAGCCACGATCGAAACCTCCCGGCCTGGCGCTTCGGTGGGCGCAAGAGCAAGAAAGGGAAACCTATAAAGCCATATTAGATTGCCTCAACCGGTTTGAGGGTTCGGATCTCTCCGCTGACACCAGATTTCCGCATGGGTTGGTCGTACGAGGTGGGCATCGGCCGTTGCTATGGTGACAGGTTTCCGGGCCGACTTCTCCATCGGGTAGGTCGCGGTGCCAACTATCGAATCGCACCTAACTTTCCACTTGCAGATTTTGGATCTTACTTGGAATTGAGCCGGGCGCTCGGACGTCTATTCAGGCGCATGTTCCTTCGGTAGCGGATGAAGTTGCAGGAAGGCGGCTGCGGCGTCGCGGGCACGTCCCGCGATTTCGCGGGGGTTCGGTCGCTCGGCGACGCCGAGCAGCAGGCTGACCATCAAGTGGCCCCAGAGCAGCCCGGAGAACTGCTCGGCAAGTTCGGCAGGACGCCCTGCGAGCAGTCCGGACGCCTGGGCCTGGGCCATGATTTTACGCAGGGCGGCGCGGCTTGCCTCGCGTCCCATAGAGTTGAGCGCACGCGCCACTTCGGGGGCCTGGACCGCCTCGGCGATCGCCAACCGGAATACCGCAATGACCGTGGGATCGCTTATCTCGCGGACGAGCTTCGTCCCGAAAGAAGCCAGCACCTGCTCCAGGGTCTCGCGATCGCGCAGCACGGGCAGGTCAGCGGGCACGTCCAGTCGCTTGGCACGCTCGCTGATGCAGGCGATCAGCATTTCCTGTTTGTTTCCAACTAGCGAGTAAAGCTCTCGCTTCGAAACGCGCGCGCGCGTCGCGATCTCAAGCGTGCTGGTCGTTGCATAGCCGCTCTTCATGAACACCGCAAAGGCGGCCTCAAGGATGCGCGCGCGCACCGCGGTTTCGTCGCCGCCTTTCTGGCGGCGTTTTGACATCGATGCCGTAGCCATCACCCTCTCCTTGACGACACTGGTACCTTATAGTACCATCACGAGTGTGTGGTACCGAATGGTACCAACACATGATGATTTCGCGAGGAAAGAAAGGAGCTGAACAATGAAGATTGAAATGTCCTACCTGCTGCTGGCGTTCGCGACGGTCCTGGCACCCATGGCGCGAGGTCAGTCCACACCGCCGCAGCCCAAGCTCACCGGCGTGCTGACGATCCTTTCGCCAAAACCGGGGGTTACTCCCGAGCAAGTCATGAAAATCATGCCCGCCGAAATTCGTGCGACCGTTCCCCTGTATCTCGACGGCAAGATTCAGCAGTGGTTCACGCGCGGCGATGGCCGGGGCGTCATCTTCATACTGAACTGCAAGGACGTGGCGGAGGCTCGGGCCCTCATCGAAAGCCTACCTCTCTCGAAGGAAAACCTCATGGACGAGCAGTTCATTCCGGTCGGGCCACTCTTGCCGCTCGGGATACTGTTGAGAGATAGCCCGACCAATAAGTGAACTCGGCCACTGCAGCCGTTCGACGGCGATGGCTGAACTTCGAACGCCGAAACCATGGGCCGCGTTGTGAACCGTCATTCGCGGTGTGGATCTTGCTCTCGTCAGATGATGTATTTCATCTAGCGGGAAGCCGTCAATATGATAGGAGGCCAAATGTCGTCGGAAACCATTTTCAATCTGCATCTCATTCTAGGTTATGTCGCGTGGCTGCTTTGCTTCGCCGTGTACATCCTGCCCCGGCTCAAGTCGATGGACCTGGTCGCAGCGCAACGCGCCATCGCTACGCTGCACAGCTTCCGGTTCTTCGGGCTCGTTTTTATCCTTCCAGGGGTCGTCGGCCCCAATCTGCCTGCTAGCTTCGCCACGTTCGCTGCTCACTGGGACCTGGCAACCGGGGTCCTGGCCATCCTGGCGCTTCTCACGGTAAGAATACGTCCGCTCTTTTGGCTGTTCGTGGTGGCCTTCAATCTCGTGGGGGTGATCGACCTCATCCTGGACTATTATCACGCCGTCCGGGTCGGCCTTCCTGCATTGGCGGGGCAGTTGGGCGCCACGTACGCGATCCCGATCATCTACGTGCCCGTGCTGATGATCACGCACGTCGTCGCATTCTATTTGCTGCTGCGTCCTCAGCCCAAGGCGGTTCGAGCCCTCGCCGGCGATGCGGCGGCATCTTAGCTATGATCCGCGTTATGGCCGTAGCTCAGGAAAGGGGCGCGCCCGCTTGGTCCGTCCGCCTTGCTGCGGACCTGGACGCCAACGACCAGGCCGCCAAGAAGCTCGTCGCTGAACTCACCGCGGAACAGCTCAATTGGCAACCGGCGCTCGGCTCTTGGAGTGTGGGCCAGTGTCTCGAGCATCTCTGCATCACGAACGAAGCCTATCTGCCGCCCATCTCCGTGGCGGTCAACGAGAAACCGGATTCTCCGGTCGAGCAGATTACTCCCGGATGGTTCGGGCGCTGGTTTATTCGCAGCTTTATCGAGCCGTCGCCGGTCACCAAGCGAACTCCGGCTCCAGCGAAGATCAGGCCCACGGCGCACGTTGGCGCTTCCGTTCTCGAACGCTTTCTCGCCGGAAACGAATCCTGCCGGGAACTCATGGTCCGCGCGCGCACCAAAAACGTCAACCGCATTCGCTTTTGGAATCCGTTTATCCCGGGAATTCGATTCACCGTTGGTACCGGACTCCAGATCATTGTCGGTCATGAACGCCGTCATCTTCTTCAAGCCGAGCGCGTCCTGCATTCCCCCAGCTTCCCTCACTAGTTCACATAACGTTGCGGATGGAGCGCCCTCCAGCCCGTCGGTACGGATGTTCGGGAGTCAAAGACCAATGCGCTGCACGAGGTCGGCAAAACGCGGGTCTTGGCGCAAGGGATCCCACTCTGCTTTCACTTTGAGAAAGACAACGTGGCCGCTGTGCTCATCGCAAGCCCTCTTAGCCATGAGAGAGCCTGATCGCTCTGCCCGAGCCCCGCGTAAACCAACTCAAAGTAATACGGAGATACGTACTTTTGTGTGGAAAGGGTTTTGAGTCGCCGCGTGTGTGTTCAGAGGCAGTTGAAGCTAGAAGAGCCGCGCCTGGGTGGGAGTGTCTAAAGTGACCGGCGTCGCGGACTCCGCACCCTCATTCTGCGAATTGTTGAGCTTCGTACTGACGGGATAGCGGCGCATTTGCGCTGTGTCGTAAAGAATTTCCCACTTGACGGGCGACGAGCTACACGGAAGTAACCCAAGAAAGGCTTGGTTGCGCGGGCAGGATTTGCACCTGCGTTTAGAGGTTATGAGCCTCTCGTATTGTCCTACGCTACTACCGCGCCACAAATCAATTACGCAAAGATAAGATTGGTCCGGGTGGCAGGAGTTGAACCTGCGTGGACATGTGCCCAAGACATGTGGGTGGCCGCTACCCTACACCCGGATCTGAAGAGAGGGCCTTTCAGCCCTCTCCTGTTTACCCTTTCACGCACACCACCTGGCGCAACGTGTGTACCACGTCCACCAGATCGCGCTGCGCTTCCATCACGGCGTCGATGGACTTGTACGCCATCGGCGTTTCGTCGATGACGTCCGCATCCTTACGGCACTCGACGCCCGCAGTTGCCTTCGCGTGATCGTCCAGCGTGAAGCGGCGCTTCGCTTCCGTACGCGACATGGCTCGTCCGGCTCCATGGCTACAGCTCATGAAACTTTCCGGATTGCCCTTGCCACGCACGATGTACGAACGCGCGCCCATGCTGCCGGGAATAATTCCCATGTCGCCCTCACGCGCACGGACTGCGCCCTTACGCGTGATGAGCACGTTCTCGCCGTAGTGATGCTCCCAGGTCACGTAGTTGTGATGGCAGCTTACGACTTCCACATTGGCGTCGAACGCCGGGACTTCGCCCGAGCCCTGCACTGCCGTGATCATGTTGCGCATCATCAAGTCGCGGTTGGCCAGCGCGTAGTCCTGCGCCCAGTGGACCGCGCGCACGTAGTCCTCGAAGTGCTCTGTGCCCTGCGGCAGATACGCGAGGTCCTGGTCCGGCAGGTTGATCATCCACTGGCGCATGTCGTTCTTCGCGAGTTCGATGAAAAACGTGCCGAAGCGATTTCCCACGCCCCGCGACCCCGAGTGCAACAGGAACCAGACATTCTCGTTCTCATCGAGGCAGACCTCGATGAAGTGGTTCCCGGTGCCCAGCGTTCCCAGATGGTTCACGCGCTGCTTGTGATCCAGCTTGGGATACTTGTCGACGATTGCCTTGAAGTCAGGGTCCATCTTCGCCCACACTGCGAGGTGATGCTCCGGAGCATCCGACCACGCGCCGCGATCGTTCTTGCCACCGTTGTCGGTGCGCCCGTGTGGCACCGCCTTCTCAATTGCCGTACGGATCCCGTGCAGATTGTCCGGAAGATGGTTGGCGCGCAAAGAAGTCTGCACTGCCATCATGCCGCAGCCAATGTCCACCCCGACCGCCGCGGGAATGATCGCGCCACGCGTCGGAATCACGCTCCCCACCGTCGCGCCGATACCCCAATGAACGTCCGGCATGGCCGCCACCCACTTGTAGATGAACGGCAACTGCGCGACGTTCAAAAGCTGCTGGCGTGCAGCGTCCTCCAGCGGAACGCCCTTGGTCCAAGCCTTGATGGGAACGCCGTTGTCGGGCTTAATTACGTTGTAGGTTGTGTCTGTCATTGGTTTCTGACTCACTTGATTCTTCGCGCTGCTAAAGAATGTGGTATGTTTGCCCTTCAATCGTTATTCCGTTCACAGTTGCCGCTTCCATTCTTATCTCAAAGTCGACACCTTCCACGGGAAGCCAGTCATACTGGCTCAACATCTGAAAGGTGGTATTCAGTTCAGTCAGCTTCTTCAGATGCTCCTTGAATACTTCATACTCGACGACTAGACACCGAGGATCGGTTGCAGGCCAAACCATGTGGTCCCTTCCGACGAGTGCGAAATGCACATTCGAATATTCAGAAAGGTCCCGCGAAAGTGCGCCCCGAACTTTCAGGTAGCTGGGATTGCTTTCAAGAAACAACTTCAGCTTCCCGAGTTGCTGAATACCTTTGAGGAACTCCCCGTCTGCTCTGTTCCCTTCTTTGGCGAACAGCGGTTTACGAATCCATTTCAGTTCAACTAGCAAGACTGTAGAACCCAGTTCGTCCACAATGACAAGATCAAGATTGGTCTTGGCGTCTTTTGGTAGTTCGTACGGACCGAATGCCGATATTGCCTTTGGCAGTGCGAGCCGAAGTTCGTCCAGCATTTCCTCCTCCTTAATCTCGCTCAGTGTGTCGTATGCCTTCTTGTCCGTGCGTGAGAGTGTCCGGAGCAGGTTCTCGTCGACTCTGGCTGAAAGACCGAAGTGTGGTACTACCGCCAAGAAGTCTGCCTTCTTATCTAGCGGCACAAAAAGCTCCGAGTGCAGGTCAATTGGAACTCGGTCTCCGAAAGTGAGATCCCCAAGGATCTCGCCTGCAGCCTGCGGGTCCATGCCAGAGATGCTTGATAATTCGCGTACCCATTCATCCCTTTTCTTCACAAGCGCGGCAGAATTGACAGGGAACTCCCGCCGCCTCTGCGCTGCCAGGAAGCAGAGGTGATCATGAATTGCGCACACGGTTTGAAGGGCGGCGACGAATTCCTTTATTTGTTTCATCGAATAACTTCCCAAGCAAATCTCTTCCCGGTGGCGAACGAGCATTTCCGACTGTGACTGAAACCACGGAAACAGTTCGGAGTACAGCTCGCGAGGCATTTCGTACGTGATGGTCCTCGACTTGGCACCACCAACAAAAGCCATGAACTTCTCGAAAAGCTCGATGCGATAAGGAGGCATAGGGGCAAGACTGTCAGAGGGAGGCTTCCGATCTGCCTTTCTCAGTATCGTTTTCTGAAAAGCCTTGACCTGCCGCTCTCGTGAAGACTCCTCAGTTGTGAATCTCACCAGTCGACCAATCGCCTCTGCTTTGAAACGCTTTTCGCGCCAAAACGAAAAGTTGGCCCAAGCATGGAAGTACCCGTCAGCTTCTGTTAGAGCTCGATTCGTCACAGTATCAAGGGGCGGGCTCCACTGAAACGACCGCCGACTGGCAAAACTTTGATTCCCCTTGCTTTCAACTTCTGTGAGCAGCAAGGCTGCCATCCGACTAAAGTTGATGGTCGCGTTCCTATGTCTGGCCCCCCCATATTCGATTTCAGCTGCCCGCTGTACCTCAATTGCCCCTTTGGTCAGAACTGCCCATGCAGCGAGATTCCGCGGGTAGTGACGGATCGCTAGCGAAGAAAAGAAAGAGTCCACCTCCTTTTCAAGAAGCTCAATCTCGTTTTCAGAAGACATATGCATCCTTTATGGCCGCTGCGCAGCTCAATTGATTAAATTGCTTCATCACTCTTCATTCCTTCGGCGCATCAGACCCAAACTGTGGTCGGGGAGGGGAGATTCGAACTCCCGATCTCGTGCTCCCAAGGCACGCGCCTTCAACCAGCTAGGCCACTCCCCGATCTTGGTGGCTCGGCACGGAATTGAACCGTATCCACTGGCTTTTCAGACCAGCACTCTGCCGTCGAGTTCCCGAGCCAAACTTGGTGGACGGTGCGAGACTTGAACTCGCATTTCACGGTTGCAGGCCGTGGGTAATCCCCTTATACGAACCGCCCATTTGGGGCGAGATGAGAGAATCGAACTCTCGTGACTGGAGCCACAATCCAGTGCCTAAGCCATTCGGCCAATCCCGCCATCGAAATCTGGAGCTGGTCGAGTGAATCGAACACTCGTCGGAGAGGTACAAGCTCTCTGCACTTCCACTGTGCTAGACCAGCAAACTTTGGAGCTGGCACGCAGCCTCGAACTGCGGTCGGGCGCTTACCGTGCGCCTGCTCTTCCCGTTGAGCTATACCAGCGGAGCTGGCGCGGCGATTCGAACGCCGATCACGGACTTACGAGGCCCGCGCTCTTCCTACTGAGCTACACCAGCGAGAAACTCTGGAGGTGGCGGGGAGAATTGCACTCCCGATGATCTGCTTTGCAGGCAGACGCCTTGCTGTCTTGGCTACGCCACCTCACACATTTGGAGCGGAAGGCGGGACTCGAACCCGCGGTCTCGACGTTGGCAACGTCGCGTCTTGGCCACTAGACGACTTCCGCGCTCACAAAATCATGGAGCGAGCAGCGAGAGTTGAACTCGCGTCATCGGGTTGGAGGCCCGAGGCACCAGCCGCTATACCATGCTCGCCCTTCAAACTGGCAGGGGTGACAGGATTCGAACCTGCTTGAACTCGTTTTGGAGACGAGCGCCCTTCCCGTCGGGTCATCACCCCTGTGGCGGTCGCAACGGGAGTTGAACCCGTCCCTCCTGATAGACAGTCAGGTATCCTGCCGCTAAACTCTGCGACCGCGTTCTAAACTTGGCTGCGAGGGCACGATTCGAACGTGCATGAACCGGGTCAGAGCCGGTTATCCTGGCCAATTAGATGACCTCGCAATGTTGAGGAGGGAACCAGCGGATACGGTATGTTTTCTGGACAAGAGAAGTAACCGTAGCCTTCACCACTCCTCGAATTTCTCTTCATTGCTCCTCAATGAGCTTCCTCCTTTTGCTGACTTTTCAAACTGGCTGCCGGGGAGCGATTCGAACGCCCGTACCCGGATTCAAAGTCCAGGGTCCTGCCACTAGACGACCCGGCATCACGCTTTCAGCGCGATTGCTTTCATGCACCGTACACACAACACTGCCGATTCATCGATGTTGTGGCCGAGCCTCCTGCGATCCGTACGAGCGCGATCCACCAATTCGCGATGATCCCACCGCGATCGCAGTAAAGCTCCGATGCAAGCTCGATCTCAAAGCCTTCGAGTTCAATCACTTGTGTGCTCATAACTCTGGTAGCAGCGAGGAGAATCGAACTCCCATCTCAGCCTTGAAAGGGCCGCATCCTGGCCGTTAGACGCCGCCGCCTCCTATCTGCGCATTCGCGAAAGACGCCCCAAAAAGCAAAAGCCCCCGATTTGTATCGGAGGCTCAGAAAGACTATGCGCTATGGATCGCCCCCGCTACATGAACGTACCTTCCCCCGCTCCTTGCCACGTAAACGTGGCCGGTGTCGGGAAGCAATCGGTATGGGGCTTGCGCATCATTGCTAGATCTCTATTATCACTCTGGCATGACTCCGCGAATCCGTCAATACCCAAAAGTGACTGTTACTATCCTTCATCTGGAACACTATTTGGGCGATTGCGGAGAGTCGGCAGAATCTTTCGTCTCGCCTGTCGGAAGCGTCTCTTCGCGACAGCCTGCATGTCGCCAAGGTTTTGCCCGCAGATGATCGGCCAATTTGCTGACGCTCATTCCCGGTCCCAGAGCCATTCCCCATACGATCAACCCTCTGCCAAATTGGGCTAAATAGATAAAAAGATCCTCTCTATCCTTCCAGCCGGATTTGTAGCCAAAACGCTCACCATAGTTCTTGACATTTGATCGGCCAGCAATCGTCTGGTCTGGAAGCAGCCCTGCCAGAAATTTCGTGAGAACGTCGGGGCTGCCTTGTGGTTGGTAGAGTTCACTCAGAAACCAGTGCTGCGTAGTTAGAGCCCTGCCCGTTTCCCGGTAGTAAAAAGCATGGGTGAGCTTTCTTTCTAAAGTCTCGATCGGCTCACGAAATAAGCCAGGGCGACGCACTTCGATTGCGAGCGGATAAGTCGTAATAATTGAGCCGAAGTCATAAATCGGCCGTGCTGTCGAGATGTCAGGCAATGCATCTGGAAAATTGTGAGCGATCGAATCTCGCAACTTTGTAATCTTCGCCACGTCACCGGGTGTTCGATTGGACTCGTTGAAATCCAGCAACTGGGAGTAGAAGCCGAAAAGCTGGTCATCTCTTCTGGAGCCACGGTTGCAGTCTTCACAGGCAGGAAACTCAAACTTCTCCGGACAGTATCCATCAGGAAAACACGCTTTGGGTGGAACATGGTCAATCGTTGTCGACGGTTCGGTACCACCACAAAAGCAACAGTGCGGATGAGCGATAAGAAAACGTTCCGTTTTGCTAAGTCGTTTTACTACTGGCGTCATTGGGTGTGTCCTAATCATATGAGCTAGTACTCCTGCCCACAAACGTGCCGACATCCAAACTGAAAATACCAAATGGTGGGCGGGCCGGGAGTCAAGCCCGGATTTGCAGCTTCGGACGCTGCCGTGTTGTTCGGTTACACCACCCACCCTCTGGAACTCGCGCCGGGAATCCAACCCGGATCTCTTCGTTAGGACCGAAGCGTCATCATGCTTTAGACCGCGCGAGCCTAACTAATGTGGAGGGGATGCAGAGAATTGAACTCTGATCTCAAGGTTCGTAGCCTTGCGCCCTCATCCGTTGGACCACATCCCCACATTGGAGGCGACAGAGAGATTTGAACTCTCATCATCCGAGGTAGAAGCTCGGCGCATTGTTCCGTTATGCTATGCCGCCTCTTTACTTAGCCACTCTGGTGCGGGATGTGGGAATCGAACCCACTTCGTCTCGCTTAAAAGGCGAGTGCATATCCCTATCTGCCAATCCCGCAATTCTGGTGGGTGACGCTGGAATCGAACCAGCCTGGTCTCGCTTAAGAGGCGAGTGCATCTGCCATCTCTGCCAGTCACCCTTGCTCAACAACAAAATGGTGCAGGATGTTGGAATCGAACCAACACCTCGCGGTTATCGACCGCGGGCTCGACCTTCGAGCTAATCCTGCTTGGTGCGCCGTTCGGGAGTTGAACCCGCATCTGTTGGGTGTAGGCCAACTGTTCTGGTCCGTTGAACTACCGGCGCGAAAAAATTGGTAGAGGGTGCAGGAGTCGAACCTGCCTGGCCGCGCTAATCTGGCGCCGAAGTGGCTATAAGCCAGTGCCCCTCGCCCGAGGCCCCTCCATGGTGGCTCGCGATGGATTCGAACCATCCGCGACGGCTTTATGAGAGCCGCGTTCTTCCTACTGAACTAGCGAGCCCTGTCTTCCCTCGAAATTGGCTGGCCGGGCAGGATTCGAACCTGCGCATGGCGTGAGTAACAGTCACGTGCCTTTCCAGCTTGGCTACCGGCCAAAAACACGAAGGCCCCGATTTTGTCGGGGCCTTCGTGAATCGAATCTGAACTTGGAAATCTAACGAATGATCAGACCAATCCCAAGGGCCGAGCGCGATTGACGCGCCGTCTCATCATGGATTTGGTCTGTATCGTCATTTCCGTAGCTGAGTATAGCACGATTTCGGCGGCAATCCACACTATCTTAACCACTACTCTGGAGCGATTCTCTGTGCCCAGTAACTCACAATAGAAATACGTGTGCAGCCCATTTTCATCAACGGAAGGAGTACGAACCGTGTTTGAGGAACTAATGCCGTTACTTACGCAGCGCGTGTTGGTCGTGACCTTGTCCCGAGTCAGCGGGGACGAGATTTGCGTCAACGTCATCCCGAAACCACTGAAATCTGATCAGCAGGATGATGGCGCCGCGCTTACCACGCCGCTGAGCGTCACCGGCACTCCCAAAGAGCTTGACGAACAACTACCACGACAATTGGCGGAGTTTGTGGAGGCTCACCTGGGGCTGTCCTCAACTTTGAGAAGTGCGAAGGAACAGATGGAGGCTGCTGCCAAAGCAGCAAGGGAAGCAGCCAAGAAATCAGTGACTCAGAAACCTCATTGTGGACCCAGTCGAAGCCTTAAATCCGATTCGACACAAGGTCAGACTGCTACGACTGGCCCGCGCGAGTCAAACAACTCGCCATCCGGTTCCAGTCCAAGTCAATCAACGACTTCCGGAAATGAAGCCGTAGCCCTTGGTCCGAGCACGGGAAGCCTGTTCGAGGTTGAACCGAATAATTAATGAAGGCATGACATTCCAGTATCCAGCTAAAGTACGGCTCGTAACGCACCAAAGGCAGCTTTCGCTCCGCACATGTGGCCATGGCAACAGATCTTTCATCTGCGGTGCTACGTGCGTGGACGCGAACGGACGGTGGTAGTGAAGGTCATTGGTGAGTGAGACGGGCAGAAATCTGATCGCTATGAGTCCGATCGGCGAGCCCAGTTCGGAGCGCACGCTAGGAATACCGCTTAATCAGGTCCCACCCGATTTCAGGGTCAACGAAAATCACTACCTTCAACGGCAGCTGGAAATCAGCGAATAGATTCTCAATCTTGGTCGCCACGAATTGCATCATCTCCTCGCTCACGAAGAAATCTGGCGGCTCCCAACGTAACGCCATGACATTGATGCCAGGCAGCCCATTCGTGAAAGTGTCGCCAAAGAACTTCGGCACAGACTCGAAAACACGTCGAAGTGCCTTTAAGAAGAGGCTTTGAACTTCAGAGATTTGGGTAACAAGATTTTCGCTCGTAATGCCGCTTACTACCAGAATCCCGGGCTTGTCCCTGCCGCTCATATCAAGAAAGAAAGAGTCCCGTTGTCCTACACGACTGGCGAACTGCGCCGCTTTCTCCACACGAATGTGAACCCCGCCATCAAGAACTTCATCGATTGGTTTTCGAGCATCAGGTAGGGTGTCGATAATAGAACAGATCCTCTTCTTGGCGGCCGCGGTGAGGGATCCCCGATGGGAGTGGCTCACCACCGCCTTGAAATTGTATTTTCCCGGTTTAGCAGCAGATCTTTTCTTCCAGTGCGCCGCTGCGACGGTCCGCACTAAATCGTCCGGTTCCCTGAGATTTTTCACTTCGATTCTCGCAAGCTTGCCTGCAGCATCTACAGCTTCGAAGTCAGGAGTGGACGATCCCTGCGGGAGCAGAACTCGAAATTGTCGGTATCCGGCGCGGCTCAAGGTAATGACAGACATTATTTCAGCCACGACGGCGCGCAGCTTGTCTTCCGCGTCGATTCCGTCCGAGCGCAGGTCGCTTCTGCCTTCTTAGGCGCAAGTTCTGGATTCTCCAGCGCTGCTCGGTATTGCTCAATATCCGCATTCCAAGCCACTAAGGTACCGGTCCTTGTGCCCGCTAGCGCATCAAGAAGGAAATGCGGGGCCTCTGAAACCTCGGCATGCTGCTTGAGTGCCCTTCCTAGCAACCATCGAATGGGCTCGTTCTTTTTTTGATCCAGAGCCTCCAACGCCTTCTCGCGGGGGTTAGACGCGATCTTTGCAGCCTTCTCCATACGGTTCATTCTACCGTTTACATCCCTCATCATCGGCGACTTCCACACAAGGCTGTTTCTGAACGGTCGCCAGCCCTATTCTTAAACATGGACGCAAAAGGGAGACAAACATGGAAGTACATCGCCTGGAACGAGAATTTGTCTACAACGGAGTCAAGCTGCCCGACACTACACCAACGATGACCCCTGAACAGGTCAGAGAGACGTACACGCATTTGTATCCAGAGATCGCTACGGCTGCGATTGAGGGGCCTGAAACGGTCGGCGGCAAACTGGTTTACAAGTTTGTTCGTGCCATCGGGGCAAAAGGTTGACGCCCGGAAAGGCTGTTCGGCACCGGAGATGAAAGCGGTTCAAGATAGAACAAGCCGCCGTCTCGGACGGATTTGAGATTGCGGACGGCGGCTTGACCCCCTCAAGACGCACATGGTGAACTCTAAAGTTCCGTATCCTGTTTCACCTCGCCACAGTTGCCACCCTGCTGGTCTTCTCGGGAGGGATCGAATTGATCTCTGTCTTGACTTATCCTCTGCCCTTCCTGAGTTCCTCCAGGGTGCTGATGGTTTCACTTGGGTCCGGACGTATAGTGTAATCCGGGCTCACGTTGGCGCTGCGAATCACGCTCTGTTGGTCAACGACGTATCGCGCGGGCATCGGCAACCGGAAAGCATTCTCGCCGTGGAACTCATCCAACTTGTTTCCGAACTGCACATAAACCGTTTTGAGGTAATCGGGAAGTGTGAATACGAGGCCAAATTGAGCGGCTATCTGCAACCCGCGGTCCGTCAGCACATCGAAACCCAGATTGAGGCGACGATGGGATCGAGCGTCCGTACTTCTCCAATTGCGGCGAGATTGCTACCAGGCTAGCTCCTAGCCGCTGTATATCAGGCAAAGCTGTTTGTAGAGCCTCCAGCTCCATGTTGCAGTAGGGTCACCAGTGACCACGGAAGAAAGTGATTACCAGCGGGCCTTTTGCAAGGAGTTCAGCAGAAGAGATCGGGTTTCCGTCCTGGTTTTTCAGGGTGAAAACCGGCGCCCGATCGCCGGTCTTCAGAGCGCGTTCGGCCAATCCGGACTGGCGCAGCTCGTCCGTAGCCCGATGAAAGATCTCGATTACCGCCTTGGGAGCGTTGTAGGGTGGAGCACCGGATTCGAACTTTGATTTAAAGTCGTCGAGCTTTTGCTGAAGCGTCATCGAGCGCCTTCGGTCGCGTCTGTCCTTGTAAGTTCAAAATCTGAGGTAATTTCGAAAGCAGGCCGCAGTGTCTTGTAAACGGGACACTTGTCCGCGTATACCCGGTGGACGCGTTCCACGGTTTCCCTGGCCTGCTCGGCTCCATCCAGGAAGTAGTGAACGTGAACTCGGCGAATTACCAAAACCCCCTGATCGGATTCGATTTCCCCTCTGACGTCAGCACGCAACCGGCCATTGCTTGCATCTATTTTGCGCGCATCCAGCGCGCCCCCGAAGGTTCCAATCATTCAACCACCCAGGGCGGCCACAACATAATCGAGCGTCGCCGCATGCGATTCGGGCAGTTTTGCTGGATCCAGGCCATAGTGCTCGGCAATGGCTCCATGAACGCTGAAGATTACTGGCTGCGACTCCCCGGGCAGGTGCGCTATTCGAAGCGGTCCCGACCGCCGTTCAATCCGAACGTTGGACACATACACTGGATTTGACATTTTCAGCTAAGACGCTCTGCGTAATTGGCCCTTGAAGCTTATTCTTCGTATCTGGTCCAACTCTTGGTACAACACTGTGATTTTCTTGGAACGCACGCCATAGTCGGACAGGTCCGAAGTAGTCAAACACGACGGTTGTCGTAGCGTTTCGATTTGCATATCGACCAACTGGTGAACTTCACGTTTGATGGCGGAGGCTGGGTCAGTCATCATACGGTTCCTCCGCGGGAATTGTAGCTCATACCTAGCAGCCTGCCCAGAGCGCAAATATCCACAGAGAGCGCAAATATCACTGGACCCGCGTGCGCAAGTCCCGACATCCCGATTCGCGAGTCCATCGACAAGCAGACGTGCATCAAGGCGCACCGCACTGCACAAGGGCCACAATTCCACGGTCAGTCAGACGTGATAAAAGGTGACTTCCATGAAGCACAAGAAGCTAGCTGCCGCAGCCTGCCGAACCATCGATGAAGACGCGAAGCGAGTCCTGAGAGCGTTGGAAGAAGCCACGCATAACCACGTCAATACAAACGATCCGATCATGGAGCAATTGAAACAATGTCCAGAAGCATTCAAAGTCGGGGAAATTCTTGGCAAGGCGTTCGACTCGCTCAAGTACGCTCAGGACGGAGGCGAGATCGGAGACCGATACTTTCCGCCCAGCGGAGCAGTCATTCCGCCGCTCGTGTGATCGGGCTGCCGCTGGACGTTACGTTGCCGAAGCTCAAGGGAGTTCGATGGCGCTACTGCACCAGAAGGGATGAAGGGCCGGCCGTGGTTCTGGGAATGAGCCTGCTGCGGTTGGGAATTTGCCGGCCCAATGACTGGTCCGGTAGCGCGGTGGACTTTGTCGAACGCGGTTTCAGAAGTTTTGCTCTCAGAATCGCGCAGTTGACGCGAAGAGAGTCTGGGTTGGCGACCTGCGAATTACGGACAGTCTTTTCGAGCTGACCGAGCAAGAGCGAAATCAGGTTGAAGCCGGAAGAGAAGGGATGACCGATCATTTGTATCTGGTCGGCGACTACGAAGCTGCCGCTTCCATTCCAATTGGTGCGACGCTCGCACGCCTCGAAGCCGAGCATGATCTTTTGCCGACCGCTTTTTATAAGGTCTTCACCACCAACCTCTACAAATGGATGCGCGTGTATGACTACCTCGATGCCCAGGAGCACGCCGAGATGTGGATGGAGGATCTGAGCGACGAGGAATTGGAAGCATCGGTCTATCGCAAAGTGGACTTGGAAATTCCCGCCTGTATCAAGACACATGCTAAGACGCTCAAGTACCGGAGAGCCCGGAACCTTCTCGAAGGTATCAACCCCACACAAGCGTGGCTCGCCAACTGATCCGCCGCTCACTTGAAATGGATGCTCACGGTCAAGCGCACGAACACGCATGGCCCGGCCGATCACGGAGAAGGACGTACCTGGCATCGACGAATGGCTCACGGACGCCGAGTATTCCCGGCCCGGATGTCTGATCACGTGGTACGAGAATGATGCGATCAACGCCTGCTTTGATGAAGAGGCGCAGCACATGGGCGAAAACGGCCCTTGCCAACCGAATGTGGCGCTTCCTATTCACCTCAGCAAGCCGGCGAAAGAGCTAGATGAAGAAGTGCGTCGAGTCTTCGATCACGCCAGCGCGATGCTTCAATCGTTGGCCTCCGCGGCCAAGATCGTCGAACTCGTCAGGGACATCTACGATGAATATCTCCGTGAACATCGGCTCGAGTCAGGATTTCCGGCTGAGCCGGGCTCTGCTGGTGTACGGGAAGAGCGGCTATGAAGGCTACCCATATCGCCATCCTTTTGTAACTCTCCATGAAGTGGTCCACGACGGCGACGTCGCACGACTGGCGGAAGGCCAGTTGATGACGCCGCAGATGCTGATCGACCTGATGGCCGGTCTGGGCAGGTCGGTTCCAGCCGAGATCTTGCCGGCACGCGTGCTGGTGCGCACGGCAGAAATGATCGTATGGTGGAGTCCAGCCCGCGAGCAGACCATGTTCTTCAGCGAAAGTGGCAACGACCATGTCTTGAAGGGCATGAATGGCCAACTCTATCCACATCCGCCCTTGCTGTTCAAAGCATGCGGGAGTCATTTGTGGGTTCGAGCTATGGCTAAAGACGAGCGGCCAACGGCGGAAACCAAGCTTTGCATGGCGCCCTACTGGAACTGCTACGACAACGGCGTGTGTTGCACGGGGAGCATGAAGATTCCGCAGGAGAAGTCGGTCACTGCCATTGACTTGTGGGAGCAGTCGTTCTTCCAGAGCGAATTCACGCACGCCTCTGGCGTTCGCAAACACGTTCGGTTTCGGGGCGGCTTCCTGGCGATGTGGCAATCCCTAGCGCGACAAAAAGCGTTTCCGGAGAAGTACCTGGTGAAGCTGCCGCAGACGCTCGCGGAATTCGTGAGGAACGATGACCACAGCTATCGAAACCACAATCGCCACGAAGACTGAACATCAGATTCCAGGTGCGCTGCTGCAGAAGAAGGTTGAGGTCACCCTAGTGGGCTGCGGTGGGACGGGAAGCGCTATTGCCGCCGGATTGCCGTATCTGCACCAGGCCATGGTCGCTTTAGGGCATCCACATGGGCTGGACGTGACCTTGGTCGACGGCGACCGGATTTCCCGTACCAACTGTGTCCGCCAGCCGTTCAGCGAAAGTGAGATCGGACTGCACAAGGCGACGGTACTCGCCACCCGGATCAATCTGTTTTGGGGCCTTGGGTGGAAAGGAATGCCGCACTTCGTCGATGAAAGTTGGGGACACGAAACCGACATTCTGATTGGCTGCGTGGATTCTCGTGCCGCCCGGAACGCAATGACCCGCACTCAAACCTACTGGAACTGCCACTATTGGCTGGATCTTGGCAACAACGCCGATAGCGGCCAGTTCGTGCTCGGCCAGCCCGAAAACCAGAGAAACAAAGGGCGAGATTTGCGCTTGCCGACGGCTCCCGAACTCTTTCCGGAGCTCATCAACGCGAAGCTCGACAAGAAGGACAGACTTCCGCCGTGCAGCGCGTTAGAAGCGTTGGAGCGGCAGGAGCCGTTCGTGAACCAGACGCTCGCCTACCAGGCGTTGGCAATGCTTGCGCGCCTATTCCGATACGGGCGGCTCTCGTACCACGGCGGGTTTGTGAATCTGCGAACGGGTCGCACAACTTCACTCCCTGTCGATCCGGCTGTCTGGGAACGCATAAAAGGAGCGCGACGTGATTGCCCAGGCGCGAAAGCCCGCAGCAGGAATGTATCTCGTTTATTATCTTAATTATCCGCGAGGTTGCGTCTTGGCGTGTATTTTGCAGCGTGGCCCTCGATCCCCTGAATTGTCCGACTCCCTGGGGCAAGTTTGTCAATCTTTGACTTGACATGCAGTTTACGAAGATGAGGGTCTCGCCCGGCGCTATCGCGTACCCGGCGCCCCGGTCCCCGTAGGCCAGATCCGGCGGGATTATCAGCTGACGGCGGCCGCCGACCTTCATGCCCTGCACGCCCTGGTCCCAGCCGGCGATGACATGCCCGGCGCCGAGCTCGAACTGCAAGGGATCGCCCCGATTCCAGCTCGCGTCGAATTCTTCTCCCGTGGAGAACGCGACCCCGACATAGTGAACCTTGACCATGTTGCCCGGGTCTTCGCCACGCCGCCGTCACCTTCCCAGATGTCGGTGACCTGCAGTTCGGCCGGTGCTTCGCCGCCGGGAAAGTCGACCTCGGGCCTTCCGATGCTCATACTCGCCTCTCGCCTCAGTAGTTATTAACGGCGCCGTCCGGTCCGGCCAGGCAGCCGTCCGGTCCGGCCAGGCAGCCGTGCGCCCCACCCTGGATCAGGCCTGCGGGCCAGCCGCCAGGTTATGCCGCCTCAGGATCTCCTGTGCGCCACGCTCAGATTTTCCATCCAATCCCGTCTCTCCCGCCGATCACCGCCTGAGCCTATGCGGTCGGCCGCGTACCAGCCACCACGCAGCCGCACCCAGCCACCACACGCCGTACACCAGCCACCAACGAGCCCCGCACCAGCCACCACACGAGCCCGCACCAGCCCGCACCAGCCACCAGACGAGCCCCGCACCAGCCACCACACGATTTGCCAGGTGGTGATCCGGCGGCAGGCTGTGCCCGTCGACCAGGTTGTCGCCGACCGGTACGCCTGTGGCCCGCCCGCAGGTCAGCACAAGGGGTCGCTAAAGAGTAAAAAACGTTATATGATTCAGCTCTGCCGATGCTATCGCCGGAGGACTCAGATGACCGGGCTGGAATACGGGCTGTTCGACTGTGACACCCACTGCTACGAGACACGCGACTCGTCCACCCGTTACCTGCCGAAAAAGTGGCAGCAGCACGCCATCGCGCCGGTGCGGCTGCATGACGGCACCGAGCGCATTCTCGCCGCCGACCGGATCGCGGTCTTCAATTCCGAGCAGGGCCTCGGCTTCGACCTGGCCTACCGACCGGGTTCCCTGAAGGAGATGCTCCGCCAGATGGCGTCGGGTAACCCGGACGAGACCTACCAGCCCGAGCCGATGCGGCCCGAATACCTCGACCGGGAGGCCCGGCTCAAGCTCATGGAGGCGCAGGGCGTGGAGCGGGCGGTGGTGTTCCCCTCGGCGATGGCACTGTCGGTGGAGAACTACGTGAAGAACGTACCCGCCGTCTACGCCAACCTCCGCTCGTTCAACCGGTGGTTTGACGAGGAGTGGGGGTTTGGCCGGGACGGGAAGATCTTCGCCCCCGCGTTGCTCTCCCTGGCCGACCGCGACCTCGCGGTCGCCGAGCTCGACTTTGTGCTCAACCAGGGGGCCCGGATCATCCTGCTGCCGACCGGGCCCGCATACGGGCGCTCACCCGGCGACCCGTACTTCGACCCGATCTGGGCCCGGATGAACGAGGCGGGCGTCACGGCCGCCTTCCACATCATGGAGAACTGGTACAACGAGAACGTCGCGGCGGCGTGGGGCCACGACCCGTGGCCCGGCTCCTGGCACATGTCCGCCTGGCAGTGGAACAACCTCTACGGCGAGCGGCCGATCGAGGACACGCTGTCCGCACTGATCTTCGACAACCTCTTCGGGCGTTTCCCGAATCTGAACGTACTGGTCGCCGAGTTCGGCGCGTCCTGGGTGCCGCACTTCATCGAGCACATGGACAAGAGCCGGGGGATGGGCCGCAACGGGCCATGGATCGGCGGCAAGCTGACCGAGCGGCCCAGCCGCATCTTCCGGCGGCACGTCAGGGTCGTCCCCTATCCGGAGGACAACATCCCGCGCATCGTCCGCGACCTGCCCGACGTCGAATGCCTGGTGATGGGCTCAGACTTTCCGCACGCCGAGGGCCTGGCCGAGCCGGCCGAGTTCGCCTGCTGGCCGGGCTGACCGGCCAGCATCAGCGCCAGATCCTCCGCGACAACGCGGCCAAGCTGTTCGGTACCGACTGACCGGTCGCGCCGCCTCCCCGACACCGCTTTGCTCTGCAGTTCCGGGTGCTATAACCCCCGGAACTGCAGACAAAGCGGGAGGCCGCCGGTCGGGCCCCCATGCGGGAGGCCGCCGGTCGGGCCCCATGCCGGAGGCCGCCGGTCCGGCCCCCATGCGGGAGGCCGCCGGTCGGGCCCCCATGTGAGAGGGGCCGGTAAGGGCCGCATCCGGGAGGCGCCGGTCAGGCGCCCATGGACAGGCCGCCGTCCACGGTCACCACCGAACCGGTGATATAGCTGGCCTCCTCGGCGAGCAGGCAACGCACCGCCCAGGCCAGCTCGCGCGGGTCGCCGCGGCGGCCGAGCGGGATCATCGCGCGGATGGCCTCCTGCGCCTCGGGCCGCATGGAGCTGGTCATCTCGGTCTCGAACACGCCCGGCACCACCAGGTTGACGGTGATGCCCTTGCGGGCCACGGCCCGGGCCAGCGAGCGGGTCAGCCCGAGCAGTCCCGCCTTGGCCGCCCCGTAACCGGCTTCGACCGGGTTGCCCATGGTCGCGGTCACCGAGCCGATGTTCACGATCCGGCCGTATCCCTGCGCGGTCATCGGCGCGATGACCGCCTGGGCCAGGTAGAACGGCGCGGACAGGTTCACCCGCAGCGCGTCGTCCCACTGGTCCCGGCTCATCCGGGACAAGCTGCTCTCGATCAGCAGGCCGGCGTTGTTGACCAGGTAGTCCACCCGCCCCCGGTCCGCCATGAGCCCGGCGACCAGCCCCTGGCAGAATTCCGGGTCGGCGACGTCGCCGGGGTGCACGCTGACCGAGCCGCCGGCCGCGGTGATCCCGCCCGCCAGGGCCCGGGCGGCGTCATGGTTCCCGGCGTACACCGCGGCCACGTGCGTGCCGTCGGCGGCCAGCACCTCGCTGATGGCGGCGCCGATGCCGCGGGTCCCGCCGGTGACGATGGCGACGCGCTCGGTCATCAGTCTCCCTCCGCTGTGCTAGCCACGGGGACGACCCCTGGCTCCCCCCGCAGCGCGGCACGCACCGCGTCCGTCCCCTCGATGGCCGCTCGTTCGTTATCCGCCACCGGGATCAGGTTGAACGAACGGCAGCCCGCATCCACGTACGCCCGCAGGCCGGCCGTGACCTCCGCCGGCGTCCCGCACGGGCAATACTTTTCAAATTTGCCGAACGGAGTCCGGTAAAACGCCTCCATCACCGCGGCCAGCCTGGACCGGGCGGTCGCGGCCGAGTCGCCCAGCCCGCACCACACGTGCATGCCGTGCTGCCACCCTGGGACCGGTCGGCCCTCGTCCGTGGCGTACTTCGCGATCAGCTCGACCGCGGCGGCGTAGCGGCCGGGGGAGACCCACAGGCCGAGCCAGCCGTCGCCGTGCCGGGCCACCCGGCGCAGCGCCGCGTCGGACCGCCCGCCGATCACGATCGGCACCCGCGGCTCCGGGGCAGGCTGGATGCGCACCTGGTCCAGGTGGAAGAAGGCGCCGCGCATGCGTGACCTCCGCGCCCGCCAGCAGCGGCCGCAGCACGCTCAGCGCCTCGTCCATCCGGTGCCCCCTGGTGGCCGGGTCTATGCCGCAGGCGCGCAGCTCAGCTGGGTCCTCGCCACCCAGCCCCACGCCGAAGACCAGCCGCCTGGGCGCGAGCGCCGCGAGCGAGGCCACCTGGCGGGCGACCGGGACAGGATGGCGCAGGGGCAGCAGGTACACCGCCGTCTGCACGGTGAGCCGCCGGGACGCCATGGCGACCGCGGTGGCGTTGAGCAGCCCG
>CAVWUT010000005.1:0-255590 GCA_963758285.1 Terriglobia bacterium | reverse complement strand
CACTCTATGCCAGTCCGTTTAGCGTTCACGTTTTGCGCGAGACGAAGAGTTCGCGATGGCACGTCTTCAAGTGCCGAGGGAGCCAACTGCTGAGCTGCGTCGTCGCCGATTCTTATGGCGAGGTCTTGATCCGCGCGACGAGTCTCGGCCTGTCCGATCGCGAGCCAGCATTCGCGTACGGAGCTACGCTTGAGACGTTCGACGAAATCCGAGCGGAGAACCTTGCGCAAATCGCACTGGCAGAAGGGACAGACGCGGACGACGACTTCAGCCTGCACAACGTCGAGGACGAGCAAACAGACGGCGCCCGCTTGCCTTCAAAGCAGACTCTCGTCTTCGGCCAGATTAAGAAGGCCGGAGAAGCCACGCTGATCTTCATTCCGGAAGCGGATGCGATTCGTCTCGCCGCAATTCACCGCGCCATTGAGACCGCGACGACTTGGGGCGAGTTCTTCGATGCGATCCCAGCGAACGAATTGGATACGGTCTACGCGCGCGTGTTCGACGAGGACGACGAACGTTTGCCTGCTCGCTCGGCGAAGTTCGATTCCGATCGACTCGGCTGCGGAGATGGCGACTACCCAGACTGGCCGGAGCAGAAAATGCTCGACTGGTTACCCCGGAGCGTCTGTGGCCGATTCGGTAAGGTGGAGTCTTCGGTACTGAACGGCCCTTACCTGTCGCTCGACGTTCGCCGAACGCCCGAAATCATCGCGGCTCTCGAAGCATCTGGCTTCGAATTGCGATGGGACGAAGAGCTCGTTAAGAAAGCGTGCGGGAACTGAAAACCGCAACGACCACTCACTAGCTCTGAGGCGACAGCATTCCTGATTTTGACCAACCGCGTGTGAGCCGCGTCACAAGCCAGACTTGCTGCCGGGAGTACAATGAGACTGCTCGTTCAAGGAGGGCTCTATGAAACACTCTGGTCGCCCTCGCAGGGCGGCTTCCAATTTGCCTGATTCAATTCATCATCAACTCAACATGTACGCTCTTGCCGCGACTGCAGCTGGAGTCGGAGTGTTGGCGTTGGCGCAACCCGCAGAAGCGAAAATCGTTTACCACAAAGCTCACGTTGTCATAAACAATCCGGGTCACTACTCTCTTGATCTGAACGGAGATCACAAGCCTGATTTTAAGTTCTCCAACACCTCTAATGGTCATGCTCCCGCCATGTTTGTGCTTCCACAGAAAAACAATCGCGTTTGGGGAAACGGCAGCGTTGCTTCGGGCGGATCTGCTTCGGCACTAAGCTCAGGTGCGAGCATTGGGCCGAACAGCCAGCACTTCAAAGGCAAGAATGATCTTTTGTTTAGAACGCACACGTTTAGCAGTAGCCATTCTGGCAAGTGGATCAACATAACAAATGGATACCTCGGGCTTAAGTTTTACATTCAAGGCAAGATTCACTATGGATGGGCACGGCTCACTACCCACGGCACGGAGCAGGACATCCTCACTGGGTACGCCTACGAGACAGTTGCAAACAAGCCCATCATCGCTGGCAAGACCAGAGGCCCGGATGTCATCACGCTGGAACCCGACAGCCTCGGTCGGCTCGCCCAAGGATCGGCTGGGCGCTTAGGGAAGTAGCGTCGGGGCGTTTAGAAGCGGCTATTCCCGACCATGCTTCGGGGTGAAGGCGTAAACGGTGCCTGGCGCTGACCCAGTATAAACTACCCCGTTCACTACCGAAGGCGAGGAACCCATGAGCCGAGTGTTATAGCTCCATAACTTGGCCCCTGTGCGAGCGTCCAAAGCGTACAGGTAGTAGTCGGTCGAGCCGACATACACAACCCCATTCGCTACCGCTGGGGAAGAACCCACACCGCCGCCAGTGGCGTAGCTCCATACCTTCGCGCCCGTGTGAGCGTTCAGTGCGTAGACGTTGTAATCATCGGAACCGACATAGACGACACCCTTCGCGATAGCTGGTGAAGACTCCACCCAATCGTGAGTGGCGTAGCTCCACAACTTGGCTCCGGTTCGAGCATTAAGGGCATACACGGACTTATCTGTCGACCCGACGTAGACCACGCCATCCAGCACTGCCGGTGAGGATAGTTCGCCCCCGGTTCGGTAGCTCCAGAGCCTCACTCCGGTGCGAGCGTCCAGGGCAATCACGTTGTAATCTCCGCCACCAACGTACAACACTCCATCAGCGACGACGGGCGATGAGTCGACTGGTCCGTCGGCTGCCGAACTCCACAATTTCGCGCCGCTTCTGGCATCGAGGGCATACATGTTGCCGTCCCCTGCACCAAAGTAAACAACCCCGTTTGCCACCGTTGGTGAGGAAGAGACACCCGCACGGTTGGGAGCGCTGAAGCTCCACAATTGAGCCCCGGTCTTAGCATCTAGCGCGTAAAGGTAGCTGCCCTGCGTCTCGGCATAAACTACCCCATTAGCGACGGCGGGTGAGGAATACGCGGCGCCAGCAGCTTGGAAACGCCATAATCGGACGCCCGTATGTGCGTCAAAAGCGTGGAGGCTGTTACGCGCACCGATATACACCATCCCGCCCACGACTGCAGGCGATGAGATGATTGGCTCGGCAACACTAGTGCTCCACTGCAGCCCGAGTTTCTTGACATTGTCGACTGTCAGAAACTTCTCATAACGGTTATACCGCGTACCGTAATGCCGAAAGTGGAACTCGCTCCAATCAGTGAGGACATGGGTCGCGGGCCGACCGCGCGAGGACGAAGGCGAACTCCCAGCTTGGCCAAAGCAGAATCCTCCCAGCACGAAAATTGCGATACACACCAGAGCCAACCGCTTCCCGGTTTTCGTTGAATCCATCCTTGTTATGTGTGCCATGTCAGCTTCCTCTACGAGGTTGGATTATTTCCCAAGGGCGACTCCGAACTGTGAAATCCAAGGTGCGAGTCGACTTATGAGCGCTGTCTCAGTCTGCTTCGACAGTCTTTCCGTCAAGAACAGGGTAAATGTCCCAAACCACGCCCATCGGCGGCTTAGGTTCCAGTACCGGCCAGGCTGACACTCTGAGGACTTCCGCCTCCGTCATCACTGATTTCCAGTTTGGCGGAGCGTTTGCCCTTGGCGCGGGGCTTGAAAGTGATCTTAACTGTGCAACTGCCTTTCGCGGGCAGGCCGTTGCCACAGGTATTCGATTCACTGAAGTCTGAGGCGTCTCTGCCAGTGATTCCGATCTTGCTTATGGAGAGCGAGGTTGTACCCTCATTCGTGATCTTGATTGGGAATGGGGCACTCGAAGTATGGACGCGTTGATCTCCAAAGTTCACGCTCTCTGCTGACAACTGGACAACGGTTCCGGTTCCAGAGAGTTTGAGCGTCTGTTTGGGCGCACCATTTTCCATCTTGACCAAAACAGTTCTGAAGGCAGGGCCCTTCTTGGTTGGCCTGAATCGCACTGAGAGATCGCAACCTTGATTTACCGGCAGAACGCTAGGGCAATTGTTGGTCTGATGGAAGACTTGCGTATTGGAGATTTTCGATATCGTAATTTGGTAGGTGCCGGTGTTGGTCAGAGTGGCGATCCGAGTGTTGCTGTTGGTGTCGATGAGTTGCGCTGGAAACCTCAGGTGAGACGGGATCAACGATGTTGTCAGATTCTCTCCGTTGCCGCTGAGAGATACGATCTGTGGACCACCACTGCCCTTGTAGTTCACGGCGAGCGTGGCAGACCGCGTTCCCAGTTGGGTTGGCGTGAAGGTCGAATAGATCTTGCAACTTCCGTTGGGCGGCAGAACCTGATGACAATCATCCCGATCAGCGAAATCTCCTGCGTCCGCACCCGTGATCGTCACTTTCTCGACCTTGAGTTTGCGGTTGCTGACATTGGTGATAGTAACGGCCTGCGCCGGAGTGGTTGTGTTCAGATTCTGATGACCAAAATAAAGGTTGTCCGGGGAGACGGCGGCAACCGTCTGCAGGATCAAGACCGGGTTTCCGGGTGGCGCACCATTCTCAACGCCGGTGTAGGTCGTCACAACTGCATCCAGCAAACCGTCGTTGTTGAAATCGCCCGTGCCGAAGCCAGGAGGACCGGCGTAGGAGCCGAGGAACGTCGTCACAGGGTTTTGGAACGTGCCATCCCCATTCCCCAGCATCACCGACACGCTCTGCAGATAGCTAAACTCGTCCTCGCTGACAGCAACAATGTCCACTTTACCGTCGCCGTTGAAGTCTCCTATCCCAATGTCTGCCCCGTACCCTCCATAGCCAAAGCCAACCCCTCCATCTGGAGTGAAGGTTCCATCACCGTTCCCCAACAGTACGGCAACGCCATCGGTAACGATGTCCAGGATCCCGTCACCGTTCACGTCCGCGACCGCCACGGCAGACCCGTAAATCCGTGTGTTGTAGGAAACGGGTTTCGTTGGAAACGTACCATCGCCATTGCCCAGAAATACGCTCACGACACCTGCGTCAGAAGTGGCGAAATCGAGCTTGCCGTCTCCGTTGAAGTCTCCGACGGCTGCGTTAGAACCTTGCACACCATAGCCAAATGCCTTCTGTGACGTCGTGAATTGGCCATTTCCCTGGCCCAGATAGGCGTTGTACCCATCCCAACTGCCGTTGAAGATGTTTACCGCGATCAAATCCATCTTTCCGTCTCCGTTGAAGTCGCCCGCCACCTGCGGAATAGCGGAGTAGATGGCTCCCACCCATTTCAAGTGTCCGGCACTGGTTGCGAGAAAGATGTATGTTTCTTCCACATCGCTCTCACTGTCATAATAGGTAACGGCCAGATCGATCTTTCCGTCGTTATTGAAATCGGCGGCCAACAAATCGAGGGGCACGAAGTTCACGTTGGTTGTGACCGGGGATTCGAACGTACCGTTCCCGTTACCCAGAAAAATCTGGATCGTTCCGGTCCCGCCGCTGTTGGCCTGACCTACGGCTACGTCGAGTTTGCCATCGCCATTGAAATCGCCCACCGCCAGGGGCCCGGTTGCATTGAGGTTGTTGTGGGGCGCGAAGGCCACGGTATCGTAAGTCTCTCGGATCGTGAAGTAAACGACGTTAGATGGCTTACGCTTGCCCGGATTCACCACCTTCACCCATGCAGTGCCAGCCTTGCTCACGTCGCTGGCAGTGATGGTTGCCTGCACGCTGCTGTCTGAGATGAACTGGGTGGAGCGCGGATGCCCGTTCCAATAAACCACGGCACCCGACACAAAGCCCGTTCCGTTCACCGTCAGAGTGAACCCTTGGCTGCCCGGAGCGGCGCTCGCCGGGATCAGGGGCTGGTTGATCAGGGGGAGAGGGTTGGACTTCGCAAGCGCGACTGTGCTTACAAGAAGCAAGCCAAGATAGGTGATGCGGAGCATTTTCATAACCGCTCTCCAGAACTCGATAGGTTGGGGGCCGGGGTTATGCTCACATTTACCCGGCGCAACAATCGAAACATAAATTTCTCACATCCAAATTCTGAACCTGAATGAAAACCTGACCAGTCGTTCGCCGAACTTTCATCGAGTTCACCATTATTGGGAAGCTCCCTCGCTTTGTCTCCAGCGCCAGGCTGATATTGCGGATGCTCCCCGCGCCAAATGGCCGAGGGTGGCAGGTTCCATCAGAACGATCTCCGATCCTTTGGTCTTGCCTGTAACAATCGCCTTGTTCGCAATCGTCTCATAGGCGTAACCCGACAAGGTCGCTTGAAAGCTGCCGGTTGAAACGCTGACGGTTAAACGCGCCCAGCCGTAGTGGGGCTTGCCTTTGATGAGAAACTTCAAGCCGAGATACTGATTCTTGACTCCCTTTCCACTGTCGATCCAGCAGGGACCATAATATTTGTAGGCTTGTGTCCGTGAACTCCGGTGCCATCGCAGGCTACCCATGAAATAGTCCGCCTTCAAAAACTGATTCTTGGGCCCTACGCGCATTCCTGCGGGCAAAACGGATGCTATGCCGGTCTTCCCCAAAATACGGTTCCGACCTTGAGAACTGGCGGCGGAAACGTGCATCCACTCAACACCGTAGCAATCATTGGTACGCGGGCAGTAGCTTGAGTTTCCTTTGTTGAGGGAGAAATCATCTTTCCCGTCGTGATTGAGATCGAGTGGCACATAACCACCGATGACCACATTAGCCGGCGTATAGACAATCTTCGCCTGAGCTGGGTGGGCGAGGGTCAACAATCCCATTCCCGCCGCGCTTGCGGCGTAGTGAAAAAGGGTCAGCGGCGGCTCCGCTGCTTTCCCGGGCCGGGTGGCACTGGCGGCAAGCGCATACGCAGTGAGTCGCTTGTCCAGTGACTCAGAGAGTTGCGAGGGTGAACGTTGCGTACGTTTCATGCTGGTCTCCGCCCCATAGGGCTTCAGAAATCGCGGAATTCACACGACCAAAGTCTTTGCAACAAAATCAACTATGTCCCGTTTCCCGCAAGTTGCACGGATTGCGGGCTACCCCCTCCGTTGTCACTGATGGTGACGGCAGCGGAGCGCTGCCCTTGCGCCTGAGGCGCAAATGTCACCTTGATCGTGCAATACCCGCCCGCTGGAACACTGGAACCGCAGTTGTTTTTCTGGCTGAAATCCCCCGCGTTATTTCCTGTGATCGTGATTTGGCTGATGGAGAGGGTAGTGGTGCCTTCATTGGTCAGGGTGACAGGCACGGGAGAGCTTCGCGTGCCCACTTTCTGGTCTCCGAAATTTATCCCGATCGGTGATAGCTTGACCACAGTGCCGGTGCCGGACAAGGGCACTGTTTGCGGGCTGCCTGTGGCGTCGTCCGTCACAGAGAGCGTTCCATTCGCCGGACCCCCGCTCTGCGGAGTGAAGCGGACTTCGATATCGCAGCTTCCTCCGGAATACAGCGTAGACGGACAGTTGTTCGTCTGGCTAAAGGGCGCGGTCGCCGAAATGTTCGAGATATCCACCTGATAAGTACCCGTATTCTTCAGAGTGGCAAGCTGAGGCGAACTGCTGGTGTTGATCAGTTGCGTGGCGAAGGTCATACTGGAGGGCGTCAACGAGACGGTCGTCGTTATCCCTTTTCCCGCTAGGGGCACGGTCTGCGGGCTGCCCGAATCGCGATAATGGATGGCGACCTCGGCTAGCCTTTCTCCGGTAACGGTGGGATCGAAAGTAACCTGGATTTGACAACTGCCCTGTGCCGGAACCGACTTGCCGCAATTGTTGGTTTGGCTGAAGTCCTGAGTGTCGGCTCCGCCGATCCTGATGCTCGTAATCGCCAGCTTTGTCGTCCCGATGTTGGTGAGCGTAGTGGTCTGGGGTTGACTAGCCACACCTACATTCTGGTTCCCGAAGGCAAGGGCCGTGGGAGATATACCGGCAGTCGTGCTTAGGTAAATGGTGGGTGTGGAACTGATCACGTCCAGCTTACCGTCCAGGTTAAAGTCCCCCAGGCCGAGCACATACCCGCCACTTGCCATGATGATCGGGTCCTGGAAAGTGCCGTCGCCATTGCCGAGCGCGACTATCGTGTCTCCAGACGAGGTACTGGCGATATCCACGTTGCCATCGCCATTCATGTCGCCAAGGGCGAGTCCGTTGCCGCTGATCGAAGCCTGGTCCGAAACATTGAAAGTTCCGTCACCCTTACCGAGCAAAACAGAAATTCCGTTGGTGACGACATCGAGATTTCCGTCTCCATTGACGTCGAAGGCCGCTGCCGAGCTCCCCGAGTTCTGGGTCGGGTAGTCAACCGGGTTCTGAAATGTTCCGTCTCCGTTGCCCAGGTAAATTGCGACCGAATTGTCTTCTCGGTATTGGAAGGTCGTCGCCAGATCCAGTATGCCATCTCCATTGAAATCACCAATCGCTGGCGTCGACATTCCATACAAATCGTCGAGACTTTGACCCTGCGTGAAGGTACCGTTGCCCTTTCCGAGAAATATAGTGAGGTACTCCGTGTCGCAAAAGTAGTCGTAAGCTGTAGTGAGCAGATCGAGCTTCCCATCGCCATTCAAATCGGCTACGGATGTCGGAGCTCCCCAGACAGAATCCGGATCGGGTCCCGTCGTAAAGTGTCCATCGCCTTTGCCCATGTAAAAGGTCAGAACCAAACCGCCGCATCCATCGCCTTCTTCCTCTCCGGCAACCAAATCGAGTTTCCCGTCCCCGTTGAAGTCAGCGGCCAGTAATCCCCAGGGATAATAGTTGAGATTTGTTGTGATCGGTTTTCGGAATGTGCCATCTCCATTGCCGAGGAAAACCGAGATTGTTCCTTGATTGTATGTACCTCCTCCGACGGCGACGTCGAGTATGCCGTCGTCGTTGAAGTCGCCATACGCGACCACACCCCCAGCCGGAACGCTGTCGTGAGGCGCCAGAGCAACCGTAGGCAAGGGGTTCCGGACCGAAAAATAAAATGCACTTGACGCGCCTCCACCGGGATGTGGATTGGTCACCGTTACCAGGGCCGTCTGGATTTTCGCCACGTCAGCGGCCTTAATCTCCGCTTTAATCAAGTCACTGGACACAACCTCGGTGGTTCTTGGCGATCCGTTCCACTTCACTACCGCGCCCGAGGCGAAGCCCGCGCCCTCGATCGTCAACTGAAATCCCTGGCTCCCCGGTTTCGCACTTTCCGGAAGAAGCTGGTTCACAAACGGAAGAGGATTCGGCTTCGGCTTCGCCATCACCATGACGCACGCGAAAGCCAGAAACACATAGGCGAGCAGTGTAGTCTTCAAAGTCGTACTCCTTCGGTTCCTTCGCCATGTCGCCGAGGAATATCTCAAGGCTCTCAAAACTCTCGTTATCAAGAACCGGAATCGCAAGGTCCAGCTTCCCATCGCCATTGAGATCAGCAATCGCCCACGTATAGTAACCTCCAACGTAGAACGATGATCCGACCTGAAACGTTCCGTCTCCGTTGCCCAATAGGACCGTCACCCCGTTGGTGATCAGGTCCAGTTTGCCGTCACCGTTTATATCCGCCGTCTGGAGATTGCCGCCCTCATCCACCCTATATGAGGCCGTCTCTTGGAACGTTCCGTCCCCGTTGCCAAGATAAATGTCTACCGTGTAATAGGAAAATGCCAAATCCAGAATTCCATCTCCATTGAAGTCACCAACCGCCGGAATACCCGATGATTCCTCGAACCAATAGGCTTGTTGGAAAGTGCCATCCCCGTTCCCCAAGAGGATTGCCACATCGGATCCATCGTAATCGTTGACGACCACGTCCAGAATTCCATCTCCATTGAAGTCGCCCAAGGCCAGGATGTTCGCTATGCCGGAGGAAACGACGTTGAAGCTGCCGTCCCCATTCCCCAGCAGGATGATACATTCAACATAGTCAGAGGGGCCGGAGCAGACCGCTACGTCCATCCTGCCGTCTCCATTGAAGTCGGCGGTCAGCATGGAATACGGCACAAAGCTGGTCGCCGTCTGCACCGGTGCGCCGAACTTGCCGTTACCATCTCCGAGATAGACCTCAATTGCCCCGGAACTACCGTCATTCTGGCTGATGCCCACTGCGACATCGAGCTTGCCATCGCCGTTAAAGTCGCCTACAGCAATTGTTCCGGCTGCATCAGCGAGACCTCCGTCAATACTCGGTCGGAGGGTAAAATTCTTCGCCGCCATGCGAACGGACTTCGACGGGGTTCGTATAGGAAGGTAGACCACGTTGGAAAGCTCGACCCCGGAGCCTGGATTGAGGACAGTGATTGTCGCGGTGCCGGCTTTCTTGACGTCTTTGGCTTCAATTTTCGCCTGCAAAGTGCTGCTGGAGAATACCTCCGTGACGCGCGGGCTCCCGTTCCAGTTGAGCGAAGCGGTCGGCGAGAAGCCGGTCCCGTTTACCGTCAACACAAATGCCTCGTGTCCGGGTTCCACGCTCGCTGGAACCAAGGGCTGATTGATGAGAGGCAGCGGAACTTGTTGAGCCTGAGCGAAACCGACCAACAGCACGAAAAGTACGGCAACTTGGCCAGGTACTCTCATAAAGACCTCCCCCACTACTGCGGCTTGCATGCATACGCGGCCTTTTTGCCTACGGTTGTTCCGTTCGCGGCAGATTTCCCCGAAATAGCCCAACCTGGAGCACTTGTGGCTTGGACCCACTCGAATCTGTCACCAGTTGCTGTCCCGAGGGGGAGAAAAAACGGGAAACCAGCAAGACGGTGAGAGCGCCGCTGCAATACTAGGCCACATCACGCCGCGGAAGCGTGATGCGGCGGAGGGAAACTAGGCCAACCGCCGGATTTCAGTTTTACGAGCTGCTGTTGTGGGAACGACAGGAGTCGTGAAACACCGGAGGGATGTACCCAGTGGAACTCTATGGACGTGTACGGCGAGCAGTCTTTGTCGAGGGGAAGAGCCAACGAGCAGTAGCGCGGGAGTATGGCATCGCCCGCGAAAGCGTGCGCAAGATGCTGCGTTACGCAGTGCCGCCGGGCTACCGGCGGGAACAACCGGTGAAACGGCCCAGGCTGGGGCCGTGGTTAGGCGTGATCGACGCCATTCTGGAAGAGGATAAGACTCAGCCTCCGAAACAACGACACACGGCGAAGCGGATCTTCGATCGTTTGCGGGAAGAACATGGGTATCCGGGGGGCTACACCGTGGTGAAGGACTACGTGCACCGACAGAAGGTGCGGAAGCAAGAGATGTTTGTGCCGCTGCGGCATGCTCCCGGAGAAGCCCAAGCGGACTTTGGGGAAGCCTGGGTGGTGATCGCCGGGGCGAAGCAGAAAGCACACTACTTCGCGATGGATTTGCCGCACTCGGATGATTGCTTCGTGGTGGCGTATCCCGCCGAGAGCACGGAGGCGTTTCTGGACGCGCATGTGCGGGCCTTCGACTACTTCGGCGGAGTGCCTGGTTGGATTTTGTACGACAACACGAAACTGGCGGTGGCCAAGATCCTGGGCGACGGTCAGCGGAAGAAGACGCAGGCGTTTTGTGAGTTGCAAAGCTACTATTTGTTCGCGGAGAAGTTCGGGCGTCCGGGCAAGGGCAACGACAAGGGAGCGGTGGAAGGACTGGTGGGCTATGCCCGGCGGAACTTTCTGGTACCAGTGCCGCATAGGAGTAGCTGGGAAGAACTGAACGCCTACCTTCTGGAACAATGCGGGAAACGGCGAGAGCGGCGGATGAGGGGACACCAGGAGACCATCGCGGAGCGGTTCGAGCGCGATCGTGCGGCGCTGTTGCCTTTGGCGACCGTGCCCTATGAAGCCTGTGAAAAGCGCACGGCGAAAGTCAGCTCGTTATCTCTGGTGCGCTACCGAGCCAACGATTACTCGGTGCCCACCGCCTATGGGCATCGCGAAGTGCTGGTGAAAGGCTATGTCCATGAAGTGGTGATTGCCTGCGGCAGCGAAGTGATTGCCCGGCATCCCCGCAGCTATGAACGGGAAGACATGATCTTCGATCCGCTGCACTATCTGGCACTGCTGGAGGAGAAGACCGGGGCCTTGGACCAAGCCGCTCCGCTGGCCGGCTGGGAGTTGCCGGAGTGCTTTGCCCAACTGCGGCGGCTGCTGGAAGCGCGGCTGGGCAAGCCGGGCAAGCGAGAGTACGTGCAGGTATTGCGGTTGCTGGAGACGTTCCGCCGGGAGGAAGTCCGGCAGGCGATCCAGGACGCTTTGCATCTGGGAACCGTTTCCTTCGATGCGGTGAAACATCTGCTGCTGTGCCGGATCGAGCGACGTCCGCCGCGACTGGATCTCCTGCAGTACCCCTACCTGCCGCTGCCCCAGGTGCATACCACCCAGGCCGTCGATTACATGACGTTGCTGAATGAGGTGGGCTCATGAGCAACCCAACCATTCCGGTCACGAACGACACTCCGCAGCTTCTTTTGGAACATCACCTGAAGCTGTTGCGCCTGCCGACTTTCCTGCGCGAGTACGACAAGGTGGCACGGCAGTGCGCCGACGAGAGCGTGGACTATCCGCGTTATCTGCTGCGCATGACGGAGTTGGAACTGGTGGACCGCGAGCGCCGAGCCACCGAACGGCGCATTCACCAAGCACGTTTCCCCGTGGTCAAGAGCCTGGACAGCTTTCAGTTTCTGGCCATTCCCTCGCTGAATAAAACCCTGGTGCTGGAGTTGGCGCGCTGCGAGTTCTTGCAGCGCCGCGAGAACGTCTTGCTTTTAGGAAACTCGGGCACGGGAAAAACTCACCTGGCACTGGCTTTGGGGTTAGTGGCTTGCCAGCGTGGCCATCGCGTTCGCTTCACCACCGCCGCGGCCTTGGTGCATGAGCTGATGGAAGCACGGGACGAGAAACGTCTGTTGCGCTTTCAGAAACAGTTGGTCAGTTACGAACTGCTGATCGTCGATGAACTGGGCTTCGTGCCGCTTTCCAAGACCGGGGCCGAAGTGCTGTTTGAAGTCTTCAGCCAGCGCTATGAGCGCAACTCGACTTTGGTGACCAGCAATCTTCCTTTCCAGGAGTGGACGGAGGTCTTGGGATCGGAGCGACTGACCGGCGCTCTCCTGGACCGGCTCACCCACCACGTGCATATCCTGGAGATGAACGGCGAGAGCTATCGCCTCAAACAGAGCAAGCGCAAGCACGGCTCGCCCTCGAACTCCTGACCCGGCTCGGTCCCTTTGAGGTTGGGAAAGCCCCTGCTGCGCGACTCCTTTCCCTCCCGCCGCATTCTTTCAGAGCGGTCCTCGCCGTCAAGGGTTCGCTACGCCGCGAAAGGCACGCGCCCTTGACTGCTCCGGGTCGCTCTGAACACCTCTCCGCTATGAGGGAATGGATCTTTCAGGAAAGGCGTAGTGGCCTACTCTCCTTCCGCTCCTGCGGCCTACTTTTAGTCCGCCCTTGACACACGACACGGTTCCTTTTCCACGTTGCAAAATATCTTGACAGAAATGAACAGTGTTCAGTAACATAAACACAGTTCACCATTATGAGTGCATTATCCCGACGCCGGAAACATAAAGAGGAACTGCGCAGATTAATCCTCGATGCCGCCCGAGAGATCTTTGTGCGCCAGGGGTACGAGAGCTTCTCCATGCGTAAGCTAGCGGAAAAGATCGAGTACTCCCCCGGCAGCGTTTATCTGCATTTCAAGAACAAGGAAGAACTGTTCGAGTGCCTTGTGGACGAGAGTTTCGCGCGTCTGCTTAAAACGCTGTCGGCTCTGCGGAACGGAAAGGAATTGCACGATCCGGTCGAAGAGCTCAAGAAGGGCCTGCGGGCCTATGTGGAGTTCGGGCTGCGCAACCCAAATGACTACCGTTTTGCCTTCATGCTGAGGCCACCTATGGAGAAGCGTCCTTACAAAGTGCATGGGGCGTTTGAGTCGCTCCGCTATATTGTGGGGCGTTGTGTGGGAGAGAAGCGTTTTCGGGCGGTTGATTTGGAAACCACAAGCCAAGCACTATGGGCATCCGTTCACGGGATCACGTCATTGCTGATACAGAGACCGACATTCCCTTGGGTACCGAAGAGGGAGTTGATCGCGCAGATAATCAACACCGCTGTCGATAGCCTGGTCGCAGGAGTGCGGGCAACGGCGGAAGCAGGAGAGCATCATGCAAACATCAGTAGACTATGACAATCCGCAGCTGAAGGAGTTGCCGCGCCAGGCAGACCGGCCCGCTCTCGCCGGGTCACGCTCGTGGCTCTGGTTGGCGACAGCGGCAGCACTGCTGCTGTTTTCCAACGGAGCGAACACCGTTCCCCTCGCCGCGTGGCTGGCGCCGGTGTTTATGCTGCGATTTGTGCGTGGGCAGATTCTCAAAGTTGGGCTGCCCGTCGCTTACCTCCTGCTTGTCGCGGAGTTTACTTTTCAGTTCCGGGGAATGGTGCCAATCCCGGGCGTTGCGTACTACATCTTCCTCGTGGTGTGGGGCATCCCGCTAGTCTTGCCCTACATCATTGATCGACTGCTGGCGCA
Organism: Terriglobia bacterium; assembly: GCA_963758285.1. Taxonomy (GTDB): domain Bacteria; phylum Acidobacteriota; class Terriglobia; order Terriglobales; family Acidobacteriaceae; genus DASVWZ01. The sequence goes on along the minus strand of CAVWUT010000005.1, from coordinate 241,761 downwards.
CAGGCTCAGCGGCCTCACGACTTCTCTTGTGTTTCCAACCGCATGGGCCGCGACCGAGTACGTTTTGTCGCGAGGGCCGTATGCGACGTGGGGTTCGGTTGCCTATTCGCAGTACGGCAACTTGGCGTTACTCCAGGTCCTCTCCGTAACCGGTTTGTGGGGCATTACATTCCTCATTGGTTGGTTTGCGGCCGTGTGCAACTGGCTATGGGAAGAAGGACTCGATTCCAAGCGAGCACGCGGAGGAGCATGGCTCTGCGCCGGAGCGATTGCGTCCGTGATGCTGCTGGGCGGCGCCCGCATGGCACTGTTTCCACCGTCTTCTCAGACCGTGCGAGTGGCATCGATTTCCAAGAGGAAAATAGAGCCGGAGCTCAGCGATGCAGTTTCAGAGCGATTGTTTGAAGGCCAAGCGACGAGCGACGATATGGACGCGATGCAACGTTGGGCTATGGCCATGGACAACGACTTACTGTCGCGAGTGGAACGGGAGATGCAGGCGGGTGCAAAGATTGTATTCTGGGGCGAAACCAACGCGCCGGTATTGAAGGAAGATGAAACAGCATTCGTCGCACGTGGCGCAGGCATGGCAACCAAGTACCATGTTTATTTTGGCATGTCGCTCGGCGTTTTGAACCGCGGAAGGGCACCGTTTCTTGAGAACAAGCTGGTTTTGATCCAGCCAAACGGGCAAGTGGCTTGGGAGTACAACAAGGCGCGCCCAGTACCGGGCCCCGAGGCTGCACTACAAGTGCGCGGGGATGGCAAGCTTCGAGCTTTGGATACGCCCTACGGACAGGTGAGTTCTATCATCTGCTTCGACGGGGACTTTCCGCAATTGCTGGCCCAGGCGGGAGCTTTGCGGACCGACGTGATGCTCGATCCCTCGAATGATTGGCGGGCGATTGACCCGTGGCACACACAGATGGTGAGCTTCCGCGCCATCGAGCAAGGCTTCAACCTGATTCGGCAGACAAGCCAGGGACTCTCGGCCGCATTCGACTATCAGGGTCGACGGTTAGCCGCGATGGATCACTACCAGACTACAGACTACGCGATGGTCTCACAGGTTCCGACAAGAGGCGTATGGACGATCTACACACGGCTTGGAGACTGGTTTGCTTGGCTCTGCCTGGTAGGACTGGTTTGCCTGACGGTCCTGTCGCTGCGCAAGAAGCGTGTCTGACGTGAGACGCGAGCGACACCGGCCCTTTGCCATGTATTTAGCCTACAAGCGGACGTGGCGCCCGGAACTCTGAGATGTGGCCATTCTTGACCCCTCCTTGTCAGGCCGTTCCCAAGCACAAGTTATTCTGCCAGTTGGGCGCGCTTACTTAACAATTGCCTCTGCAAAAGGGTCCAGAAGTCGGCTTGGGGGAAACGTGGTGGTGTTACCTACGAGTTCTGCTGGGACTTCTTCGAAGCCCGTTTCTGGACAACGAGAAGTCACAATCGTTTCAAACGGCTTCGAGAGCTTTCGAGGACTGTTTGACTCATTCGAATCTGATCGGACCACAACACGGTCAGTTCATGCCTAACGAATGGCCGGTCCGCCAATACCTCGACTTGAGGTTTTCCTCCCGTATCCTTCATTGCTCGATCGCAATGACACAATTTTCATTAAGACCTGGTGCATCTGCACACACTGGCTCCAGACTCCTATGAAGCAACTCCCGTTCGAGCTATCGGTCCGTTACGGCCAGAAGAGAGTTGACCTTCACGATTGGCGAATTTGTTCCGTTCGTTCCCTGTGGTATCGCTTGTGCGGCAAACTGAGAAATTACACCTTTCCTGAACAGGAGGCAGTGGGTTGAGCCGCCAAATTGGAAATAGCCGAGCTGCTCTCCCTTTTTTACCCTACTGTGCTCTTCAACGGTGGCGATGCAGGAAGAGACCTCCGCCATTCCTACAGCAATCAGGCACATCAGGCCGATCGGCTGCTCCGCCTCTATAAAGACCAGGGCCCGGGCAGCCGTGTGTGCAATGTAGCCCTGCGAGTTACATGGTCCTGCTGGGTCAAAACCTTCGGACGGCGCCTCAGAGAAATACGCACCCTCCACATGATGTATTTTCTTGATCGTTCCGGAGACAGGGCTGTGCCAACGATGGTAGTTGTCGGCACTGAGAAATGCCTGGTACACCGTGCCGCCCACAAATTCATCAACAAACAACCCGTCGAGCATGTGCCTTAAAGAATAAGGCTGGGACTTGATCCAGAAGGCATCACATTCCTTCACATTTGTGCTGATTGCAAAGGGAGCGGATTCACATGCGCTGACGATTACCTTATTGTTATCAGGCTCAGCCACCGGCCGAGCGCCAGGCTTGAGCTGCCGGATGAAGAAGTCGTTCCAGGACTTGAAGCCAAAGTAGGGAGCTTTGGGATCGTGGATGAAATCTTCCATGTGCAGCGCCTTTAGAGCTGCCGGTGACAACCAGCCATTTTCTGAAGTGTTCAAAACATAACGGGAATCCGGCGAGTCAAGATACTGGGTCCATACGTTCAGCACCTTCTTCAACATGGCATTCACCTTCGGAGACAGGAATGCCGCCAGTCCCGCCTGAGTGATCATCGGGAAGTCCAGAATGGCGTTGATCGGGCATCCCACCATAGCCGTTGTATTGAATTCAGGAGCTGAGGTGAGAACGTGGTTGATGATCACAAGCATCTGGTGATAGTCCTGAATCTTGATGTCGCCACTGCCAGGAGGCGGAGAAAATGCCGGCTGCTCTTCGAACATTTGCGTGAAGTACATGTACATCTCGGGGTCGTGTTCGATCATGCAGAGAAATTCTTCGACCACTGGATGAAAAGGAGCTTTCTTCTTCTCGGCTGCCTCAATAGCCTTTTTCAGCCACTCGTTGAGGTGTTTAGGATCGGAAGGCAACCAGCGTCCCAGACGAGCCGTGTGTCTCAAGTGCCTGGAGTGATGCTTGGAGTGATTCATACTGTCCTTTCGATGAATGCGGTTGCGCACCACCTGTCATAGTGAGTCGAGCTAGGAAAATGAATGCAGGAGGTGCAATGGAAATGCAGCTTCGCCTTGGCGGCACCTTCAGCATGCTGCAGCAAGTACTTTTTCTTCTTGCAGCGTGAGGAGTATACACTGGCGGCCCGTCATCCGCGTGCCGTGAATGTCTCGGCAGTGAGTACTGAGAAGTCGGCTTCGAGGAGATCGCCATTGATTTCCTCGAAGCCCGTTTCCGAGGAATTTGGCGCGCCACCTGTCCAAGACCATTCACCCGGCGGCCCTTCAAAAATCGCCGCTGGCGCCTCCGCCTCCCGAAGCTCCCCCACCGAAGCGGAGGTCTTTACCGGCGGTTTGCGGGACCGGTGTGATTGATTGGGGAGTTAGCAGGCCGAATACGGTGGACCCCGCGTTCATCCAGCCTTTGTCCTTTCCCGATAATCGCTCGCCAGTAAAGCCGTGGCGAATTCCGGCCGGGCCACGGCCAAGCCAGCGGCGGATGAAGACTGCGACACCGGTTAGCAATATACCCAGAATCATCGGGTCCCAGGTATGACGCTGCCAGCCGAGATAGGGTTTATTGGTGACGAAGGTCAGGACGGCGACGAGCGCGCCCACTGCAATCACGAAGCGGTCCTTCTGGCGAACGCCGCGCGCGAGTACGATGGGCGGCAGGCACCAGATCATTACCCATGTGGTCCAGTAGAACGGCCTTGGGAATTCGGAGGCGAAGCGAGTACCGCCCCACCACCGTGCGGGCAGGCTTAACGACCAAAGCTGGAGATTGATGGCCAAATAGATGCCAAGCCAGAGGAACGCTTCGACGAGCGAATAAGCATCGTCGAGGTAATCGAACCGGTGGCGGGAGCGCACTGCGATAACACACATTAGCCCGATTGCATAGAACGCGGCGACGATCAAATGCTGCCCGGAGTGGGACGATGTCCAGTAGCCCGGCAGAAAGATGGCGAAAATCATCGCGGCGGGAAATGCATACCAAAGGCCGAAGCGGCGCCATATCCAGAGCGCAAAGATGGCACCGGCAGCGGGAACCAAAGACTCCAGCTTCGGCGAATAAGGGCTGTCGCTGAAAAAGGCGAACTGCATTCCCGCGCAGAGAAAACCAACCGAGCAGGCGGCGAGCGCCTCTTCGATGCCGTAGCGATAGAGACCGGCCTGGAAAACGGCGAATTCGGCTGCCGTGTAGCAGACTACAGCAGAGATCAGGAAGAAAACGCCGAAGGTTTGCTCCGATGGCCCCGAAAGAAAAACCTTGAAGAACAGTCCGACAGCGGCGCCCACGCCGATCAGGGTGAAGAGGAACAAGACGACGCGTAGAAAAATGTTGGTGGTGCGGAGATCAGAGACCGTTTCCTGTTCCAAACGCTGATACTGCTCCTTGGTCAGAAAACCCTGGCCGACCCAGTCCATCAGCAGCTTGCGGGCGCGCAGAGTCTCTTCGCTGGATGCACTGTAAATTCTCACGCGGTCCTCCCGAAGCGGCGCGCGATCAGGACCAGCGCCACAAGCATCGTAATCGCGGTGATGACGAAATAGGTCAGGATGAACGTTGCGTCAGTGACTCCGCGGATGAGCATCCAACTGGCCCCCACGTAGCCGTAGACGGCAGCATAAGCAACGAAGGCAAACTGCCGGCGCGCCAGACCCCACGCGAGAGATGCGCCACACGCAATAAGTAGAGCGAGAAACCATAGGCCATAGCCCTGTCGCTCGAACACGCCGGAGAGCACTGCCCAAAAAAGAACGTTGGCCACGATGTTCAGATAAGTGCCGAAGAAATGCGGTTTCATGCCGCGGCGCTGAAGAATCGCCCCGCCGACGCCGACCAGCAGACAGTAGAGAAGGGCATATTGGCGATACTCCGCATCCTGATGGGACGGCCAGCGCGAGATGGTGAGCCCAAACCATCCGGCGAGTGAGGTTAAAGCGAGTGACAGTACGAAGCGATTATCAAAACGGTAAGCGAGGAAGAAGAAGAGGCCGGCGCTCGCCAATAGATAAAAATCCCATTGCCCGGAAAGCACGTGGAAACGGTTCTCCAAGTACGCGAGTTCTACGCACCAGACAAGGCTGCCGAGGTAGAGCACGTAGTCAAGAATCGGACTCGGTGCCGGCGTCTCCTCGCGGGACCAGGCGGGCGTGCGCGAAAAGCAGTACCAGGAACAGACGGCGAGGATCCCGGAGAGCACTGTCAGGACAACGATGTCACCGAGTTGCTTCGACCAGGTGCTGACAGTCCAGCCGAGTCCGGCAACGAACGCCAGCACACCGGCGTAGAGGAGGACGTTCAGCTCGAGAAAAATAGAGAAGGGTTCTCCGCGGGAGAGGCCAGTCAAGAGGGCATGCTGCTCCGGCGATACTTTGCTCTGCTCCTTCCATTGCTCTAATCGGGTGAGGATAGTCATGAAGCTTTCGTGCTCCGGACTAGGGACACCACGTCCATAGCCCGCCATTGGATCCCGGTGCCACCTGTTCGGCCCATGGCTTACTCATCGTACATTCCAAAGTGCCCGCCACGCTGAAAAAACGTGAGTAGACGTGCCAAAATCGAGGCGATCCATATCGAAATTTCCTCCAAGCCCGTTTGTGGATAACTTCCTGTTTGCCGACCATCCGGGAGTTTTCGGGTTTTCGGGCTCGGAGCGAGCGCGACCTCGGGGCCCTTGGGCTGGTGCGACCGTAGTGCCGACTTCTCTGCCCTCGTGATAAGATCACCGGAGCGCGAAGGGCGCATCCGGTCCGCGGAAAGGACAGAAGTCCACCTGATTGCAACAATTCGTTGTCACGAACTAACTTTCTGCCCATGAATTGCGGACCTCGGGCATATGAAAGGAAGTTCGTCATGCCGGTAAGACGCCTCCCATCGAATCCGAACCTCGATCATCTCAAGCATCAAGCGAAGGACTTGCTAAAAGAGCGTACCGCCCACACTCCGGGAGTAGCCCAGCGGGTCAGGGAATTTCACCCGCGTTTTCGTCGGGCCACGGACGCTGAAATCTTCGACGCCCCGATTAGCCTCAGTGACGCGCAACTTACAATCGCCCGCGAATATGGATTTCCGAGCTGGGCGAGGCTGAAACGGCACATTGAAAGACCAACGCTCTCCGATCGATTGGATTTGCCGCACCAACAGCGGATTGAAAATGCAACATTTCGCCGTGCCGTGGAACTCCTCGATAGAGGTGACGTAGCTGGTTTGCGTGCGCACTTGAATCAGCATCCGAATCTTGTGCATCAGCACGTCGTTTTCGAGGGCGGGAACTACTTTCGAGATCCAACGCTGTTGGAATTCGTCGCTGAGAATCCGGTTCGCCATGGCACTCTACCGGCGAACATCGTTGAGGTGACCAAGGTCATTCTCGATGCTGGCCCGAGCCAATCCGCACGGAACGAGACGCTCATGCTCATCTCGACTGGAAGTGTACCGCGTGAATGTCGCGCGCAACTTCCGTTAATCGATCTCCTGTGCGATTACGGAGCGGATCCCAACAACGCAATACAAGCGGCGGCCTTGCACGGCGAGCTCGAGGCAGTGAACGCCTTGATCGGGCGCGGCGCTCGAATCGATTTGCCGGTGGCAACGGCCCTGGTGCGCATCGAGGATGCCCGTCGATTGCTTGCGGGCGCCAGCAGTGAGGACCGCCATTTGGCTCTCACTTTGGCAGCGGATTTTGGTCATGTCGAGATCGTTCGATTGTTGCTTGACGCGGGCGAAGATCCAAACCGATACAACCCGGTGGGAGGGCATTCCCACACGACACCGCTGCACCAGGCTGCCGGGGGCGGCCATGATGAAGTAGTCCGGCTCCTCGTCGAACGCGGTGCAAGATTGGACTTGAAGGACATTCTCTGGCGAGCTACGCCAGCCGATTGGGCGAGACATGCAGGCAGGACAGAAATCGAGGCATATCTTCGACGCAAGATTGGGAGCGAGAAGCGGGAATAAAACGACCTTTGTGGATGAATAACGAGCTAACCGGAAGTTACGTTCTAACGCGGACTCAGACGACATTGTCCTGAAGTCGGCTTCGAGGAGATCTCCGCGAAGCCCGTTTCTGGCCAGCAATCGGCACAATTCGGGCAATGCGACTACTCACGAGTCAGCCGTACGTGACCGGGGTCTCCCAGTTCTCGGAAGTCTGATTTGGCCAGTTTCTTGCAACAGCGATATTCAGATGTGCGATTGGAAAAGGTCTGGCTGCGCACCAGTGTCTTCCGGTTTTCGAAAGTTGCTCAGACCAACACCCACCAGTCGATAGCGTTGTTGGGGGCTCAGGTCCACTCTTTCTCGAAGCTTCAGAGCAATATCGGTCAGTTCCTCACAGGAGGATGGGGGAGAATCGGGCGTATTGCTGCGGGTAAGAATCTTGAACTGGCTCGTCTTCAGTTTCAGGACGACGGTGCGCGCGATCCGTGACTCTTTGCGCGAGGCTGACCAGAGCTTTTCTGCAAGTCGCCGGATCAAGGGCTCGGTTTCTGACAGCAGCACGTCCTGCTCGAACGTATCCTCGGCAGAGATCGATTGCGTAGGACGGTCCGGGATGACTTCACTCTCATCGATACCGCGGGCAAGTTCGTGTAGACGAACTCCGTAGCGTCCGAAATTGCACTCGAGCCCAGGCAAATCAAGCTTTCGCAGATCTGCCACTGTCTTGACCCCAAGTTTTGCCAGCTTTTCTTCGCTGACTTTCCCAACTCCGGGCAGACGCCCGACCGGCAAGGGTGTTAGAAACACATCGACTTCCACTGGCCGGATCACGAAAAGTCCATCAGGCTTGCGCCAATCCGAGGCGAGTTTTGCCAGGAACTTGTTAGGCGCTACTCCGGCCGAGGCCGTTAGATGCAGTTCCCGGCAGATTTGCTCGCGGATAGTGCGCGCCACAAGCGTCGCTGTTGGCAAGCCGGTCTTGTTCTCGGTAACGTCCAAATACGCTTCGTCGAGCGACAGGGGCTCGATCAGGTCGGTGTGTCGTTTGAAGATCTCGTGAACATTTTTCGATACCACTCGGTAACGTGGGAAATCGGGAGCCACGAAAATTCCATCTGGACACAGGCGCTGCGCCCACACAGCTGGCATGGCTGAGCGCACTCCGAAAGCCCTGGCCTCGTAAGAAGCCGCGCAGACAACTGAGCGCTTGCCTTTCCACGCGACGATCACGGGCTTCCCTCGTAGTTGTGGATCGTCGCGCTGCTCGACCGAAGCGTAGAACGCATCCATGTCCACGTGGATGATTTTGCGGATGCCCATTTCAGAACCATACTATTCCGCGCCCAAAAGACTGCGAACGTCAAGCCGTATCAGGCGCCACCCGATTACCAATTCATTTGGCGCATCCGCTCAAGGATGAGCACGCTGTAGTTATTCATGCGCTCGGGCCGTCGCTTCAGGGGAGCCGGGAGAATCGCGGCGAGCCGCGCTGCCTGTTCCCGGCCGATACTCTGAGCCGCAGTTCCGTCATAGTAACGACACGCCGACTCTGCACCATAAATACCAGGGCCCCATTCAACCACGTTGAGATAGATCTCCAGAATGCGCCGCTTGCCGAGGACGAATTCGGCCACCGGTACCAGTGTGAACTCCGCACCCTTGCGGAGGACCGAGCGGCCCGTTCCGAAAAATAGGTTCTTTACAAGTTGCTGCGTAATGGTAGAAGCTCCGCGAGTGCGACCGCCTTCCAAATCGCCTTCGGCAGCGATTTGGATCTGGCGCCAATCGAACCCATGGTGCTGATAGAAGCGCATGTCCTCCGCGGCGACTACAGCGTGCTGGAGATCGGGCGAGATTTGGCTGAGCGGAATGAATTTGTAGCGTTGGTGATAGGGAGTGTGGTGAATCCAGGCCTGCAACCGGCGCTGGATGTGCACCGCGGTTGACGGGGGGTCGATCCACCGGGCGGCCAGAAGGATCAGTGCGGCAAGCAACCAAACAAGCACCACACCGACCAAAAGCCATCGAACAAAAGATCGGCAAAAACCCTTGCGAAGCGAGGTCTTGGGGTGTGTGTCTGGTTCTTTAGTCACACTTCAGAATACTATCCTGGCCTCGGTTCCCGGTTATGCCTGATCTTACGCGCGAATACGGAGACCTGCGTTCTGCTCAGGCCACTTGAGCCAAAGCTCCTTGGTCCTGAACGAGCGACCCCGTTACAAACACAGGATTAGTATCGAGAGGTCGGCTTGGGAAGTATGGTACTGCCGAGTTCCGCTCCCAGCCTGATCTCCTCCAAGCCCGTTTCTGGACCGTGAGGGGCACAAGCCTGGTTAACGGGCTTGATTGCAAATCTGGCAGGCGATAACTACTACAGCTTGGCGTAATCGGCCTTCGTTTGCCTCAGGATGCGATGTCGAGATCAGCCGAACTGCTTACTGGGGCAGGCCCATATGGCGCATCACCTCTCCATAGCGCGGGTCGGAACGAATGCTGTCGAACCTCGGATCGCATTTCAGCCAGATCACCCAGTGAGAATGATCCTCAAGAGACTTCTGCAGCCATTCGAACGTCTGATCTTTGTCTCCAAGACCGACATAAACGACCGCCACGTCAAATGGCGCGACGTACCGCTGCTTTGCCAACTCCTTCAAGTCCGCAAGTGTGCGGAGCGCCTCGCTCCTGCGACCCGATGCCGCATAGGCATGACCGAGCGATCCCAGGATTACGGGATCGCCGCCGGAAATACGGGCTGCATTTTGCAACACTGCAATTGCCTCGGTGTACATGGATTTCTGCTCATAGGCCCAGCCGATGTACCACAATGCGGAAACGAAGTTCGGGTCCATGTCGAGAGTTTTTCGCAGATCGTTGATGGCCTGATCGTACTGGCGCGAGTAGTAGAGAGCTCTCCCCATGAGTGAGTTGATGATGAGCGACGTTGGCTCTAGCTCGCGGGCGTGCTTGGTCTCTGCAAGGTACTCGTCCAACCGGCCGAAGGCCAACAGGGAGGCCCCATAGCGCTGGTGAACCGTTCCGTCATTCGGGCTGAGTTCCAGGGCCCGCTTGTATTCCTTTTCGGCTCCCGGCCAATCCCAATCGTAGTCCAGCTTCACCCATGCCAGCGCGACGTGGGCGAGAGCAATTTCGTCATCGATGCGCAGCGCGATGGTCGCGGCTTCTTTCGCCCGGGGAACCGCGTCTTTCGGCGCACCCGCGTCGTAGAAACTATACAGTGCGTAGCAGTCGGCCAATCCTGCCCAAGCGAGAGCGAAGCCGGGATCTTTTTCGACGGCCTGCTGGAAATAGCCGGCGGCCCGCTGCAGCGTTTGTGCTGTTCGGCGGTTCCAATAGTATTCGCCTTTGAGATAGAGCTCATAGGCTTCAGCGTTTTCCGTAGAAGATCTTGCGACGCGCGTTTTTTCTTCGCCCGTGAGGCCGGGCCGGAGCTTTCTCGAGATCGCCTCGGAAATATCGGCTTGTGCTCCCAGGATCCCCGAAAGATTCCGGTCGTACTGCTCACCCCACAGATGACGGTTGTCGCTAGCGTCCACCAATTCCACGGTGATGGAGAGATTCTCGCCCCGTTGAGCGATTCTGCCCATCAGGACCGCGCGCACGCCGAGCTCGCCTCCGGCCTTTTGCGGGTCCACTTCCTGACGCCGATAGCGGGACACCGAACTCCACGACATCACCTTCAAATCATGCAAATGGGAAAGATTATTGATGAGGCTTTCCGTGATGCCTTCGCTCAGATATTCGGTGTTGGGGTCAGCGCTAGCATTGACGAAGGGGAGTACGGCCAGAGAATCAATGGCCTCCCCCCGCCCGTGGAAGACAGCGAACCATATCCCCAACGCCAGGACTGCCGCCAATCCGACTACGCCGGCCGCCATCGCGGTCTTGCTTCTCCACCAGGGCAGGGTGCGGGCTGCGGGAGCTGTGGCGGGGGCAATGGCTTGTCCGCCCGTGGATTCGCGCCGCAGTTGTTTCATATCCGCCAGTAATTCGACGGACGATTGATAGCGCTTGGCGGCGTCCTTCTCCAGCAGTTTGCTGATGATGCGTTCGAGTTCGCGCGGGAGTTGCGGATTCAGGTCCGCCGGCGACGCAGGCGGCCGGTTGAGGATAGCGTCAAATACCGCGGCGGAAGTGTTTCCGGCGAATGGCTGGGCGCCCGTGGCCATTTCGTACAGCACCACGCCGAAGGAAAAGAGGTCGCTGCGCGCGTCGAGCGGCTTTCCGAGCGCCTGCTCCGGCGACATATATGCCACCGTGCCCACTGCCGTGCCCGGCTCGGTCAGGTCGCCACCGGTGGACGCGTCCACCGATTTCGTGAGTGCAGAATCGGGCGCTCCGGTCTGCTTCGCGAGGCCGAAATCGAGAACCTTGGCGTGGCCGCGGGTGGTGACGAAGATGTTCGCGGGCTTGATATCGCGGTGAATGATTCCCTTCGCGTGCGCGGCTCCAAGGGCATCGGCAACTTCGGCGGCCACCTCGACGATGCGCTCGAGCGGCAGTGGGTGCCCGCCGATCAGGTGCTTGAGCGTCTGGCCTTCGAGGCATTGCATGGCGATGAAGCGGCGGCCGCCGCCCTCGCCGATGTCGTAGATGGTGCAGATGTTGGGATGGTCGAGCGTGGATGCGGCGCGGGCTTCGCGGCGGAAGCGTTCGAGCGCTTGGGGGTCCTGCGCCAGTTCATCGGGCAGAAACTTGAGCGCGACGTGACGACCGAGGTTCATGTCTTCGGCTTCGTAGACCACGCCCATGCCGCCCCCGCCAAGCTTCTGCAGGATGCGGTAGTGCGAGATGGTGCGGCCAATTAAGGAAGAGGGATCGGTCACCGGATGTACATGTTACGCCCAGCGCTCCAACACAAGCAATCACGCGACATAGGCCCGATTGGGGCCGATCAACGAAACGGTCCAGAAGTCGGCTTCTGGGAAATCACCCATCGATCTCCCGAACTCGGCGCAGTCACCCCCGATCCAGCCTCGCCAGCATCGTGGTCACCGTGATGGGGCGCCGCGCCTCAATCTGTTTCCAGTCGCAGGATACGACAATGAGCTGGACACGGCCAGTCAACGCTTTTCTTCCCAACTCGCTCGCGACTCGCTCGTCAGGACGAAGCTTCTTCTCAACAAGCCCCTGGCTGGGGCCGGTGACTACGCGAGGTCTTTGTTCGTCCAAGAATCGCTCATGGCGTTGGGGAGGAACCAATTTCCTAGCTGCTAGCATGGGGAAAAAACCTAGCGTGACGTGGTCAATGCTCTTCTAGAACACCTAATGCCTTTGGCCGTAATCTATAGAATCATCATTCCATACCGGAGACTCGGTTAATGACGTTCAGAACAATCGTTAGACAGCGTGTGAGTCGAGGAGACTTTTGTGGTCGGTGAAAAGCTCGGGGCCGGGATGCAGCGCTTGGTCCTGACGACAGCTATCTGCTGTTACGTGTGCATAGGCAGCGTCGCACAACAAAGCCAATCCGGCGGGCCGCCCGATGCACCTTCTGCCAGCGCACAATCGCAAACCGCGCCTCAGGGGACCAACCCGCTGCAGAGCGGGGTGGTCTTCTTCCAACTGCTGGAGCGAAAGTCGCTGGTCTTTCCTGACCTCGCTACCAACACGGGGCCACTGGACAGCTGGCAGAAGTTCAAGTTGGCGGCGAACAACAGCGTGTCGCTGGCGACAATCGGCACGGCACTGATTGGCTCAACCTTCGGCCAAGCGATTAATAGCCCCGCGGGGTATGGCCAAGGCGGCGAAGGATATGGCAGCCGCTTTGGAGCTCACCTGGCCCGCGCCGCTTCGGACAACCTGTTTGGAACGTTCCTGATCGCGTCTGTGTTGCACGAAGATCCGCGTTTCTACGTGAAGAAGAACCTGTCCTTCAAGCAAGCGGTGAGGTATGCCGCTGTCCGGGTGGCGATCACGCGCAGCGACTCGGGGAAGCAAGTGGTGAACTTTGCCGGGCTGCTGGGCCCCTTGGCGGGCGAAGCGCTGGCCAGTACCTACTATCCTGAAGGGAGCCGTGGGGTTGGTAACATCACCATCCGGTACGCATCAGACGTAGGCTGGAGGTTTGGTGGGAATCTGTTGCGCCAGTACTGGTCGAGAATCAATAAGAAGCTAAGGCTGCTGCCACCCGTTGCCGAATCTTAACGCCGGCATGGGGCGATTCCGGTACACACACTGCCGCCTGTCCTGGGTCAAGTTTCGAGCGGAGATGCGAGACAGAAGGCCACGGTTGTACCCCCGTGGGCTCCCATGCTCTCTTCGAGCTCGCTCAGCAGATCGGACTCCAGATCCTCGGGATCGGGTCTCATTTCGCAGGCGGCAATTTCCTCGTCGGAGGCGCCCTGAAAACAAAGTTCGCAAACGCCCAAGCCATCCTCAGAACGTACCGGCGGCCCAAAGACGCGGCAGGTCATGGGACGGAATTCGTAGAGTTCACAAAGTCCGGTCTCGTAATCGAGCACGGGACAAGGGTCGTCGTTCGCAAAGTCGGCGAAGCGTTGTTCAGCTTCCATCCCTTCATCCAGCAATCCGGTAGCCGGATTGCCGGGGAAGTCCTTCGACAGGCGCGACACCGCTTCGCGAGCACGTTGGCGCACGGCAGCTGCCCGTTCTGGCGCGCGAGCTTCAAGGTCTGCCAGTCCCCGTCGCAGTCGGAGAGCGTCGAGCTGGTTGATGGAGAATGCCCCGATACAGCATTGCGTACAACCCGGACGGCAGGCCAGCCACTTGCCACTTCGCCTGGCTGCGTCGGCCAAGGCAGAATCCACGATCTGGATCAACTTTTGATCTCCGGCGGGGACAGAGTGAGCTTTCATATTGCGAAGATAACTCCGTTCGCTTACTCGGCGCGGGTGAAATCAATATATCCGTGCTGCACGTCGGTGCGCGTCAGCTTCACGCGCAGCTTGTCTCCTACATCCAGTCCTTGTTGTCCTTGGGCCAGCAATCCCTCAACGTGTGGCTGCAGCACGCGGACGAAAGTTCCGTGTGGAGTCACGCCAGTGACGATCGCGTCAAACGTCTCACCGATCCTGTGACTCATCGCCACCGCGGCCAGCCGTTTCGACATCTCTCGCTCAACCTTCCGTGCTGCGTCTTCCTTCAGCGTGCAATTCTTGGCGATGACTGCCAGTTCCGCGTCGGAATAAGGCTCGGGTTGACCGGAAAGCTGTGCCTTGATCAACCTTTGAGTAACGATGTCCGCGAAGCGCCGGTTGGGAGCCGTGGAATGAGTGTAATCCTGGACCGCCAAGCCGAAGTGTCCCTGCTCCGGATCGCCCGGCCGCTCCAAAACATATTCACCCGGTCCGATCAGTTTGATGACGGCGAGCGACAGGTCGGCGAAGTGGTCCGGATCAGCAGCTTTGCGATTCAGCAGAAAATCGTTGAGTGCCTTGGAGTCCGGCTGGACGGGAAGTTTGCCGCCGTGCGCCGCGGCGAGTTGTACGATCCGGTCCCAGCGTTCGGGGGTCTTGACGATGCGGCGTAGGGAGGAAACCTTTTCGAGCGCTCGCGCGACCACTCCATTGGCAGCGATCATGAAGTCTTCAATCAGGTCGGTGGCGCGGTTCTTTTCCTGATTTGCCAGGTCGACGACCTGCTGATTCAGTATGACGGGATTCACTTCGCTGGTTTCGATGTTAAGGGCACCATGCTGGTACCGCTGGTTCTTGAGGGCCTGCGCGACCTCGTCCTGGAGCCTGAGCTGCGCCTGCAAGTCGGCAGACGCGGCCACTTTTGCCGGAGCCGCGCCACCTGCGAGCCAACTTCCCACCACGTTATAAGTAAGCTGTGCTTTGTTGCGAACCATGGCCCGATAGACACTACTGGAATTGACGCTGCCACCCTTACTGACCACGAACTCGATCACGACGCCCAGGTTGTCTGCATTTTCCAGAAGCGAGGTCGCGCCCGTCGAGAGATCTTCCGGCAACATGGGGAAATTCCGCACGCCTGTATAAACCGTTGTGGTCTCTGTCGCGGCATGGATGTCGATGGCGGACCCTTTCGACACGAAGGCGTCCACGTCGGCGATGCCAACCAGCACTTTGACATCCCCATTCGGCAGACGCTCAGCGGCCTCGATCTGGTCGAGATCTCGCGATGTGTCGTTATCAATCGAAGACCAGAGTAGGTTCCGCAGATCTCGGACATCCTTGGAGGAGACGAGTTGCGGCGGGTGCGCCTTGAGTTCCGCGAGTTGCTGCGTCACTGGTGGCGGGAAATCCGGTTCGAAACCGTGCTCCAGCATGATTTGTCTGGCGGTCGCCTGGAGATCGAGATGAGAAGGTTGAATATCGTTCATGAAGTTCCTGGCTAAGCTGACGCTGCGGTAGCGCCGGCATCTCTAAAACGTGCTTCCCGATTACCGTCGTGTGTCTGTTCGACCCGGACGAAGTATCGGTCGTGATATTCTAACTGGAGTAGCTGCGTCCCCGCCTTTTAGGCAATTTCCCGCAGTTCCCTTGAACACTATGATTTCAGTAAGTAACGTGTCCATGCGCTACGGCGCCAAAGTCTTGTTTGATGAGGTCTCCACCAGCTTCACGCCGGGGAAGCGTTACGGCCTTACCGGGCCCAACGGGGCGGGCAAGTCTACCTTCATGAAGCTGTTGACCGGCGAACTTGAGCCGCAGAAGGGGACGGTTGTCCGCCCGAGAAAACTCGGAGTGCTGAGCCAGGACCAGTTTGCTTTCGATCGCTACCGTGTGATCGACACCGTGATCATGGGGAATAAGCGACTGTGGACGGCCATAGAGGAGCGAGACGCAATCTATTCCAAGCCAGAGATGACCGATGCGGACGGCATGAAGCTCGGTGAGCTGGAAGGCATCGTGGGCGAAGAAGACGGCTACACGGCCGAGAGTGATGCGGCCATCCTGCTGCAAGGCCTCGATATCCCCGACCACCTGCATGAACGAAAAATGGGCGAACTCCAGGGCGGACAAAAAGTCCGCGTGCTGCTGGCACAGGCTCTCTTCGGACATCCCCAGGCCCTGCTGCTCGACGAGCCTACCAATCACCTGGATTTGGATTCCATCCACTGGCTACAGGCGTTCCTGAATCAGTATGAAGGGGTTCTGCTCGTTATCTCGCACGACCGCCACTTCCTGAACCGCGTGTGCACGCACATTGCCGACATCGATTACGAAACCATCATCACCTATACCGGCACCTACGACGACATGGTTGTAGCGAAGACGCAGATTCGCACCCAGATCGAAGCGCAAAACGCCCAGCGGGAAAAGAAGATCACGCAGCTCAATGAGTTCATCGCAAGATTCTCGGCGGGCACTCGATCCAGCCAAGTGCAGTCTCGGCGTAAAGAGGTCGAGCGCCTGCAGGTGACGGAACTGGCGAAATCAAACATCCAGCGTCCATTCCTGAAGTTCGAGCAGAAACGGCCTTCGGGAAAGCACATTCTGGAATTAGAAGATGTGAGCAAGTCGTACGGCGAAACTCACGTGATTCGCAGATTTACGGCAAGCGTGATCCGCGGCGAGAAGATCGCCTTGATGGGGCGGAACGGAGCGGGCAAGACGACGTTGGTCAACGCGCTGCTGGCAAACTCTCCCACCGTGCCCGAGGCTGAACTGCGCAAAACCAGCGGCTACGACGGCCCCTTCATTACCGAGGGAAAGGTCATCTGGGGACACGAAGCTGCGGTTGGATACTTCGCTCAGGATCACAAGGCGTTGATCGAGCCGGGAATGACGGTGTTCGAATGGCTCCATCAGTGGGATCCGTCGGCGGCACATGAAGAGATCCGTGGATTGCTAGGGCAAATGCTGTTTCCCCGCGACGATGCAGATAAGCGCACCGATGTTCTTTCCGGCGGTGAAGCGGCGAGACTGCTTTTCTGTAAGCTGATGCTGCAAAAGCCGAACGTCCTGGTGTTGGATGAGCCCACCAATCATCTGGATCTGGAATCGATCAATGCGCTCAACATCGCCCTCCAGCGCTTTCCCGGAACCGTCCTGTTGGTCTCGCATGACGAGGACTTGGTCGACGAGGTTGCCACCCGGATTTGGCACTTCGAGGGAAACCACGAAATCACTGACTTCAAGGGAGCGTACGAGGAGTACCAAGCCGTTCTCGTCTAACCGCCGCGAGACCATGGCGGTCTTTGACCGTACCTCGGCTGGGGAACCAACTGGGGAACCAAAGCACTTCGCGAGTCAAATTTAGCTGCTTCCAAACGAATCGAAACGAAACCGACTGCGCCTATTTTCTTCGACTTGCAACCCTCTGCACCGAGCACGACATAATTTCTAATCCGAGGGTTGCAGGTTCGACTCCTGCCGCGCCTACCACAAAATCAATAAAAGAGTTTGCCAGCGCATTCATAAAACCGGTGGAACAATTCGGCCTAACCTGGAGCGCGTGATGACGCACAACAACCCGGAGCAATTGAAGCAGTTCGTGCGCAATCGTTTCGAGGAGTTCGTGAACCGGCGGGCCGACGTTATCTTCACTCCTGTCAATCTGCCCGGACACCAACAGCCCCACTGCTTACCCGCAATTGCTGCGACAGCATAACATATGTTTCCCGGATTTGGATATGAGCAAGGCCGGCCTTATCATGGAAAGACCCCGTAATCTCAGGGGCATGCTGTGAGTGTGCAAGTTTCTAGAGCAAGCTGATGATCAATGGCAAGCGCATCGCCGTGGTAATGCCGGCGTACAAGGCAGAAAAAACGCTGGAGGCCACGGTCCGCGAGCTTCCTGACATCGTCGATATCCGCATCCTGGTGGACGATCACAGCCCGGACCACACCATGGAAGTCGCGCAGCGGCTGGGCTTACTCTGCTTTGTGCATGACAGAAATTACGGATACGGCCGCAACCAGCAAACCTGCTATCGCGAGGCGCTGGCCGGCGGTGCGGACGTCGTCATCATGGTGCATCCCGACTATCAGTACACTCCGCTGCTGGTGACGGCGATGGCAAGCATGGTGGCATACGGCGTGTATGACGTGGTGCTGGGATCGCGCATCATTGGCGGGCAGGCGCTGCACGGCGGCATGCCGCTCTACAAATACATCTCGAACCGGTTCCTTACCGCCTTTGAAAACTTCTTTTTGCGGATCAAACTGTCCGAGTACCACACCGGCTACCGGGCTTTCGGCAAGGATGTACTGACCCGCTTGCCCCTGCTCGAGAACTCGGATGACTTCGTGTTCGACAACCAGGTGCTGGCGCAGTGCGCGCATTTTGGTTTCCGCATCGGAGAGGTTTCCTGTCCGACCAAATATTTTGACGAAGCCTCCTCCATCAATTTCCGCCGCAGCGTCACCTACGGACTTGGCGTGCTCGCGACCACCTTGCAGTTCGCCTTTCAGCGCTGGGGTCTGGCGCATTTCCGGATTTTTCGTTCGGATGGCGGGACCCTGGCGGGACGCGAAGGCGCGTACTACGTGAAAGGTGGCGCGGCCGAACCACACGCGTGATGAGGTCTTGCGGCTAGATCTCCTCACGAAGTCGTCGATGTAGGCGCGGACGTCCCCATCCGTGCAGGTTCTGGTTGAGACTCATACTCAGCCAGGGTCCCTAAAGTAAAATCTGCAACTGAGTCCGATGACGACCCATTCGCAAGCGCTACAACCCGTGATCGAGTCCAGAGCGCGGGAGCATTCACTCGAGATATGGCTTGACACGCACTCCGATCTGGCCGCTCTGGCGTTGCTGGGACTGGGGTTTGTATTTCGTCTCCGGGCAGCGTGGGGCGTCTTCCTCAATCCAGATGAGGCGCTCCATTTTTTCATCGCCAACCAGTCCTCATGGGCGCTCGCCTACCGGGCCAGCCTGACGATGGCACATCCGCCACTGCTGATCTTTCTGCTTTACGCGTGGCGCAACGTCGGGACTTCGGAGTTCGTCCTTCGGTTCCCGTCCCTTCTCGCGGGCACGGCGTTCTGCTGGATTTTCTTCAAGTGGCTGAGTCACTTGTTTGGGAAGTCAGTCGCCCTGACTGGGCTGACGTTCGCGAGTCTGCTTCCGCCCCTGGTACTTCTTTCCGCGGAGGTCCGACAATACGAACTAATGCTCCTGTTTGCGATCAGCGCAGCATACTTTCTGGAAAAAGCTCTGGCCTCGAATTCCGCTGGCTTCATGCTGCTGTCCTCGGCTTTTACTTGCCTGAGCATGCTTTCTCATTATTCGGGATTCCTATTCGCGGCAACTTTGGGCATTTACGCAATCTCGCGCATCGTCGCCCAAACAACTCCGGCCAAAGTTGTGATCGCGTGGGTTGCAGCTCAGGCCGCAGCGCTTGGGCTTGCGATTTTTCTGTATGTAACCCACATCTCCCGGATCAAGAGAACAACCATGGCGGAGCAGGCTTTCGAGAGCTGGCTTCGCAAGTCTTATTACCATCCCGGTCATGGAGGTCCGCTGGTTTTCATCGTGGCGAGAAGTTTCAGCTTCTTTCAATACCTTCTGGGACAGTTCGTGGTCGGGGATATTGCGGGCCTGCTGTTCATCGCGGGAATCGTGTTTCTTCTGCAGAAAAGAGTCTCGCTGCCGAGTGCCAGCCCAACCGCGCGTCAACTCGCATTCCTTCTGATCCTTCCGTTCGCAATCAATTGTCTGGCGGGCCTTTTCGATGTGTATCCGTACGGCGGTACCCGGCATTCCGTGTTCCTGGCCATGTTTGCGAATCCCGGCATCAGCTTGTGTGTGGCTGGAATCACCCAGCAGCGAAAACTGCGGAGCATCGCCACCGCGGCCGTCATTGTTCTGCTTTGTTTCGCCTTCCCGTCGGTTCGGCATCCCTACATTTCCCGGGCGGATCAGAAACGTGAACAAATGGAGCAAGCGGTCCGGTTTGTGCAAGAGCAAATGCCACCCCCCACGCCGCTCTTCGTGGACTACGAAAGCGGGATCATGCTCGGACATTATCTATGCGAGCAGAAGCCGGTCGTTTACAACAGTTCGATTCCAGGTTTCCTGGTCTTCGAGTGCGGCGGTCGCCGCATCATTTCCACGCTCCATGATCTCTGGGCTTTCGCCCCTCAGACTTTTCTCCAGCAATGGAGTGATTTGGTGCACAATGGCAACTTCCAGTCCGGCGAAACGGTCTGGGTGGGCCAAGTGGGATGGATTGTGACTCTCGACGATACGCTGAGGGAAAAGTTTCCCGAGTTTCGCGACTTGCAAACTAGCGCTTTCGGAAACAACATCCGGTTCTTTAGCATCACCGTAGGTCAACCTTTGCCGGCCGTGATTCCGCCGGATCAGGAACCGGAAGTAAACTAAAGCATGGCCACGATTGCAGCAGCAACGCGGAAAGAGCGCCCCAAGCTGATCCTTGGGGAAATCATCAGCTTCGCTTACGACACGTTCTGCAGCAACAAGGTCCGCTTTGCCCTCACCGCGCTGGGCATGGTGATCGGGACCGCGTCTCTGATCCTGGTCGTGACCATTGGCCTCACTGGCAAGCAGTACGTGCTGAATCAGATCCAATCCATCGGAGCGAACCTCATTTACGCCGAATACCAGGGCGGGGCCGACCGCAACGTGACTCCAGACCTTCTCACGCTTGACGATCTACACGCGGTCTTGCAACAGGTGCCCGGCATCGCCGCCGCGTCGCCAGTGGTGCCCTTTGATGATCGAGTGCCGATCGGGAGCGGCAAAGAACGCGACATCCGTGTCCTCGGAGTTTATCCGGAATACAGTGCGGTGCGAAACCTGGTGGTGGTCTCAGGACGTTTTTTTGACTCGGAAGACGAGCAGGCGCGTAACAAAGTCGGCGTGATCACGCAAAAGCTGGCGCAGCAGTTGTACGGATCGACCGAGGAAGCCGTTGGACAAGTGGTGAAGCTGAGCGGGCTGCCATTTACCATCATCGGAACCTTCCGCGAACGTGTGGATACGTTCGGCCAGTCCGAAGTTACCGATAACACGATGGTCATTCCCTACACCGTGAGCCGGTATTTCACCGACACGCCGGCAGTCAAGCAGCTTTACTTTTCCGCCGAGGAACCTTCGATGGTGATTCCGGTGACGGAGCAGATCAAGAAAGTCATTCAGCCGCGCCATCGGCCGGAGTCCGTCTACGACGTGGAGAACCTTACCGAATTGGTGTCGGTTGCCAACCGTACGGCGAATGCTCTGACCCTGGTGCTGCTGCTCATTGCTACGGTGACCCTGCTGGTGAGCGGCATCGGGATCATGAACATCATGCTGGCCACCGTCACTTCGCGGATCCGCGAGATCGGCATTCGCAAGGCGATGGGAGCCACCAACCGGGAAATCAAGTTCCAGTTTCTGTCCGAAGCTGTTCTGATTTCGCTGGTCGGGGGGCTGGCGGGTGTGATCATCGGTTTGGCGCTGCCGTTTTCGGTGCGCTTCTTCACCGAATACCGGCTACCCGTTTCCGGGCTTTCCGCCATCGTCGCGATCCTGGTGTCTTCGCTGGTGGGAATCTTGTTTGGAACGGTCCCCGCTACCAGGGCGTCCAAGCTGGATCCGGTGGAAAGCTTGCGCTACGAATAGCCTTGGTGTCTAGACAAACTCGGCCTGTCCCGCTTCGGCATAACAGCGGGGTTTCTCGGGCCGGTTCCGCTTCCTCGGCGAGCCCACTCCCAGCCATCGTAACCCGGAACAGAAACAAGAAGGCCGGGCTGGTTCGCCCGGCCTTCTTGTTACTTGGAGGACTCACATGTTCTGTAGCTCCCCAATTCAAACACCCATGCTTACGAACCCACACCCGGCATGCCGTTACATGACCAAAGCAAGGTTCTCCAGTTCCTGCTGCAACACTGGGATGGAGCAGCCCGACATCTCCACCCGCCCGACGGCATCCACTGCCTCCTGCGGGGAAACGCCATAGCCCCTGCCCATCAGAAATACCTGCAAGAGCTCGGCGGCCTCACGGGAATCGGCCAAGCCACCTTGCAACAAGTCGTTCCGTAACGCCGTCAATTCCGTCGCCGAAAATGTCTCTTTCATCACCGTTCACCTCCGACCCCCACCACTCTTGATCCATTAGACTCCGTCATCGCTACTTACGTTGCATGCAATTTCGATGCCGGATTCGCGCGATCCCCGTACCCACATCCGCGGAGCAATCTACTATCTGAGAACCCATTCTGTATCCTGAAGTTGCGCGTGTCTCACCACTCTTAGGAGCGCCAGTAACCTGGGGCAGGTCACCAAAGCGGGAGATCCCAGGGTGCCAAAATGTGTCTTTTCGGGAGCATACACACAATTGGGAACGTCGAAGGGTTCAAGCCTTCACGCCGGGTCGACCACCGCCTCGTCGATCAGCAGCACCGGGATGTCATCTCTCACCGGATACACCCGGCGGCATTCTCCGCACTTCAGGGCCTCGCCGTTTCTCTCCACCGTCAACGGCTTCTTGCACACCGGGCAAACCAGAATCTCGAGCAGGTCTTTGGGAATCATGGGAGTATTCTATAGCGCGCGTGCTGGCCATGCTTAGCTTGGACACAAGTGATTTCTCAGGGCAGAGCCCCTATTAGCTCGACGACTGTCGTTTCGACAAGAGCTCGATCGCCTTCAGAATTTTCAGCGTCATCTTGCTCTGAACCATGGCGACCGCCATCGCGACATACACCAGGCCAAGGAAAAGAGCAAAGACCGCAAACAGGAGGACCCTCCTTATATCCGTTGCGGGATTGTCACACAGGTACCCGAACCAAACAAAAAGGATCACCATGACACAGAACAGCGCCAGGAATGCAATGTTCTGGCGTTTCCTGATGTGGTCAACCTCATCCAAAGACTTGCGCAGAATATCGTCGGTTTCTTGCGACATTTAAACCCTCCTTGTCTTGACTAGTTGTTTTCGGAGCGCTGTCAAACAATACGCCAGGCGCGATTTGACGGTGCCCAATGGAATTTCAAGGATCGCTGCCACTTCCTGGAGAGATAGCTCCTCCTCGAAATGCAGGACCAAAACTGCACGGCTCGCCGGCAAAATTCCGTCCATATTCACTTCCTGCACACTGTGCAGCAGAAGTTCGAGCGCATCCCGATCATCGCATTGCGCTCGCAACACCCACTGCGCTTCTTGTACGGAAGTCGTCACTCCGGCCTTTTCACTACCATTGAGAGACTCCATTCGGCAGAAGAGTTCGGAATCACAGCAAGAATTTATCTAGCCGGACTTTTGCACTTGCGGACATCTATTGGGGCCAAGCCTTAGTCAGGTTGACCTCCATCCGGCCCCGGTGACATGATAAGTGACCCGCAAGAACGCGGGCGACATCCATTTCAATCCAGGTAAGCTGGCTCCGGATCACCGGTTGAAAAGAGGCTTTGTGAGCAGATCCCGACGGAGAATACCCACTCTGATCCTCAGTCTGTGCCTGCTGTTGTCCGTGTCGATTGTGCTGGCGCATCCCCAGACCACTTCGCCGGACAATCAGACATCCACCAAGTCGGCCAAGCCCGCATCCACCGGCGCTCCCTCCGACGCCCAGATCGCTGCCGCCAAAGCCAGCGGCCAGGTCTGGGTCAATACCGCGACCGGCGTGTATCACAAGAGTGGCCGCTGGTACGGCAAAACCAAGACCGGCAAGTTCATGAGTGAGGCAGATGCCAAAGCTGCCGGGTACAAAGCATCGGCCAGAAACTAGAGCCAGCCAACCAACCACAAGAGCGGTTTGTGGAAGGGCACGACTTCAGTCGTGCCGCTCGAACCTGTAAACATTGGGCTTTAGCCCCTGAGGTTCGTCGTCGGATTGAGAATCGCCTAGGAGGTCACTTCTAGATGCCAGGTTGCCATTGGGGAGAGAACCTACACGCGACTTACCGCAGCCAGCCGATCCAGCGTGGCACCTTCTGACAGAATTGCTCGTAAGCCGGTCCGTGCTGTTTTTTCAGGTGAGGTTCTTCCACGAGAACCACGATCCCGTAGAAACAGAGCCACACGATGACCCCGTAGACAGCTGCCAAAACCGACCTAAACAGAATCGCCTGCCCGAAGATCAGTGAAGTCACTCCCAGATACATGGGATTTCGTGAGATCCGGTAGATCCCGGTGTGAATCAACCCTTGCGGCTCCTTCCCCAGTACGGTTTTCACCGGATCCGGCAGTAAATGAATGACCGGTGTTCCGCCCGCTGCCAGAAAACGCAGCAGGCACAGGAAATAAATCATCCCACCGAACGCCAGCAGCAGCCATCCCAGTTGCCAGCCACCGCCAGCCACGCCGCGCCCCTCGCGGAGCAGCCAAGGCGCCAGCCCCCCAACCACAGCGGGAATCAGCAGCGTGAAAACCAGCCCACGGAACCACAGCATGGGCCACATTTTATCAGCGATGCAGACGCGAGGGTCCCGCAAGCCCAAGAGCGAGGACGTTCGCTCCCATGTCGCGCGAGGACTGAGACAACCTTGCATTGCTTTCGCGGTCGCTGCTGGAGGATAATTTGATGGCGCTCTCAAACAGTTGCGTCGCATCGGCCGGGTCTGGTGAATCTTCCCAACTCCATCACGCTGACTCGCATCTGCAGCATCCCGCTGCTGATCTGGATTCTTTCCACCAGCCGCTTTCCCAGCGCCGATGGAACCAAGGAACTGCTGGCCTCGGCGTTGTTCATTGCCGCTTCCATCACCGACGGCATTGACGGGTATCTGGCGCGGCGGCGCGGGCAAGTCACCACCATGGGTGTGCTGCTGGATCCGCTGGCCGACAAACTGCTCATCGCCGCTGCCTTCGTCAGCCTGGTCGAGTTCAATCCGGCGCTGGTGCCTCCCTGGGTTGCGGTGGTAATTATTGGGCGTGAATTTCTGGTGAGCGGCCTGCGCTCGATTGCCGCATCGGAAGGCTTCGCCATTGAAGCCAGCGAACTGGGCAAGTTCAAAATGGTGGTACAGATTGTTTCGGTGGTGGCCGTGATCCTCGACCATCGCTGGAAAGCTTGGCCAGTTTACGGCCCTTATATTTTCCCCGTGCACTGGATCGCCATGTTCGCGATCTGGTTCATGGTGCTGGTGTCCCTGGTATCGGCGGGCGACTACTTCATTGCCTTCTGGTCGAAGATCGACCGGCAAGTGGTGAAGCGCCGCCGCCGCGCGTTCGTCCTCAGCCGGAGGAGGAAGCGCGATGTCCCTGCCACATGAAAATCCGTCTGTGCAAGCGGGCCTGAGTTGCCCAGCCTCCGCCCCCGCGGGAAGCGAGTTCACGCGGGAAGAGCGGGCGATCCTGCTGAGGCTGGCGCACGAGTCGATCCTGTCGGCTCTGGAGCAGCGGGAGATTTCCTTGACTCCGCCCACGGCTCATCTCTCCGAGCCGCGCCCTGCCTTTACCACCCTTTACCTGCGTGGCCAACTGCGCGGTTGCGTGGGCTACGTGTTCCCGGCGGAGTCGGTTTATCGCACGGTCGCGGAGACCGCCCGGGCGGCGGCTTTCGACGACACCCGCTTTCCCCCTGTGTCGATCGAGGAAGCCCCGCACCTGGAGGTTTCCCTCAGCATTCTTTCCCCACTCCGTCCCATTCGTGCAGACGAAGTCGAAGTCGGACGGCATGGCCTGCTGATCAGCCAGCACGGACATCGCGGGCTGCTCCTGCCGCAGGTTCCGGTCGAGCACGGCTGGGACCGGATCACCTTCCTTGAACAAACCTGCGGCAAAGCCGGCCTGCCCAGGGAGGCGTGGCAGAAAGGCGCAACCATCGAGGCGTTCACCGCGGAGGTGTTCGGGGACAGGGAATGACGGCCCAGCTGCGCCTGCAGGCGGCCGAGGTGCCCCACCCTTCCAGAAACCTGCAAAGCCTGGGTCCGTAGAAGAAGCAATGTGAAAAGTTTTGCACTCGAGCCGCAGCGACGGCGTCCTTTTCATATCGCCATCGGGCCAAATGGGTGTACACTGGTTGCCGTCCTCGGAAAGGTTTTCCGAACGCTCCCCCGCTAAACCCGCCCCTCGGAAATTCTGTGTCCGGTAAGGAGCGTTTCCGTGGAGGGCGAGATTTCTGTGCTAGACGACCGCCAAAATTCTAAGGAGCAAGTGAAAAAAATGAAAGTTTCCTTTGCAGCCTCCATGCTCGCCGGAGTTCTATCTCTCGGCGCTTGTATTTCCCCAAGTTTCGCTCAGTCGGATGGGGGATCAACGATCAACGGGCGTCGGATCATCATTCCACGCTCCAGCATTCCGCATCCGGGACGAATCCACACCAACTATTTTTGGGTCGGCTCAAACCAGCGGACGCCTCAGCCTCCTCCCGATGCGGAGACACCTGGATCGCTGGCTTGTGTATACAAACTGGTGAAGGGACCAACCGGTTGCCCGATCAACACCAGCACCAATGTCCCCACCGGTGGCGTGGGTGCCATCGCCATCGTGGATGCTGGTTACTACCCAACGGCAAAGGAAGATCTGGACGCATTCTCCAGCTACTTCGGCATACCCAAAGCCGATTTCCAGGTCGTCTATGCCGACGGCAAGCAGCCTCCGGAATATGGAGAGTGGGAAGTTGAGGAAGCATTGGACATCGAGTGGTCCCACGCCATGGCGCCCAAGGCTAAGCTGTTCCTGGTCGAGTCCACGCTGTGGCACACCGATCCAACCTGGCTGGCCGTTAGGGTGGCAAGCAACCTGGTCGCCCAGAATGGCGGCGGCGTGGTCAGCATGAGCTGGGGGGATGGGGAGTGGGCCCAGGAGCGTAAGTACGACCACAATTTCACCACTCCGGGAGTCGTCTACTTTGCCGCCAGCGGTGACTCGGGGCTCGGGTATACCATTCACCCCGCCGCTTCTCCGGAGGTCGTCGCGGTCGGTGGCACCTACTTCGAGCGCGATAACAACGGCAACTTCACTGACGAGATCTATGGCGGCGGCGGTGGCGGCATCAGTCCGTATGAGCCCAGGCCAGGCTACCAGAACGTCATCAAGGGAATCGTCGGAAGCAAACGCGGAATTCCCGACGTTGCTTCGGACTTCTGTTGCGCGGCCATCTACCTTCAGGGTTGGGGCGACGTTGGTGGTACCAGTTGGTCCTCCCCGACGTTTGCCGGAATCGTCAATGCCGCAGGGCAACTCAAGAAGTCCACCCACGACGAACTCAGCATGATTTACAAGGAGTACACCAACAAAAAGGAATACAAAGCCGATTTCTATGACATCACCCAGGGCGACTCGGAATGCGTGGTCGGCTGGGATATCTGCGCCGGCGTCGGCTCCCCGCGAACCTACAAAGGAAAGTAGACGTTGTTTAGTGCCGTTCGCCTTTTACAAAAGCCCTGTCTATCGGACGGGGCTTTTCTTCATCTGGCATGGAATCCGGCGCCCGAAGTGGTGGGTGGGAGCTCGGAACTCCGTGTCGCAGTGGAGTGGAATTTTGATCCTCAGCCGCAGAGCGGTGTCAGAATGGGCCCATGACAGTTCTTAGCCGCGAAGCGGCGTTAGAGTAAAGCCCACGGCGCAAGCCGTGGGTCCACGTGGGAAATGAACGAGCCCCGGAGGGGGCGAAAGAGCAGTTCTCCCGCATTCTGCAATGCGGATTCCGGGTACAACTTATCGCCCGTGTCTGGGTTGAGTCTTGTGCGAGGAGGAGGTACCCATTGAAAACTGGCAGACGAGCTTTCGTTGGGACTGGCCTAGCGCTCGCCGGATTGGCGGGAACCATCACCGGGCTGGATTCATCGGCACATGCGGCAGACAAGCCTTCCGCCGGCCCACGTTTCGCCAGCTTCGGCTGGGAAGTCACCAACCTGGACGACAACGGCGCCGACGTTTTCTTTGAAGTGACGAGCAACATGATCGTGAACGCACTCGACACCGACGTCTCGTTCATGCTCACCGCGCTGCCCGCCACTCCGGGATTCGCCGAAATATTGTGCCGGGCGGCAGTTTCACGCGGCGAACGTCCGAAGTTTCAGCAAGGAGATCCCGGCGCCAGCTTCGTGTCTCCGCAGAGTCCCAACTTCAGCAAGACCCACATCTACAACCCGAACAAGCTCAACGTGGGCGATGACGGCTACCTTCTGCAAGACATTTTCTATAGCGTCATTCTGAAGACCTGGGTGCCCAAGAGCGGAACCGCATCGTCAACTTCCAGACATGTTTCCGCTACGCCCTCCCTGGTGCTGAATGCCGGCGACTACCTGGTATTCAACATGAGCCACGCCGGAGTGCCCGGCGACGCCGAGATGCAGGTGGTGTTGCAGTACACGCTGACCTAAGAGCCTCCCATTAGGTCATCGATGTAGGCGCGGGCGTCCTCGCCACGTGCGGGGTCAAACAAACAACCTGATCCTCCAGAATATCCTCCGCGGGGCCGGATGGGTGTAGATGCTCAAGACGTTGTACCTGGTTCGGAGCGGCTGATGGGCGGCTGGTAGTGAAGACTACCATGAGGACGGGCGAAGTTGTAGTAGTCAGTCCAGGGAGCGAGGTAAAGGTTTCGTTGCTCTGAATCGGTCCAGTGGGTGGCGTAGGCCCACTCGCGCAGGGCGGTCTGGATGAAACGCTCGGCTTTGCCGTTGGTCTGGGGCGAGTAGGGGCGAGTGCGGCGGTGCTTGAGGCCCATCTGCAGGCAAGCATGGCGAAACTGATGGGAGCGATAGCTGCTGCCGTTATCAGTAAGCAGGGCGCGGACGGAGATGCCGTGGCGCGCGAAAAAGTCAACCGCATCCTTGAGAAAGGCGATGGTGGTTGGGGTCTTCTGATCGGGGAGGATGCGGGTGAAGGCCATGCGGGAGTGGTCGTCGACGGCGACGTGCAGGGCCTGCCAGCCGGCGAACTGAGGGCGGCCACGGCGGCGACCGTCGCCCCGCCAAGAGACCTGCTGGAAGCGGGTCATGCCCTTGATGTCGAGATGGAGAAGATCGCCGGGAGCCGCATGTTCGTAGCGCACGACGGGGGGTGCGGGATGCAGATCGCGCCAGCGGCTGAGGCGAGCGCGGCGCAGAATGCGGCTGATCGAAGCCGGACTGACGGCGGTGCGGCGCGCGATCTCATAGCCGGGAGTGTGGTGGCGACGCAGTTGGATGACGTGCTCAACCACCGCCTCTGGGAGCCGGCGCGGACTGCGATGAGGCCGCGAAGAACGATCGTATAACCCGGCACTGCCTAGGGTGCGATATCGCCCCACCCACTTGGCAGCGGTCTTGGTGGTGACGTTGAAGGCGGTTGCGGCCGCCTTCAACGTCACCGCTTGTTCGACGACATATTGAACCAAAATCTCTCGACTGCGGAAGCTGAGTCGGGCATTCTTGTGAATGTCCATTCGATGGCACCTCGGAAACTGGATTGCTCGTCACAATCAGCTTCTCCGGTTCCCTTCGAATGGACAACCTCTTGAAAGATCACAGGTGGCCCAGCCCGCCTTTGGCTTGAGTGGGGCAGTTCCGAGCCTCGCCAACCGCCATCATCGACCCCAGAACACCCTGCACTCCCTTTGTGACATCCGTCATTGCCAGCGCCCTTCAATCTATTTCACAATAGCATGCAGATATTCATGATCCTTGACAATTAGCTGGTTGACGAGACTCGGAGCGGTGCCACCTCCGCAACCTTTTTGCTCGGTTGACCTACATCCGCGATGTCATCCTGCTCGGTCGATCCACTCCCTGCGCGATGTCATCCTGAGAGCCCGCGCTTTGCTTCGCGGGCCGAAGGATCTCAGTCGCCACAGCCGTCCGGGGAATCGATTCTCCTCTCGACCTTGAGCAAGCACAGGGGTTCACCTGAACCGCAGCGTCAGGAATTCCGGCCGCTAAGTCCTTTTGTTTCTATATTATAGTGTAAACCATTTGGAATCAATATTTTGTGGACATTAAGACAAAACCATGAGAAAAATGGAGGAAAATGGCACTCTAAACACTCTTTGTTTTCTTGATGTTGCGATGGTGCAGAAACGCCATTATTTTCAGGGCTTTATGAAACGGCCAAAAGCGGGGTGGGGGTATCAAGCCGGTTCATGAGGCAAAGGGATCCACGCGACGGCTGTGGCGACTGAGATCCTTCGGCCCGCGATGAAAGGCGCGGCTCTCAGGATGACACCGGAAGGTGGCTGAGGGCCAGTCGGGCGGGTACGCCGCGGAATAACTCCGCTACAATCGACGTTTCGCTGGTTGGCGAGGCAACGGTTGGAACGACGGATGGACATCGCGAATTCGCAGAATTCCGCAGGCTCGAAGCATCCCGCTTCGCTGCTGGAGCTGGCGCGGCTTTTTCTGAAGCTGGGTAGCATCGCTTTCGGTGGGCCGCCGGCGCACATCGCCATGATGGACGATGAAGTGGTCACCCGGCGGGGCTGGTTGACGCGAGAACAGTTTTTGGATTTTCTGGGCGCGACCAACCTCATCCCCGGCCCGAACTCCACGGAGATGGCGATCCACGTCGGGCGCACCCAGGCGGGCTTCCCCGGCCTGATCATGGCGGGAAGCTGCTTCATCCTTCCCGCGAGCATTCTGGTGACGCTGCTGGCGTGGGCGTATGTGCGTTTCGGAGCGCTGCCGCAGGTTGCGGGAATTTTGTATGGGCTGAAGCCGGTGGTGATCGCGCTGATCGTGCAGGCAGTCATGAAGCTGGGCGCGACCGCTTTGAAGTCTGCCTGGATTGGCGTGGTGGGCGTGCTGGCCGGGCTTGCGTACGCACTGGGAACGGATGAATTCCTGGTGCTGGCAGGAAGCGGATTGCTCGCCGCACTGGTTCATTGGCTGCGCTCTGGCCGCCGAAAGAGTCCGGCGATTTCCGCGGGCTTGGTCGGCAGCGCAATCACGATTCCTGGCTTGACCACCGCTGCTTCCTTCAGCCTGACATCGCTCGGCATGGCGTTTCTGAAGATTGGCTCGATTCTGTTTGGTGGCGGCTATGTTCTTATCCCGCTGCTGCGTTCGGAATTCGTGGCGCGACTGCATTGGATCAGCGAGAAGCAATTGCTGGATGCGATCGCCATGGGACAGGTGACGCCCGGCCCGCTTTCGACCACGGCGACCTTCATCGGCTACATTCTCGGAGGCCTGCCTGGCGCCGTGGTGGCAACCGTCGCCATGTTTCTGCCCGCGTTTTTCTTTGTGGCGATCAGCGGCCCATTGGTACCGCGGCTGCGTCACTCGCCGCTGGCTGGGGCTGCTCTGGATGGCGTAAACGTGGCAGCGCTGGCGCTGATGGCGGTCATTACCTGGCCGCTGTTTCGCTCCGCCGTGGTGGATTGGGTCACGCTCGCGATTACCGCGATCAGCCTGTGGCTGCTGCTTCGCGTACGGATGAATTCCATGTGGGTGGTGTTAGGCGGTGCGGCAGTGGGAGTGGCTCGGACGTGCTTGCATTTCTGAGCCGGGAAAACACCACAGAATCAAGTCAGACCAAAAAGCAGCGGGGAGAAGCTGTTTGCTTCTCCCCGCTGGAACAAACCTTCAAGTCTGCAACTGGAGCGGCGATTATTCCTGGTCGAGTTCCACGCCGTCACCGATGTGAAGATCTTCCAGAGCAAATACGATCATGCCGGTGGAACTGGTGGGCGTGGTATTCACAATCACGACTTCACCCATGGCCCGGCGCGGCAGATCCCGCACATGAATGACGGGGCCCCCGGTACCAGTAAACATGCTTTGATCAATCGACGCAGGTTTTTTCTGGGTGTCTTCCGCGGTGGAAGCCTTAAAGGAGAGCGAGTCGACGGAATTGTGCAGATCTGCTTCGTAGGGGCGGAAAGCCCGGAAGTAGTCGCCGACCTTCACTCCCTGGTTGGAACCCACATTCATGTACACCTTCATTCCGGTGCCCAGTTCCCCGTCGAAATCCTTGGCTAGAACGATCCGGCCGGAGGTCTTTCCGTTGGCCGGCATGAAACGGTCGAAGCGCATGGCTTCATGCGGCGGAATCACCGGCTTCTCCTCATACTTGACGACGGAATCACCCGGGACGATGGGCTCGCAACTTAGTTCCACCTGGGCAATCGCAAACTTGCTGCGAGTATCGATGATGCGCACCCGCCCCAACTCGGAGTAGGGCTGGCCCAGCGACTTGAGCATGGCGAACTGGCCGGTGAAAAGCTCATAGCGGTTGGGATCACGCAGTTCGCGCACGACCTCATAGCGCTGACCGACTTCATAACCCGGGCCTGCCAGGTAGATGATTTCGTTGTTGGCGAATTTGGTGGTGTTCGGTGTCTGCAGTCCGCCCGCCACAAAGTTTGAGTTGGGCAGCAGCCGATTGCTGATGAACCCGGCGCAGGCCATGTCCACCGCGTTCGGGGTTGCGATCCGCACCATCGGAAAGCTCACGTTGGTGGGCTGAGTTCGGTCCGGTGCGGGGGGGCTCGTTGCGGCTGCAGTGAGTGTGTCTTGTTGTGCGAAGGCGGAAACCGCCAGGCACAGCATCAGCAAGAATCCTGTTTTCTTCACGTTACCTCCAGGCCGCCAGGTGCGTGTCGGCTGCCTCATTTCGCTGTTAGTTGCACAAAACAAAAGAGTTTTCAGCTTTCAAGGTAGCAAGCAGGTAAGGAGCGGTCAAGGTTACGGCAGTCTTATGCCGTTCCGCAGGCCCCTCGGGAACGCAGATTTTTCTATTCCACTGTTGCATCTGAGGTTACGGGCCTGTAATATTACGCCCGCTCATATACATGACTACAGCTGCATCGAACAGCTACCTAACTCGCCTCCGCCCCTTGCGACCGCCGCGGGTCTGCGTTGCCGTCACCGGCGATGATCCGGTGGAACTGATCGAACAGGCCGAACTTCTGTCGCGAGATAACCCTTTTCTGGAGTTACGGTTAGACTACCTGCCCCGTCCGGCGCTGGCGATCTCACGGATCAAACAGTTCACCGGATACCATCCGCACCTGATGGTGATCGCCACTTGCCGGCGGGCTGCCAACGGAGGCAAGTTCCGGGGTTCGATCGCCTCGCAATTGGACATTCTGGTAAAGGCTGCGGCCGCAGGTTGCAAGTTCATCGACGTGGAATTGCAGAGCGCGGCGCGGTGCAAGCCCGAACAGGTGCAAAAGCTGCGCTCGCTGGCAGCATTAATCCTTTCGTTCCACGACTTCCATGCCACTAAGAATCTGGAGAAGACCTTGGAGAAGATGGTCGGGATTTCGGCCGACTACTACAAGATCGTGAGCACGGCGACTTCTCTCTACGACAACGTGGTGATGATGAAGTTCCTGGAAAAGAACAGCGACAAGCACTCGCTGATCGGGCTGTGCATGGGGGAACAGGGCATCATCAGCCGCATTTTGGGAGTGCGGGCGGGCAGTGCGTTTACCTTCGCGGCGGTCAGCGAGGACAAGAAAACCGCGCCCGGCCAAGTGACCGCGCCGGAGTTGCGCAGCACTTACCGTATCGAACAAGTGGATACGGCCACCAGGGTGTACGGGGTCGCCGGAGATCCGGTAGCGCACTCCCTGTCGCCCGCGATCATGAATGCGGCGCTGCGACGAGAAACGGTCAATGGAGTCTACCTGGCACTGCATGCCAAGACTCTGAAGGATTCTGCTGGCATGCATTCGAGACATCCCGATCCATGGGGTCTCGGTGACCATGCCTTACAAAGAGCCCATTGTCAGTCACCTGGACAACACGGACTCGGACACGGCTAGAATCGGCGCGTGCAACACCGTAGTGCGCGCCCAAGACGGCAAGCTTTACGGCTTCAATACCGATGCCACGGGGGTGGTGCGTCCCCTGCAACAGAGAATGCCGCTGGAGCAGGCGAAGATTCTGGTTCTCGGGGCCGGTGGGGCGGCGCGAGCCGCGGTCTTTGGACTCAAGGAACGCGGCGCGGAAGTCTACGTGTTAGCCCGCACTCCGGCCCAAGGACAGAAGCTGGCGCGGCAGGCCAAAGCTCGCACCATCAAGCGCGCCGACCTGACAAGACTCTCGTTCGATGTGATCATCAATGCAACTCCGGTAGGCATGGGAAATCTAAAGGATTCGCCACTCAAGGAAGAGGAAATCCGGGCAAAGTATGTATTTGACATGGTGTACGACCCGCCCGAAACCAGGTTGTTGAAGATGGCGAAGGCGGCGGGGGCGGAGGTCATCTCCGGGGTTGAGATGTTCGTGCAGCAGGCGGCGCGTCAGTTCGAAATCTGGACGGGCAAGCCCGCGCCGTGGGACGAAATGCTCTGGGTCATTGGTAAGGCGATTTCAGAACGGGCTACGGCGAACAGCGGAGGGGGAAAAGGGAAATCGACCGCCAGCGGCCTCCGGCGCGGCTAATCATTGAGAATCTTTTGCATCCTAGCCGCAGAAAAACGATGCTTTCTGCCACAAAATGGTTGCATTTTTCTATGGCACTAAAGTAGTATGACAATTGGACGCCATAGTGGGCGTTCAATCTCGTCGTTAGTACCGCCCTTTCTTCCAAGGTTCAAGAGCCGTAACCAACTGTCTCATCCCGAGGCAAGCCTGACCGCCTCGGCAGGTTCGGAGAAACTTGATATGGCATGGTACGCGTACTGCCTGACTGAGTTGCAGATTCTGGCCAACGGAACCAGGACCCGTCGGCCATCCCTCCTCGAAGGCATTCAAGGCGTCAACGGGGCCCCCGTACTCAGCTATCCCAGCGGCGAATTCGCCGTGGTGGTGAGTGAGTATGATCGCTCCTTGAACTCCGGCAAACTGGACGAGAAGTTCGTCCTGGAGCACGCCCGAGTGGTGAGCGTATGCTTTCGCAGCGGTACGGTGCTGCCCTTCCGCTTCGGAACGATTTTCGACACCGACGAAGCGCTGCGGCAGGCAGTGCGCACCAATCGCCGCACCTTCGGCGTGAGCGTTGCCAAGCTCCGCGGCAAGGCTGAAATGCACCTGAAGGTGATGGTTCGCGACGGCTCGTTGCGGGACGTGGTGGCCGAGGTGCAGATTCCCGATACCGTGGGCGGAGATTACCTGATGAAGCTGCGGGAAAAGGCGTCCAGGGACCGCGAACGCCAGACCAAAGCTCGGGCCCTGTCGGTGCAGGTTCACCGGATGTTTAATCCCCTGGAAGAAGAGGTCAGCTGCAAGCGGGTGAACACCGACGGAATGGTAATCGATATCGCGCACCTGATCGATTCCAAGTCGATCGAGAAGTACCAGAACCGGTACAGCAGCGCGGCGAAACAGCTCAAGAACTGCGAAATTGCCATCAGCGGGCCTTGGCCGCCGTATCACTTCCTGCCCGGCAAGCTGCGTACGGTCGCGGGCAATTCGTAGGAGTGGTCTGAGGCTGTTACATAGCTCAAGAGCGCGCTTTGGGCTCGTCTGAAACCGCGCCGTTTTGAAAGCCGCGGATTTTACAAAGAAACTCCAAGTCATCCCCGAGGCGGGGGCAGTGCCCTGCAGGCAATGTGCAGGAATGTGCAGTCTTTTGCCCTCGTCCTAGACCTGCGGGTGACCTTCGCGCATAGTCCCGCTCCAACTCACACCTGTAGAATCAATAACTTGAGTGATCTGGAAGCCCGCCACTGGCGGCCTGTTCCTTTGGCTGGGCAAGTGCTTTATCAGCATGTAATGAAAGAGGCCGCAACCTTCGTGACTCTCCGTTCTCGACATATCTCTCGAAGCCGTTCCTACTGGTGGATCGGCGCCTCGCATCGCCTACCCTGATTTCCTTCTCTCTGCCTCTTTTGACTTGGTGGCTCCAGAAATGGAGCCACTTTTTCTTGGCCCGCGAAAACCTCTTGGGCCGGTTTTCCGAAGCGTGAGTCCACGGTGGAGCACTGGCCACGGCCCCGACTACATGGACTCGACCAAAGCTTGACTCCGGGGCTCTAGGTTCACTGGACGGTGTGTCCTGCGTCACAGACCGACGTAACGGGCGCTAGCGTACAGTGCTCAAAGGAGGGCTGCCGTGTGCCTTGCTATTCCGGGCAAGATTATTGAGATTCAGGAGCAGGAGGGGCTGCGCGCTGGTCGCGTGCAATTTGGCGGCATCGTCCGGCAGGTCTTGCTGGATTTTGTTCCGGAAGCGAACGTGGGCGACTACGTAATTGTGCACGTCGGATTTGCCATCAGCCAGGTTGACGCGGAAGAGGCGCAGCGGACTTACCAGCTTCTCGAAGAGATGGGCACGCTAGAAGGGGAACTGCCGCCGGCTGGAGAGGAAGGCTTGCCAACGTAGAGCAGCTTCCCGGAAAGTGCGAGCCTTTGCATTCTTCGCGCTTGCTTAGCGGTCTTTGCGGTCGGGGCTCTTGACGTGCTAGCAGGGAGCACTCAACTGCAAGGTGCACTAAGTTTTCGAGAAGATCGCAAAGAGAGTCCGCTTTCACTGATGGGGTATGGCTGAGGGCCAGAGTTCTTGCGGGATGAAATACCTCGACGAATACCGCGATGAGCGAATCGCCCGCGCACTGGCAGCAGAAGTCGCGCGGCAGACCACCCGTCCGTGGGTGCTCATGGAAATCTGCGGCGGGCAGACGCACACCATCATGCGCTACGGGCTTGACGAGTTGTTGCCGCGCGGGATCGAACTGGTGCACGGCCCGGGATGCCCAGTGTGCGTTACCCCGCTCGAAACCATCGACAAGTCCATCGAGCTGGCGCTGCGTCCGGAGGTGATTCTGGTCTCCTATGGAGACATGCTGCGGGTCCCCGGATCGCACTCCGATCTGTTTCGCGCCAAGGCGCAGGGCGCTGATGTGCGGATCGCATACTCGCCGCTTGAAGCGGTGAAGATCGCGCGCGCGAATCGGGATCGCAAAGTGGTTTTCCTGGCCATTGGCTTTGAGACTACCGCCCCCGCCAACGCGATGGCGGCGTGGCAGGCCAAGCGGGACGGACTGACGAATTTCTCCATGCTAGTTTCGCATGTGCTGGTGCCGCCTGCGATTCGGGCGTTACTGGTTTCTGAAATGAATCGGGTACAGGGCTTCATCGCTCCGGGGCACGTTTGCACGGTTATGGGATGCAGCGAATACGAATCCCTGGCACGTGATTTCCGAGTGCCCATCGTGGTAGGCGGTTTTGAGCCGGTGGATCTGCTTGAGGCTGTGTTGATGTTGGTGAAGCAGCTTGAAGCCAGCGAGGCCAGGCTGGAAAACCAATATGTGCGATCGGTAAGTTACAACGGGAACCTGCCAGCCCAGCAGATCATGCGGGAAGTGTTTGAAGTGGCGGACCAGAAGTGGCGCGGGATTGGCATGATTCCGCTTAGCGGACTGCGGCTGCGCGAGGAGTACGCCGCATACGATGCCAACCGCGTCTTCGAGCTGGAAGACCTCACGGTGGAGGAGCCGGCGGAGTGCATCAGCGCACAGGTTTTGCAGGGACTGAAGAAGCCGACCGACTGTCCTGCGTTTGGCATGCGGTGCACGCCGGAAAATCCGCTGGGCGCGCCCATGGTTTCGTCGGAAGGCGCGTGCGCCGCTTATTATCATTACCGCCGCCATAAGTTGCCGAGTTAGGAGAAGCAGAGAAACTCGATGTCACCGAAGACCATTGTCGAACTGAGCTGCCCAGCGCCGCTTTCCGCTAAGGACGTGATTCTGCTCGGACATGGCAGCGGCGGCAAGCTGAGCGCGGAACTGCTGCATGATGTCTTTCTTCCGGCTTTGCGAAACCCTTTACTGGACCGCCTGAATGATCAGGCGGTTGTTGAAATCGGTGGCATGCGTCTGGCGATGACGACCGATTCTTTCGTGGTGAAACCGCTTTTTTTCCCGGGCGGCGACATTGGTTCACTGGCGGTCCACGGCACAATCAATGACCTGGCCATGGGCGGCGCCAAGCCGCTGTTTCTCAGCGCGGCCTTCATTATTGAAGAAGGGTTCGCAGTGGAAGATCTTCGGCGGATCGTCAATTCCTTGCGCGACGCGGCGAAGCAAGCGGGCGTGCAAGTTGTTACCGGCGATACCAAGGTGGTGGAGAAGGGCAAGGGCGACGGCCTGTTCATCAATACCACCGGAATCGGCGTCGTACCCGACGGATTGGAGCTTTCCGCGGACCGCGCGCAACCGGGAGACAAAGTCGTGCTGAGCGGCTCGATTGGCGAACATGGAATCGCAATCCTGGCGCAGCGTGAAGGGTTGGAGCTTGAAACGACGATACAGAGCGACAGCGCAGCGCTGCATTCCCTGGTTGCGGACATGCTGCAGGTTACGAGCGAAATCCGTTGCATGCGCGATCCGACGCGGGGCGGGGTTTCAAGCACACTGAACGAAATCGCGGAGCGATCGCACGCAGGAATTGAGCTGGATGAACGGGCGATTCCGGTGCGCGAAGAGGTGCGGGGCGCGTGCGAGTTGCTGGGACTGGACCCGCTTTACGTCGCCAACGAAGGCAAGCTGATTGCGATCGTCACGCCGGGAGCGGTGGATCCAGTCTTGCAGGCAATGCGCCGGCATCCGCTTGGGCGCGCGGCACAGATCATCGGAACGGTGAAGCGCGAGAACCCGGGGCTGGTAACGATGCGGACTGCTTTGGGGACGACTCGCATCGTCGACATGCTGGCGGCGGATCAGTTGCCACGAATTTGCTGAGAACATCATGCACGAACTCGGAATTGCGAACTCGGTGCTGCAAGCGGTGAGGACGGAAGCCGCGCGCCATCCCGGAACCCTCCCCTGTAAGGTTGGGATTCGCGTCGGAGAACTGGCCGCCATCGATCAAGAATCGTTGCGCTTCTGCTTTGAAGCGATCACCCGCGAAACTGAGTTTGAGTCGCTTGCGCTGGAAGTCGAGGTGTGTCCGCGGCGGCATCGTTGCTCCAACTGTGGGCACGAGTTTGTGGTGGTGGAATACAACTTTGGATGTCCGCAATGTGCCAGCCTTGAGACCGTGCACATCAGCGGAGACGAATTGGAACTGGCATTCTTGGAGGTGGAGGAATATGGAGCGTGTACTGCTGGAACGAAAAGTACTGAGTGAAAACGACCGCGTTGCGGCCGAGTTGCGGGCCAAGTTTCAGGCGCACGGAATTTTTTGCCTCAACCTGATCAGTTCTCCCGGTTCCGGCAAGACCAGCCTGCTGGAGCGGACTTTGGAAAGCTTCCAACCCCGCGAGCGCGTGGCGGTGCTGACCGGAGACATTCAGACAGAAAACGATGCGATCCGCTTGCGACGGTTTCATTTTCCGGTCAAACAGATCACGACCGGTAGCACGTGCCACCTGGACGCACGCATGATCGAGCGGCACCTGGAGGACTGGCGACTGGAAGACATCAGTCTCCTGCTGATTGAAAACGTCGGCAACCTGGTTTGCCCGGCGAGTTACGATCTGGGAGAAGCCGCGAAAGTGGTGGTGCTGAGCGTGACTGAAGGGGACGACAAGCCGCTGAAGTATCCGTCGATTTTTTTCAAGTCAGAATCTGATGGTGCTCAACAAGACGGACCTGCTGCCGTACGTGC
Source organism: Terriglobia bacterium (assembly GCA_963758285.1). GTDB lineage: Bacteria > Acidobacteriota > Terriglobia > Terriglobales > Acidobacteriaceae > DASVWZ01. The sequence continues at coordinate 202,578 of CAVWUT010000005.1, read as the reverse complement.
CCTTCGACGTCCATGCGGCCGCGGAGAACGCACGCCGGGTGCACCCCGGCATGGAGATGGTGAAGGTTTCTTGTCTGAATCGCAGCGGCCTGCACGAGTGGTTGCTGTGGCTGGAGCAGAGGCGCAGAGCGGCCACGGCGTTAGCTCAAGCGGTGGTTTAGAGATGGAGGTTCGGCGCCAGATTGAGGTTTCGGGGATTGTCCAGGGAGTCGGATTCCGGCCCTATGTGTACCGGCTGGCCACCGGGCGGCACCTCACCGGGACCATCCGCAACACTTCCGCAGGAGTCACCATCGAGGTTCAGGGCCCGGCAGAACAAATTGCGGAGTTTGTAGAAGACCTGCCGATCGACGCGCCACCGCTGGCACGCGTCACCCATGTCGCGGTGCGCGAGATTCCCTGCAATGGGGATCGGGACTTTCGCATCCTTCACAGCCAAGGCCGGGAGCAGGTTCGCACGCTCATTTCCCCAGATGTCGCCACCTGTCCGGACTGCTTGAGGGAACTGTTCGATCCTACGGACCGGCGCTATCGTTATCCGTTTATCAATTGCACCAATTGTGGGCCGCGGTTCACTATCGTACGCGACCTTCCCTACGACCGGCCAAGTACGTCGATGGCGGTCTTTCCCATGTGTCCGGCGTGCCAGGCAGAATACGACGACCCGCGGAACCGGCGCTTTCACGCGCAACCGAATGCCTGCTGGGACTGCGGGCCGCGCGCCGAACTTTGGGATTCGTCAGGAAGGAAAATCGAATGCCGCGACCCAGTTGCGGAAGCGGCGCGTGGGTTGTCTGTGGGGCTGATCGTCGCGGTGAAGGGCCTTGGGGGATTTCATCTGGCGGCGGACGCGACCAATCCCGCGGCTGTGGCGCTTTTGCGAGAACGGAAGCGGCGCGTCGAGAAGCCGTTCGCAGTGATGGCGCCGGATGTTGAAGCGGCCCAGAAGATTTGCGAGGTCGACGATGCCGGGTTGAAAGTGTTGCAGTCGGTGCAGCGGCCGATTGTGTTGCTGCCAAAGAAATCGGGCAGCGCGGTTGTGGAACAAGTCGCTCCTTTCAATCGCTATCTCGGCGTTTTCCTGCCTTACACGCCGTTGCATTATCTGTTGCTGGCCGAGGGTGGTTTTTCGACGCTGGTCATGACCAGCGGGAATCTAAGTGAAGAGCCGATTGCGATCGACAATTGCGAGGCGCTCACCCGCCTGCAACCGTTGGCGGACTATTTCCTGGTGCACAACCGCGATATCCTTCTACGCTGCGACGACTCCGTAGTGCGCGTAACCAGCGGCGTGACTCGTCAACTACGCCGTTCGCGGGGATTTGTGCCGGTGCCGATTTTTCTAAAGGATGAACAACCGCCGGTGCTGGCGGTAGGCGGGGAACTGAAGAACACGATTTGCCTGACCAAGGACAAGCACGCTTTCTTGAGCCAGCACGTTGGCGACCTGGAAAACAGCGAGAGCTACAAATTCTTTGGCGAAGCGGTGGAACATCTCGAAAGAATTCTGGAAATCCGGCCTGAGGCGGTTGCCTATGACTTGCATCCCGACTACTTTTCGACCCGATGGGCGTTGCGGCAGAGAAACGTCCGTCTGGTCGGGGTGCAGCACCACCACGCACATGTCGCAAGTTGCATGGCGGAGAATCATCTCGATGAGTGCGTGATTGGGTGCGCACTCGATGGCACCGGCTACGGAACGGACGGACACATCTGGGGTGGTGAGGTGCTGATCGCAGATTACGAACACTTCGAGCGGGCCGCCCATCTGGAGTACATTCCCCTGCCGGGTGGCTCGGCCGCGATCCGCGAGCCTTGGCGCATGGCGGTGAGTTATCTGTTCCATCATTTCGGACGTGATTTCCTGAAGTTGCGGATTCCGTTCGTGAGTCAACTCAACGCGCGCAACACCGAGATTCTGCTGCGTATGATCGAACAAAAGATCAATTCGCCGCTGACCTCCAGTTGCGGCCGTTTGTTTGATGCGGTGGCGGCGCTGGCCGGAATCCGGCAGCAGGTGAACTATGAAGCGCAGGCGGCGATCGAACTCGAAATGGCAATCGGGGATGAAAGTGATGACGCCTACGCGCTGGAGGTTGTGCCAGGCGAAGGCCCCTGGATCATTCGCACGAGGGCGATGTTTGAGTCACTGGTGCAAGATTTGAAGCAAAGCTTGACGGTGGGAGCGATCAGCCGGCGCTTTCACAACGGATTGGCAAAGGCACTCGTGGAGATCGCGATCGCGCTTCGACAGACTCGCGGCTTGAACCGCGTCTGCCTGAGCGGCGGGACGTTCCACAACATGTACTTGTCCCGGAAGATCGAGGCCGAACTTCGCGGCCTAGGATTTGAAGTATTTGCTCAGCGTGAAGTTCCGGCGGGAGATGGCGGCCTCAGCCTGGGGCAGGCGTTGATCGCTGCGTGCCGATGCCGCGTCGACGCCAGTTGAGTTATCCTTGGTAGAGGGTTTCAGGAGACCTCAGGGGCTAAAGCCCGCGTCGCTGGTGGGTCTTGGTTGGCACGACTGAAGTCGTGCCCTTCCCAAAACCATTCTATGAAGCCAGTTCTACTTCTTTTCCGCGACTTCCAGGCGGGTCGCGGCACGTTGCAGCGCGTTTTCGGCGCGGGTGTAATCCACGTCTGTACTGCCGCTATTCAGACGCTCTTCGGCGCGCCGTTTCGCCTCTTGGGCGCGCTTCACGTCGATCTCGTCGCAGCGCTCGCAGGTCTCCGCCAGGATTGTGACTTTGTCTGGCAGCACTTCTGCGAATCCCCATGCCACAGACAAGTGATGGCTGGCGCTGCCATTTTGATAAGTGATCTCGCCGACGGCCATCTCCGTGATGAGTGGCGCGTGCCCCGGCAGGATGCCGAGATACCCGTTCTTGCCGGGGATCTGCATCTGCTCGGCGACGTCGCGCACCACCATTTTTTCTGGGGTCACGATTTCGAGTTGGAATGTATCGGCCATAAGAACAGCTGTCAGCTATGAGCCGTCAGCCCTCAGCTCTAGTTCTGCACTTTCGATCGAGCTGAAAGCTGATAGCTGACGGCTGATAGCTAACTACGCTACCGCTTTCAACTTCTCTGCCGCCTCGAGCACTTCGTCGATCGGACCCTTCATGTAGAAGGCTTGCTCGGGAATATCGTCATACTTGCCTTCGACAATTTCCCTGAATCCCTTCACGGTGTCGGCAACCTTTACGTAGCGCCCGGACGCGCCGGTGAACTGCTCCGCCACGTGGAAGGGCTGCGAGAGGAATCGCTGAATCTTGCGGGCCCGTGCCACGGTGAGCTTCTGGTCTTCGCTGAGTTCGTCAATGCCGAGAATCGCAATGATGTCCTGCAAATCCTTGTAGCTCTGCAACGTCTTCTTCACCAACTGCGCGACATCGTAATGTTCTTGGCCCACGATACGCGGATCCAGAATGCGCGAAGTCGACGCCAGCGGATCGACGGCCGGGTAGATCCCGATTTCGGTCAGCGCACGCGAAAGTACGGTGGTGGCGTCCAGGTGAGCGAACGTGGTGGCCGGCGCGGGATCGGTCAAGTCGTCGGCGGGCACGTAGATTGCCTGCACTGAGGTGACCGAGCCTTTCTTCGTGGAAGTAATGCGCTCCTGCAGTTCGCCCATCTCCGTGGCGAGGTTCGGCTGGTAGCCTACGGCGCTCGGCATACGGCCGAGCAGGGCTGATACCTCCGATCCGGCCTGGGTAAAGCGGAAAATGTTGTCGATGAACAGCAGAGTGTCGGCGCCTTCTTTATCGCGGAAATATTCCGCGACTGTCAGCCCGGTAAGCGCCACGCGCAGGCGCGCGCCTGGAGGTTCCGTCATCTGACCGTAAATCAGCGCGGCCTTCGACTTTGAAGGATCGCCTGGCGTGATCACACCCGACTCGGTCATTTCCAGCCAGAGGTCGTTGCCTTCACGAGTGCGCTCCCCGACCCCGGCAAACACGGAGTAGCCGCCGTGCTGCTTGGCGACGTTGTTGATCAGTTCCATGATGACGACGGTCTTGCCGACGCCAGCGCCGCCGAACAATCCAATCTTGCCGCCCTTTAAGAATGGCTGGATCAGGTCGATGACCTTCACGCCGGTTTCAAACATCTCGGCGGTGGTAGCCTGCTCGTCAAACAGCGGGGCGGGGCGGTGAATGGGATTGGTTTCAGTGTGCGCTATCGGGCCGAGCTGGTCGACTGGCTCGCCGATCACATTCATCACGCGTCCCAGTGTGCCGCGTCCCACGGGCACGGAGATTGGGCCGCCCTGGTCAATGGCGTTCATGCCGCGCACCATGCCGTCAGTGGCTTCCATGGCGACGCACCGCACCCGGCCCTCGCCAAGGTGCTGCTGCACTTCGAGAATGACGTTGATCGGCGAGGGAACGTTGAATCCATCGCTCACCACGCGCAACGCTTCGTAGATAGGCGGCATCTTGCCTTCCACGAACTGCACGTCCACGGCGGGACCCGCGATTTGAATTACATGTCCGATGTTTTCTGGCATATATTTTTCAGCTTTCAGCAATTAGCATTTGGCCCCTTGAGGGCAACTGAGGGATTTAAACAAATCCGTTTTGGCTAAATGCCAATTACCAACTGCTAAGTGCTGCTTTACGACGCTGCTGCTGCTCCGCTTACAATCTCAATAATCTCTTTCGTGATCTTCGCCTGGCGGGCGCGGTTCATGGCCAGCGTGAGCGAATCGATCATGTCGGTAGCGTTGATGGTGGCCGCATCCATCGCGGTCATGCGAGCCGCATGCTCCGCGGCAACCGATTCCAGCAAGCTATGAAAAATCTGAATACCCACATACTTCGGCAACAATGACCGGAACAATTCGTCCGGCGACTGCTCGTAGATGTAGTCGACCGGCGCGGCTGCAAATCGAGCCGCGGCAGCATCGGCCGCTCGCGTATCTGCGGGACGAAGCCCCACGCCTGCGCCCTTGGCCGCTTCGAGCGCCTTCTTTCTCTCCTCCGCGGACATCTCCTCCGCCTGCGCTACAGTGATTTCACCCACCTGCTCGATCGGCAATACCTTCTCTACGACCAACCGTTGCGCGATCACCGACTTGAACTCGTTGTAAACCAGGTAGACCGAATCGATTTCTTCATTCGTGTAACGATCAATCACCCGTTCGGCCAGCTCCGAGGCCAGCGCATAGTTGATTTTGTTCAACACTCCGATTTGTTCGCCGACCAGGGTGGTGCGCGGCGATTCCTGAGAGTCTTTGCTCCTGGGCGGCGCAGCCGTAAAACGGCGGCGCAGAAAGTCACGCCCTTTGCGTCCGATGGCCTTGATCTCGATGTTCTTGCCCACCTTGGATTCCAGGAACCGCGAGGCTGCTTTCAGAATGTTGGTATTGAACGCGCCCGCCAGGCCTTTGTCTCCGGTGACGACAATCAGCAGAACGTTATTCTCCGTCCGTTGCGCCAGCAAAGGATGCTTCGGCTCTCCGGTTTCCGGATCATAGATCTCGGCGCGTGACACCAGCGACTTCAAGACGTTGGTCAACATCTGGGCATACGGGCGCGAAGCGAGGGCGCGTTCCTGCGCCCGGCGCAACTTCGCCGCCGAGACCATCTTCATCGCCTTGGTAATCTGCCGCGTATTGGTCACGCTGCGGATGCGGCGCCGGATGTCGAGAATGTTTGCCATAGCTCAGTAGTTAGTAGCTAGTAGTCGGTAGTCAGGAACTATTTCGCTACCGCTTCCCGCGCTACGAACTGTTGCTTCGCGTCTTTCACTACCTTGGTGATCTCTGCCTTCAGGCTGTCGTCGAGAATCTTCTTCTCCATGATGGTGCGCAACAGGCCAGGACTCGTCGCATCCACAAACTTGAGCAGTTCCGCTTCAAAATCACGCACCTGATCAACTGCCAGATCATCGAGAAAACCATTGGTCCCGGCGAAGATGATCAGAATCTGCTTGGAGAAGGGCAGCGGAGAAAACTGCTTCTGCTTCAGGACTTCGACTAGCCGCTGACCGCGATTGAGCTGCTGCTGCGTGGCTTTGTCGAGATCGCTGCCAAACTGCGCGAACGCGGCCAGTTCGCGATACTGGGCGAGGTCGAGCTTTAACGTTCCTGCAACCTGCCGCATGGCTTTAATCTGCGCGCTGCCGCCCACGCGGCTCACCGAAAGGCCCACGTTCACCGCCGGACGCACGCCCTGGTTAAACAGGTCGGTTTCGAGATAAATCTGGCCGTCGGTGATGGAAATAACATTGGTCGGAATATAAGCCGAAACGTCGCCCGCCTGAGTTTCAATGACCGGCAACGCGGTGAGTGAGCCGCCGCCTTTCTTGTCGCTCATCTTAGCGGCGCGCTCCAGCAGGCGCGAGTGGAGATAAAAGACGTCTCCGGGATACGCCTCGCGTCCGGGAGGACGGCGCAACAGCAACGAAATCTCGCGATACGAAGCGGCGTGCTTGGAAAGGTCGTCATAGATGACCAGCGCATGTTTTCCGTTATCGCGAAAGAACTCGCCCATGGCGCAGGCGGCGTAAGGGGCAATGTACTGCATCGGCGCTGGTTCGGAAGCCGATGCCGCGACCACGATGGTGTAATCCATGGCGCCGTAATCATCCAGCAACTTCACCACCTGGGCAATCGAAGAACGCTTCTGTCCGATGGCGCAGTAAATGCAAGTCAGGTCGTTGCCCTTGTTGTTGATGATAGTGTCGATGGCGACGGCGGTCTTGCCGGTCTGGCGGTCGCCGATGATCAACTCACGCTGGCCGCGGCCGATCGGGATCATGCTGTCGATGGCCTTCAGTCCAGTCGCCATGGGTTCGCGCACCGGCTGGCGATCAATCACGCCGGGCGCGAGGCGCTCCAGGGGAATGAATCTATCGCTGGAGATCGGACCCTTGTCGTCGATTGCCTGGCCCAGGGAGTTGACGACGCGGCCGACCAGGGCGTCGCCGACGGGAACGCTCATGATGCGTCCGGTGCGTTTGACCTCGTCGCCTTCACTGATCTCGGTGTATTCACCGAGCAGCACCACGCCGACCTGGTCTTCCTCCAGGTTCATGGCGATGCCGGCCACGTCGTGCGGGAACGCGAGCAATTCGCCGGCCATGACCTTGTCGAGGCCGTGCACGCGGGCGATTCCGTCCCCGAGAGTCACGACCGTGCCGACTTCATCGACAGCAATCTTCGATTCGTAATTCTCAATCTGCTGCCGGATCAGTTGTGTGATCTCGTTTGCTTTGATTTGTGCCATAAAATCTGCTTTTAGCTCTTAGCTCCTGGCTTCTAGCTCCAGCCTCTTCTCTCGGTGCTGAATGCTAGGTGTTGCTCAAACGCTCGCGAATTCTTTCGAGTTCGCCGCTAACCGAGCCATCGTAAATCGTGCTGCCAATCTTCACCACCGCGCCGCCCAGAATCCTCTGGTCGAGGAAATACCTGGCGCGCACTTTCTTTCCGGTCAGGTCGGCCACCTGGTTTTCGAGGGTGCGGCGTTCGGTCTCGCTCAATTCGCGGGCACTGGTGATATCGGCTTCCGCAAAACCCAGGCGGCGGTCCAGTTCAATCTCAAACTGCTTCACAATCGGCGCCAGAAAACTGATGCGCCGGTGGTCGATCAGCACCGCAACGAAATTACGGACAATGCGCGAGATTCCTTCCCGCGCCACGATTGCATCCAGAACTGAGCGTTTCTGCTCGGCCGGAATCGACGGCGTCTCCCAGACCGCGCGAAGTTCCTTGGAACTGGCGACCAACTGGGCCAAGTCCTGAGCTTCTTTCAGGGTCTGTGCGGCATCCACACGGCTGCCCAGGACGGCATCGGCAAAGGCGCGTGCGTAAGTATTGGTAACCGACGCCATGGGTTACTGGCCACCTTTCCGTGCCTCGCCCGAAAGTTGCTGGACAAAGTCTCCCAACAGGGCCTGATCGGTGGCAGCGTCAACGTGAATCTGCTTCCTGGCCAAGGTCACGGCCAAGTCGGCGGCGTATGCGGTAAGTTCCCGGCGCGCCGATTTTGCTGCCGCTGCGATTTCCTGCTCGGCGGACTCGACAATCTTGCCTGCATCCTCTTCCGCCGCGGTCCTGATTCTCTGCTCTTCCTCGGCAGCTTCTTTTTCGGCCGCTGCCCGCATCTGCCCGATCTCAACGCCGAATTTGGAAAGCCGGGCTTCAATTTCACCCAAGCGCTGATTCGCGTCTTCGCTTGCTTTCCGTGCTTCTTCCATCGCCTTCTGAATGGAAGTCGTGCGATTATGGAAAACTCCAGGGAGATTCTTCTTCATCACCCAGAAGATCACGACTGCGACCACCGCGAAGTTGAGCAGCACACTCAGCCAATATGCGTTCTCCAGGCTGAGCCCAGTGATTCTGGCAACCAGCTGGACCGAGGCGGAGTGCTTGAATTGCTCCTCGTCGCTTTCGCCGGTCTTGGGAGACTCCTGCGCGGGGTGGGCGTTGGAAGACGTAACGCTTTGGGCCGAGGCAACCGCGAGCGCGCCCGTGCTGGCAGCAGTCCGAGCAGGAAGGAACAGACCGCAGAGGATCAAGGCAATCGCCAAACCTGCGTGACACCCGAACTTCGCCGCCAAGTTCGTCATCGGCCGCCACCTGCGGGAAGCTGCGTTGATCCGGGTCGCAGAACGATACGGATAATTTCTGTGGCCAGGCGGGCACTTTCCTGCTGCAAGACGGATTGGGCTGCAGCCTTGTCCTTTTCAATTGCCGCGCGAGCTTGCTCCACTTGAGCCTGGGCCCGGTTTCGGGCTTGGGCCGCGGCTGCCGCTCGTGCCTGTATGGCCTGCTGCCGGCGCGCTTCCTGACTCTTGAAAACGGCGAAGCGGGCTTCGCGCAGGCGCTGCTCGTATTCCGCGGTGCGTGCCTCCGCTGCGGCAATGTCGGCTCGTGCCTTCTCGATCGCTCCCTCGGTCTTGCTGCGACGCTCCTCGAGTACCAGCGTGAGAGGCTTGTGGACGACCATCTTGTAGGCCGCATAAAGCAGCGTCATGAAGACGATCGTGGGGATCGCTCCGAGCAGTAATTCCCCTACTTGGCGAATTGTCTCGTCCATTGGTTTGCTTGATGGCGCCGAATGAGGGCTGAGAAACCAATAACCCTAACATCCAGCGAGGATTAGTGTCAACGCGTGGTTGGTGGAACTTTACGGCGGCTTCCCTAATCGGACCACGTGGGCTCACCATCTTGATCATGAGGCTGCACTTCGAGCGGGAAAGCGGAACCGGCAGACGACAACTGGAAGCCTAGTCAAGAGTCGGCCTCAGCTGCCTGCGGCGGACCAAGAAACCAGCTCTATGCACTGTGGAATCAAATACATAGGCCGCTTTTGGGGTAGAGGCTCGGCAATATCACGTGCTCAAATATACTCAAATACGTACAGCCTTTCTGATGTTCCCAGTCTTATCCATTTGGACCCTGGCGAAGCGGGTCAAATTTCTGACTGGAAAAGGCTTGACTTCTGGATTGAGGGGTCTAGCATGGAGGTATCACCTCCGATCCAATTCAGGATCGAGTGGGCCGATAGCCAAGGATAGTCACCGCTTCTTGGCCGTCGGCCCATTTTGTTTTTTCTTGACGGCTTACACTTGTGCTAACATATGGCCGCTGCATTCGTCTTTGCTGTCGGACTCCCGAGCCGGGGTTGGATGATGAAGGGGTAGTTCTGCTTCACGGGGGACATAGAGGTCTGGGTTTTTGGTCGTATCTCCTCTGAAAGGGGTTTATCTTGGCAAAAAATTTTCTTGTCATAACCATGCTTCTGCTCGCTGTCTCCAGCCTCTCGCTGTCACAGTCGTTGACGCCACTTGTAAACCAGCCGCCGGACGGCGCCGGGATCGGATTCTTGTTGACCGATGGTACGGTGATTTTCCAGGGCAACGGCGAATCCGATTGGTGGAAACTCACGCCTAACAACACCGGAAGCTATGTCAAAGGGAAGTGGTCCCAGATTGCCAGTCTGCCTTCCGGATATGTGCCGCTGTACTTCGCTTCCGCCGTGCTCGCGGACGGCAGAGTTGTAATAATCGGCGGCGAATACCTTAACAACAATTTTGCATTAACCAATATGGGTGCGATTTACGATCCCAAGGCAGATACCTGGACCAAGCTGGGACACCCGAAGGGGTGGGCCTATATCGGAGACTCGCCGTCGGCAGTGCTGCCCGATGGCAGGTTCGTGGTGGGAAGAAAACTCGACAAGCGTTTAGCGGCTTTGGATCCCAAGACGCTGCAGTGGACTGAATTGAGCGACACCGGCAAGAGCGACTTCAATGCGGAAGAGGGCTGGACTCTCCTGCCCGACGGATCGGTTTTGACGGCGGATGTAAAGAACGCTCCGCACTCGGAGCGGTACCTCTCTTCGCCGCAGAAGTGGGTGAGCGCGGGCAGCACCATCGTGGACCTGCATTCACCATACGACGGAAGCTGCATTCCCTACGGGGGCGGTTGCTATCATCCGCCGGGAGAGATCGGTCCCGCGATGCTGCGTCCGGACGGGACGGTTTTTGCCACCGGCTCGGGTTCGAACGGGGGCAGTGGTGCGGGACACACGGCGGTCTACGATACCAAGACGGGTAAGTGGACGGTGGGGCCCGATTTTCCGAATGGCGACAACGCGGGCGATTCGTTTGCCGTATTGCTGCCCAATGGGAACGTGCTGGTGTTGGGTGATTCCGGGGCACTATATGATTGGGATGGTTCCAAGTTCACCCAGGATAAGGTGTCGGGAGTGGCCCCGATTCTGGTGTTGCCGACCGGGCAGGTGATTGCCATCGGCAACCAGGTTGAGGTCTACAATCCGACGGGAAGTTACAAGTCCTCGTGGGCGCCGACGATTACCAGCTTTCCGGCGACTGTATCCCGCGGTTCCACGTACAAAATCTCGGGCACGCAGTTCAACGGGTTATCACAGGCGGCTGCGTTCGGTGATGAGGACGAAACTGCAACCAATTACCCGCTGGTCCAGATCACCAACAACGCCAGCGGACACGTTTTCTATGCGAAGACGCATGATCACAGCACCATGGGAGTTGCCACGGGAAAAACCAAAGTGTCAACCAAATTTGATGTGCCCACGGGCATGGAGACCGGAGACAGTTCGCTCGTAGTCGTGGCGAACGGGATTCCGTCGAAGGCTGTGAGCATCACGGTGAACTGAACCCAGGAGTCAGTAGCAGTAGTCGGTTCTCAGTTCTCAGAACACCAAGCCCCGCTGCAAGGCGGGGCTTCTACTTGTGACAGCCGGCCGCATCGAACGGGGGAAATGGGGTCCCGTCTTTCTATTAGAGGTTTGTTTTCACCGTCGCTCGCGTTTGATGGTTTCCGACAGAAGCTCTCCTGAGATTCTGATGGGCCGGAAATCGTCGTCGACGACAAACTCCCTCACTTTCCGCACCACCGACTCCGGAGCTTCCGCCTCCATTTCCACCAATCCGTTTTTGTATTGACGCAAATAGATGCGGGCGCGGGCTTCGAGCATGGCCAGTGTCTTTCCTTCCTTCTGTGGAACGCGCAGGCGAATGCGGCTGATCGCGTCTTCGGAAAGCATCTGGTCGATGCGGTCCAGCAGTGTGCTGATGCCAATGCCCTTGGCGGCGGAAACGTGGACGCTCTTCGCATCATCTAGCAGGCTATCGCGCTGCTTTGGGGAGAGCAGATCAATCTTGTTCATGATGTGCAGGCGCGGTTTGTGGTCCGCTTCCAGTTCTTTCAGCACGCGTTCGACTTGGGCGTCCTGTTCCGCGGAAAGCGGGCTGCTGGCATCGGAAACGTGCAGCACCAGCGCGGCGCGCTGCACCTCTTCCAAAGTGGCGCGGAATGCAGACACCAGCGTATGCGGAAGATTGCGGATAAATCCGACAGTATCGGAGAGCAGGACTTTGCGCTTGGAAGGCAAGGCGACGGCGCGGATGGTGGGATCGAGAGTGGCGAACATGCGGGCCGATTCCAACACGGAGGAATTGGTCATCGCGTTGAACAGCGTCGATTTGCCGGCGTTGGTATAGCCGACCAGCGCCACGGTAGCCACCGGAACCGACTCGCGCCGTTGCCGCTGTTGCGCGCGGATGCGCCGGACGTTTTCCAGTTGTTGATGCAGGTGGCGAATGCGGCGGTAAATTCTTCGCCGGTCGGTTTCGAGCTGGGTTTCGCCCGGTCCTCTGGTTCCGATGCCGCCGCCCAGTTGTGACATCTCCACGCCTCGCCCGGCCAGCCGTGGCAGCATGTATTCGAGTTGCGCCAATTCGACCTGCAACTGGCCTTCGCGGGTCCGGGCGTGCTTAGCGAAGATGTCGAGAATAAGCTGAGTGCGATCGATGACCCGGGTGTGGACTACGTTTTCAATATTGCGCTGCTGGGAGGCGGTCAGATCGTGGTCGAAAAGAATCAGATCGGCGGACACCGAGGCTGCGGCGCCCGCGATCTCTTCCAGCTTGCCTTTGCCAATCAGAGTAGCGGGATCGGGCTTGTCGCGATGCTGCAGGAATTCGCCGGCGATCTGTGCGCCCGCACTCGCAGCAAGCGAGCACAGCTCGTCCAGTGATTCTTCAGGGCTGAATTCAGGGACCCGGGGCGCCTTGCTCGCAGAGGCAACCGCAGCGCCATCGCGCGCGGCCTGGGCTTGCGCGGTCGGCGTTCCCTTCGACGCTTTCCCTGCCGCACCAGTTCTGGAGCGCAGGCGGTATTCGATGCCTACCAGGAACGCGCGCTCGGGTAGCGGGAGTCGCGCATTGTGTCCTGCTCCGGGAACTTTACCGGAGGATCTGGCGTCGGCGCCGGGCAAGAGGGGATGGCCTCAACCTTCCGTCCCCGATGCGCTGGGCGTCGAGTCGGTATCCGGCAGCGCAATCGGAGCATGGGTGGCCGCTGCAGCCGCCGGCTTCTCTCCGTGCGGGTGAGCGATTCGTCCCATCGTCACCGTGGAGATGGCGTGCTTGAAAATCAGCTGCTCCTGGTTGTTGGTTTCCAGCACCACCGAATACTTGTCAAAAGACCGAATGCGACCGCTCAATTTAACGCCGCTCAACAGGTAAATGGTTATGCTCAACCGCTCCTTGCGGGCGGAATTGAGAAAGGAATCCTGAATATTTTGCGCCGGCTTGTTTTCCATGCCGATCTCCTTAGCTCCCTTTCTTACGAGAGTCTCTCTGTGCTGCTCAAGAATCATCGGTTCCCGACCGGTTGGCGCGCCGAAGACACGGGGGGAAGGCTCGGGTCTGGCTGCGACATCACAAACCGCGCCCAAAGCAATAGAACGACAATACGGGGTTGCGGCCGACTTTTCAACCACAGATCACGCCTCAGCGCACGATTGTTGTAGAATCCACCGTTGAATGCTGGGTTGTGTCCAAAATCTGGACTTCTGGAGGCACTTCATGCTGAATCCCTATGCGACGGCAATGCTGAGTCCTCACGTTTCCTTTCCACAGACCTATACGACGGTTCTCATGCTGTACCGCTGGGTCCACTTCCTGGCTGGGATCACCTGGATTGGGCTGCTCTACTTCTTCAACCTGGTCAATGTGCCACTGATGAAGGAGCTCGACTCCACGACAAAAGGGAAAGTGGTTCCCCCACTGATGTCGCGAGCACTTTGGTGGTTCCGCATGTCCGCGGTGGTCACGGTGCTGGCGGGGCTGCTCTATTTTGCGCAAATCGTGGGCGGGGAGGCGCGCAATGCTGGAATGTCGCAAGGTCCGCTGATGGGCAGCTTTTTCGCCATTTGGACAGTAACCTGGGGCATCATGTACGCGTTGCTGATTCCTGGCAAAGGTGTGCTGAACAAGGGGCCGGTGCTGGCGGTGCTCGATGCCATCATTGTTGTTGCTGCCGCGTGGCTGTTTCTGAGCTTGAACACCCATGGCTGGGAGAGCAATGAGACGCTAGCCATCGGCATCGGCGGCGGCATCGGCTGGATGATGATGCTGAATGTGTGGGGCGTGATCTGGCGCATCCAGAAGCGCATGATTCAGTGGACGAAGGACAACGCCGCCAACGGCACGCCGATGCCGGAAAACTCCAAAGGCATGGCGCGCATGGCGTTTCTGGCTTCGCGCACCAATGCGTACCTTTCCATCCCGCTGCTGTTCTTCATGGGTGCTGCCGCCCACTATCCGTTCTTGAGCTAGCGCGGTATGAGTGCAGATGGCTTGCGGCATGGAATTCGGCTGTTCAATGAGGCGAAGTTCTTTGAAGCTCACGAAGTGCTGGAAGATGTCTGGCGGGAGTCACCTCCTGCAGAAAAGAAATTCTTTCAGGGTCTGGTGCAGGTTGCGGTCGCGTTTCACCATCACTCCACCGGAAATCTGGTTGGGATGCGCTCAGTGCTGAAACGCGCGATGGGCAACCTGGAAAAATTCCGGGGACAGCGTCGTGAGATCGATTTGGAATCGTTGATGGAATCGCTTGCCCGCTGGCGCGATGCGATGGAGCACAACGGGCTGGCGCCTGAAATGCCTCGCATGTCGGCCTGCTGGGCATTGGGCTTGAGGAGAGTGCAAAGGCCTTTAACCGCAAGAATCGCTAGGAAAAGCGTGAAGGCTGCCAAGGGTTGCTGGAGCCTGAGTCTTAACCGCTGGTCTGCTAGAATTGTTTTTCCGGTGACCCAATCCACTACCGCCAAGCCGCATCTGACTTCTGTCAAGAAATTCGACTCTGTTCCCTTGCTCGATCTTCAACGCCAGTACCAGCAAATCCGCGAAGATGTTCTGGCTGCGGTCGAGCGGGTTTGCGCGTCGCAACAATTTATCTTGGGATCGGAAGTCGAAGCGCTGGAGCGGGAGATTGCGGCCTTCACCGGAGCATCCGAGGGCGTGGGTTGCGCTTCTGGAACGGATGCGCTGTGGCTAGCGCTGCTCGCTGCCGGCGTGCAGCCGGGGGATGCGGTCATCACAACCAGTTTCAGCTTCTTCGCTTCCGCCAGTTCCATTGTGCGTGCTGGCGGGCGTCCGGTTCTGGTGGATATTGATCCTGAAACGCTGAACATCGATCCGCGGCGCGTAAAAGAGAATCTTGAGGCGGGCGGGACTAATAAAGTACGGGCGTTGCTGCCGGTTCACCTCTACGGGCAGTGCGCGGAGATGGGCGCGCTTCAGGCCATCGCCGAGGAATTCGGCCTGGCGATGGTGGAGGATGCCGCTCAAGCCATCGGAGCTAAGTGGCGCGACCGTGGAGCGGGATCACTGGGCGTGACAGCGGCGTTCAGTTTTTATCCGACCAAGAACCTGAGCGCTTACGGTGATGCAGGGATGGTCACAGCCCGCGATCCGGTCCTGGCCCAGCGGATGCGAAACCTGCGCAACCATGGCAGCCCGCGCCGCTACCACCACGGGGAAATTGGCTGGAACTGCCGCATGGATGCAATCCAGGCTGCCGTGCTGCGAGTGAAGTTGCCGCATCTTGAGCGCTGGAACCGACAGCGGCGGGGCTGCGCAGCAATATACGATCGATTGTTGGCCGCAGCCGGACTTGCATCAAATAATGATCCCCCGATAAGAAAACTGAAAGTCTCTCCAAGTGCTCACCACGTTTTCCATCAATACGTGGTCCGAGCTCAGCGGCGGGATGACTTGCGCGAATTCCTGACGCAACGAAAGATTGGCACGGAAATCTACTATCCAGTCCCGCTGCACCGGCAGCCGTGCTTGGCGTATCTCGGCTATTCGGAAGGCGATCTGCCGGAGTCCGAACGCGCTGCCTGTGAAGTGCTCGCCCTGCCTATGTTTCCGGAACTGACCGAAGACGAGCAGAAATGGGTAGTCGAGAGTGTCGCGGAGTTCTATTCTTAGAGCTGTGCGTTGGCGCTTTCGACGAACGGCTAGCGACGCCTTTTCCTTGCAGCTTTCGGCGGCTCTTCACCTGGCGCCAACACTCTGCGCACGATCGGCGTATTCAGTTTGTATTTCCGTTCCCGCAAGGTGCCGTCGTCATCTTTCACGTGCAGCACGAATACCGGCAACGTTCCTTCTTTGCCGAAATCTTCCTGCGACACGGCCACGGGGAGCATCGCATTTAGATTGCGTTCACGATAGGCCGTCTCATATCGATGCTTCCTGATGTTCCAGGTGAAGACGCGCAGTTGGTTGTAATCGAATGGCATGCCATCCTTCGGTTCACTCAGCAACACCAGATACTGGGGCACTTTCTTGTCCGCATCCGTGACCTGGTCCAGCACAAAGAAAGCCACAATCCGCTGGCCCTCGGCATACTGCGCGATTTCCAGCGGCACATCGAGATCAATCATTCGAGCCAATACCCATCCGACATGTGCGTCTGGATCGCGGATCAGCCACCAGTCTTCCATGGGAACCGGTTTGGCCGGCTGATTCTTGTCCTGGGTCGCAAGTTTTGGCGCTTCACCACCGGGCAAGGCCTTTTCGACTGTGGCACGCTTCAGAAAAAAGACCTTGCGTCCCTGACTAAGCTGGTAAAGATGTTCGGTATCGCGCCCGGGCTCAAGGTGGAGGTTCGTGTCATTGCGAGTTGTGCCGGTGCCTTGCGGCGGGTCGTTCTGGGCATCCTGCGCCAGCTTCTGGAAGCCGTCGTACACTTGCTGGCTGACCAGGTAATGCTGCTCGACCCAACCTTCGCTTCCATCCGCCGTCCGCACTCGCACGAAGCGGCGTTCGCGCGCGAGCACCTGCACCCGGTCTCCGTTCTTGACGGTTCCGGTTTTGTTGAAAACAGCAGCGACACGATCGCGGAGAATGGCTTGCTGCGCGGAAACGTAGTCTGTCTCCAGCACTCGGCCGCGTCCGCGATTGCAGCTTGGGAGCAACACGCCGGCGAGAAGAGAAATCAGTAGCCAAGCCAGGAGCCGCCGTTGGAATATCACAGGAACCACCCATCAATATAGCGCAGAGACCGCCGGGCGGATATTTAGTGGAATGGTCATCTTCTGTCCAAAGGTGCACAAGTACGCACGAAGGGACGTGTCAATCTCCGAAGCTGATGCCGATGGCGCGAGCGACGCGCACCAGTTCGCCCTGCGGGTCCACGGTTTTCAGCTTGCCGATTGCGTCCACGATGTTTACGGATTCGATTGTCGCATTGCGCAGGCAAACCATCTTCCCGAACTCGCCGCGCGCAATCAGATCCACTGCGGCTACGCCGAAACGCGTGGCCAGGATACGGTCAAAGGGCGACGGCGAACCGCCGCGCTGGATATGCCCGAGCACGCTGACCCGGACTTCGCGGCGCGCGGTTAAGGCAATGCCATCGCCGATCAGGTTTCCGACCGATCCTCCGCGGGAAAGCTGCTTCAGTTCCGGAGGCAGCTTGATGCCCTCGGCCACCACCACAATCGTGAAGTGTTTGCCGTAGCCTTCGCGGGCGTGCACGTATTCGCAAATTTTCTGCAGGCTGAAAGAAATTTCGGGGATGAGGATGACGTGCGCTCCGCCGGCAATGCCCGCTTCGAGCGCAATCCAGCCGGCGTCCCGGCCCATCACTTCGATTACCATGACGCGGTGGTGAGACTCGGCGGTGGTGTGGATCTTGTCGATAGCGTCGGTCGCAGTGTGCAGGGCGGTGTCGAAACCGAAGGTGATCTCCGTGGCGGAAAGATCGTTGTCGATGGTTTTCGGCACACCGACGATGTTCATGCCCTTCAGGAACAGCTCCTGCGCGATGGTTTGCGAGCCGTCGCCGCCGATGCTGATGACAGCGTCGATGCCAAGCTTGCGCGAGTTGGCGATCACCTCGCCAGAAATGTCGCTGAAGGTTTCGACGCCGTTATCGACCGTACGGTAATGGAAGGGATTGCCGCGGTTGGTTGTGCCCAGAATTGTGCCGCCACGGGGCAGAATGCCGCTAACGTCCTTGAGCTTGAGTTCGAAAGATTTTTCCGGCCAGATCAGCCCATCGAGGCCATCCGGGATGCCGATGACTTTCCACTTGTATTTGAGGATGGCGGACTTGACTGCGGCGCGAATGACCGCATTCAATCCGGGAGCGTCTCCGCCCCCGGTGCAAATGCCGATGCAGCGAATATCAGACATGATGAAAGCCAGTGTCGAGAAGAATTGGTATGAAATTGCCCAGTGCTGTTCCCAACGCCAACCTTCGATCATACCGCTTAAGACAGTGACCCTACAGTTGCGAGTGAACGTAACGAGATAGCCCGACTTGACTTGTCGCTTTAAGTTAAGCTAGACTGATCTAGCTTAATAATTCCGAGGGTTCCTATGATAAAGATAGGAGCGTTTGAAGCGAAAAATACATTTGGCACGCTGCTTGACCGGGTGCAGCGAGGCGAGGAGATCATTATCACTCGGCACGGCGAACCAGTCGCCCGCATGATTCCCAATGTCGCCAGGATTGACGACAGCCAGTCGCGTTCTGCTCTACAGCGCATCCGTAACCGGGCGCAGGTTGCACGGTTTCCCAAGTTCGACTGGGATTCGCTGAAAGAGGCAAGGGACCAAGGCCGTCCGTGAGCCTTGTCCTAGACAGTTCAGTCACGCTGGCTTGGGTATACGGTGACGAAACTACTGACGCGATCCGCCTGGTGTTTGACCAACTCGGTCAAAGCGGCGCCTGGGTTCCTGGTTTGTGGCGGCTGGAAGTAGCCAATATTTTGGAAGTGGGTGTGAGGCGTGGCCGGCACAACGCAGGTTTTCGCGATAGCACCTTGGCTGACCTTGCTCTGCTGCCGATTCAGACCGACCCCGAAACCGACCGGCAGGCATGGGGCGCCACCTCCCGCCTAGCCGAACGCCATCGTCTTACGCTCTACGATGCGACGTATCTAGAATTGGCGCTGCGCCGGGAGTTGCCCTTAGCAACGTTGGATCGTGATCTGCGGACGGCAGCAACCGCTGAAAACGCACGACTGCTGGGTGTTTGAGTAAATTAGTCGCGAAGGTCAGAGACTGAGGGCTTCCCGCCCCCGGTTAAGTTGCCGATACAGCCAACATCAGACATGATGGCGCGCCAGGGCTATGGGTTGAGTGTGAGGGTCGCATTGCCTGTTACTGTTCCCTCAGTGGCAGTAATGGTCACCACGTCTTGCTGTGTTGGTTGGGAGGTGATCGTAGCCAGCCCTGTGCTGCTGATTTCCACCAAGCCGAGGGTGTCCGACGTGGTCCAAGTCACGATATCGGTGAGATCTTCCTGTTTTCCGTTCACTGTCCCAGTCGCCGTGTACTGTATGGGGTTGGTATTGTTCTGAGACCAGGTCAAAGGCGTAACTTGAATCGCCGTTAGACCGGTGATAGTCACGGTGATCGAGGCGGTGCCAGTCACCGCTTGGGCCGACGCGCTGATGGTAGCATCTCCGGGCGAAACTCCGGTCACCAACCCTCCGGAGTTGATGCTGGCAATGTTGGAAGCGGAACTGCTCCAGTTGAGGCCCGATGTGACTGTCTCTTGAGTCCCGTCATTGTAGGTCCCGACAGCAGTCATCTGCAGCTGGGTGCCCTGGTTGATCGTAGCCTCGGGCCCGACTGCTAGTGAGGTCAGGGTCGGGTTGGTAAAGAAGCCGTGGCAGCCCACACACAGGACGAGCGTGAACAGCGTCGCAAATGCTGCAATAAGCTGAAGTTTCTGTTTACTGCTCAACATGTTAGCAATGCCTCAGAACCGCATGTAGCGGCGATCCATAGCGGCGCAAGTAAATTGTAGCAGAGAAGATTCCAGCCGGCGTACACTCCGGTAACCCCGGCAGAACCTCGATAGCCACTCCGCGCCAGAATTAAGGAACGCCAAGGACCGAGGAAGTTGCAGGAAAAAAATCGGATCATTGCCCGGTCGAGGAACAGCGCTGCCTGGGCACCGCTTCAGTGTGACTTTTTCGCGTTGGCGATCCGGTTGTCAATCGGCTTGCGTCCGGCGAAGCCTTCGCTGACGCCGTGCCAGTGGGTAATGCCCTTTTCGCCGAGTTTCCAGCACAACAGGACGGTCCGGCCCTCGACCTCACAAGGAAAGTCCAGCAGTCCAATGTCCAGATCTTTGACCTGGACGCCAATGGCATCGATTTCGCCCACGGCATCCTTGACGCGCTGGATGGCCTTCTCCCGCTCGGCCTTCCGCCGCGCCATGTGGACCACGTTCACCAGCATGCCTCCGCTCAGAAAGACGCGGTGGGCCAGTTCCTGGAATTCTCCATCGACGGTGTCGATCAGCTTCTTGCCGTCGATCGAAGTTTGCAGTAGAGACTCAAGGACCGGCAACAAGGTTTGGGCTTCGTCGAGGGTGAAGGTACGGTCCGACATGGCGTTATGTGACCATTCTAACATCGAGGCTGGGGGATTCGTCGTACGTCGTTCGTCCTTCGTCGTTAAGACCTTACGCGAGCCGTTCGCCGTTGGCTGTTCGCCGTTTGGGGATTAGCTCCAGTGTGAGCGGGAAAGGCTGTTCATGATACGGTTTGCGAAGGACGAAGCACGGACGGCCAACGACGGTTTTCTTATTTGGGCGCGGGCTTGGACATTTCGATGTCCAGCGTGATCGTGACCTCGTCTCCGACCATGCCGGAGGCGCCGCTCACCCCGAAATCCATGCGGTTGATCGTGGTGGTGGCAGAAGCGCCGGCGCGCAGATTGCCCCAAGGGTCCTTCATGGCGGCCGAAGGGCCATCCACATCAAGCACAACTTCTTTAGTGACGCCATGAATCGTGAGGCTGCCGGTGACCTTCAGCTTGCCCTGTCCTACGGACTCGACCTTGCTCGACTTGAAGGTGATGGTTGGATATTTCTGCACGTCAAGGAACCTGGGGCTGCGAAGATCGTTGTCGCGCGCCTCGACGCGGGTGTCCACGGAAGCGGTCTCGATGGTGGCTTGAACCGAAGACTTGCCGGGATCGGCCTGGTCGAATTGTGCGCTGCCGCTTACCTTGGTGAAAGCGCCCCGCACGGTGGAAATTCCAAGATGGCGTATAGCAAACTGCGCCGCCGAGTGCGCGGGATCGATTTGCCAGGTATCTTGAGCGATGGCAGAGGTAGCAAGAAGCAGCGTGATAGCGATGGCGGAAAGGTTGCGGGACATGGGCGAGCATTCTCCTAAAAGTGATTTGAGCGTGATTGGGATAGTTTAGACGGTTTCACGAAAAGCTGCCGAGCTGCGCTCGGCTGGGCAGGTGGGACACCTGCCCCTACGTGATTTTGCCAACTCGCGGGCGAGGGCGCCCGCGCCACACTACTGGATCTCCAGCATGCGATCGAGCGCGACTCGCGCCCAGTGCTTCACATCGTCTCTCACTTTGATCTGATTCACCACGTTGCCGTCGGCCAGATTTTCCAGCGCCCAGCACAAGTGCTGCGGCGAGATACGGAACATGGTCGTGCACAGGCAACCTGAGTCGTCGAGGGTAATGACTTTTTTCCCTTCCGCCGCAAACTCCTTGCCCATGCGGTTGACCAGGTGAATCTCGGTTCCCACGGCAAACATGGTTCCCGGTGGAGCATTGCGGACCAGATTCAGCAAGCCTTCGGTTGAGCCGATTCCGTCGGCTTTCTGGCAAACTTCCCAGCGGCACTCCGGATGCACAATTACGCGGATTCCCGGATACCTGGCGCGGACGTTGTCCACATGCTCAGGCAGAAAGCGTTGATGCACCGAGCAGTGGCCTTTCCAGAGAATCACTTTGGCCGAGCGCAGCCGTTCCGGGGTGAGGCCGCCGTTGATCAAATAGGGATCCCAAACAACCATGTCGGTGAGCGGAATGCCCATGCGATAGCCGGTATTGCGTCCGAGGTGCTGATCAGGAAGGAAGAGAAGCTTGCGATTTTTCGCTAATCCCCATTGAAACGCACCTGCCGCATTCGAGGAGGTGCAAACCAACCCACCTCGTTCGCCGCAAAAAGCTTTGATCGCGGCGGAGGAATTCATGTATGTGATGGGCGTAATGCCCTCGCCGGAGTCGGTGGTCAGGGCGGCGGCTACAAGGTGTTCCCAGCAGCTTTCCACTTGGGTGATTTCCGCCATATCGGCCATGGAGCAACCCGCATTGAGATCGGGCAAGACTGTGACTTGGCCGGGACGGCTCAGCACGTCGGCGCTTTCCGCCATGAAATGCACGCCGCAGAAAACAATGTATTTGCCGCCGGCATGAGCGGCTTGCTGGGACAGCTTGTAAGAGTCGCCGCGAAAATCAGCGAAGCGAATAACCTCGTCACGTTGATAATGATGGCCCAGAATCACACAGTCGCGGCCCAGGGCCTGACGTGCGGCGGCAATGCGCTCGTCCATGGTGCTATCCGGCAGGACGAGGTAATTTTCCAGATTGCAAACCGATACAGTAGTCGCCATTTTCTTCTCGCCTTCAGCTCCAGGCGCAAACGGGCGTGACCAGCACGCAATCCGCTCGAACTGGAACGGGGATGTTGAAAGCCTGCAACGGCTGCAGCCGATTCACTACGCGGATCTCTCGCCCTTTGGAGACGTAGCGAGCTACGTCTCTACGATCGACCCCGCGCCCAACCGGCGGGGATGTTGAAGCCGTCTACAAATCTCCACTACCGACTTTGGATGCTCAGAGGCGGCGGAAGGAGTCGCTTTCTTTTTCGGCGACGCACATCTCAACCGCAAGTGACTGAGAATCCTTGTGGTTATTATGCACTGGCGGAAACGCAGAACGCAATTCTTGATTTTTCAGGGATTCTTCAATAGAGTTGGACTTCTCCGCCGGAAGCTCAGCGGGGGTCTGTTTCAGGAGATGGGATGGTTCGAAACTGGTTCAAACTGGTCCTGGTCTGCTCGATCGCGGTGATGGCGCCCAGTTGCGGGCAGAACCAGCAATTGGTATCCATCACGATCGAACCTGCGACTGAAACTTTCGGAGCATCCAACATCCCCGTGGCAGCGGATGCTGGGCTGAATGTTCAACTGAGGGCGCTCGGCAACTACATCCACCCACCAGTGGTCAAGGACATTACCAACCAGGTCGCTTGGGCGTCGAATACGCCGGAAATGGTAACGGCGAATTCCACAGGCCTGATCACAGCAACCGGTCTTTCCTGCGGAAGCGCCTTGGTTTCGGCGACCTTGATCACCAATAACAGCGGAGGTGCTGGCTCCACAGGGGCCATCGTGACGGGGAACATGACCGCAAGTGTCGTCTGCTTTACAGGCACGGCGCCCGCTGTGACTGTGAATTTTCTGGGGACCGGCTCAGGTACCGTCGTCAGTTCGCCTCCGGGAATCGACTGCACGACGAATTGTACGGTCAACTTTCCGAACGGGACGGCAATTACTCTGACGGCTACACCGAATGGCACATTCGGAGGCTGGACGGGCAACTGTGACCAGATTGCGGGGAACGTCTGTACGATTTTCAGCTTGGCCAGCAACCGGACTGTGGACGCCACATTCAACTGAGATTGTTGTCTTGATTGAATGGCGAGCCGGGCTAGGGTTCGTCCAGCAACCTTCTTAACGTCGGTTTATGCTTCTCCGCGGCTCGCTTCTTCTTTTTGCGATCAGGCACAACTCTGGAGGCGGGCGGCTCCCCGATGCGTTCGCGGGCCATCTCCCTGACCACTTGCGCGGCTCGAAAGGGCTTCGGCTTTTTCCGCTTGGTCATGTCTCCATGTTGCCATAGCTGCCGCGCTTCGGACGTGTAATAATCGAAAGAAGTGGCCGCAGCCGTGGTTTGCGCGAAAAATCGCTGATGACCAATGGCTGACGACCCCGCGACCGATTATGGACGAACGCGAATTCTTTGATGAACGGCCGGAGAAGAAGCCGGCCACTCTGAATTGCCCGCACTGCCAGCAATCGGCGGAGTACGAGATCAACTGGCTGGTTCGCACCAAGAAAAAACAGATCTCCGGCCGCGCCGACGAGCGTGACCGCGCCCGCTTTGCCAAAGCCCGCTCCTACATGCTGCGCCGGGACGACGTGATGGCTTGCAAGAACCTGCGCTGCCGCAAGCGCTTCGAAATCTCGGGAGTGCAGTCGGTGGTATTCACGGAGTAGGGGCTTCGCAGTATCAATTCCTAACAACTGGCGGCCCTTCTCCTTGCCTTCCGGGCGGATTCCCGGTAGGTCTGGCTTGATCAGGTGCGGGACGCGCTGCGTTCCATCAATGTGACGATGGAAGATTGGTAATTTGATTGTCTGCAACTTGCTGAATCTAATAGGGTATCAACCGGATTTCTATAGGCTATTTGCTGCATTGCTACCTTACCGCATAGATATAATTTGCGATTTGAAAACTTGATTAAACCCGCTGAAAAACAGCGAAACTTGCTTCCGAGGAGTACAATGTTTGGCGTTTCGATGGGAGGGATTTTATCGGCCATGCCGAGCATTGAACTCTATGTCGCCGTGTTGCCATTGATGCGTTTACCGCCGTTGTCGTATGGGCCTCGAATGCGGCTCCCTGGTGTCGTTAGAACCAGTCCTTCGGTCGAGCAGGTCGTGACCCTGTTTCCCAGTAAAGAATTTGCTACCGAGTTCTTTCGCGATGAGGCTGAATACTATGTTGATGCCATCAGGTCGATGGTGAGAGCGCCGCTGCAATACTAGGCCACATCACGCCGCGGAAGCGTGATGCGGCGGAGGGAAACTAGGCCAACCGCCGGATTTCAGTTTTACGAGCTGCTGTTGTGGGAACGACAGGAGTCGTGAAACACCGGAGGGATGTACCCAGTGGAACTCTATGGACGTGTACGGCGAGCAGTCTTTGTCGAGGGGAAGAGCCAACGAGCAGTAGCGCGGGAGTATGGCATCGCCCGCGAAAGCGTGCGCAAGATGCTGCGTTACGCAGTGCCGCCGGGCTACCGGCGGGAACAACCGGTGAAACGGCCCAGGCTGGGGCCGTGGTTAGGCGTGATCGACGCCATTCTGGAAGAGGATAAGACTCAGCCTCCGAAACAACGACACACGGCGAAGCGGATCTTCGATCGTTTGCGGGAAGAACATGGGTATCCGGGGGGCTACACCGTGGTGAAGGACTACGTGCACCGACAGAAGGTGCGGAAGCAAGAGATGTTTGTGCCGCTGCGGCATGCTCCCGGAGAAGCCCAAGCGGACTTTGGGGAAGCCTGGGTGGTGATCGCCGGGGCGAAGCAGAAAGCACACTACTTCGCGATGGATTTGCCGCACTCGGATGATTGCTTCGTGGTGGCGTATCCCGCCGAGAGCACGGAGGCGTTTCTGGACGCGCATGTGCGGGCCTTCGACTACTTCGGCGGAGTGCCTGGTTGGATTTTGTACGACAACACGAAACTGGCGGTGGCCAAGATCCTGGGCGACGGTCAGCGGAAGAAGACGCAGGCGTTTTGTGAGTTGCAAAGCTACTATTTGTTCGCGGAGAAGTTCGGGCGTCCGGGCAAGGGCAACGACAAGGGAGCGGTGGAAGGACTGGTGGGCTATGCCCGGCGGAACTTTCTGGTACCAGTGCCGCATAGGAGTAGCTGGGAAGAACTGAACGCCTACCTTCTGGAACAATGCGGGAAACGGCGAGAGCGGCGGATGAGGGGACACCAGGAGACCATCGCGGAGCGGTTCGAGCGCGATCGTGCGGCGCTGTTGCCTTTGGCGACCGTGCCCTATGAAGCCTGTGAAAAGCGCACGGCGAAAGTCAGCTCGTTATCTCTGGTGCGCTACCGAGCCAACGATTACTCGGTGCCCACCGCCTATGGGCATCGCGAAGTGCTGGTGAAAGGCTATGTCCATGAAGTGGTGATTGCCTGCGGCAGCGAAGTGATTGCCCGGCATCCCCGCAGCTATGAACGGGAAGACATGATCTTCGATCCGCTGCACTATCTGGCACTGCTGGAGGAGAAGACCGGGGCCTTGGACCAAGCCGCTCCGCTGGCCGGCTGGGAGTTGCCGGAGTGCTTTGCCCAACTGCGGCGGCTGCTGGAAGCGCGGCTGGGCAAGCCGGGCAAGCGAGAGTACGTGCAGGTATTGCGGTTGCTGG
Organism: Terriglobia bacterium; assembly: GCA_963758285.1. Lineage (GTDB taxonomy): Bacteria > Acidobacteriota > Terriglobia > Terriglobales > Acidobacteriaceae > DASVWZ01. The sequence continues at coordinate 176,727 of CAVWUT010000005.1, read as the reverse complement.
AGACGTTCCGCCGGGAGGAAGTCCGGCAGGCGATCCAGGACGCTTTGCATCTGGGAACCGTTTCCTTCGATGCGGTGAAACATCTGCTGCTGTGCCGGATCGAGCAACGTCCGCCGCGACTGGATCTCCTGCAGTACCCCTACCTGCCGCTGCCCCAGGTGCATACCACCCAGGCCGTCGATTACATGACGTTGCTGAATGAGGTGGGCTCATGAGCAACCCAACCATTCCGGTCACGAACGACACTCCGCAGCTTCTTTTGGAACATCACCTGAAGCTGTTGCGCCTGCCGACTTTCCTGCGCGAGTACGACAAGGTGGCACGGCAGTGCGCCGACGAGAGCGTGGACTATCCGCGTTATCTGCTGCGCATGACGGAGTTGGAACTGGTGGACCGCGAGCGCCGAGCCACCGAACGGCGCATTCACCAAGCACGTTTCCCCGTGGTCAAGAGCCTGGACAGCTTTCAGTTTCTGGCCATTCCCTCGCTGAATAAAACCCTGGTGCTGGAGTTGGCGCGCTGCGAGTTCTTGCAGCGCCGCGAGAACGTCTTGCTTTTAGGAAACTCGGGCACGGGAAAAACTCACCTGGCACTGGCTTTGGGGTTAGTGGCTTGCCAGCGTGGCCATCGCGTTCGCTTCACCACCGCCGCGGCCTTGGTGCATGAGCTGATGGAAGCACGGGACGAGAAACGTCTGTTGCGCTTTCAGAAACAGTTGGTCAGTTACGAACTGCTGATCGTCGATGAACTGGGCTTCGTGCCGCTTTCCAAGACCGGGGCCGAAGTGCTGTTTGAAGTCTTCAGCCAGCGCTATGAGCGCAACTCGACTTTGGTGACCAGCAATCTTCCTTTCCAGGAGTGGACGGAGGTCTTGGGATCGGAGCGACTGACCGGCGCTCTCCTGGACCGGCTCACCCACCACGTGCATATCCTGGAGATGAACGGCGAGAGCTATCGCCTCAAACAGAGCAAGCGCAAGCACGGCTCGCCCTCGAACTCCTGACCCGGCTCGGTCCCTTTGAGGTTGGGAAAGCCCCTGCTGCGCGACTCCTTTCCCTCCCGCCGCATTCTTTCAGAGCGGTCCTCGCCGTCAAGGGTTCGCTACGCCGCGAAAGGCACGCGCCCTTGACTGCTCCGGGTCGCTCTGAACACCTCTCCGCTATGAGGGAATGGATCTTTCAGGAAAGGCGTAGTGGCCTACTCTCCTTCCGCTCCTGCGGCCTACTTTTAGTCCGCCCTTGACAGTTGTTGTGCCGCAAACTCGAACTCGGCTGCCAGACACTGTTCGTCTTCTGTGGGGCTCAATTCGACGCAGCGAGAAAGGAACTTTGTGAGCTCTTCCAGGGCGAAGCTTCCGTTTCGCTTCAACCTCATCTTCTTGATTCTTTTCGGGACGACAAAGCGCGCAGTGCCCAGAGCACCGATGGCCCCACCCGCACCATTGTGGGGCTGGAGAATGTCAGCGAGAATCCCGTAGCAGGCGCCTTTGTGGACGATGTCGTTGTCGACTACGGCATTCATCGGGATTCAGATCCTAGAACGGCTTTCAAGTAATCGAGGGCATCGTCAGGTATGCGTTCCAGTGCGAGTTGGGTCTGGGCGATGTTGTTCACCTCGCTCCACACAGGCTTGGCCGACGAGTAGATGCGTTCCATTGAGGCGTTGGCGGTTGCCCAATCTTTTGTGGAATAACCGAAGCAAAGAGCCAATGTGCCGGGCTCAACCCTGAGTTTGTCGGCCGAATTGAGTGCCACGCGGGCGAGTTCACGTGCGCTATAGTGCGGCCCGGAGGGAAGGACAACAGGTCGAGGATCACCAGTCAGCAATTCAAGGGCGAATCGGTCTGCAGAGCCTTCTTCGACATCCGCCTCTTCAAGACTGGGGACCGCTTGCTCCAGGTCAACGATTACATGATCGCTTGTCAGATGAGCGAGTGAAATGTGGGCTAGTTCATGCGCGAGATAGAAAGCAATCTGCGCGGGATACATAGAGTCTTTGCCTAAGAGAATGGCGCAGCGGTCGTCGACCCGCACTGTCATGGCCGCCATTCGCTTTTGGGGCCAGGGGAAAACTCTGAGGTGGATTACGGGGATACCAACGGACCAACACAATGAGAGCAGGTCTAGCAGGCGGATATAGCGCTGCTTCTCGCGAAGAATGAGACTGCGCATGCCTTGGGCAGTCGAACCCGTGATCGGAATCGAGGGTGGGGACGCGGTTATAAGAACGGAGCCAAGCGCTTTTCCAAATGACGTAATCGCTGATCGTTCGAGGTCACCCTCGCCCGACAAGTGCTTGAAACGAGCTTCGTCGTGCCAAACGAAGCGTGGCTGTTGTTCATCATCGAGCAATGATCGTGGATCTAAGCCGAGTTTCCTTGCCACTGAAAAGCGCAAGTCGACACGGGCTGACACAGAACTATCGGCTTCGTCGCTCCACCATCTCGGCCATGCAGCCTTGATCGCAGGATCGCTGAGCCCCAGCTTTTTCAGACGTGACCTGAGCTGGCTCGCATTCTCTTTCGTGGTCAACGCGGCTCATCTCCGTTTCATCGCGATAGGTCTAAGATCGTCCAAGGCATCAATTATCCTCGCAACTGCGGCAGCGTGCTCCTCCGTCCGGTCCCAGATGCGCACGAAGGCGGTCACCACACGCTGGACGCCTTTTTTCGGTGGCATGGAACTGCTGCGGTTATGAATAAACATGAATAGCTTCGAACGGGCTGCTCCGTGCCTTACGCCGGTTCCAGCGATCGCACGAGACACCGTGGATTGGCTGACTCCAGCGCGCTTCGCGAGCGCAGCCTCACTCATGGCCTCCCTTCTCATGAACTCGCGAATGTCAGAACTGTCTTGCATAATGTGAATAATAATGCATAATGGCAACTATGACTACGAATCTGCATCTTCCCGCCCTGTTCTGTTGGACCCGTTTCGGGGTAGAAGCTGGCCAGCCGATCGACCAAATCCTCCGTCGTAAGGAACAAGAGAGGAGCGCGAATAACGGGGTATTTCTATGGGGAGTTGGAAATGCTGTGGGACCGGCAATCAGGGAACTTGTGCGTCGTTGCGGCAGTCCCGAGGTGTTATTCAGCCCCATCATAGGTAAGGCACGAAAAGAGGACGTTACGCCTGAATCGGTCGTCGCGTGGATGTCGGGTGAAACGCACGATGGTAGAGAGTATCCGCTGCCGAGTTGTTCGTTAGTGACGAGCCGACAGAGCGTTTCATCGCCAAAGTCCTCGCATTATGCACTTGTATGTTTTAGTGGAGAATCGCTGGTTCCGTGTTCACCGGGATACACGCTGGGGTTCAATACGCTGCGAAACCTTGTCAGCGGAAGCCCGGTTGGAGCGTCGCAGGTGACGGCGGTGGTCGCGAGACATAGTGAAGCGTGCGTAGAGGGAAGAGTGTACGAGGTGACTTTCCGTGCCCATCTCGTTTGTCCGTATTTCATCCGTCTCCGACAGCCAGTGGCAGTCCCAGGCTCCGCCGACCCTGGCCGGGATTGGACAGCCGTAGTGGAATCCATGTGGAATCGTCGAGTGAACGGCTCACAGCCAGCAGGGTCGCAGGCACGATTGCCGCTTTAGCATGTCGGCCTTTGAATGAAGCGTTATCGCGTACAATGAATCGTCTTGAGGAGATGCCGTGAGTCTAAGAGTCCCATGCCCTTGGGGCTTCCCATTACTCCAATCGCCCTCGTACTTTGATCCGTCGGGCAGTTTCATGACGACTGGGCCGAGAAACTTTCCTTCCTTTAAATCGCCGGTTAGCGTTTTTCCGTCTTTCCAGTAATAGGTGCCGTGTTTGGGATCGCCCTTTTCAAATTGTGCATCCAAGTGCTCTCCCGTCCCGGTCCATGTGAATGTGCCTTGCCCGTCCGGTACGCCGGATCCGAAGGTACCGTTGTACGTATTGCCGTTGGGGAGGGTCATTGTGCCCTCTCTCGGGAACCACATCACCATACGCCCAGTGAACTTATAGCCAGTTGAGAGTGTCAGGGTTCCGTCGCCATTGGGGATTCCAAGCCAGGTTTGACCAGTGTAGGACGCGCCGGACCGCGTGATCGTAGCGGGCGTCCTGACAGCCCGAATCAAATCGGCTACGTATGCCTGTGGTAGAGAGTTCCGGAGGTCTCTAGCTGGCACGTCCTGTCCCAAAAGTGTTAGCGCGATTCCCGAACGAGCGTCAAAATTGGAGAGCAAAGTGGGGAGCAAATACACCCGAATGAGGTACACTCACCCCATTTCAAATGACTCGCTCCCAGGCAACGGTCGACGAAGTCGCTGTCGGAAGTGCCATGACGCCGACGGTGCCTTTGAAGCCCGGCCCGCCCACCGTCAACGGGCCGCTTACCGCGCGGACTTGACGCCCACCGCGGACTCAACGCGTATCAGTTCCTCGATTGGCTGGCCATAAAGCAGTTTGACCTTCTCCGCAAAGTCACCTCTATTCAACATTTGCTCCGACAGGTTGAAGATGTACCAATCGCATCCGAGGTTCGAGAGTACCTCTCTGGCGTCAGGAAATTTCATCCTATACAACATTGAGTCGAGGCGTCGGTTAAGCCGTTCTTGGTCTTCTCCGTTGCGCCGCAACTTCGAGGCAAATAGTTCTTTAAGGCGATCCTTACTCTGATCGAGTTCCTTTCGAATTTCTTCCTTGAGTTTCTCCTGCGCGAGTTCCAGATTCCACTGCAAAAAGCGCAGTGCATTTTCTAGCTCAGCACGATCTTTCGATAAGACCAAGTGCCCAATCTCACCCACTGGCTTGAGGTTGTACTTTCGTTTGATCTCGTCGAGATCGTCCTGAAATTCCCGGGTAAGGGAGTCCACGTCAGTTTCGAACAGCTTGAAACTTGCTCCAATTCGACGCCGCAGATCCTCATCTTCGATGCCGAGTTCCTCCGCTCGTAACGGCAGTTTGCGCTGTGAGAGCTTCGCGCCATTAAGTGTGACCTTCACGACCTGAAACGTACTGTTGATGATCCGCATCTGCCTGTCTAGGTCCGGCGAAACAGGCGGGTGCCGAACCAGTGTTTCGTGTATCTTTGCAAGATCGGATTGGCCGAGAAGTGCCTCTCCGAGAGCGGCTATTCTAGGGACGTTGTCAGCTTGCTCATCGCCATCGACTGCGAAATCTTCCCGGCCTTCGGGCGTGGAATTACTTTGATTGTCTGGGGCGACAGCTCGCAGGAGACGTCCCGCCTCCTCCGCGCTGAGGCAGATAGCATTCGGAACGCCGGCACTCGGAAACACGTCGATATTTAGTGCGGGCGGAGCGAAAACCGCCGCGAAATCATCTGCGATGACAATGCCGATCCGTAGGCCCTTCTGCACGCGGACTGGAATTCCTTTGTCATGTAACCGGCGTAGTGCTTGTTCCGTTCCATATCCCACCTGCATCACGAAGGGATCGGGATCAACAATTACTGAGACGTTCTCCGGTCCCAGATCTACCGAAACACCAATTAGTGCTTCCGCCACCCAATCGTATATCCCGGGACCGGCGTAGCATACTCGCCGTTCAGCCTTCCGGAGGAGCTCAGTCATGACATCTTCGTTTAGCGTGATGAAAACTCGACTCGACATTGGGCCTCCGGATCAACAATCGACTAGTCAGGCTCAGTGCAAATCTTCCATAGGCGACCAGTTAGTTCTTCTCCGATACCCCACCTCCAAGGAGATTACACACTATAGGTGGGTATCACAATTGTGGTCAAGCGACGACATTCGTTGTCGTGGCTCGAAAACTCACTCGTGGCAGGCGGGACCTCAATCCGAGGGTGGCGTTTGGTCTCGTTCTTCGAGCGCTTCGCCAAGAAGGTGGATATTCGCAAGACTCATTTGCCCATCGGACTGGGTACCATCGCAACTATATCGGCCAACTGGAGAGAGGTGAAAAAAGCCCATCTCTGACAGCCTTGTTCGACTTCGCAAAGACCTTCGGCATGCGACCGTCCGAAGTCCTAAAATGTGTTGAAGGCCGTTTATCTCGGGAACACTAGTTATCCTGCCTTTTCACTCCTCAACGCTCAGCGGGCTCCCCGATTTTGCTGCGAAAGCCCGCTGCGCCGTCTCCTTACTGAACCCTGTCTTTGCCTTGATCTGAGCCCAAGAGCGCCCCTCGCCACGTAGACAGGCAATCCTGGAAGCGTCCACGAGAACGCGCGGCCTCCCGAGTCGTCTCCCTTTGGCATGCGCGTTCCGCTCGATTTTGATGCAAGCTGGCATGGCAGAGAACACAAAGGGTAATCAGGTTCTGCTCTGAATCATCGCCGGACTGGCTGCGAAATTCCTTGTGGTGCACCTCAAGATTCGACATGGTGCCGCACGCCTGGCATCGCCAGCCATCGCGGCGTAAGATTTGGTTGCGGAGCTGTTCGTACAACGGGGGCTCAAGCCGCACAGGAGGACGTTTTGGTCGGACGTCGTTCACGACGCCTTCTGGGTCAAATGATCCACGAACGTTTTTCTTTCATCGCCCGGAAGGAATTTGACGAACCGCAAGATCGATTGCAGCAGGACATGCGAGTTGCCGCTCTCAAGGTTGGCTCCCGCCAGGAAGTCAGCACAGATCATTTCCAGGCAGTAGCCGCGCGATTTGTCCGTACCGAGCATCAGGGCCGCCGTCTCAATCGCCTGCTCCACCACCGGGATCTGGCTCTTGTACAGCTTGAAATAGATAATCTCCGACGGCTCGGAGTCCTTCCCGGTTAATTCCTTCTCGACCTCCCGCTTAAACTGCTCTTTCGGCATTTCCCGGGCTTTGTGCAACCAGGTTGCACAATCGAAGTGCTGCCTGTCCCTTTTGGCCAGCTTGGCCAACTCCAGCCCTTTGGTCCATCCCACTTCTTTCAGTTCCCGTCTCGCCTGAGGCGGCAGGTGCTCGTGAATGGACATCAGGTAGTAAGCCTTCCTTCTTGACTCCGGGAACCGCCGTTCCAGGAACTCGTCGAACGACTTCACGTTCTCCACCTGCCAGTACTGTCCCGCCCGCACTTCGCACAAGTAGCGCCCGAGCTCGACGAACCGGGTGTCCCGTTCCGCCTCGTTCTTCTTCTCCCACGCCAGAATCTCGTCGATTTTCGTGAGTACGAACACGGCTCGCCGGCGATTGAGTTTGGGCAACATAGGCGGATTCCTAATAAGTAAGCTCGTCAAGCCAACCAAGGTTTTCTGCTCCCGGACGTCGCACCAGATCGATTTCGACCAACTGCTGCTTCCCAAGGCAAAGCCCCACATAAGGGCAGGTGCTGCAGGGGTTCTGCGGGAAGCGAATCCCGCTGTGGGGCAAGAACTGGGCGGACTCGATCCGCCCAATCGTGTCTTGGACCAACTGGCCAAACTCCTGCCGCTGCTCGTCGGTGATGGTGGTACGCAGGTATTGAACCTCGACCAGCCGCTTGCGCACGAACACGATCTGGGCGACTTCGGAGATGCCGGTCATCCAGGAATAGCAGACCAGCTGCGGATCGAGGGCCAGCAGACCATCAGGTTCGTCGGGATAGCGGCTGGAGGTGGTTTTCCACTCGATCAGGCAGCGGGTGCCGTCCACCTTGCCGATGGCGTCAATGTAAGCCACGAAGTCATTCGTCTCGGAGAACGGCCGGGTGAACTTGATCTGCAGGTTGCGGCGAGGCTGGCGAATGCGGATGCGGTCATCCTGGCAGAACCGGTCCAGCAGCATGATGCCCTGCTGGAACATCCGGTCCCAGGTGTCGCCGTTCGAGAACCGCAGGCCCTGGTTCTGACAGGCCGTCCATTCGCGGAACAGGGCCGCGGCAGCGTCTTCACGTAGGAAGTAGGCGCTGAGAGCCCGCTCGAAGGCCCGCCCGAAGAGCATGGCGGCTCGGGTGTCTTTCTCCTGCCAGCCGTCGAGGTAGCGGTGACGGTAGCGCCGGGGACAGGTCAGATATTGGCTGATCTGGGTGTAGCTGTAGGTCATCGCGTCACCTCCTCCGGGTTAGAGCGAGAAGCAGCCGAAATCGGAGCTGCCGACAGTTCCTCCCACTGGCTGGCGGGTGCGAAGCCGTCGAGGTTGATTAGGGAAATCCCATTGATCACCGCGTGGCTGATCTTGACCACGCCGCGGAGTCCGGGTAGGGCTTTTTCGTCGACCTGTTCGTGGGCCAGCAGGTCCGGGTCGTAGAGGAAATCCCGCAGGAACCAGCCCAGCTTCCACATCGCTTTCTGCGTGCAGTAGAGACGACCCACGATGGACTGACCGGCCAGAGTGTCAGGTTCAACGATGGAGAACCGAAGGACATAGAAAGGCTTGTGGGCGTGCCAGCGGAACTGGGCTCCATCAACCCGAACCAGGTAGATGCCGTCGGGAGTCTCCGGATGGGAAGCGCGGGCCGTCTCGGCAAGTCCAGGGACTCGGCGCTTCATGCCACACCTTCTTTCTGACTGGGATAGCTGTTGAGCTGGCAGAGCAGGGCATTGCGGTCTTTTTCGGCCCAATCAGCCAGGTGGGCGACGAAGTTCTCGACCTGCTCGCGGGTGGCTTCGCGCAGGGTCTTCACGCCACAGAAATCGGTGGCATAGGACTTGACCAAAGTGGCATCGAGTTGATGCTGGCGAATCAACTGGCAGAGACGGTCGCGGACGGTGCGACCGCCGTAGTTCCCGTTGCCATTGCCGTTGGTAGGCTGCGGCAGCTTCTTGGACTCTGGACGCGAGGCGGGCTGACCGGCGGAGGAACCGATCTCCTCGACCGAGCAGATGCCGATGCCGTAGGCCTTGCGGAGGGCGCGGTTGACAGCGCGGGTTTCTGCAACGCGCATCTCGGCGCCGTGGACAAGCGCAGAAACATTGGAGGGATCGGCGTCGCCGTATCCGACAAAGCCGCGGCAGGTTTTGGACTTGTAGACTGTGGCCCGAAAGGCCCAACGCTGCACAGAGGGATCACAAAACTCACGCGCAGGTTGAACCCGGATTCCATGGCATCGGCTTCGGCGAGCTAACCGGATGAGGCCGGAATGAGTCACATACCAATGCCCGTCCAAGCAAAGCAAGTCTCCAAGACTCACACGCAAGGAAAGGCTTTCAATCAACTGCGTGAGACTCGCCGCACCTGATTCCGAGAGCGGCCCCCAAAGGGAGTTGGCGAGTCTCATTTCGGACGCCGTGTTCTTAAGTTGTTTCTTCATGTGACCTCGCTTGCCGCGCGGCCAGCACCTTCTGATAGCGTGCGGCCAGCTTCTCAGCGTCGACACGGTGATTGTAGAAACGCGGGGCGAAGTGGCTCAGTTTCAGGCGGAACAACCACCACATATTCGTGTCCGGTTTCAGGGTGTAGAGCAGGGCGGGAGAGTTTGCTAGAGTGGGGGTAGCCACGTTGAGCCTCCTTATCAGGCTTGATTGGGTTAGCCTCGGGCGGGTGCTTAGAACACTCGCCTGAAGCGTCTTACGGGAACAATCCTATACGAACCCCGTTCGCATGTCAAGAGAAAAGTGGAATAATTCTTGCGAACCCCCTCGGTACAGTGGTAATGTTCACCTCATGGCGCTTTCCAAGGAGGCTCGGGAGTTCTTCGTAAAAGAAGGTCGAAGGGGTGGAAAAACTCGGGTCAAAAACCAGACCGCTCAGCAACGTCAGGACTCCGCCCGCCGCGCCGCCCAGGCTCGCTGGGCCAAGGTGAAGAAAGAGAAGACATGACGCCAATCGCGACGATCGGTGTGATTCTCGTGAACTGACTCTTCTGAAACCGATCTGGATTAGGCCGAAGCGGAGCATGGTTCGACAGAAATCGTCACGCGCCTGCAGGCCTTCGAGAAGGAAGTTGCGCAGCAGTCGCATGGACGCTGGATGCTGAAACGGCTGATGAGTTGAATGCGAGCAGCACGCAAGAAAAGCAGCATAGCCCGCCAAGCCAGGTTGATTCAGAAATTCAAAATCACTGGAGGGTGACGATTGGCAAGTAAGAAACCACCTGAAAACCACACGCCACAAGGTGCCGATGCTGATCCCCTATCTCCGCTTCGCTTTGAGCTCCTGAGTGATCTAAACGACATCACGCGGGATCAGGAGGAAGAGGCTAGCAAGGCTGTTACCGCGCACCCAAGTACCTTTCAATTGATGGTGGAGGTAAAACAATTGGCGAGAGCTCTCGCCGGTGTGTGTCGTTCACATGCGGCTCCCTGTGCCCAGATCCATGCTAATTGCAACGAGAATAATCCCGCAGGTGCGGCAATGAAGACGCTCGGGCTTGCGCTTTGCGAGCATTTGGAACTGCCGCCTGACACATCGCTGCTAATGAGCGAGTTGATGACCGGGGCCTGGCCGGAACGGAATGGCGTCAGTCGGTTCGTGCTGGAGGTGGCAGATGCGCCGGTAGATCCGAATGACTTTCTTCGCCGAGAAATGAGGCTTCCCAGATGGGGGCGGAAGGGCCCGGGGGGGTTCGGATCGAGGCTGGGTCGCAGTGAAGGTAATAGACCACAGATAGAAGAGAATGTCCCATTCGAGTCGGTCGAGGAAACGCAGCGGGTGCTCCGTGGCCTTGAAGAATCGTTCCGCAATCATCTCTGCGATAGATGGCAAACCGTATTTGCCACAGCATCGTCTGCTGTTGCCGCCCTGGCCAGCCGAGCATCGGAGATCAGCAGGAAGGAAGCTTTCCTAAAGCACGAAGAAGTAGGAGTGAATCGGGCAATCATCGTGGAGAAAATTCGCCGAGAGATAGTCGAGATTGCCGAAGCCTTGGAACTACCCGAGGATTACAACACGAGGGTTCTTGGAAATCGCAAGTTTGCGAAATATACGACGGTTTCGGTTTGCAACCGACATTCAGACTTGAAGGAAAAACTGTGCTTAATCAAGACGACGAACAAGCCAAAGATCATTGAGATAGCTTGCGAGATCGCGACCCGGTCTGAGGAAAACAGAAAAACGAAGCCGATCAGCCGCCGGACATTCCAAGATGCACACAAGAGGTACGGTTACGAGGCCAAGCAACGACTGAAGCCGCGGTAAGATGTTCAGGGTTAACACTCTTTTCCACCTTTTTACACCTTCTCGATCAAGAATTGTGTCGCCAGGCTCTCTGTTGCAGTCATCCTGCTGAGAACCGCATGAACACTGGCGTTTTCTCTCATCTCACTTCAACCCACGACCCATCACTTCCAATTTGAGAACATCCCGAACGTGTGTCATTTTAGGAATGCGGCGATGGTTGCCGATAAGTGAACGGTGATAGGGCTACCAATGGATTGGGGATTGACTCTGAACTGGTGGAACCATGGCGAATAAGACATCTCGGGATATATCCCGTGCAGCACTTACGAACCGCGGCAAACAGCGCGGTAGCCCTGAGCAAAACGCGGAAGCCATGACGCCAGAGGATGCGCTAGAGAAGCGTACAGCGAGACCAGAGAAGGAGAACCAACTCCGTCTCGCCAAGAAACCGGCAGCCGATTCGGATTGTGCCGCCCAGAAGGCGCGAGATCCTCTCATTGGGCGGCAGCGTTACACAAAAAACCAAGAATCCACACGAAAGCCAATGAATTGTCAGCAAGACAGAGCGAGCATGACATGGGAGCAAACAAGGAAGAAGCTAGAGATACTGAAAGCGAACTCTGCGAAGAGCCCCAGAGCAACGCGATCGAGCAATGATGCCCGAGCCCGGGAAGCGACCCAAGATCCTTACATTTGGGCTACGCGATTCACGAAAACCTGGAACGAGCACTGGCGGGAAGAGGGGCTCCCCTCGCCCTACGAGCCCTTTCCGTCTGAGTCTGTTCGTCCGGATCTGCTCGACGCATTTGCAATACTCGACTCCGACGAGCGCATCCTGTGGTGGGAAAAATCCCGCGACATGATGGTGTCTTGGGCGTGTGTCGCCTTTCTAACCAACAAAGCGATGACGATTCCGCAATGCGGCGTTGTCTTCCAGTGTCAAAAAGAGGACAAGGTAAAGCAACTGATCAAGTATGCCAAGTTCCTATACGACAGCCAGGAAGGATGGCTCAAGAAAGCATATCCCTTGGAGAAGCCCGTCTGGCAGCAGCCGGATCTGTCGCTGCGTTTCGCTCGAGGCGGAAGCATCATAGGGATACCCGGCGGCGCAAATCAGATCCGCTCCCTACATCCATGGGGCTATCTGAATGATGAATCAAGTTTCCAGTCTGATGCCGGCGAGTGCTTCAATGAAGCTCTGGCCGTGGTTAAAGGAAAAATCATCTTTAACTCATCAGCCGGGCCAGGCTGGTACTCGGATGCCAGGCACGACATTATTCGTAATGAGGACAAGTAACCCAATGAGCAAAGAAAAAGCACTAGGTGCACTTCAGAAATCCAAGGAAGTTGGTCCGCAAACCTCCGTTGCTGTCCGTCGTGGGCTTGAGATTCGCCGAACAGCTGGCGGCATTCTGGTCATCCGCCACCACTACACTGCCGACCCGAGCCGCGACCCGGAACTCAATCCTCAGTGGAAAGCGGAACAGCGCAAAGTCTACACCTCGCAAGCCGCCTGGGACCGAGAAATGGAAATTATGGACCAGGCGGGTGGCGGCGAGTTGGTCTTCGCCGACACCCTGGTCACCCACTGGTCAAAGATCGTTGTCGAGGATCCGCGCTGGCGCCCTGATCCGCACTGGCGCGTCGAAGGCGGCTTCGATCACGGCAAGACGAACCCCACTTGCCTGCTGCGCTGCTACGTGGACTACGCCGGCACCATCTGGCTCGCTGGCGAATACTATCAGCCGGGCCAGGAAGTCTGGCAACACGCGCCCGCGTTGCGCGAGATGCCGGATATCCGCAAGCTGACCGTAACCTACGCCGACCCGACCATCTTTGATACGACGATGCAGCAGTCGAACCGGAACCAACCGTCGGCGCCGGGAAAAGCTGCGGAGCGCGCCAAGTCGATCAACGAACTCTACATCGAAGAAGGCATCGAACTCTTCTCGCCGTTCTATGGCGACCGCAGCGACATCAGCTTCGCGGCTCGCCTGATGATGCACTGGGCCAACCTCGAAGAGCGTGAGCCGACGGTAAAGATCGTCTGCCGCAACTATGCCGAAAAGCCTTTTCCGGGAATGCACCCTTGGGATTGCCCGAACCTACTGTGGGAGCTGATGCGCACCCGCCGGGTCAAACTGAGCGCGCAGCAGTTGGCCGGGCGGAACGCCAGCGAGGCCATCGTCGACAAAGACAACCACGCGCGCGATGCCATGAAGTACATCGTCATGTCACACCCCGAGCCGGCCGGCAAAACCCTGGAGCAGCTGGTGGCGGAGGAAATCAAGCCACTCATTGAAGCCGGGGACCCCACGTCCGCGATGGTTCGCTATCTGCAGATGACGGCGAAGCCGAAGGTCCTTCCCGCCACGATCGGACGTTACCACACAATGCTGAGGAGAACAGGGCGGGGATAGCAGTCGATGCATTCGCAACATTGAAGCCTGAACATTACACGAAACTCCCCCGAATTTTTCTCAAAGGAGAGCTTTATGAACACTGAATCAAAGAAAACTCGTTGCAACGGTCGAACCAAGACAGGGAAGCCCTGTCGCGCTGCCGCCATGGACAGTGGCCTGTGCTTTCTTCATTCCAATCCGAACAAGGCTGCGGAACTGGGCCGAATCGGTGGGCAAAACAGTCGCTACGGACCCTCGGAGAGTGCTGATCCGCTGCCACCTATGGACACGGTGTTTGCGGTGAAGGCCAGGATCGAACGCATCGCTGACGATCTGTACTCGAACAAGCTCAGCCCCAAGGTCGCGGCAGTGTTGGTAACCGTCCTGACATTGCAGATACGCGTGCTTGAGCTGACCGATAAGGTGACCGATACTAAACAAAAGGTGGAGAAGATGTGGGCCGAGTATAAGAAACGCACGGGCGACGCGGACCCGGCGGAACCGCCGCACTCGGACGACCCCGACGACCCCCCCAAGCCATGATGCCTCGGGCATGGCTTCAACCCCAATAAATGACCGCTTGAGATAGCTTAAGCTATGAAAGTCAGAAAGCCATCCCCCCTTTCGTAAAACTTTCGCTGTCACCGTCGCGTTGCAGTAGCCCGCGGCTCGAAAGAGCGGAGTTCCAGACCCGCGTCACCGCAATGATGTCGAGCGTCTCGTCGAAATCGCTCGAGGGCGATTGGAAAGGAATGGCACGCCTCATCACACCTTGTGGTGCAGTTCCGGCACAATTCCTTCTCACCCGTGTGCAGCCAGCACCCGGCGGCCGGGTCCTTACTGCATCACCAGTCGTTTCATTTATACTAACAAGTTTCCCCTCAGCCCTCGGCGGATGTCCGAGGCCAGGAGCATCGCTTGAAGATTCTGGTTTGCATGAAGCAGGTGCCGCAGAAGGATGCGCCACTCAAGCTAAACGAATCCGGAAACTGGATTCGCGAAGACGTTTCCTACGAAGTGAACGAGCCGGACGCCTACGCGCTGGAAGAGGCGCTGCGGCAGAAGGAAAAGCACGGCGGAGAGGTCGTGGTTATCACCTCCGGTCCGGCGCGCTCGCAACAGGTGTTGCGCGAGGCGCTGGCCAAGGGGGCGGACCGGGCGGTCCACCTTGAAGACGCCGCGTTCGTCGGGCTCGACGCCTTGAACACAGCCCGGGCGTTCGCTGCCGCCATAAAGGACGAGAAATTTGATCTCATCCTTACCGGCTTGCAGTCCGACGATTATGGCTACGCACAGACTGGCGTGGTGCTTGCGGAGTTGCTCGGCTGGCCGCACGGCACCATTATCATGCAGATTGAAAAGAGCAGCGACGGGATCCGCGTGAAGCGTGAACTGGAGGCCGGATTCTTTCAGTTTGTGGACATGCCTCTACCCGCGGTGCTTACCATCCAATCCGGCATCAACAAGCTGCGCTATGCCACGCTGATTGGCATCAAGCAGGCGAAGAACAAGCCGGTGCGGAAAGTCCCGCTGGCGGAGGTGCAGCCGGCGGTGAAGGGTAATCTGCAGAAGATTGAGCGGTTGTACGCTCCCGAAAAGACCAAGAACACGGAGTTTTTGGAAGGCTCGCCCGCGGAAGTCGCCAAAAAGCTGGTTGACAAGCTGCGTAACGAAGTGCGTGTGCTGTAAGTGAGTTAGTAGCTGGTAGCTAGGGGCTAGTAGCTAAAGAGCCAAAATCATGCCTGACACAATTTTTGTAATCGTAGAACAACGCGAAGGGAAACTGAACCGAGTCTCGTGGGAGACCCTAACCGCCGGGCAAGCACTCGCCGCCGAAACGGGCTGGGGGTTGGAGGCTGTGGTGGTTGGCAGCGGTGTGGCCAGCGTTGCGTCCGAAGTGGCCGCGAAGAAGGTTTCCCGAGTTTATGCGATTGAGTCGCCCAAGCTGGAGCCCTACACTCCCGACGCGTTTTCCGCGGGACTGAAGCAATTTCTCGAGTCCAAACAGCCGAAGCTGGTGCTTATGCCGCACACCTACCAGGTGCGCGACTTCGTGCCGAAACTCGCCACCGCCATGGGGCGCACCGCGATCAGCGATTGCATCGGCTACAAGAAAGACGGAGACAAGTTGGTGTTTACCCGCCAGATGTTCCAGGGAAAGCTTTCGGCGGACGTCAGCTTCACTTGTGATGCCCCCTGGTTTGTGACTTTTCAGAACGGTGCTTTCCGCGCGGACAAGCTGGAAGCTGGCGCGAATGCTGCCCCAGTCGAGACTGTAAATGTGGAGATCGCCGAAGGCGTCATCCGGAACAAGCCTCAGGAAGTTTTCAAGGAAGCCAAGCAGGCCGTTGACCTTACGCAGGCCGAGATCATCGTCTCAGTGGGACGAGGAATCAAGGAACAGAAGAACGTCGAACTCGCCAGGCAATTGGCTGATGCGTTGGGTGGTGAACTTGCGGCTTCGCGTCCCGTTTGTGACTCGGGCTGGCTCCCCCTGGATCGCCAGGTTGGCTCCTCCGGACAAACGGTCGCGCCCAAACTGTATCTGGCACTCGGCATCAGCGGCGCGATTCAGCATATCGTCGGCATGAAGGGCGCGCGGACAATCATCGCAATCAACAAAGATTCAGAAGCTCCGATTTTTGAAATCTCCGATTTCGCGGTCGTGGGAAATCTGTTCGACATCGTGCCGCCCCTGATTGAGGAAGTGAAGAAAGCGAAGGCGGGGGCGTAAGGTCGGCCACGGATTCTCGCTGATGGACAAGGATAAACCTCAAGGTGGAGAGTTGAGGTTTTCTCTAAGCTCGACACGCGTAATACGATGTTCCTCATGGACAAGACTCTCACGGCTGTCTATGAAGAAGTCCCAGGTTCCCAAGGAGGCGGCTACGTTGCTTATGCAGAAGAACTCCCCGGTGTGATTTCGGAAGGCGATACCCTGGAGGAAGCCCGAGACAATCTGCGGGATGCAATCGAACTTTTGTTAGAGGCGAACCGAGCTTAGTCGCGCTCGGGAGAACGCTTCTTCTTCGTTTTCGTTCTCGTATTCTTTTCCACCCTAAGCATCCATGCGGTGCGCAGAGCGCCGGCCAGCACGTCGTCGCTGGCTTCCGCAAGGCGAATGTGGGTCATTCCCATTCTTCCCCATCCGCCCGGAATCGGCAGGAAAACTTCCGGCGCCTCCCGGACAAAATCCTCCTGCTGCTCCAGCGTGAGCATCAGGTTACCATAGCCCTGGTGTTGCGAGGCGAGGGTGGCGAAGATTCTGCCTCCCACGCGGAAGTCGGGCACGCCCATGTGCGAGCCTTCCTCTGCCCCTTCGAGGCTGAGAGCAATCTGGCGGAAGTTGGCTGCCATCGCGTTGAGGCGTGGGTCGAGGGTTTCGGTCGTTGAACAGTTTCGCGTCGCGGCGCGCGTGAAGCTTTCGACCGTCCGGCCCAGCCACCGAACCATAGCCAGCATTCCGTCGACTTCCAGGCGTCCTCCCAGCTTCGTGCGGGTAAGAGTCGAAGCGCTGACGCCGGTCTCCGACGCCACCTGGCGCCACGACATTCCGCGCGTGCGGCGTTGCGCGTCGAGCGCGATATACAAGGCGCGGGCGTCGAACCGGCCAGCGTCCACATCGGTGGATGAGACTGTTGAGTTGCGGTCATTCATACGTTCACCATGAACCGCTGCCGGGCTTTGCCCGGCCAGACAGCCGAGGGCGGCTGTCTCCACGAGAGTGTTCTACGTGCCGGGCTTGGCGATGGCTGCGGCCGCGATCTGCGCTACGTCGAGTAGCTCTGGCGGGGTGGTGGTCGCGGCTGCCAAGCCATCGCGCAGCATGGAATTACAGAACGGACACGCCGCTGCCACCACGCTGGCGCCGGTTGCCGCCAGTTCCTGCGCCCGCTCCAGGTTCACGCGCTTGCCGGTTTCTTCACCCAGGAACATCAAACCACCGCCGCCGCCACAGCAGAAGCCGCGTTCGCGCGCACGCGGCGGGTCCACGACTTTGCCGTAGAGCGCGATCACGTCGCGCGGCTCGTCATAGACGCCGCGATAACGTCCCAGATAGCAGGCATCGTGAAAAACGACGCTCTTCTGTTCGCCGTTGCTGGCCGGCAACTTGTCGCGATAGCGAGCCAGCAACTCGCTGTGATGCTCAATGTCAATGCAGGCTCCGTGTTCTTTCCAATCCTCCCCAAGGGTGCGCACACAGTGCGGGCAAATGGAAACCATCTTCTTAACTTCGCTTTCATTGATGTGCTCGATGTTCGCCTGCGCCAATTCGCCAAACAGATAATCGTTGCCGAGCCGCCGCACGGGATCACCGCTGCATTTCTCCTGCCGCAGAACGCCGAAAGTGATTCCGAGATAACGCAACACCTCGGCCAGCGCCAGAACAATCTTGCGGCCGTTCGGATCGAACGATCCAAGGCAACCCAGCCAGAGGCAGTACTCCTGGCTTCCGTCAAAATACGGCAAGCCGTTTTTCTCGATGAACTTTTCGCGGTCTGATGGCGGGAATCCCAGCGCATTGCCCTGCCGTTCCAGGGTGACGAACATCTCGCTGCCGTAACTGTTGTCCCACTTGCCGGTATTCACTGCACCGCGCCGCAAACCCACAATGATCGGCAAGTGCTGAATGCCCACCGGACACTGGTACTCGCAGGCCCCGCAGGTGGTGCACTGGAATGCAGCTTCCATGGAGAGATGCTTGCCCAGCAGCAGTTCCGCACTCTTCGGCCCGAATTCGTTGAGGTAATGCCGGGTGCCGAGAATGATTTCCTTGGGGTTCAGGATTTTCCCCGTGTTGTTGGCAGGACAATGTTCCGTGCAGCGGCCACACTCCACGCAGCTATAGGCTTGCAAGGCGGCGATGCGAGTCAGGTCCTTGCCGGTGTCGAGGCCGAAATCCTCGTCGCCCACCAGCGGCGGGATATGGCTGAAACCGTCGCGCTCCAAGAAAACTGTGAAGGGACTCAGCACCAGATGCATGTGCTTGGTCTTGGGGATTAGGGGCAGGAACGTGAGAAGCACCAGCGTATGTGCCCACCAGACGGCCCAGGCAGCCGTGGTCCCTTCTTGCACCCAGAAGCCAGCCAGGTAGGTGATCATCAGGGCGAAGATCAGAAACGCGATTACTCCGGATTCAGGAGACAGGGGCTCCAGCCATTTTGGACGGATGACAAAGCGGCGGAACGCCAGTCCCGCGATCGAAATGGCTACAGCCACGGCGAACACGCCAGCAAACAGGAAATAGAAACGCGAGAAGCCGTCATGCGACAAGAATCCCAAGCCGAACCCGGTGGCAAAATGGTTCAGCGTCACCAGCGCAAACACACAAAAGCCCCAGAACACGAAAGCATGCGCGAGACCGGGCAGCGGCCGTTGCGCGATCACCAGGCCCTGCGCCCCGACTTCCCAAAGCACTCTGCGGATACGCGGGCCGAGGGGACGCAGATGGAAGTCAGCGTCGGGCTTTGCCTCGCGAATAATGCGCAGCGCTTTGCCGAACTTCTGCCAAAACAGAGATACGGAAATGATGATGGCAATGAGCAGGGCGACCTGTCCCGGCGAGTTCATAAGAGGATGTCTCCTGATAGCACTGCACAGTCTAACGTAGTGGCGTGAGTGATGCAGTGCGAGAGAGAGACTCCGTGCATCAAGCGGAGTTCGAAGAAGTAGTTGGGGCCGAGAACATCTGCTCCAACGTGCTGGAAGCTTTGCGCCGGGCGGAAGCCGTATTCGAGAAGATCGAGACGAGAGCAGCGGCCGCGACCTAGCGTGGCTCTATGCTCCGGGGTGAACCAGTTGGACCAGCCAGTATGCAACCGCTGCGACCAACGCGGAAGCCGGAATCGTCAAGACCCACGCCCATACGATGCGCCGGGCCACGCCCCATCGCACCGCGGACAGACGATGGGCCGCTCCCACACCCACGATTGCGCCGGTGATGGTGTGGGTGGTGCTGACGGGAATTCCCGCCAGAGCGGTGGAGAACAGGGTGATGGCTCCCGCGGTCTCGGCGCAGAATCCGCCCACCGGCTTGAGCTTGGTGATGCGTGATCCCATGGTGTGGACAATCCGCCAGCCGCCAAAGTATGTGCCCAGCGCAATGGCCGTGTGGGCTGCCAGAATGATGGGCCAGTGGAATTTTCCCCAGTCACCGGCGAGTTCGGCCGAGTTCAAGACATGCGCTCCGTATAGAGCGCTCGCCACAATGCCCATGGTTTTTTGCGCGTCGTTGCCCCCGTGGCCGAGGCTGTAGGCGGCTGCCGAGAGAAGCTGCAATCTGCGGAACCAGGCATCGATGCGCCGTGGCGCCCTGTTGCGCAGGAGCCAGGAAACGGCAACCATGAAACCCAAGCCCAGGATGAGGCCCATGATTGGCGAGACCACGATGAAAATCAGGGTCTTGTACCAGCCCTCGGCAATGATGACGCCCCATCCGGAGCGCATGACGGCCGCACCGGCATATCCGCCGATGAGAGCATGGGAGGAAGACGTTGGAAGCCCCAGCCACCAGGTCAACAGGTCCCACACGATGGCGCCGAGGAGCCCGGTAATCACCACGTATTGGGTGACCGACTCGATGTGAATCATCCCCTTGCCGATGGTTTTGGCCACCGCGGTTCCGAGAAGAAATGCAGCCGCAAAGTTGAAGAAAGCTGCCCAGAACACCGCCAGCTTCGGGGATAACACTCGGGTAGAAACCACGGTCGCGATGCTGTTGGCAGCGTCGTGAAACCCGTTCAGGAAGTCGAAGGTAAGCGCCACCAGAACCGTGACAATCAGCAGCAGGAGGTCGGGTTTCACGTTTCCTTAGTTTCTGAAGGGTAAATAGGCTACGCGTTCTTTAGAACGACTGTCTCCAGCACGTCCGCAACATCTTCTGCCTTGTCGGTGGCCATTTCAAGGAACTCGATCAGTTCTTTGATTTTGATCAAGTTGATTGGATCCTTCTCATGTTCGAACAATTCGGCCATCGCCGCCCGGGACAACAAGTCGGCTTCGTTTTCCAAGCGGTTGATCTCCACGCAATGGACCAGGATGTCGCCATTTTTCCGCAGAAGCGACAACGCCTTCTGCAACTCCTGGCTTTGCAGCAGGATGAGCCTGGCCAGCTCAAGGGCGACGGGCGGAGGCTTCCTCACGCGGTACATGATGATGCGGGCTCCGGCCGCGTTGATGAAATCCAGGACATCATCGAGCGAAGAGGCCAATGTGTGGATGTCCTCTCGATCGAAAGGCGTGATGAAGGTCTGGTTAAGTTTGATAAAAATTGCATGGGTCAGATCATCGCCGAGACGCTCAATCCTCTGTACCTCGGCGATTTTCTCTTCAACCTGCTGGTAGTCCTCGAACAGGTTCACCAGGACCCGCGCCCCAGCGATCAGGTTCGCTGACATTTCAGAGAACATCGAGAAGAAGCTGGTATCCTTCGGAAGAAGCTGAACCATGTTGTCGGCAACAAACTCCAGACTGTTTGTGCTCGGAGTAAATTGAAAGGATCAGAGCGAGCCACTATCTCATGCGACGCTGGACGCAGTCAAACACGGCAACCGGCAGGGGATTGGGCAGGTTAGTTTGTTGGTCGCTGGCGGGACACGGCGGCACGGCGGGGCATGCCAAGCCGAACCAGCACGAGAAGGACCAATACTGCGCCCGCTCCAATCGCGATTCGCTGTAGAAAATCGAGCACAACGTGGTCGAGACTCATGGCCACAGTATGAAACGGCAGAACGACTTGTGCGACATTACGAGAAGGCTAAGCCCATCGAGCGCTGTGGTACACCAAACCTGGCAGGATGCCCGCGTCGCGTGGTGGGCGGATTGTCTGGGTCTTTTTGAACGAGGCTCATCCGGGATGAACGTCAGGATCTTCAAGAACGGATCTGAATTCAGAGCGTGGTTGGAGCGCAATCACCACGCGGTCCAGGAGTTCTGGCTCGGGTTCCACAACCAGCGTTCAGGCAAGACCAGCATTACGTACCGGGAAGCCCTGGACGAGGCGCTTTGCTTCGGTTGGATTGACGGGGTGCGCAAGAGCGTCAGCCCAAGCACTTACACGATCCGCTTCACGCCGCGAAAGGCGCGCAGCAACTGGAGCGCGGTGAACATCAAGCGCATCGGAGAACTCATCAAGGTGGGAAGGGTAACTTCTCCGGGGCTGGCCGCCTTCAAGAATCGGAGGAGGGGAAAGGCGGGCTATTCCTACGAAACGCGGCCGCAGAAGCTCGACGCAGCGTACCTGAAGCAGTTCAAGGCCAACCCGAAGGCCAGGGACTTCTTCAGCGCGCAGCCGCCCGGGTATCAGCGCACGGCGACTTATTGGGTGGTCAGCGCAAAGAAGGAAGAAACGCGGTTGCGGCGGCTTGCCACCTTAATGGCGTGTTCTGAGAGTGGGCGCAGGATCGATATGCTCACGGCCAAGCCGAAGAAGCCTAAGCAGAGTTCCTAAGCGTAATGTCGATCTGCGAGCGGCCTCTGGTTCGCTCGGCTGAAAAAATGTTGGTCGCGTCCGCATCATGGATGCGAAGTGACTCCAAGTACTGTTTGACAGTCTTGCTGCTCTGCGACGGGTCGAATCCGTAGTGCCGGGCCACTATCAGCTTGGCTTGGGAGTGAGTGGGAGCGATGGCTCTTAGAATTCTCGGCCTTGCTTGCCGACGTTGTTTCAAGAAGAAGAATTCGTATTGCATACGCCTCCACGACCTGGTTTCTTCAGACGTACAGGTCTGTAATTCCAGGGGAGCTTTTTTGGGCACCGGGAGAAGGCACCATAATGAGGGTATTCCAGGAGCCGCTGGTAGATGACGAAAGTAACTTCTAAGACGTTACTGGCTGGGCCTACTCAAATTGCTTGCGAAAACTCCCAAGCTGCTGCTTGAGATCCGCGATTTCCCGATGCATGGTGGCGACTTCTTCCTCCAGGTGAGCGATGCGATCAAAGTCTGGGGAATTGCCCGAGGCTGCGGCGACTGAAACGGGCTTGACTTCCCAATCTTCCATCTTGCCGGCGAGCAGATGAGCGTAGCGGGCTTCTTTCGTTCCGGGCTGGCGAGGCAGCACTGCGGCCAGGGGTGGCTCGCGTTGCATCAGCTTCTGCGCGGTTGATTGTACGTCCTCCAACGCCTCGAACCGGTACATGCGCTCGGTGCGGCCACGCAACTCGCCCGGGGTCTGCGGGCCACGCAGCAAAAGCACGCAGAGCACCGCAATCTCACGCCGGTCGAAGTTGAAGACTTCCTGCAGACGATGCTCATACTTGGTCACGCGGCTGTCAGCGCCGCGGGCGGGCCCGGCAAGACGCTTTTCCTGCAAGGAACTCAGCGCGTGGCTCACCGAGCTGTCGTCAAGATTCATCACCGGATCGCGGTTGTTCTTCTGGTTACAGGCGTTGACTAAGGCGTTCAGGGAAAGCGGATAGTAATCGGGAGTGGTAATGTCCTTCTCAATGAGCACTCCCAGCACCCGAACCTCAACCTGATTCAGCAGAATGTCCACTGCGGCATACCATCCATGAAAAGTTACTGGTTGAATTGTACAGGCCGCGCCGAATTTGCGACGCGGCCTGTATCATTCCAACCCACCCGCTTTCACTTCGCGATTTCCTTGGCAACGCTTGCCTGCGGCGTGCTGGCAGTCAAGTCGGGAACGACTTCACTCTTGATCTTCACCGTCGCCAGAATTTTCTCTAGCTTTCCGAAAACCACTTCACGATTCACCGGAGTGAGATCGTCTTCGGTGCCGGCCTCGGTTTCGATTCCCAGCGCGAATTCATAGCACGCGCCGTTGCCATAGACGTGGTAGAACTTGGCGTCTGTTTGCTTGGTGGACGGGCCGCTCAGGTTCTCGACTTCCTCCAGTTCCATTCCGCCGAGTTTCACTTGCGATGGTTTCACAGCCAAGTCATCCGCGGAATTTGGCGCCGGCGACGCGAACTGGAAGCACTGATCGTCCGTGAGCAGCTTGTTCACGCTCACATTGAATGATGCGGAAACAAGGTCAGTTCCTGGATAGGAGCCTTTGGGAACTTCGACTGTCGTAACCGAGATCCCACCCGATTGCACGAAGTTCATAGCGACCTGCTCCGAGCTACCGTGGCTGGCGCTGTCTGCGAATTCCAACTGGTACTTCCGCGGATAGCGGAAGGATACGCCGTAGACTTGGTTGGTGTAGGACACGGTCGATGGGCGTTTCTTGACGACCTTCTTCGCGGGTGTCAGACTCTGGGCAGGAGTCGACGAAATATTGGCTGCGGCCGTCGCGGGCGATGGGTTGAAATTTACTGAATTCGCGGCTGCGCTAGCCACTGGTTTCGATTCCTGCTTTGAACAGCCGCCGGTCTGCAGCAGGAAGATTCCTGCGAGCGCGCCTGCAACGACTGTGCCAATGAACGCGGTGGTTTTCTGTTTCTGGTTGAAATGCGGACGCGGCTTGGCGGCTTGGGTCGCGGTTTTCACCTCTGACTTTCTATTTGGTTGTCCTGATAATCCGAGTTGTGTGAACTGTGCCATGTTGGTCTCCTGTGCTGGGTTCCCAGTCACCGCTGGTAGAGGCACGATCGGGCCCGATTGGAGATGCGTTGATTCGAGGCAGGTTAGCGAGGAAGGCGAAACGAAATGCCGTCGAGTACCAGACACGTTGTGGGCTTGCGAACACAAGATTAGCGGCAGAGTTTGAGGGTAGCGGGCGAGTGGCCCGCTCCACACAGCCCGGGGTCGCTAGAATGCTGTTTGATGGCTCAAGGATATCGAGGAAGGATTGCGCCGTCGCCGACCGGGTTGCTGCATCTGGGCCATGCCCGCACCTTCTGGATTGCGGCGCAGCGGGCGGCGGCGCATCAAGGCACCCTGATCCTGCGGAACGAGGATCTTGATCCTCAACGATGCCAGCCGGAGTTCGCGCGGGCCATGGTGGAAGACCTGCGTTGGCTGGGAATCCGCTGGAGTGAAGGTCTGGACTGCGGAGGGCCTTTCGCTCCGTACTCGCAGAGCGAACGCCGCGACCGGTATCTGCATGCCTGGCGTAAGCTGCGCGACGGCGGCTTCATTTATCCATGTACCTGCTCACGCAAGGATCTGACGCAGGCTGCGAGTGCTCCGAACGACGCTGACGATGAGCCGATCTATCCCGGGCGATGCCGTGGGCGCACCAATGCTGGTCAGTTTGCCGCACCAGCAGGATTAAATTGGCGTTTCCGTGTGCCGGATGGCGAACAAGTTCGCTTCACGGACCTGCATTTTGGGCCGCAGGAATTTCGGGCGGGTCACGATTTGGGAGATTTCGTTGTCTGGCGCCGGGACGACGTCCCCGCGTATCAGTTGGCGGTTGTGGTAGACGACGTGGAGATGCGCATCACGGAGGTGGTGCGCGGCGCCGATCTGCTGAAATCCACCGCCCGGCAGTTGCTGCTGTATCGCGCGCTGGGATGGAGTCCTCCGGAGTTCTACCACTGCGATCTGCTGCGGGACGAAACAGGCATGCGACTGGCCAAGCGCCACGACGCGCTCAGCTTGCGTCATCTACGGGACACCGGATTGGATCCGGAGCAGGTGCTCGAAAAGGCCGGACTGGCCGCGCACCTGTGAATACCTACGTCCCGAACTCCTATTTTGAGGCCCGCATAAATACGCCTAATGCCGCCCATAATCTTCTTTGATTGGCAGCAGGCCAACCCTCGCGATAAGCTTCTTGGTTCTCGCATCCCCCAAAGTTTTCGTGCTAATGGCTAGTCCACAGAGTTCCTAAGGAGATCCATGTCGAGCGAACTGCGAAATTTTCTTGCCATCCCGTATGACGAACTGGAAGAGCTGAACCTGAAAGCCAAGGAACAGCGCCGTAATCGCGTTGCGCCGAACAAGATCCAGGAAGAACGCCTGGAATACTTGAGCAGCGAGAAGCGGATCAAAGCTGTGACCGTGCTGTTCAGCGACCTCGAAGGCCGGCTGCACATGCTCGATTACGACAAGAAGTTCCTGCTGAAGAGCTGGGACAATCTGACCTTTGACGGTTCGTCCATCCGCGGCTTCACCGCGCAGCGGGAGAGCGATCTGCGCCTCGGCATCGACTGGGCGGCGTTTTACTGGGCGCCAGCGGACATCTTCGGTCCTGGCAAGGTGCTGGTGTTCGGCAACATCATCGACAAAGGCGGTGAACCGTATGCCGCCGACATTCGTGGCCTGCTGAAGACATTCGCGGACACCTTGCAC
Source organism: Terriglobia bacterium (assembly GCA_963758285.1). Classification (GTDB taxonomy): domain Bacteria; phylum Acidobacteriota; class Terriglobia; order Terriglobales; family Acidobacteriaceae; genus DASVWZ01. Next base: position 151,158 of record CAVWUT010000005.1, on the reverse strand, counting down.
AAGAAAGAGGGCTACACTCTAAATGCGGCCAACGAGATCGAAGGCTTCCTATTCCAGGGGACGGACGCTGAGCGACGCTACCACGAAACCCAGAAATTCGATTATGTGAACACCGGCGGATATTACCATTCATTGCCGGGCGACCCGCTGCGCACCTTCATCGACACCACCGCCGAGGTGCAGCGAGCGATGGGATTCCAGAATGAAAAGGATCATCCCGAGGTCGCACCGTCACAGTTCGAAATCAACTACAGCTACGGCGAAGTGGTGGCAGCGGCGGATCAGATCCAACTGTACAAGCTGATTTGCCGGCAAGTCGCCAACCGCATGGGATTTACCGCGTCGTTTCTGCCGAAACCCGTAGTCGGCGTGAACGGCAGCGGCATGCACACCAACGTTTCCATCAGCAAGGGCGGAAAGAACCTGTTCTGGGACCCGAAGGGCGAAGAGATGCTCAGCAAATTCGGCTGGGCGTTCGTCGACCGCATCCTCACTCACGGCAATGATCTCTGCCTGTTGCTAAACCCCAGTGTCAACGCCTATCGACGTCTGGACCCGCATTTTGAGGCGCCCAACCAGCTCAAGGCTTCGCCCGTGGATCGCGGCTCCATGATACGCATTCCCATTGGCAACGAAAGGAGCATGCGCGTCGAAGTGCGCTCCGTGGCTCCGGACGCGAGTCCTTACATGGTGATGTATTCGATCTTCAAGACCGGCATCGAAGGAGAAACGGCGAAGATTAAGAATTTGCGGCAGGCGCAGCGTTATCTGCCAGACAATATCTATGACGCGCTGCAGAATTTCCGCAAGGCGGGATGGACGACGAAGCTACTCGGCGAGGACGTAAAGGCGCGATATGCCGATCTGAAGCAGGCGTCGGCTGACCGCTGCCCGCGTCTGCTGGGAACTTTCGTCAAGGCGCCCGAAGTGCAGTATCACCACGACGTGTACAACCAGTTCCTGTGGAACCTGTTCTAGGCCAGCGGGCGATAGCGAAGTACCGTGTGGGCCATTTGGAGTGGCTGCAGCGCATCGAAAGCGTGCTGCAGCAACTTCCCAGCTTGGCCCTCGCCAAGCGATGGATATCTCACTGCATCAGTGTGCTTCGACAGCGTTCGTAGCGGTAGTGAAGCCACACAGAAATGCCTGACAATCCTCGGTTGACAGCCGAAGCCCTGCAAAAGACGGCTGCTGTTTAAGCGAGACTCGCGTTGGGATCTGGCGTCGAAGTTTACTGTTTGATTACTAAATAACTGGTATACCCCCTCCCCCTCGGTCTAGTGGGATCATCATGTTACGGACTTTTTCCCGGCAAAATCTAGAGCCCATTGGGGTTATGGGTAAAATCTAGAAAGCATGGGAGTTATGGCTCCTTTTTTCATTGGTTATATCATGTAGATATTATATACGTTTAATAGTATGCCAATAGTATAGGGTGGCTGGAGGGGGATGTCAAGGAGAAGTGGGAGATGCTTGTTGCGATTCCATCTAGGCCGCACGGTCTGCGAAGCGCGCCGGGAGAATGTGACTTCCGACTAGGGCGAGGCTTCGAACACCGTGCCACAGCCGACATGGCCACACGCCTGCCCGGTTCCACTGGACATCGTGGTGCTGTAGAGATTTCCAGATTTGTCGAACACCGGCACTCCGGCAGGGTAGGAACCGTCAGGGCTGCCCGCAAACTCATAGATCGCTTCAAATGCCCAGGCCCCCCCAGCCCCTCGATGCAATCGGAAGATGGTTCCGGCACCCATATTCCCTCCGGTGCTCGCAGTCCCGTATGGGTTCCCCTTGGAGTCGAAGATCAGTCCTGCCTCAGGCTGGCCTCCGTCGCCGTTGCCGGTAAAGCCATATAACACGGTTTCTTTCCATGGCCCGTTTGAGTGACGCGATAGCTGAAAGACCGTGCCGCATGGGGAGTTGCCACCTCCGCCCTCCGTCGTGGTGCCGAATAGGTCGCCCCGGCTGTCGAATACCACGCCGGCACCAGGTGAAATACCATCCGGAAGACCCTTGAAGCGATAGAGCACTTTTTCGGTCCATGCTCCGCCCTTCTTGCCCGGCGGCTGGAGTGCGAATACTGTGCCGCAGCCGGTTCCACCGACGCCGCCCTTGCACTTTCCTTCCTGGTTATTGCCACCAAAGTACGTGGTGCCGTAGATAGCGCCTTCACTGTCCAGCACCAGACCACCGTTTGGGTTCGCTCCGTCCCCTGACTGCTTCCACTTGGCGACTCCAGCAAAACTGTAGAGCACTTTTTCAGTCCATTTGCGGCCCTTCTGCTTCGGCGGACTTAGCTCAAACACCGTCCCACAATACTGGTAGTAGGGATTGCACGTGTTCCCCTTTCCGCCGCCAAACTGCGTTGCTCCGTACAAGTTGCCCTTGCCGTCGAAGGTCAGATTACCCCAGGGAAAGTAGCCGTCCTTGCCGCTCTTGAAGCTGTATAAGATAGTCTCGGTCCACGGGCCGCCCTTCTTAGCTGGTGGCGATAACTCGTATACCGTACCGCATCCCGCCGAAACCCCTATGTTGCAGTCACCAGTACCGCCGTACGCCGTCGTTCCATACAGATTCCCGGCGCTGTCGATGATCACCCCACCAACGGGAACACTGCCGTCGTTCGAGCCTTTTCCCTGGAACTGGTACAGAATCGTCTCGGTCCAGGGATCGCCCTTCTTGACCGGCGGCGCTAGTTGAAAGACCAGACCGCACTCTTCGCTAATCGGATAGCAGGTGTCTGGGCCGCCACCCGTGGTCGCCCCATAAAGGTTCCCTTGCTTGTCGAACACCACACCGCCAGCGGGCCAGAAGCCGTCGCTGCTGCCGCCCTGGAAGCTGTAGAGGACTTGCTCTTTCCACTCGGCGGAGGCGTGGATCGACAGGGAAAGAATGGCGATTGCCAGTGCGGAGAGCATCTGGAGTCGGTTGAGGTTCACTGGTTGACTGCTCCTCGGAGATGAGTCCTTTCCCACCCTTTCGGAAAGAACGCGAAAGGGTGGGGCACCCGCGCGAAAAGATGGGGAGCCCGCGGAACCGCGCTGCCAGCGGCCATTTTAGTCCGGATTGGCGGCGGAAGCTATGAGAAATTATGGGTTGAGGCCAGGAAAATCCCCACCTCGGCTATGACTTGTCCGCATTTTCCTCATACACGCGCTGTTACTTTCCTGAAAACAAAACCAGAATCGCAGGGGCCCCTGCCGCCAGATGCCCAAGGCTGGCCGGTTCCAGGGTGATGACAGCCGGCCCTTTAGTTCTCCCAGTGATGATCGCCTTGCCGGGGACGGTTTCATAGGCATAGCCGGTGAGCGTGGCAACAATGGAATCGTTGTGATTCTGAACTGTCCAGCGAGCCCAGCCATAGTGGACACGTCCCTTAATGGTGAATGCAAGTCCAAGATACCGATTCCGAACATTGGACCAATGGCCGTAGACCTTTCCCGACTTGAGGCTATCTACCATGTCCATGTAGTACCCGCGGTCGTTCGAGCAGTTCTCACAGTTCGCAGGGCCGACTTTAACGCCCTTTTCCAGGGCCAAGGGCCAAAGGAATCTCCCGTAGCCGGAGGACGTGGAACTTGCGGCTACGCCATTGGGCGCGCTCCGATAGGCGGCAACTTCGAGCCCGTTGAGGTGATGCACATCGGTGGAGAAGTTTCTGAAATAAAAATCATTGGTTTGGTCATGGTTGAGATCGAGATTGTAATGGTTCCCAAGTTTCAGGATCGTGTGGGCACGGGTATAAACCACTTTTGCGTTTGCCGATTGGCTGAACGCCAGCATTCCCAGCCCCGCAGCACTGGCGGCAAGAGCGTAGGCGTTCAGTCGCCGTTGCAGTGATTCCGAAAGATTGGATGGCTTCCTCGAAGTGCGCTTCATAAATTCCTCCAACTCCTATTAATTACCTGGCCATAGCGTACTGATTCGGTCGATGGCGAAGTGCGTCAGATAGCACAGTGGCACGGCTGGACAGGGAAGGACGATTCACAAAATATCCTCGTTTGGGGGGAGAACAAAACTATATGCTCGCCCTCAGGCACTGTCAATGTGCAGAAGATTGCGCACTCGTTTGTACGGCGAAGCCGGCTGTGAGATAATTAACTGATGGGAAGGCCGGATCGGCAACGATCTGGCCTTTTTCTATTGCTCAATATTTTTTGGTGAACGGCTCGGGCTCATGGCGCGGGCCATTTTCTTTAGGAGAGAAAATTATGTCGGAATTTCGAGGCAAGCGGGTGGTTCACGAATATACACAGACGAATGTTGCCGCGGCGAAGAAAGTGTTTCCATTGCTGTGTCCAGTGCGCGAGGCGGAGTGGGTTCCGGGATGGGAGTACCGGCTGATCTATTCGCAATCGGGAGTGGCTGAACTGGGTTGTGTGTTTGCGACTCCGAATGAAACCGGCCCGGAGACGGTTTGGGTGGTGACGGAGTACGAGCCATCCGCCTTTCGGATCGGATTTGCCTGGGTGCGGCCGGAGTTGGTAGCGACGCAACTCCGGATTTCATTGCACCCAAAATCGCAGGATGTGACTGAGGCCAGCATTCAGTACATCTATACCGGGCTGTCAGAGGACGGCAACCGGGAAGTGGATCGGTATGACGACGCGTGGTTTCGCAGCAAGATGCAGAGTTGGGAAAAGGCGATCAATCACTATCTGAAGACGGGCCGGTTAGTCGATGCGGGCGCGTGGGAGTGAGCACGGCAGCGTTATCGCACTTCCGGTAAAAACCTAAGAACCGGAAGCCGCTGGCATTTGGCGGACAGGAATGCGCCCCACACAAGCAGGTCAATCGGCCCGATGGACAATTTTGCCGGCTACGATAGTCGCGACAACTTTACCGGTAAGCTGCCAGCCATCGAACGGCGAATTGTGGGACTTGGAGCGCGACTTCGCCGCTTCAAACTTCCAATGTTTCTTGGGATCAAAGATGGTCACGTCGGCGTAGCAGCCGCGAGCGAGCGCGCCCCGGCCCCTTAAATCCACAACCCGGGCCGGGCCAGCAGTAAACAACTCGACGATTCTGCTAAGGGGGATTCCGCGTTCGCGGTGCAATTGTGTGATGGCCAGCCCCAGCGCGGTTTCGAGTCCGGTAACCCCGAACATGGCACGCTCAAACTCCAGATCTTTTTCGTGGAGAGCATGCGGGGCGTGATCAGTGGCGATGGCGTCGACCGTACCGTCGGCCAAGGCAACAATCAGGGCTTCGCGATCTTCCGCGGAGCGCAGCGGCGGATTCATTTTGCAATTGGTGTTGTAGTCGCCGACGTTGGCGTCGGTCAGCGTGAAGTGGTGGGGCGTGACTTCGCAAGTGATATGGGCCTTGCTGCGCTTGCCTTTGCGAACGACTTTCAGTCCCTCCGCGGTGGAGAGATGAGCCACATGCAGTCGAGCGCCAGTGAACTGCTGGGCCAAGTGGACGTCGCGGTCAACGATGATGGCTTCGGCCTCGGCCTTCATGCCCCGCAGGCCGAGACGGAACGAAACCGCTCCCTCATGGAGCGAAGCGTTTTCGGTCATCCGAGTGTCTTCGGCGTGCTGAATCACGGGCAGACTGGTTTCCGCCGCCAGGCGCAGGGTTTCGCGCATGATGGCGTCGTTGAGAATGGGTTTTCCGTCGTCGCTGACGGCGACCGCACCTGCTCGCTGCAGGGCTCGAAAGTCATTGAGCACTGCGCCTTTGCTGGCGTGCGTGGCAGCGGCGATGGGGAAGACGTTGACCACGGCGCCACGCTGAGGTTGCTGAATCCAGGTGACCCATTCGGGAGAATCCACCACCGGAGAAGTATTCGGCATACAGCAAACGGAGGTGAATCCTCCAACTGCAGCGGCTGCAGTCCCGGTTGCAATGGTCTCCTTGTAGCCTTGGCCGGGCTCGCGTAAGTGGACGTGAAGATCGATAAATCCCGGGGCAACGATCAAACCGCGAGCGTCGAAGGTGCTGTCGGCGCCGCTGCGGATTTTACCCGGTGGGGCGATTTCGGCGACGTGGCCGTCGCGCAACAGGACATCCATGAGCGCATCGACCCGGGCCGCTGGGTCGATGACGTGGCCGCCTTTAATGAGGAGACTGCCGGTTTTCCGCTGGTTCACGCTGATCTCCACGTGGCCGTTTTCTTCCACCGCGATACCATGCTGACGCTCATTTCGCTTTCCCCAGGGCCCTCGCCAGAATGGCCATACGCACCGGGACGCCGTTGCGCACTTCTTCGACGATGGCGGACTGCGGGCAATCCGCGACTTCCGAAGTCAACTCCAGGCCGCGGATGATCGGGCCGGGATGCATCAGAATCGCTTCACGCTTGGCTAATTTCAGGCGCTGAAGGGTGATCTGGTAGCGGGCGATGTAATCCTGCAAGCTGATCTTCAATCCGGCGAGCCGCTCTTTCTGCACCCGCAGGGCAGTGACCACGTCCGCACCGCGGATGGCTTCTTCCACGGTGCGCGTGATCTGCACACCTGGCGCCAGGGTGGTGGCGACCTCCGGCAACAACTCCGGCGGCCCGCAGAGGATGACCCGCGCGCCGAACTTACTTAGCAAATGGCAGGCGGAGCGGGCGACACGGCTGTGGTAGATGTCCCCCACGATGGCGACTTGCAGTCCCTTGAGCGTCTTGTTGTGGCGCAGGATGGTGAACGCATCAAGCAAAGCCTGCGAAGGATGCTCGTGCATGCCGTCGCCGGCGTTGATGACGGGGATATCAAGGTTTTTCGCCATCAGCAACGGGGCGCCGGCGTGGGGATGCCGAACCACGATGACGTCCGCCCCGACGGCGCGCAGCGTGTAGGCGGTATCGAGCAGAGACTCGCCTTTCTCGATGCTGGAGCCGCTGGAAAGCACCAAGGTGGTCATCGCACCCAACGATTTCGCCGCGATCTCGAAGGAACTGCGGGTGCGAGTAGAGGCCTCGTAGAAAAGAAGCAGCACCCGCTTGCCGCGCAAAAGCGGTCGCGGCTTGGCGGGACTCATACGCCGGGCTAGGTTCAGCAGGGTAAGAATCTCAGACGCGGGCATGTGCTCAATGCCGAGCAAAGAGCCGCGGTGAACTTCATGGCTTACCCGGCTGCCAAATCGAATGTTCGGTTTCGCGCTCAACTTTGTTTTTCCACCAGCAGAACTTTTTCGGCGGTGTCTACTTCCCGCAACTGGACTTCGATGATCTCCTGCTCCGAGGTCTGTATCTTTCGTCCCACGAAAGCTGCCTCAATGGGCAGTTCCCGATGGCCGCGGTCGATCAGCACGCAAAGCTGGACGCGGCGGGGCCGGCCCTGGCTGAAGAGGGCGTCGAGGGCGGCGCGCGTGGTGCGTCCGGTGTAAAGCACGTCATCGACCAGAATGATGTCTTTGCCAGTAATCGGGAAGCCAATCTCACTCTTCTGCACCACCGGCTTGGGCCCCAGCGTGGAAAGATCGTCGCGATACAGGGTGATATCGAGGGTGCCGACCGGGACTGGCGATTTTTCAATCCGTTGGATCATTTCTCCGAGGCGCTGGGCAAGAAAAACCCCGCGGCGGCGGATGCCGACCAAGCCAACATCTTTGGCGCCGTTGTTTTTCTCAATGATTTCGTGGACCAGACGAACCAAAGTCCGCTCGATTTCCGAAGCGGACATCAGCTGAGCCTTCTCGCGCAGGTTGGCCTGCCGGGGTGTAGTCCGGGGAGACATAAACGGTGCATCATACGCGGGCGGAGCGGTTGAGGGCAAGCGGGGGCAGATTAAGCCCTGCTGGCGCGGGTTCCCGCCTACTGACGGTTCTTGCGCCGCAGCAAGAACGCGCCAAGGGCTCCGCCGAGGCTGGAAAAGATCAAGAACGCCGCCAACATGACGGCCAGGCCGGCCGCCATGACCAGAGCAAGGCCTGGAGGGCTTTTGAGGTATTCCAGGAGTTGCAGGGCCTGCGGGTCGGATGTCCGGCCCGCGGACTGCTGAACCGCCTGAATCAGAGCGGAATGCAATTCTCCGCCGGAATGGAAGACGAGAACCTCGACGGCAGTGAAGAGGGCAAAGATCCCGAAGCCCAGGGCGCCGCTGGTCGCGCCCAGCCGCGCTCCCATGCCCGGGGTGAGGTTGGCCGCCGGATTTCGGCGCCGATAGAAAAGCACGGAAAGCGCACCCGCGGCGAGCATTCCAAGGCCGAATGCTCCTAACGGGATCAGCATAAGAATTGCGGCAACCAACCCAGCGCCTGCTGCGGAAGGCAGGGCCTGGGCCCACTGCAGGGTTCGAGGGTCGCCAGGGTGATCTAAGGAGTCCGAGGGCGACGCGGCCTGCGGCTCAAAGCTGGCTACGCGGATCTGCGGCGCTCCACATTGTTTGCAGAACGGAGTGCCATCCTCGACAGCTGCGCCGCACTTGTCGCAAGCGTGTTCCACAGGAGTTCAAGGTACATGAGCGAAGAGGCGCAAGCAAGAGACGCGCCTCGCGAACCCGGTGGAACGGGCCCGCACTTCGAGGATAATCAGGGGAAGGTTACGACCTCGACCCATCGTTCCGCGTCCCTGGTCAAATATCCGCCGGCTTTCCGCGGGCGCGCGTATACACAACAGCTAGGGCTCCTTGTGCACTGCTAGATATCGCCCTGCTTACCGCGTGAGTAGACATACACTAGAGCAAACGCAGATCCGGTGCCCGACTTGTCCGGCTCGACGGCGACAGCGTGCTGGTTGTCCTGGGTTCCGACTTTCAGTTCAACTTGCTCTCCCTTGTTGTTGTCATCGCAGGTAAGCTCTTTCGCCTTGTCATGGACCTGGACGTGCGGGCCGTCCTTGTCGCTGTGGCACTCGATCACTTTCCCGTATTTTTTCAGCTTGTCGCGGTAGAAGGCGATGATTTTGTCAGGCGCGTCACTGGAGACGTACTTGATCACGACCAGCTTAAAGCCAAAAGCGCTGGTAAACATGGCGAGGTTGGCGTTGCTCTCGTCATCGTGCCTCAGGCGTGCACCGGGATAGGCGGGAAGACCGATTTCGCGTGGATCGGCGTCGGAGCCGAGGTGCAAGTCTCCTACGGAACTGCGAACGTCGAAATTCTTGTCGTCGGAGTTCTGGGCTGCAGCGGAAACAGGGAAAACGGTCAGACAGGCTGCCGCGAAGACCAGGAGGGCAGCAGCCTGGAATTGCCGGGTTTGCGGATTGTACGGGGTCATTCGAGCCATAAACTTCTTCTCCTAAATTGTGCCTTCCTTGCCGCGGGTTTGAACGAATACCAAAGCGAAATCGGACCCTTTGCCCTCAGGCTCCACGGAAACGAGATGTTGATCGTCCTCGGTGCCGACTTTAAGTTCAACCACATCCCCCGAACCGTGCCCCTGGCAGCTAACCGGGTTGTGCGATTGCTTGTCGCCGGCTTTTACGGTGAGGTCTCCGCCGTGCTTGCTGGTATGGCATTCGATGACGCTCCCATACTTTTTCAGTTGGTCCTGATAGTAGGCGATGACCTTGCTGGGCGGATCGTCGGATTCGTACTCGATGGCCGCGACCTTCACCCCGAAGAAGCTGCTGGAGATGTTCACATTGGCGCCCTTATCGTCGTGGCCGGATTTAGGTTTCGGGCGGGCACCGGGATAGACAGTCAGCCCGGTATCGCGCACATCGACGTCCTCGTTCACGTGAAGGCTTCCGATCGGCGTGTCGATATCCACCTTATCGCTCTTGCCGTCGTTGTGGTCCTTCACGTTGACACTGCAAGCCAGCAGCGTCAGCCAAAAGGTGAAGGCAACAGCAATCAGGAGCCGAGTCTTAATGTCCAGCGGTTTTGGGATCAGCATGCGGAGCACCTCCTGGCGCAGGTTGCGCGACGCGTTCGATTCCGAAGCCCCGCCGGGCAACCTCAGGGATGCTCACCGGCAGATGGCCGCGGATCGGAATCTCCCCAAACAAAGCTTTGACTGCGCTGATTTCTGAAACCGAAGAACTGGAGAAGGCGCAGAGATAGTTCTGGACGGCAGGGAAATCCTGGGCCAGGTATGGGTTGCCCATCGCCAGCACAACTGTCTTTGCAGCCGCGCGATCCAAAATGCTGTGGAGCAGCGCAGCGCTTGCATCCGGAAGCGCGACGGAGTTGGTCAAGCCATTCCCTCCCATGACCGCCCTGCCTGCCGTGGGCACAATGTAAGTCGCTGCGATGACAGCATCAGCCTGATCGACGGCCTGCACAATCTCGGTCGACATCGCAGTTGCAATGCGCGAGTCCACATAGATCACATTACTGTCTGGAACGCGCGACCTGATCTGTCTTTCCAGAATTCTTCCAGCGTCCGTACGGACGTCTTCGGAGATGATCACCGCGACCAGATGGTTGCGAACCTCTTCCGCTCTCTGATACGGAAGCGGGGCGGAAACAGTTCCAGTCCGTTTCAGAGGCAGGATTTTTCCGTTATCGCGGACCAAGGTAACAGCGTCATCAGCAATCTGCTGGCCGAGAACGAGATTCTCCGGCTTGCCGACGATTTCCGGCAAGGCCGCAAGATCGACCAAGCGCGCCCGGTGCAGGCCAACCGAGGCCTTTGCTTTCAGTATCTTAAGAACGGAAACGTCGAGTTGCGACAGGGGGATTTCGCCACTCTGCACGGCCCCGAGCAGGGCCCGATAGGAAGCGTCGAGGTCGGCTGGGATGATCAGCAGGTCACAGCCGGCCTTGAAGGCATCGACCGCAGCTCGGCCCGGGTTCGATCCATAAAGCCGGGTGAGGCCGGCCATGTCGAGCGCGTCGGTGACCACGATCCCCTTGAACCCGAGTTTCTGCTTCAGCAAACCGGTCACGATCGCGGGTGAGGTTGTGGCCACGTGGTCGGGTGCAGGGTCGAGCGCCGGGACCGTAACGTGGGCAATCATCACTGAGTCGACCTCCGCTTCGATGGCTTCGCGAAAAGGCGGAAGCTCGACAGAGTCAAGCCGTGCCATGTCACCGTTGACCTGTGCCAGGCCGAGGTGGGAGTCGGTCGAGGTGTCTCCGTGGCCTGGGAAGTGCTTGGCGGTGGTGAGCATCCCGCCGGAACGGGCGCCGTGAATGTAGGCGGCAGCCAAGTCACCGACCTGTCGCGGATCTTCCCCGAAGGCACGCGTATTGATGATGGGATTTGCCGGGTTCGAATTCACGTCGGCGTCAGGAAAGAAGTTCCAGTGAACGCCAATGGCTCGCGCCTCCTGCGCAGTGATGCGGCCGAAAGCTTCGGCATATTCCCGCTTGCCTGCCGCGCCGAAGGCCATCGCATGAGGAAATTCCGTTCCCCCGTAGAAGCGCATGGGGAGACCGCGTTCCAAGTCAGCGGCGATGATGAGGGGTAGCGGAGAATCCTGTTGCAGGCGATTGAGCAAGTCGGCGGCCTCAAAAGGCTCATTGCGATAGAGAAAAGGCGGCTCCCAACGGACCGTCATCGCGAACGAGCCAAGGTGGTACTTGCCAATGTTTTCCCGGAGTTGGAGATAGACGGGGCTCTGCACATTCAGGAAATCGGCGCGCACCCAAATCATGAAAAGCTGGCCGACTTTTTCTTCGAGGGAAAGCTTGCGGAGGGTCTTCTCCGCCCACTTCTGGCCGTCGCGATCGAGATGGATGGGACCGGGCTGCTGATATTTCGGCTTGGCCGACGCCGATGATGACACCAATATCAGTGCTAGTAGGACAAGCGCGCGTTGGCGGGGCATGGCAAAGACGATAGCATGCCTCCAGCGCCGAAAACTCGCTGACCGGCATAAAAGGCTCTGGGTGTACACTCGCACGATGCGAAACACTGGCATCGGGTTGGTTCTGGTAGCGTATGCCCTGCTGTTGTACACGTCGCTGGCGGCGCCCGCCTATGCCCGCGCGCATCCCCATCTGGATCCCGCGATGCTCGCAGCCTACGCGGCGCCCTGGCCCGTAGCGTTAGCTTGTACGGTGGTGTTTGCCGGCATCATGCTGGCGCTCGTCCCGGTTCGCCGCGGCGAACGTTGGGCTCTGTGGACATCATTCGCCATGCTGATCATTCTCTTCGTCACGCGGATCGTCACCGACCCGCGTTGCCTGGTAGTGCTCGATCCGCATCAGCACGGTTGCCATTCCTTCATGATTGCCGTCTTGGTTGGTGTCGTCGGGCTGGTGCTGGCCCGGCGCTAAGGGCGAGTGCATACGTCTCTAGACTGGCTTGCTTGCGGAATTCTGGACGAGAAGCGCGACCTGGCGCTGAACCTCCGGGTCGTCGCCGAAGCCGGTGAGCCAGCAGACCTCGGGTTCGCGCCGGAACCAGGTCATTTGGCGCTTGGCGTAATTGCGATGCGCTTGCTGGGCGAGTTGCAGAGCGGCTAATTCATCGGTTTCTCCCTTTAACAACTGGACGCATTGCTTATATCCCAAAGAACCGAGCGGGAGCGCGGCGTGACCACACTTTGCCAGCAAGGATCGGGTCTCTTCGATCAAGCCCTGCTGAAACATTTGCTCAGCGCGAAGATTGATGCGGGCGTAAAGCGTGTCACGATCCGGGTTCAAGCCGATTCGCAGAATGCGAAAGCCTTGCAGCGGCGCACGGCCCTGTTCCCAAAGCTCGGTCATCTTTTGGCGGGAGGCCTGGCAAACTTCGATGGCGCGGATGAGCTTGGGCAGATCGTTGGCATGGATTTTGCCGGCAGCTTGGGGGTCAAGACGCAGCAGAATGCGGTGCAGGTACGACGAACCCTTCTGGTCGGCTTTTTCCCGAAGCCGCTCGCGAAGTTCTTCGGATCGCTGCGGGCCGGGAAACAAGCCTTCGAGCAGCGCGCGGAGGTAGAGACCCGTGCCGCCAGCTACGATCGGCAGGCTGCCGCGTGAGCTGATCTCGGCAAGTATCTGGCGCGCTATGCGGGCGTACCCGCCAGCCGTGATGTGCCCAGTCGGATCAACGAAATCGAACAAATGGTGAGGCGCCCGGGCTCGTTCCTCAGGGCTGGGCTTGGCCGTGCCGATCTCGAATCCGCGGTACATCGCGACCGAATCGCAATTCACGATTTCGCCGAAAAAGCGCTCGGCGAGCGCCAGAGCAAGTGAAGTCTTACCGCTGGCCGTCGGACCCAGGATAATCACCAGAAGCGGATCGCCCACCACGATCAGCGCAAACTCCAGTGCACGAAATGCCAGTAGCGAGCTAGAGTCACAATCAGGATGAGGAGGGCAATGATCAGCAAGCCGGTAGTTTCCGTCGCATAGACCTGCTGGGCGGAATGGCGGCTGGAAGGTCGCTTGCCAGGTTGCCGTTTCGGAGCGGCGGCGCTCATGAAGACATTGTAGTCCCAGAAGCCGCTTGGGAATAGCATTAGCGGTCGGCTAAAACCTCTGACGCCGCCAGGTCTTCTTCCACCAGCGCCTGAAGATGGCTCAGGGTCTGTTCGACGGTGAGCGAGTACATCTCACGGCCCGCGCCTTCCCCGGACTCCAGGGCACTCTTCAGGTAGTGTCCGGCGATTTCTATGGCGAGGGGATCGGTGATCGCTTTCCCGGTCTGGTTCTTGTACTCAACCCACGCCGTGGCGGGAAGCGCCACCCAAAGCGGGTGGCCATCGACCAGAAACTTGACGTCGACCGCGTCGGCGTGGCGGGTAGCAATGGCCACGATCAGCGCCTGATAGAGGCAGTGAACTTCTTTCTTGGTCCAGCGGTCGGTAGCGTGGAAATCTCTATACATGACCACAGAAAACTATATCGAATGGCAAAGGTCGCGGGCAAACTGCTGCGGTCTTCAGCTTTGCGGGAACCCTCCGCCTGCCAACATGCGGAGCAGGTGTTCCTTGGCCCTCGTCAACTCGGGGAGCGAGCGGGCAACCTTGATCGTGAAGCCACACAGCTCGGCCATCGGGGCAAGGCAGTCTTTGAATTCGCGGCTCTTTACCCGAATCTCCCGTGGCATCGCGCGGCTGGCTTCAATGGCTCTGACGATCCCCTCGGCTAACGCTTCTGCAGGCGAAGTGCCGGGAGGAGGAACTTCCGTGGGAAGGACCATTCCGGTGTCGGCGTCAACCACCAACACCATGGGCATGCACGCTTTGCGCTCGTCCTTGCCACCAACCACCGCGTTGCTCAGGAAGTGGTCAACCTCCAGCACTCCGCGGATCGCATAGTCCCGATTGCGCAACTGGCGCAGTTGTTCTGCATCAACCGGCACTGGGGAAAGCTGCGGTTCAGGGGGCAGAGGCACTTTTACCGCTGCTACCTGGCATTGAGGCTTGCCTTTTTTCTCATCCGCCCATGACACCATGGGATAGGTATCGGGCAGATCCCAGAACTTCATATCAGGTTTTGTAGAGACGGCGGAGCAGATCATAATCACGGCCGACATGCACTCGGCCAGCAGCCGTCCTTCTTCTTCGGTCACATGCCAGGGGTGAAACCCGGGGCGAATGGCGCGGAAGATGGGCGAGGCCAGGTTTGCGCCGCGGGGGTGCCCGAAGGCGGCAAGCATCTTGCGATCCGGCGCCTCCAGTTCGTTCCCCGGGACGAACTGCACATAAACGGCGCGTTGCGTCGCAAAGAATTCACCAGGGTCAGCGTCCTCTTCAGCCGTCAGCTTTCGGAAAAGGCGATAACTCTCCGTTCCGATATAGGCATGCATGGCCAGAACCTCTCCCAGCACGCCCATAACCGAGCAGTAACAGGTCTCACCGGTAACCGGATCCCGGGTCAGAACGAGATCAGTTTCCTCGAGCACACGCCAGGGATGCAGGCCGTACAACCTGGCGGCCAATTCGTAGAGAACTCCCATGGTGGCAAAGGAAGGCGGGATTTCGCCGGAAAGTTCTTTCTCGAAAAAGTGATCGGGGGTGGCGGTAACGGATTTCGCACGTCGCTTCGACATAGTTGGAATGATGATCCTTGGAAATTGTTGAGTCCCTTATACCGAATTCATTCAACCATGCACTATCATGAGCTGTCACGCAAGGCTCGACAGTTCTCATGAAAAATATTGGCATTCTTCTTTCCGGACGGGGCTCGAATTTCGAAGCCATCGCGAAAAACGTGGCTGCGGGTAAGATCCTCGATGCATGCATCGCTGTTGTGATCTCAAACAAGGCCAGCGCTAGGGGAATCGAGATTGCCCGCCGTTTCGGGATTGAGACACTTGTGATCCCGTCCAAGGGAAAGGATCGTTTGGAGCATGATCGCGAGGTGGTTCAGGCGCTTAAGCAGCATAAAGTCGATCTGGTGTGCCTGGCCGGATATATGCGGCTGCTTTCGCCCTGGTTCGTGCAGCAATTCCCGCATCGCATCCTGAACATTCATCCTTCGCTATTACCAGCCTTTCCCGGACTGGAAGCGCAGCAGCAAGCCTTTGCTTACGGGGTCAAAGTCTCTGGTTGCACGGTTCATTTCGTGGATGAAGAACTCGACCACGGCGCGATCATCGTGCAAAAGACGGTGCCCGTGCTCGACACCGACGACGAGCACACGCTCGCTGCGCGAATCCTGGAGCAGGAGCATATTGCGTATTCCGAGGCGATCAACATTGTGCTGCAAGGCGGATTCGAGATCGTTGGGCGAAGACTCATCTGTGGCTGTTCTCTATAATGATGCTACCCATGCCGACTTTCGCTCCGGTTGACGAACAGATTGCCTACATCAAGAAGGGCGCTGCGGAGATTATCCGTGAGGCAGACCTGCGCCAGAAGCTGGAGAAATCGCGGGCCTCCCGCAAGCCGCTGCGGGTGAAGCTGGGCATGGACCCAACCGCGCCCGACCTGCATCTCGGCCACACTGTGGTGCTGCGCAAGCTGAAGCATTTTCAAGACCTCGGCCATACGGTGATTTTCCTGATTGGCGATTTCACTGGCATGATCGGCGATCCAACAGGGCGCTCGGCGACGCGCCCGCCGCTATCGCGCGAGCAGATCGAGCAGAACGCGGAGACTTATAAGGCGCAGGTATTCAAGATTCTCGATCCGCAAAAGACGGTCGTCGATTTCAATAGCCGCTGGTTCGCGAAGTTCACGGCCGAGGATTTCATCCGCCTGGCCGCCAAGTACACCGTCTCACAGATGCTGGAACGCGAAGAGTTCCACAAACGGTTCCTCGAAGAAAAGCCAATTGCCGTGCACGAGTTGCTCTATCCACTCGCGCAGGGATACGACTCGGTAGCGCTTGAAGCGGACGTTGAACTGGGCGGCACCGATCAGAAATTCAATCTGCTGGTGGGGCGCGAATTGCAGCGATCTTACGGGCAAGAGCCGCAGGTGGTGCTGACCACGCCGATTCTCGAAGGCCTCGACGGCGTGCAGAAGATGTCGAAGTCGTTGGGGAATGCGATTGGAATTCATGAACCGCCGCTTGAGATGTATGGCAAGATCATGTCGATTTCCGACGAAATGATGTGGAGATATTACGAGCTGCTGACGGATGTGCAGGTGGCAGACATCGAAAAGATGAAGCGGGAAGCGCATCCCATGCAGGCCAAGAAAGAGCTGGCACAGAGGATTGTTGCGGATTTTCATTCTGCAGACGTCGCCGCATGGGCGACTGATGATTGGGCACGACAATTTCAGAGGGAGGAGACTCCCGATATTATCGAGCATGTTGTAGTACAGACGAGCAAGGTGTTAGCAGGCACAGGCGATCCCGTCGGGGTTCAGAGTCTCTCACCTGACGTCATGCTCCTAGCGCAGGACCAGGGCGCGAGTCTCGTGGTTATAGTTAGGGTGGATAAGCTGCTGAGCGAAAGCGGAATGGCCGATTCAGTTTCGGATGGTGGTCGAAAGCTCAAACAAAAGTCCGTCCGCATCGATTCTGAGGCTGTGGAAAAGGTCAAACTCGCAATACCGAGTCCGCCGAGGCCACTAATCGTGCGAGCCGGTCGTTTAATGAAGAGGGTCGCCCTCTCCTGAGGGCTCCGCGGCTCCGCCTAAGTTCAGCTTCGGATCACACTGGCCGGTTGGATTTCTTCCACATCGACGAAGTTTGTGGGATATGAGCCGGTGTAGCACGAAGTGCAGTAGGTCGTCTTTTCGCCTTCGCCGCAGGCTTTCTTGAGGCCGTCGATCGACAGATATGCCAGCGAGTCCGCCTTGATGTAGGCGCGGACATCATCGATCGAGTGGTTGGCCGCAATCAGTTCTTTCTTGGAAGGTGTGTCCACACCGTAAAAACATGGCGAAATGGTCGGCGGACACGAGATGCGCACGTGGACTTCCTTCGCTCCCGCGTTTCGCACCATGCGCACGATTTTCTTGCTGGTGGTGCCGCGCACGATGGAATCATCGATCAATACCACGCGCTTGCCTTCGAGCAGACTACGCACCGGGTTCAGCTTGAGTTTGACTCCGAAGTCGCGAACACTCTGCCGAGGCTCGATAAATGTCCGCCCGACGTAGTGGTTGCGAATGAGGCCAAAGCGGAAGGGAATGCCGCTTTCGGCGGCGTAGCCCATGGCCGCGGTCACGCCGGAGTCGGGCACGGGAACAACCAGGTCGGCGTCTGCCGGGGCTTCGCGGGCCAGTTGGCGGCCCAGTTCTTCGCGGCTCTCCTGCACGGCACGCCCGAACACCAGGCTATCCGGGCGAGAGAAGTACACGTGCTCAAAGATGCAGCTCGATTGCGCCAGGGCCGGCGCATAGAACCGCGACGTAATCCCCTCGGGCCCAATCACGATCAGTTCGCCGGGTTTCACATCCCGTTCGAAAGTGGCGCCGATCAGGTCGAAGGCGGAAGTCTCCGAGGCAAACACAATGGTGTCTGATTTTTCGCCGGCTAGGGCCGGAATTCTGCCCATCGCCAGCGGGCGGAAACCTCGGGGATCGCGGGCCGCAAAGATACGGTCGGGGCTAATCATCACCAGCGAAAATGCGCCTTCCACGCGGCGCAACGCGTCCGCCATGGCTTCCGGAAGAGTGTGCTCGCGGGAAAGTGCAATCAGATGTACGATCACTTCGGTGTCGCTGTTGGTCTGGAAAATGGACCCTTGCGCTTCCAGACGATGGCGGACCGCCTGCGCGTTGACGAGATTACCGTTGTGGGCCAAGGCCATCATGCCCTTGTTGGATTGCACCAGGATCGGCTGCGCATTCAACAAGGATGAATCTCCGGCAGTGGAGTACCGCGTATGTCCGATGGCGAGTGTCCCATGAAGCTCCGCGAGAACACTCTCGACAAAGATATCGGCGACCAGACCCATTGCCTTGTGCACGCGCAGAGTCATCCCATCGGAGGAAACGATCCCTGCCGACTCCTGCCCGCGGTGCTGCAGGGCATGCAGGCCCAGATAGGCGAGTTTTTCCGCCTCTGGATGACCATAAATGGCAACCACGCCACATTCGTCGTGGAATTTGTCAGTGTGTAGCATTCAGCACTCCGCCATCAGGATTCCACCACTCAGTCCGCCGCTACCAGTTCGGGATCAGTCCGGAGCGTGCGTTCCAACGAGCTTTCGTAAACCTGCCGTAACTCGCTGATCGTCGCCGCCACGGAGATCTGTCCATCGATCTTGATCTCCAGTCGCTGTGAAACCGTTTCTCCAATCACGCCAGACAAGAGCCCGTATCTTGTCGCCAATTGTTGGATTGCCGGCACGTTCGCTCGGTCGCAAGAGATGACCACCCGGCCGGCATCTTCGCCAAAGAGCACGAACTCCGGGGGAAGGCCAGCCGAGCTGAGATCCGCTTCGATTCCGATGCCCCGCTGAAAAGCTGATTCGGCCAAGGTCACGGCGATGCCGCCTTCGGAGCAGTCGTGCGCCGACTCCAGCAGGCCAGTCTGAATCATTTCCACGACCGCCCTCCGCAAAGCGGCTTCCCGCTTCAATTCCAGCGCCGGAGGGAAGCCCCAGACCGCGCCCAGGACATCTCTGGCGTATTCCGAGGATCCGAACTCCGATTCGGCGTCAGTGAGATCCCCAGCTTCGCAAGCGCGCAACAGAAGGACGGCCCTCCCAGTTTCCCGGAAGTGCGGAAACACGACTTTGTGAACGTCTTCCAGAATGCCCACAATTCCCAACACCGGCGTGGGGTAAATGCCCTCGCCCAAAGTCTCGTTGTAGAAGCTAACGTTGCCTCCGGTAATCGGGATGTCGAGTTCTTCGCAGGCCTTGGTGATGCCATCGATCACCTGTGAGAACTGCCACATGATGTGCGGCTTCTCTGGGTTGCCGAAGTTCAGACAATTGGTTGCTCCGGCTGGAACCGCCCCAGCACAAGCCACATTGCGGGCAGCTTCTGCGACGGCGTGCATGGCTCCCAGTTGCGGATCGAGATAACACCACCGCCCGTTTCCGTCGAGAGCCATTGCCAGCCCACGTTGCGAACCCTTGATGCGGATCACTCCAGCATCGCCGTAGCCGGGCGCTTCCACTGTGTTGGTCTGGACCATGTGGTCATATTGCTGCCACACCCAGCGCTTCCCGCAAACATTCGGAGCGGCCAGCAGCCGCTTGAAACTATCGGTAAAATCCCCGCCCTCGGCGAGTTTCACGTGCTCCGGCATCTCGCGAGGAACCGGCGGTTCCCAACGCGCGAGGGGGCGCTTGTACACGGGCGCGTCATCGGTCAGCGCTTCGTTGGGAATCTCGGAGACGATCTGGCCGTGATGCCGCACTCGCATCTTGCCATCGTTGGTGACACGGCCGATGGTGACCGCATCCAGCCCCCATTTTTCGAAAACGCGGAAAACCTCATCTTCGCGCCCCTGTTGCGCCACCAGCAGCATGCGTTCCTGGGATTCGCTTAGCATGATCTCGTAGGGAGTCATGCCGGTCTCGCGCTGAGGAACAAGATCGAGTTCAATCTCGGTTCCGACATGTCCGCGAGCGCCCATCTCACAAGTGGAGCAGGTCAGTCCGGCAGCGCCCATATCCTGAATGCCCACAATAGCCCCGGTCTGCATGGCTTCGAGGCAGGCCTCTAGCAGCAGTTTCTCCAGGAACGGATCGCCCACCTGGACATTGGGCCGTTTGGCCTCGGAAGCTTCGCTGAACTCCTCGCTCGCCATGGTCGCGCCGTGGATTCCGTCGCGGCCGGTCTTCGACCCGACATAGATGACTGGATTTCCCTCGCCGGCAGCTTTGGCATAGAAAATCTGATCGCGCCGCACCAAGCCGAGAGCAAAAGCATTCACCAGCGGATTCACCGAATAGCAGGGTTCGAACTTGGTTTCCCCGCCCAGATTGGGCACCCCAAAACAGTTTCCATAGGAGGCAATGCCGCTGACTACTCCCTCGAGCAACGAGTGGTTCCTATGAATCTCGGCTTGGGTCGGGACGGCCGCCCCCGATTGTCCCGTACTGATCGGCCCGAAGCGTAGCGAATCCATCACCGCTACCGGCCGCGCGCCCATGGTGAAGATATCGCGCAAGATCCCGCCGACTCCGGTGGCGGCTCCCTGAAACGGCTCAATGAACGATGGATGATTGTGCGACTCAATTTTGAACGCGCAAGCCCAGCCGTCGCCGATGTCGATAATGCCCGCATTTTCTCCCGGCCCTTGCACCACTCGCCGGCTGCGCGTCGGCAGTCGTTTCAAATGCACGCGCGACGATTTATAGGAACAGTGCTCGCTCCACATCACGCTGAAAATACCGAGCTCGGTGATGGTGGGTTCGCGGCCGCCGAGCAAGTGCTTGAGCTTCTCGTATTCTTCCGGCGTGATGCCGTGCTCGCGGACAACGTCCAAGGAAATCGCAGGCGTCGAGGCGGTATTCATGAGGAAGTTCTATTGTCGCATTTTGCGGCGCGAGTGGATAGGAATTCTGTCCGGGCCGCTTGACGAGGTTGAAGATGAGTTCACGATCCCTCGCTAGGGGATCGCCGCTAGCCTGCCGCTTTGAAGACAGTTCTGCTGATAACCTAGGGTCACCATGTCAAATGCATCGGAAGAACTCCTTAGGCAGGCTTTTCAGGCACGACAGGAAAAGCGGCTTAACGACGCCAGGCAGAACCTGGTAGATGCGGTCGATCTTTGTCGCAAGGCAGGTGTCCAAACGGACTTGGCGAAGGCGCTCACGGGCCTTGGTCAGATTGAGAGGGATCTCAATCACCATGCTGAGGCGCGCCGCCATTATGAGGAGGCCGTCGCCATTTACCGCGCGGAGAGCGACGCGCTCAGGCTGGCCCACGCGGTTCGCCACCTGGGCGACATTCACCGTCATGCGGGCGATGTGGGGCTCGCGGAGGCCTGCTACCACGAAGCCCTGGATCTATACCGCGGTAACACGCAGACCTCGCCACTTGAGTTGGCAAATGCCATTCGAGGGCTGGCAATGCTCAAAGGCGATGCAGGCGAGGCGGCGCAGGCGAGACAGCTCTGGACGGAGGCCCGGGACTTGTACACGGCCGTCGAAGTGAGGGCCGGCGTTGCTGAAGCCTCCCGGCGGCTCGCCTGCCTGACTGAAAAACCGGGACCTAAGAAGTGACACGCCGTGATCCGAACTGCTGAATCTGTCGGCCTTGAGCCGTCGCACGCACCGGCGGCCTCTAGCGTAGCTAGTATCATGCAAGTAGAATGAAGTCCGTCATCATTGGCACTGCGGGCCACATCGACCACGGGAAGACCGCGCTGGTCAAAGCCCTGACCGGCATCGACGCTGACCGCCTGGAAGAAGAAAAGCGTCGCGGCATCACCATTGACCTCGGATTCGCCCATCTGGATTTACCTGGCGCGAACGGCGAGCTTCTACGGTTCGGATTTGTCGATGTGCCCGGCCACGAGCGTTTCGTCCGCAATATGCTCGCCGGGGTCGGCGGCGTCGACGTGGTCCTATTCGTGATTGCCGCCGACGAGTCGATCAAACCGCAAACTCGGGAGCACTTTGACATCTGCCGCCTGCTTTCGGTGCCGCGCGGAATCACTGTTCTCACCAAGACCGATGCTATCGATCCTGAAACTCTGGAGGTGGTTCGGCTGGAGGTGGAAGAGTTCCTGCGCGGATCGTTTCTCGATCCCGCCCGCTCTCCCGTGGTTGCGGTAAGTGCGGTGCGCGGGACTGGGTTGGCTGAACTCAAGCAAGCGCTGGTGCAAGTGGCGGCGCAGGTGGAATCCAGGGACTCCAAGGCAATCGCCCGGCTACCGGTAGACCGGGTGTTCACCATGAAAGGTTTTGGGACGGTGGTCACCGGGACGTTGATCTCGGGAACGATCGGGAAAGAAGCCGAACTGGAAGTTTTTCCCAGCGGGCAGCGTGTCCGGGTTCGCGGCGTTCAAGTGCATGGAATAGCGACTGACCGGGCGGTTGCGGGACAGCGCACCGCGTTAAACGTTGCCGGTGCGGGAACGGAGCAGTTTACCCGGGGTATGATGCTGGCGCCGCCTGCGATCTTCCACTCGACTTTCAAAATCGACGTCAAGCTCTCATTGCTGGCTTCGGCAAAACCCCTGAAAGACAAAGCGCGGGTGCACTTTCATGCGTACACGTCCGAAACGATCGCCAGCATAACGCTTTTCGGGCGGCCGAGATTGGAGCCGGGCGAGACAGCATACGCGCAATTGCGGCTTAGTGATGCTGCGCTCCTGCTGCCGCGCGATCGTTTCATTCTGCGCCAGTTTTCCCCTGTGGTGACGATTGGCGGAGGTGTGGTGCTAGACGCGGCGCCCGCGACTCGCAAAGTGAAGGCGGAAGACAGGCTTTTGTTTCTCCAACAACTGGAAAACAGCTCGCCCGAGCAGGTTCTGTTGGCTCGAGTGCTGCGGCGAGGGAAATTGGGTCTGACGCTGGTGGCAACGGTTGCGGAGACTGGATGGGCGCGGGAGAAACTGCAGGCGCACCTCGATGTTCTGCTGCGCGAGAACAAAATCGTGCGCGCTGAGGGTGTTCTGGTTTCCGCAGTGGCATTTTCCGTCGCAAGCCGCGATGTTGAACTTGCCGTCAAGGCCTACCAGGACTCCAATCCGCTGGTGGCAGGCATCAGCCGGGAAGAATTGCGCGAGCGAGTCGATCTCAGTGCGGAAGTGTTTGCCGCGGTGCTTGCCGATCGAGTCAAAGCCGGGAAAGTCGAGGTCACTGGCGAACAGGTGCGCACCGCTGGCCGCGGAGTGGTGATGAAAGATGAAGAAGCTGAATCCATGAAGATCATCGAGACCGCGTTCGCCTCGGCAGGTCTGAAAGTTCCCGCGCTCAAGGACGTGCTCGCCGGACTCACGGTGGATAGAATTCGAGCCCAGAAAATTGTGACTCTGCTGCTGCGCGACAAGGTCTTGGTGAAAATCTCTGACGATCTTGTCTTTCATCGTGAGGCGCTCGCCGATCTTCGCCAGCGAGTGACAGCGCAAAAACCGCAGACTCCCAAGATCGACGTTGGTCGATTCAAGGACCTGGCAGGCGTCAGCCGGAAATACGCGATTCCTTTGCTGGAATATCTCGACCGCGAACACGTCACCCGGCGGGTCGGAGACGAGAGGGTGATTCTGTAGGGGACTTAGCGTGAACGGAAAAGTCCGCATCATCGGCGCGGGGTTGGCGGGATCGGAAGCAGCCTGGCAGTGTGCCCGGCGAGGCATCGCGGTCGAACTGTGCGAGATGCGGCCGGTGCGCTCGACTCCGGCTCACCAGACGAGCGATTTCGCTGAGTTAGTCTGCTCAAACTCGTTGAAGTCTGAAAGCGAAAACACCGCCCCGTGGCTGCTCAAAGAAGAAATGCGGCGGGCGGGATCGCTCCTGTTGCAGATTGCGCGAGAGTGCGCCGTCCCCGCGGGACACGCTTTAGCCGTCGATCGCACAAACTTTGCAACCCGTGTGACCGAAGCCATTTCCCACGAGCCGCTGATCACCGTTCGCCGCGAGGAAGCCACGCGAGTCGATCCGGATCAGATCACGGTCATCGCCACTGGCCCGCTCACATCGGATGCGCTTTCGCAGGAGATTGTGCGCCTAAGCGGAGCGGAGCACCTTTTCTTCTACGATTCCATCAGCCCGATTGTGGAAGCCGATTCCATCGATATGTCGAAAGTGTATCTCGCTGCCCGCTACGACAAAGGCTCGGCGGACTACATCAACTGTCCGATGTCGAAAGAAGAGTACGATCGCTTTTATGACGCGCTCATTGCCGCGCAGTCCGTCGAAGCCAAAGATTGGGAGAAGCTGAATTACTTCGAGGGCTGCCTGCCCATTGAAGAAATCGCAGGCCGCGGTCGCGACACGCTGCGCTTCGGGCCAATGAAGCCGGTGGGGCTGAAAGACCCGCGCACCGGAAAGATGCCGTACGCGGTGGTGCAATTGCGGCAGGAAAATCTGCGCGCCGATTCTTACAACTTGGTCGGCTTTCAGAACCATTTGAAATTCGGCGAGCAAGCCCGCGTGTTGCGGTTGATTCCGGGTCTAGAAAATGCACGTTTCTTGCGCTACGGGCAAATTCATCGCAACACGTATATCAACGCGCCGGCGTTGCTTTCCGGCACGCTGCAGATGAAACAGCATCCCAAGGTTTTGTTTGCCGGACAAATCTGCGGCGTGGAAGGTTATGTGGAATCCATCGCGACCGGGCTGATCGCGGGAGGGCATGCGGCGGCCCTGATCTCCGGGTGCGATCCGGTCGCGCCTCCGCGAGCGGCGGCATTCGGATCGTTGCTGCACTACATCGCGAACGCCGATCCCAGAAAATTCCAGCCCGCCAACATCACGTTCGACCTTCTGCCGCCGCTGGAACGCAAAGTCCGCGACCGCAAGGAACGGCACCGGCTACAGTGCGACCTGGCACTCACCCAGCTCGCGAGCTGGCTGGAAAGCAGTGCCCGCTATGCGCCTTGCGTAGTGGAAAAGCACTAGTTGGCCTCAAGCTGGGCGGAACTGACGGCGGCCAAACCCCGTATCAATCGATAAGGACGTTCTCCGGGCTCACGTTCATCCGCGTGCCGCGTCCAACTTTCAGCCTATGATCCTGCGCGACCTCATCGGCGACGTTTTTCGCACCCTGTGGGCGCACAAACTGCGCACATTTCTGACCATGTTCGGGATTGCCTGGGGAATTGTGTCGATTGTGCTGATGGTGGGCGCCGGTGAAGGGCTTCGCGTCGGCCAAGCCAAGGTTGCGGCCACCTTGGGCAAAGATGTGATGATCGTCTTCCATGGCCGCACCAGCCTGCAGGCTGGCGGGGCTCGCGCCGGACGCACCGTGCACTGGGAAGACCCCGATGTGGCTGCGGTGCAGGCCGCGTCGCCAGATTGCCAGTACATGCTTCCGGAACTGGAGCAGGACGATGTCCAGATTCACAGCAACTACAACAATGCGGCATTTCTGGTGACCGGCTCCTGGCCGGAGTTCAGCGAAATTCGCAGTCTCGGCGTCGGCGAAGGGCGCTTTTACGACTGGGAAGATCAGCGCCAGGGCCGCCGCGTGGCGTTTCTTGGCAGTGACGCAGCCAAGCAGCTTTTCCCTGGGCGTAGCGCTGTGGGCGAAAACCTCTATCTGAATGGTTTTCCCTACGTCGTGATCGGCGTCATGGAGAAGAAGAAACAGGACTCCAGCTATGACGGTTGGGACGTGAACAAGATCTTCGTCCCGTTTGGCGCCATGCGTCGCGACTTCCCCGACAAGCCGCCAGGCACGCCTACTACCTTCGACCAGTTGCTGGTTACGCCAAAATCCGTGGACCTGCATGACGCTTGCAAGCACGAGGTGCGAGTCGCACTGGGCCGCATGCACAACTTCGATCCTAATGACAAGGAAGCCTGCCCGATCTGGGATACGGTCCAGGAGGCCAAGGCTTTCGAGACCATGACCAATGGCATGAAGTACTTTCTTGGCGCGGTCGGAATTGTGACTTTGCTGCTCGGTGGGCTGGGAGTCATGAACGTGATGATGGTTGCAGTGCGGGAACGCACTCGCGAGATCGGAGTGCGGAAAGCCCTGGGCGCGCCCGCTCACACCATCCTGCGGCAGTTCTTTATTGAGGCATTGCTGATCGCGACGTTCAGCGGCGGTGTGGGGATGGGTGTAGCTTATGGGATTTGTTGGCTGGTGAACCTGCTGCCCATGCCGGATTTTTTCGCCGGCCTTCTGCCCACTTGGACTTCCGGGCTGCTGTCGTGCGCATTGCTTGGAACAACTGCGGTGCTGTCCGCTCTTTTTCCCGCGAGGAAAGCGGCCTCGATTGATCCGATTGAAGCCTTGAGATTTGAGGCAGGAGGCTAGCGCCGCGATTTCGACTGTGCCCTCAGGTCGGCGGCTGCCGCCACAACGACATGCTGATTCAGATCATCCTCGAAGCTTGGTCCGCGCTGAAGCGCAATGTGGTGCGGAGCGCGCTCACCATGCTCGGCATTGTTTGGGGTATCGCGACGGTGACTCTGCTAATCGCCTATGGCAGCAGCTTCCGCAACGTTCTGGTCAGTGGCTTCGAGGCGTTCGGCAAGGGCGCGGTAATTTGCTGGCCCCAGCAGACCAGCGAACAACCGGGCGGTCAGCGCGCCGGCAAGCGGGTCGTTCTCGAAAAGGCCGATGTAGACATGGTAAAGGAAACCGCCCCACTGGTGAAACATGTTTGCCTGGAAACGGTGCGCCGGCCGGGCATTGCTTATGGCGACCGCATGGTGGGAACGGCGCCCGTCCGCGGCGTTTGCCCGGAATATGGCGAAATGCGCAATGAGGTGCCTTCCGAGGGCCGCTGGATCAACGGCGGCGACGAACTGGAGCGCCGCCGCGTGATCTTTCTCGGCGGACGCATCCGCGAGCAGCTTTTCAGCGGACGTTCGGCCGTCGGCGAAACGGTGCTGGTCGGCGGCGTGCGCTTCACGGTCATCGGAGTGATGGCCCGCAAAATCCAGCTCAGCAACTACTTCAGCAGCGACGACGAGTCCACTTGGATTCCCTATTCCGCCGCCGGCGACTTGTGGAACACCCGGTATGCGGCGGTCATGGTGTTTGAGCCCATCGCTCCGCAATTCGAGAAACGGGCAATGGCAGAAGTTCTGGCGGCGGTCGCCAGCCGTCAGCAGTTTTCGCCCACCGACAAGAAAGCGATTCAGATGTTTGGACGGGACGAAGACCGCCCGATAATTGACGGGATCACGGTCGGTTTGCAGGTCCTGTTGACGTTCATCGGTACGCTGACGCTTGGGATCGGCGGAGTGGGGGTGATGAACATCATGTTGGTTTCAGTGGACGAACGAATCCGTGAAATCGGGTTGCGCCGGGCGCTCGGTGCGAAGAAAAGTCACATCAAGTTTCAATTCCTGGCGGAGACGCTGCTCATCATGATGATCGGCGGCGCCATTGGCGTGCTCTTGTCTTACGGAATTGCTGCCGCGGTCGGCACTTTGCCCATGATGGGACCTCTGTTCGAAGACGATTCGGGCAAGGGTGACATTCATCTCCAGATTTCGATGATGACGGTTACGCTTTCGACCTTGGTGCTGCTGATTGTGGGAGTGATCAGCGGCATGGTGCCGGCCCTGCGCGCCTCAAAACTTGATCCCGTGGAAGCCCTGCGCTACGAGTGAACTTCTGAACGTTGGCGGCCGTGACCGAGCACATTCGCGGTGTCGAGGCGGTCGGCTTGCCATTTCGGAACCGAATTCCCGCTGCCCTTGCCTCACTTTCCCAAAAATGCACGGGAATAACAGCCGATTCTTGGCAACCGTGTTTTCCGTCCTGTTGCACCGGCCCGGTACTGACCGGCGGGGTTGCCCCATTTCCGGCAGTGGGCAATGCCGGGCGATCGAGGGTGGTGGACGCCGGATTCTGGGTGGCCGGGTCCTGAGTTTCCGGCGACAAGGCATTTCCCAATGAAGCTGGAGCCGGGGTATTCAAAGGTAGGCTCGCGGTGTTTGGTGGACTTGGGTTCGCCGCAACCAAGCTGGGATCCGGGTTCCCGCTGGGCGATGCCTTCAAGGGCGTACTCAGCGACGAATCGTCCTGATTCCCGCTGATACTGGAGACCCGTGCAGACTCCGAACTGTGGGGATGAGTTTCGGAATGGGTTTCTCCGGCCGACTCGGCGAACTTCCCGGTGGCCGGGGCAACCTGCGAAAGCCCGGAATCCTTCAGGCCCATGGGGACGTGAATCTGGCTGGACGCCGGATGGTCTTGGGGAACAGTTCGGCTGCTGGGATCGGTAACAGTGATCGGTTCAGCGGCAGGCGTAACGTTCGGAGGCGTTTGGGGTGTGGAAGCCGAGACGAGCGGCACATTCCGAATGCCCGCGTTCTCCAAAGCGGATTGCGGTTGCGGTTTTGCCGGGGGCGTGATGACGAAGAAGCGGGCTTCTGACTCTGCGGCGGGAAGGTTGCTGGCAGGCGGCTGTATCGCATTCTCCGTCGGTTGCGTCTGCGGCAACGGTTGCGTTGGCTGCGCGTCGGCGGGATCGGCGAGCGCTGCCGGTTCCGGCTGAGGGGAAGAACAATCCGCCGTTGAATCCACAGCAGTGGAAGAAATGCTGTTGTCTGGCGTGATGCGTTCGCAGGGGGAAACGGTTGAGTCCGAAACTGGCGTTGCCACTGCGGGCAAGGTCGCGACTCTTAAGGTCGATGACGAGCTAGAAGCCGGGATCGGATTTGCTTCCATTGATCCCGGCGCATGCTGAGCGCTGCTTCCGCTGACGGGCGCGAGGTTCTCTTCGCTCGCCGGCGCGATATCCGCATGAGGCGCAGAGATAGCATCTGCCGCAGCCGCAGGCACGACGGTGTTCGCGCTTGACGAGGCAAACTGGGCGGCGGATGCCGGTTCCGATACATGGGCCAAGACGGGTGCGGGTTGGCTCACCGAAATGGATGGCGCGGTTCCGTCCGCAACGAATGCTGAATGGGTTTGCGGCGCTGGCGCAGGTTTGCTGACTTGGACTGGCATCGCCGAAAACAGAGTCGGGGCAGCGACTGCCAATATAGGTGTTGAATCCGCAAATGTTCCCGGAGCGGTGCGACCCGGATTGAGTGCGTTTGGCGGGCGCGGATCTGCTGACTTGGGCGCGCCGATCGCTGGAGTCTTCTTCTGTGCACCCGCGAGATCACTGGCGGTACTTGACGCTGCGGCAACATCTGCGCCGGTCGCCTTCAACAAGGAAGCTGGTGAACGCGGCGGGCCTTGGCGCTGCAGCGGTGATTGTTGGCGGAGCGTCTGTATTTGGCGGTGCAAAGGCGAGTTGGATGAGATTTGCCGGCATGTTTGCTGCGCTGATCTGTCACAGCTCAAGAGGCATGTGGATCGCCAAAAGGTTGGGTTCCAGTTCAACCTAGTGGAATGGCGGGGAAGCGGTTGAGATTCAAGGCCGAGTCAGGATTGGACGATATCAGGAGAAAGATTGCGGAAAGTCAGTGGTGCGGTTTTCTGGGCAGGGTCTGCCTATCGCGGGCGGCAAGGTTCGCCGGATTTTCGAAACGTGGGTGATGGGAAGCTGGTCCAGCATTTCTTCCTTCTCGGTTATTCCAGAGGTGTACTGCGGTTGGTTCTCCGGTTTGTGGAGAGACGTTTTGGAAGGAAATCCCGACTTGGCGAGGCGCGTTGGTTGACAGTGTAAAGTGTACTGTTTGATTACTAAATAACTGGTATACCCCCTCCCCCTCGGTCTAGTGGGATCATCATGTTACGGACTTTTCCCCGGCAAAATCTAGAGCCCATTGGGGTTATAGGTAAAATCTAGAAAGCATGGGAGTTATGGCTCCTTATTTCGTTGAAAGTATATCGTGCAGCTATGAGATGTATTTAATAGTATGCCAATAGTGTAGGCTGGCTGGAGGGGGATGTCAAGGTCCCAGTTCGTCGGAAATGCAGGGTGAGAGATTGACGAAGGAAAATCCCCGCCCTAACGTCGCACAGAACGCGCCGTTAGGATGGGGCGCCCGGCAGGTCATGCTCGTATTGGTGGAGTTGAGGCCGCGTGCGTCAACGACAGCACCGCCAGCGGGATATGCTATGCCGGTGTTGCCGCTTAGGATATTGTAGATGGTGGAACAAAAGGTGCTGCCTGCAAACACGTTGGCATCAATGAAGGCTGGTGATCCGACGACATTGGGGTTACAGGCCGGGTTGTAGACCGCATTGTTGCCCTGAGCGGGAGTGGGGCAATTGTTTTGAGTATGCGACCGTAACGGAAAAATTAGGAACCAAGTTCCAAAAACCGAGACAGCCACCAGCAGCAAGTAGTTTTCACGAAACCATGTCCGAACCCTCATATGCCCCCCTTATGTATCTCACAAGATGTCCAAAAGGTTCCTCGCCCCTGTGTCGCGCTTCATGGCGATACTCGAAAAACCGTTCCGCATCCGCCCTGACATGCCTGTCCGGTGCCGCCGCCCGCCGTTGTGCTGTATAGGTTTCCGCTTTTGTCGAAAATGAGGCGGGCCTCTGGATAAGACCCGTCCGGGGGGCCGGTAAAGGTGTACATATCGGAGAACGCCCAGCCTCCTCCGACCATGGGCCTCAGGCGAAACAGGACACCTCGAAAATATTCGCCGCCGAGGGCTGTCCCATAAAGATCACCGGTGTTGCCCGAGATTAGACCGGTTTGTGGGTTGGCTCCCTTTGTAAGTTCGCTGAAGCTGTGCAGCACCTCTTCGGTCCATCGATTTCCATTGACTTTGAACCGAAACACAACGCCCTGTTTCCCCGTTCCCCCACCCCCGGCCGTCCCGTTAAGCGCACGCTTGCGGTCAAAGATCAAGCCGCCATTCGGGGCGCTTCCATCATTACCTCCGGTGAAGCGGTGTAGTATCTGCTCCGTCCACGCGCCGCCCTTCTTCACCGGTGACTTCAGCTCAAATGCCGTTCCACATCCTATTCCTGAGTCGGTCTTGCATCCTTGGTTGCCGCCTGCGGGAGTCGTACCGTAGATCGAGCCTCGATTGTCCAGGAGTAGTCCTCCATTCGGATTGGCTCCGTCGGTACCGCCTGCGAAACTGTGCAGCACCTGCTCGGTCCACTGGCCACCCTTCTGCTTTGGTGGACTCATCTTGAACACCGTCCCGCAGTATTGATAGTACGGATTGCAGGTGTTTCCTTTTCCTCCCCCAAAATAGGTTGCTCCGTAGAGATGCCCAGCCTTATCGAACGTCAAATTGCCCCAGGGAAAGTATCCGTCGTTGCCGCTCTGAAAACTGTACAGGATCGTCTCGGTCCAGGGATCGCCCTTCTGCTGTGGAGGCGACAGCTCGTACACGGTGCCGCAGCCGTACAGAGCTCCCAACAGAATGCACCTGGAAGCTGTACAGCACTTGCTCTTTCCACTCGGCGGAGGCGTGGATCGTCAGGGAAAGAATGACGATCGCCAGGGCGGAAAGCATCTGAGGCCGGTTGAGGTTCACAGGTTGACTACTCCTCTGTGGGGAGGGATCGCTCGGCGACGTGGAGGGCTAGATGCTGCTTCCCACCCTTTCGCGAAGGACACGAAAGAATGGGGCGTCCGCGGAACCGCGCTGCCAGCGGTCATTTTATCCCTGATTGCTGGCGGAGGCTACTGACAAATTCGGGGTTCAGCGGGGCACGACCGCAAGAAAAAGCATAGATCCTTCGTTGGGAACCTTCGCTTCGCGAAGGTTCCGCTTCCTCAGGATGACAGGGTTAGGGGTTGGGAAGGAAAATCCCCAGCCGGCAGCAGGAGATGCATAGATCCTTCGTTGGGAACCTTCGCTTCGCAGAGGTTCCACTTCCTCGAGGATGACAGGGGCCAGGGGGTTTATGAAAAAAGGTCTCCACCTTAACGTCGCACAAAACCTGCCGTTAGAATGGGGCACCGTCGCGCATGCGTCGTTGGCTGGAAACTTTTGGCGCTGGCTTGTAGTCTAATCATGCTAAGGGGAGTCTGGTTACGTGTGAAAATCAACTGGAGTCCCGCACGGGCGAGGACGCCCGCGCCTACATCGACGACTTATCCGCATGAGGGTTTCCGGATTTTTCCGAGTTTCGGCTGTGGTCATGATGCTTGCTGCGGCGTGCGTTGGCGAGCGCGCGTCTGCCGCTCCTGCTGCATCCGCCTCTCCGCTTCTGCCTAAGCAGTTCGCGGGCTGGCAGGTTTCAGGGGCTATCAGCGCGAGCACCGATCCGGCCGCAGCCGATCCGGTGAACGGCACGGTGCTCAAGGAGTACGGCCTCACCGGTTTTGAGACCGCGACCTACGTACGCGATGACGGACGCAAGCTCACCCTCAAGGCGGCCCGCTTCGGCGATGCCAGCGGCGCCTACGGAGCCTTCACCTATTACAAGATGCCGCAGATGTTGGTGGAGCAGATCCCGGACCAGGCTGCGTCGTTGAACGAGCGGGTTCTGTTTTATCGGGGAAACATCCTGGTGGATGCGTTTTTTGAGAGATTGTCCGCCATGTCGGCGGCAGAACTGCGCGAGCTTTCGAATGCGTTGCCTTTGGCCGGGGGCGTCACGCAGAATTTGCCGGGGCTACCAGCCTATCTGCCCAAGCAGTCTTATGTGAAGAATTCGGCAAAGTATGTACTGGGGCCGGTGACGCTTGAAAAAGTGAGCGCGCCTGTGCCGGCGGAGTTGGTAGATTTCAGCGCTGGCGCGGAAGTGGTGATGGGAAACTACACCAGTTCTGGTGGCGAAGCGACGCTTACGCTGATTTCGTATCCGACGCCGCAGATCGCCGGTGAGCACTTGCGGCGGATCGATGCTGCGCGGCAACCGAATTCGCAATCGTCCGCCGCTCCACTGCTGGCCAGCGGCGAGACGTTCGTGGATAAGCGCACGGGCCCGATCGTGGTGGTGGCTACGGGACCGCTTTCGGAGAGTGAAGCGAAGTCGCTGCTGGCCTCGGTGAATTACGACGCCAATGTTACCTGGAACGAAAACACTTATTTCACCAAGCGGGACAATATTGCGAACCTGCTGGTGAACATCATTTATCTTTGCGGCATCATCATCGGGTTCGCACTGATCGCAGGACTGGCGTTTGGATGGCTGCGAGTTCTCATCCGACGGTTGTTGCCGGAGCGAATTTTCGGACGGACGGACGAGGTCAGTTTCATCTCGCTGCACCTGTCGGAGGAGACGGCAAAAAGCCCCCCTCTGAAGGTAAATCCCACAATTAAAACGGTTTAGGTGTTTTCGGAGGCTTTTTGTCTCACAATGAAGCAGTGCACAGGAGTGTTCACCACCTTCGCAAGTAGATGAAAACAAAGCTATTTATTTCACAAAAAATTCTTGACACCCCCCTTGGCGGCTCATAAGATTTTCGCCAGAAAGTTTTGACGGTTTCACCTCCGTTGGAACTATTCTCCCTTGAAGAGAAGGCCGCCCACGTTGCCGGGTGGCCTTCTTGTTTTGGCGGATAGATGGTTTGCGAAGTCGAATTGCGTTTGCCGGGGAACAAAGACGTGGTGGATGTCGTATGTTGATGCAGAAGGGCAAAGGGAAATTATGTTTTGCGACCGTTGTGGTACGGAAGTGCCGTCCGATCACAGGTTCTGCAGCAGATGCGGGCGAGAATTCTCAGGAGCGGGGCTGGCCTATCCGCGACGCAGTCGGGTGCGCGAACATGTGCGGATGCTCGGAATTCTGTGGCTGGCGCTTTCGGCACTGAATGCCGTGGGTGGCGTGGTGTTGTATGTGCTATCGCGCACCCTGTTCCTTCATCTGCCCGACATGCCGCCGGAAGTTACGGGATGGCTGCCTACCTTTTTGAGTTTCATCGGAATCGTGGTCGTGGTGAAGGCGGCAGCGGGATTCCTAGCGGGTTGGGGATTGCTGCAACGCGAACCTTGGGCACGGATGCTGACCATCGTTCTCGCGTTCCTGGCTTTGTTCAATATTCCGTTCGGCACCGCGCTGGGTATCTATAGTTTGTGGGTTCTGCTGCCAAGCGAATCGGAAGCCGAATACCAGGAGCAGGTGCGAACCGTCGCCGCGTAGGGACCGTCATCTGATCGTGCCGTTGCTCAGTGCTTGGGCTTCATAGGGCTCAGATGCGTCGGCTGGTAGATTCCTACTTTGCCGCCGCCGGGCAGGGTGAAGCTGGCGAGTTTTCCCCAACGCTGTTCGCTCACATCCGAGACCTTCACATTCTTCGATTTGAGATCTTTCAAGGTTGCCGCGAGGTCATCGCACATCAGGTAAAACTCGTGCGGGCCGTTTTTCTCGGAATCATGGAACGCAGCTTCCGCTGGGGGCATAGCGAAAATCAACCAGCCGTGGCCGGCGTCCACAGAAGGGAACTTGAGGACATCGCGAAAGAAAGCCCGGTCAGCTTCTGCATCCTTGGTGTAGATAACGATGTGCGCGCCGTTAATCATGGGTGACCTCCCACTTTCGAATGATGAACGGCCATCTTCTCATTGTGGGGCCATGTTCGCAAAGAGATTCCGCCATTCGCGGCAAGCGGTGGAGGGATTCTGGGGCTTTGCCTATCTGGCCGGATGGTTAGGTTCGCGGCCGCGCGGCGAAATCTCAAAAGGCACCTATTTCGAACGGACCAGAACGAGAGGCACCCACATCGAGATGGCCACAACCCAGACCAGAATGGCAGCTATGAGGAACGCGATCGCGTGGAAGTACCTTCCGGGCATGGTCAAGATCAGGGCAAGCGGCAACATCAGGACGCTGATGGCGTTGAAGCAGCAGATCGTCCGTGCCCAGGATTCGCCGCGGCGCATCGGGTTGGCGCAGAAAAAGGTGCTCAGGCCAGCCGGAATCAGCAGAATGCCAACCACAATGAAACTCAGCAGGAACGGAGGCTTGATTTGGGCATAAGCCTCAGGAGTGGATTGGCTGGAAACAAAGTCGAGTGCCAGAGGGGTAGCGCAAAGATGAATGACAGCCACCACTAAGAGCAAGATTCCGTCGATCTTCAAAATCCGGGCAGCTACCGCTGGTCGATCCATGCCACACCTCGAATTGAAGAAACGTTAGTCGCCGTCGCACCAGCCATCGGGTCACGGATGAGATTGCCACTTTTACAGATTGTAAGCGACTTGCGTGATCAAGCGGACTACGGAGAAGTGGCTCGCGTAAGCTTCAAGTCAGCGAAGGGGGTCCATTTCCCGTCTTTGTCTTTCTGCTCCAGCAGCCATTCCCACGAGTCTTGCTCGGGATTCCAGCGGTAAGTTGTGTGGAAGGGGCCATCGGGATACTCAAAGACAAAGCGAATCTGGTTGCCGTCGCGGGTTCCGTAACCCAAGGTCTCTGAGAACCGGCCACCGAAGATATCCATCAGGTGCAACACATATCGTTCGCTGATCGCGTCGTAACCTACGAACCATATAGCGTCATAGGGCCGCTCAGTGCTGGGTGCGCTGGCGGCTGTCTTTTCCTGGATGCGAAGAAACTGATGATTCAGCATCCAATCGGCGCGCACTTCGTGGTGGGCGTCGCGTCCCATGACGTGGCCTTCCATCTTCCAGGTTCCGGCCATGTGACCGACGAGGTCGTCACGCCATTCGGCGGGCGCTTGGGCGGCTAGGGAGACCGGAAGAAAAACAGCGACAATGAGCGTGAGAAACCGTGCAGCTTTCATTTGGGATGCCTTGGTCAGTTGAGCCATACCAGGAGATTGTAAACACATCACCAACTCCAAGTCCGGCGGTCGTCGCCGGCGAGAAATAATTTTGACCGCACCCCTCGAACGCATTACGATGAAAGGCGTAAGGTCAAGGTTCGCGGATGGATATGATTCCACTCAAACCGGAGCGTAGGGCGCAACTGGAGGAGTACGCCAGGCGACGTGGTCAGGAACCAGCTGCTGCCCTGGATGAAGCACTGGCCGCTTATCTGGAATGGGAATGCCAGGACTTCGCGGAAGCGGTTGAGGGAGTCCGCACCGGGCACGAGGACATCCGAGCCGGCCGCACCAAGCCGGCCGCGGAGTTTCTAGCCGACCTTCGCCGGAAGCATGACATTCCGCGTTGAGATTACGGCGGAGGCTGAGCATGACGCCGACGCGATCCTTGAATGGCTGTTGTCGAACCATGCGGGTGAGGCCGGAATCCGGTGGTTCAGGGCTTTGGAGGATGCGCTCGCGTCCCTTGCCGAGTTCCCGAAGCGATGCCCGTTGGCCCCGGAGAGCGCCAGCTTTCCCTTCGAGGTACGCCAACTGTTCTAGGGCCACATGCCCCACGTTTATCGGATTCTGTTGACGATCGAGGGAGACACGGTGTACGTAATGCACATCCGCCACGGCCGTCGTCAGCCGATCAAGCATTGAGTATCTTGTTGACGCTCATCTCGCCGCGACCGAACGTTCTTTCAGAATCTCCTCTGCGGCGTGGATTGCGGTTTCCAGTTCGCCATCGGTGTTGTAGAAGTGCGGCGCCATGCGGATGCCGGCTTTAGGGCGCCAGTCGACCAAGATTTCCCGCTTCAGCAGTTCGCGAAAAACTTCCTGGGAATCGGGCATGTCAATGGAAACGGTTCCGCCGCGTTTCTCCGGATCGCGAGGCGAATTGACTCGCCAGCCGTGACGGTCGGCGAGTTCGATCAGTCGGGCGGTCTGCCGCTTCGATTTCTGGCGAATACGATCGATACCGACTTCGGCAATGATCTTGAGCCCCGGACGGGCGGCTTCGAGCGAGGGCACGTGCGTGGTGCCGTTCATGAAGCGGAATGGCGGGTCGGTGTAGCGGATCGGGCCAACCTCGAAGGCCATCGAATCGCGGTGAGCGAACCATCCGGTGAACCTGGGCTCGAGCTTCGCGCCTAGATCAGGGCGAACGTATAAATAGCCAACGCCGGGGCCTCCGCAGAGCCACTTTAAGACGCCGCCGCAGGCGAAGTCTACATTCAGCGCCTGCACGTCGACGGGAACCGTGCCCAGCGACTGGAAGATGTCGAGGAGCACATAAGCGCCAACCTTGTGGGCCTTTTCGATGATGGCTTTTACATCCTGGATATAGGAGCTGCGGAAGATAACGTGCGAGATCGGCACCAGCAGCGTGTTTTCGTCGATGGCGTCGATCATGCGCTCAGTGGGGACGGTGATTCCATCGTCGGTCTTGACCATGTGAACGCGCGCGTCGCGCTGGGCTTCCCAGAAATACATCACGGAGGGAAAATTCATGTCGCTGTAAACGACTTTGTTGCGCTTGCCGGAAAAATCGAGACAGGAAGCGACGACGGCCTGGCAGGTGGTGACGTTTTGATGCGCGGAAACTGAGTTCCTGGGCGCGTTCATGAGGGCGCCGATTTCGTTGCCGACTTCGACGGCCAGCATCCACCAACGCTCGTCCCAGGCGCGGCTGGCGCGGGTGGCCCAAGTGTCGGCGTATCCCTTCATGGCGTCATAGACGCCGCGGGGCATGGCGCCGAGCGAATGGCTGACGAGATACGTGGTGTGGTCGAGGATGGGGAACTCGGAGCGGTAGCGGAGAAGATCGTCGGTCATTCGGAAATTCTACTGCTAAGCCAGCGTTTTCGGGCGAAGAGGTATCCCAGACTTAGAAGGATCAGGGCAGGGAGTCCGCTGAGGATGGTGATGCGGGATTGCGGAACCCACCAGGTAGAAATGATAGCGCCCGTGATTCCAACGAAGCCAATGGCGGACAAGACCGCCCCACCGGGTGCCCGCATGGGGAGGGCAGCCAGTTGTTCGGGCGAAATCTGGCGGCGAAATGCGATGTGGGCAGCCAGCGCAATCAGCCAACTC
Source organism: Terriglobia bacterium (assembly GCA_963758285.1). Lineage (GTDB taxonomy): Bacteria > Acidobacteriota > Terriglobia > Terriglobales > Acidobacteriaceae > DASVWZ01. The sequence goes on along the minus strand of CAVWUT010000005.1, from coordinate 113,725 downwards.
AACATGCCCATCAACAAAGAAGCGCCGATGATATAGAGAAACGCGGATTGCTGGGCCCAGTGCTCCATCACGAAAGCCAGGGGAATAGCGCCAGCGGAGACGAGCAGAGCGATCCGAGGAGAACCCGCCGCATTCAACCGCCCGAGGCTAGGCGGTGCATAGCCGCCACGCGCCAGCGAAAACAACATTCGGCTCGCAACATACAGATTGGCGTTGGCGCTGGACAATGCCGCGGTCAAGACCACAAAGTTCATCAAGGAAGAAGCGGCGGGAATTTTCGCCACGACGAACACCGTCACAAACGGGCTTTGGAGAACCCCAGCGCGGTTCCAGGGCAGAACGCCGACTAAAACGGCGGTTGCCCCCAAATACACAAATGCCAGCAACGCAAATGCGATCCTGGTGGCACGAGGAATTTCCCTGGTGGCTCGCGCCTCACCAGAGGAAATCGCGACCATCTCGATGCCCAGAAAGCTGAACAGGGCGAAGGAGACTGCGAGCAATGGGGAAACCGGACCATTGGGGAACAACCCGCCGTGCTGTTGATATTGAGGAGTGGCGCGTCCGCCGAAGAGAAGCCACGCACCGGCAAGGACGAAGGTGACGATGGTGACTACCTTCACCATAGAGAACCAGTATTCGAAGCGTCCGAAATCGCCGACGGCGCGCAGGTTGATAAGAAGCAGAATGGCGGAATAGAGGGCAATCCAGGCGAGGCCAGGAACGGAAGGCAGCCAGTATTGCGAGTAGGTTGCAGCCGCAACCAGTTCGGCGCCTACGGCCATCACAACCGCGTACCAGTATCCGTAGCGAGCCACGAAGCCAGCCCAAGGATGCAGATAAAGCTCTCCATAAAGTCCGAAGGATCCGGCGGCGGGGTGGACGCTGGCCAGTTCACCCAAGGCGCAGGTGACGGTCCAGGCGAGAAACGCGCCGATGGCGTAGGTGAGGATGACGGCGGGGCCAGCGATCTGGACGGCGGCTCCAGAGCCGAGCAGGAGCCCGGTACCGATGGATCCGCCGACCGCGACCATGGCCATCTGCCCAGCGCTGAGTTGATGACGCAGACCGTGTTCCCGCGCTGTGTTTTTGTTCAAGGGCACTCCGGCACGTTAACAGAAAGTGGGTGATTGCCAAAGGGTTCCTTGCCTGAGTGACCATGGTAATCGCGGTAGGGGGTACTTCATTGCTGGGAGGGAACCAGCCTCCTAGAATTCTTGTGGGTTACTCCGCGCGTACCCCTGTCTCAATCTATGGCTGAACCGAGCAAGCGAATGGACCGGACCGAGATCAACAAACGCGTGGAGCGCGCCGAAAAACTGCTGCAAAAGGGAAAGCCCGCAGAGGCACTGGAAGAATATCAACAGGTGCTGGCAGCAGAACCGGACAATGAAACGGTCTGCCAGATGGCAGCCGATCTTTGCCTTTCTTTGCAACGGATTCCGCCCGCGGTGAAACTGCTGGGGGAGATGTTCGAGCGGCAGGTGCAAGCCGGGGATGCCACTCGCGCCAGTCTCACGTATAAGAAATTGGCGCGATTCGTAAATCCCACCTGGGACCAGAAAATACGGTTCGCACAACTGTTGGAGCGATCCAATCGTAAGCTGGCGCTGGAAAACTACGAAAGCGCCTTCCAGGAAGTGACCAAGCAAGGGCGGAAACAGGAATCGCTGAGAGTCCTGGAGCGGATTCTGGCGCTGGATCCCAGCGAAAAGAATCACATACGGCTCGGCGAACTTTCGGCTGCGTTGGGCAATGGAAAGGCGGCTGCCGCAGCTTTCCTGAAAGTTGCGGAACTGGCGCAGATGTCTGGTGGTGCGCCTGCGCCATGGATTGAGCGCGCCTACGCGGAAGATCCCGCCGACCCGGCAATCACCCTGGCGTACGGTAAGAGCCTGCTGGAACAAGGGCAAGCCGGCGCCACAATCTTCGTACTGGAGGCGCAGGTCATTGCGGGCGGCGCGCCGGAAGAGCTGCGGGAAATTTTTGCCAAGTCGTTGCTGAGCACCAACCGGCTGACCGATGCCGAGCCGGTGATCTGGGGACTCTTCGAAGACAATCCACCGTCACGCGTGCCGGAGATCGCCAACCTGATCGCTCTCTACATTGACGCGATGCAGGACGAGGACGCGGTGAGGCTGGCGCGGAAGTTGGAGGATTTCCAGCGGCGGCGGGGCGATCGCCGGGCCTTCCTTTCCATGATGCAGGAGATTCTGGCGAAGCACCGGGCGTCGGCGGAGATGCTCGAGTTCATGTGCGAGCAGTTCAACGCCTCGAACCGCGAGGCAGACTACTGTCAAACCTTGATTCAATTATTCGATCTGTACTACCAGACCGGGAACTATCCGAAAGCGGCCGATTGCCTGGATCGGGCGGCGGAAATCGATGCTTACGAAACCGGGCATCAGAAGCGTTTGGAAATGCTGCGGGGCAAGATCGACGAGAACCGGTTCAAGGTGGTTTCGTCGCGATTCTCGAGCATGTCGGAGTCGACGACCGCGCCGGTGCGCAATGCCGACACCATGCTGGGAGCGGCGGCGCTGCAGGACTTGATGTTGCAGGCGGAAATTCTTGTACAGTACGGAATGCGGTCGAAGGCGATTGAGCGCCTGCAACGCATCCAGGAACTTTTTCCTCATGAAGAAGAACGGAATCCCGCGCTGCAGCAGTTGTATCTGACAGCCGGGGTTTTGCCTCAGTACTCAGGTGCGTCTCCGCAGGCGCCGGCTTCGTCGACGGCTGCGGTTTCCACGCCAGGCACGCAGGCTGGCATCGCGGCTCCGCTCCAACCTCAGGCCACGGACGTAAGCAGTTTCACCAAGGTCGCGGAGATCACGCGCAAGCTGTACCGGCAGGGGAATGCCGAAGCCGTTCTGGCAACAGCATGCCGGGAAATCGCCGCCCAGTGGCAGGTGACCCGCTGCATCGTTGCCATGCGCAAGCCGGAGTCACGAACCACAAACCTGAAGCAGTACTGCAGCGAGGACTATCAGCCTGTCGGCTCAGACCCGCTGGAAAAGGTGGTCGCTGCGGTTCACGAGGTTGCCATGACTCGCGGAACTCTGGCGGTCGCCGACACGCAGGCCGCAGCGGAGTTGCAGAGTGTTCGCGAGTTACTGGGGCAGATGTCCGCGTTCTCGTTGCTGGCTGTGCCGATGACGGACGGTCCGGAACAGGCCGGAATCCTGCTGCTGATGCACAACACGGTGCGGACCTGGAACCCGAACGACGCCGTGGTGCTGAAGACGATCAGTGACCAGATCGTAATCGCCATCAACAATGCGGGCCTGCGGCAACTGGTCAAGAATCTTTCGGTCACCGATGAGCGCTCCGGATTGTTGAAACGCGCTTCATATCTCGACCTGTTGATGGCTGAAACCAAACGGAACCTGCAGCAGAGCACGGCGCTGACTGTGCTGCTCATGCGGTTTGGAGAAAAGGCAGCCATGCTGAAAGAGCTTGGCGAATCCGGGCTGGAATCCACCATGCAGCAGATCGGACAGTTGTTCGCCGGCAACATCCGGCAAAATGATTTGGCGTTTCGCTATGAGACGGCGACCATTGCCATCGTGCTCGGCGAAACTGCCGCACGCGAAGGAGTGATGGCGGCGGAGAAACTGCAGAAGTTGCTGGCGCAAGTGAAACTGCCCGAGGGCGCCGAATCCCTGCGTTTCAATGCCGGTCTGGCACAGGCAGTGCTGCGAACCGAGTACGATCCCGTGGATATCGTCACGGAAGTGATCAATCGGGCCGAGCAGGCGCTGCATTCTTCCGTCGGACAAGGCCCGGGGAAAATTATTGTATTAGAAGCATCCATCGCGGCCGCAGCCGTGGCCTAAGACACCCAATCATTGACTCATTGAATCATTGGGTGATTGAATCATTAGTTCACTGTTTCAAGGCTCAATGATTTAGTGATTCAATTCCTCATCCCAGGAAACTCATGTTGAAGCCAGGCGATATTGCAATCATAAGCGGCGCACGCACGCCCTTCGGCCGTTATTGCGGCAAGTTGAAGGACTTTACGGCACAAGAGTTAGGAGCGGTGGCTGCCAAAGGCGCGCTGGAGCGCGCTGGAGTGGATCCCAAGGAAGTCGATCATGCGGTGTTCGGCAATGCGCAGCAGACTTCCGGCGACGCGCTTTACGGCGCACGCCACGTGGGACTGCGGGCAGGGCTGCCGATCGAGACGCCTGCGCTTACCGTGAACCGGCTATGCGGCTCGGGCATGCAGGCGATTGTGAATGCGGCGCAGATGGTCCAGTTGGGCGAGGCCAACGTCGTGCTCGCGGGCGGCATGGAGGCCATGTCGCAGGCGCCGTTCGTGATCCGTGGACGCGATGGCTTCACGCTTGCTCCCGGCGGTAAGCTCGAAGACTCGCTGATGGTAGCGCTGCTCGATACCTATTGCGGGCTGTACATGGCCAACACCGCGGAGCTTTATGGCGAGCAGCAGGGCATCACGCGACAGGCGCAGGATGAATTCGCGCTGCGCTCACAGCAATGCGCGGATGTCGCATATAAGGAAGGACGTCTGCAGCAGGAGTTGGTTCCGGTGCCGCTCAAGGATCGTAAAGGCGAGTTGAGTGGCGAGATGTTCACCGAGGATGATCATCGGCGGCCGCAAACCACGATGGAAGGTTTGGCTAAATTGAAGCCGGCGTTTGGGAAAAACGGCTCGGTCACGGCGGGGAATGCCAGCGGAATTGTGGATGGCGGCGCTGCTGTGGTCATCATGTCGCTGGAGGAAGCGACCAAGCGCAGCTTGAAGCCGATGGGGCGCGTGGTGAGCTGGGGCATTGCGGGAGTCGAGCCGAAGCTGATGGGCCGAGGGCCGGTGCCGGCAACCAAGATCGCGCTGCAAAAAGCTGGGCTGACGCTGGACTACATCGACCTGATTGAAGTGAATGAAGCGTTTGCGGCGCAATATCTGGCGGTGGAGAAAGAGCTGGGGCTGGATCGGGAGAAAGTCAACGCCAACGGCGGCGCAATTGCACTGGGGCATCCGCTGGGCGCGAGCGGCACGCGGCTGGTGATTACGCTGCTCTACGAACTGCATCGCAGGAAGAAAAAATACGGCCTGGCGACGGCGTGCATTGGCGGCGGGCAAGGGATTGCGATGATTGTGGAGAGCTTGAACTGATTTCACCATCGATCGTCCTGCGAGATCTCGATGTCATGGCGAATCAAATCATTGCTGATCTCTCTGGCGGTGAATGCCCTATTTCTTGCGATGTGGGGCGTGTTAGGGTTCGGGCTGGTGCCGGGTTTGTACCCTGCATTTCTCGTCTGTGAGGCGTTTGATCCGGGCAATCAACCTTACGCTCCGGCGTGCGCTGGCTGGCATGCTACGGCGGCGACGATTGCCGGGGCGATCATGAACATCATTTTGTATTGGCTGGTCATATGGGCGATTGCCCGCTTGATGACAAGAAGATCGGCTTAGACCTCGTGAATTTGCCTTTAGAAAAAGGAAATCATATGCAGATTAAGAAAGTCGGAGTACTCGGTTGTGGGCTGATGGGATCGGGCATCGCGCAGGTGAGCGCGATGGCTGGGTTTGATGTGACGGTGCTTGAAGTTGAGCAGAAATTTCTCGATAAGGGCTTTGCCGGGATCGAAAAGTCGTTGGCCAAGTTTGCGGAGCGGCCGGTCGAAAAAGGCGGTATCACGGCAGAGCAGAAAGATGCCATCCGCGCGCGGCTCAAGGGTACGACCAACATGCAGGACCTTGCGGGCTGCGACATCGTCGTCGAAGCGGTGATTGAAAATGTCGAAGAAAAGAAAAAGATGTACGCGGCGCTCGACGGCATCGTGAAGAAAGACGCGATTTTTGCCTCGAACACTTCGTCCATCTCGATTACCGAGCTGATGACGGCTACGAAGCGTCCGGAGCGTTTTATCGGGCTGCACTTTTTTAATCCAGTGCCGCTGATGAAGCTGGTCGAAGTTGTGCGGACGATTGCGACTGCCGACGATGTCTACGACACCGCTTACGAGTTTGGCAAGAAGGTGGGCAAGGTCCCTGTCCGCACCAGCGATAAGACGGGATTCATCGTGAACCGGCTGCTGGTGCCGTATCTACTGGATGCCATCCGCGCCTACGAAGAAGGCGTGGGATCGATCGAGGACATCGACAACGCGATGAAGCTGGGCTGCGGATATCCGATGGGACCGTTTACCCTACTCGATTTCGTCGGCCTGGACACGACTTACTACATCACCCACGTGATGTATGACGAGTTCAAGGAACGCCGATTTGCTTCGCCGCCGCTGCTGAAGCGGCTGGTGATGGCAGGCTGGTATGGGCGGAAGACGGGCAAAGGGTTCTACGATTATTCGGACCCGAATAATCCGAAGGCGAATAAGCTGTAAATTCCTGGCCACGGATTTGCACGGATGAACACGGATTCATAATCTGCGATGATCCGCGGCAACTTAGGCTATTGCCGCTTATAGATCTCTCGGCGGTGGCCGATGCGGAGAACCAGTACTACGAGCCGGTCATTTTCGAGGGGTCCGGGTGCGGCCCGCGCGTATTGCTTCAAGACGCTTTTCGGCAATGTAAATGTCCTCCAGTTCATCGAGATGCTGTACGATCGCTTCGCGGGCGTAGTATGTCTTGGTACGGCCGGTGCGCTTTGCCAGACGGTCGAGCCGCTTTTCGATTTTCTCCGGAAGGCGTATAGCCAGCATGTTATCTCCTCCTGCTATACAATTATAGCAGATCGAGTTTTCGGCAGAGCAGTGGCGTACCGTCCAGTGAACCTGAGTGCGAACGGGTGATAAAATACCCGACTGGCCATGAGCGATGTCATTTACATTCCGCTGCAAGAAGGAGACGCTGATTGCTGGCGTCCGGTCCACGCGGAGCGTCTGTCGAAAGACGTTTATGAGATTACGGTGGATGACGAGCCCGGGGACGAGCATTGGGGTTTTCCTCCTCATGCCAAGGTACGTTGCCGAGATCATGCCTTTTCTGATGGCAAAGTCGGGCTGATAGCGTTTGAATTAGCTGAGTAGGGTCATTTTGATCGGCGCCTATTGGCAACAATCTTAAATTTATGAACTACGAAAACATACTCATCGAAAAGAAGAACTCCATTGCTTACGTCACCGTCAACCGGCCGAAAGTGCTCAACGCGCTGAACATGGCCACCATGGAAGAGCTGCGCGGGGCCTTTACCGACATCAAGAGCGACGCGTCGATCCGCGTTGCTATCCTGACCGGTTCGGGCGAAAAAGCGTTTATCGCCGGCGCTGATATCGGCGAACTCGCCAAGCATGATGCGGTCAGCGGCAAGGAATACACCCACAAGGGACAATCGGTTCTCGATTTGATTGAAAACCTGGGAAAGCCGGTGATCGCCTGCATAAACGGCTTCGCGCTGGGCGGCGGATGCGAAATCGCCATGGCCTGCACGTTCCGCCTGGCCAGCGAAAACGCCAAGCTCGGGCAGCCCGAGGTAAAGCTGGGCATTATGCCGGGATACGGCGGAACACAGCGACTGCCGCGTCTGGTGGGCAAGGGCGTTGCCCTGCAGATCCTGCTGGCCGGGGAGATGATCACCGCACAAGAAGCGCATCGGATTGGCCTGGTGAACGAGGTGGTTGCGGCGGCTGACTTGATTCCACGCGCCGAAGCCATCGCCCAGAAGATCATCGCCAACGCTCCGCTCGCCGTGCAGTACGCGATGGAAGCCGTGAATAAAGGCATGGAGATGACTCTGGCGGAAGGCTTGTATCTGGAGGCCACATTGTTTGGCGTCTGCTGCGCGACGGAAGACAAGAAGGAAGGCACGGCGGCGTTTCTGGAGAAACGTCCGGCTCAGTTCAAAGGGCGGTAAAGCGTGGCCACGGATTTTCACGGATTCGCGCGGATCAAGGCGAGTTCACCACAGAGACACAGAGGCGCAGAGAAGAATGGACTAAGAAAAGCGCCAATTTCGATGCTTAATCTCTCTGGGTCTCTGGCTCTGTGGTGACATTGTTCTCATGCTGAAATCCATCCATATCGGCCGCTACACGACGAAAGCGAAGGACTTCCGCAGACTGGTCGAGTTCTTCGGGGCGATTGGCTTTGGGCGAGTGGCGACCGATCAGAGCGCGGACCGGTCAGCGGTCTTGTCGGCGCCGCTGGGCCTGCTGAGCGTGAACACGCTCCCGCAAAAGTATGCGCCCGAAGTGATCGACCGGCTGAAGGATGTTGCGCGGCTGGTGGTGCTGGAAGTAACCAATCCAGAGGATGTGTTCGCGATTGCGCAGAAGATGAAGTTCAAAGTGCTGGCGGATGCAAGCTCGGCCTCGGGACGCCGCAGTTTCTCTCTCGAACTGCCGGGAGAAATTGTGGTGACCGTCCACGGCGAACCGGAGCCGCCAACGGTGGCAACCGAAGGTGGACTCGACGCGAAGGGCAAGCGGTTCGCGATTGTGGTAAGCCGGTTTAACGCGTTTATCACGGAACGGCTGCTGGCGGGCGCGCTGGACGGTCTTCGCCGGACGGGCGCCACAGAGAAAGAGATTCGGGTGGTTCGCGTGCCCGGCAGCTTTGAGATTCCATCCGCCGCCCGTACTCTGGCTGAAACGAAAAATTACGATGCCCTTATTTGTCTGGGTTGCCTGCTGCGCGGGGACACCGCCCACTACGACGTGATCGTCAACGAAGTCACGCGAGGGATCGGGCAGTCGGCGCAGGAGACGGGCGTTCCGCACGCGTTTGGCGTGTTGACGTGCGACACCCTGGAGCAAGCGATCGACCGTGCCGGGCTGAAGATGGGAAACAAAGGATTCGAAGCGGCACTGGCGGCGGTGGAGATGGCGAATCTGAAGAAAGTTGTCAGGAGTCAGGAGTCCGGAGTCCGGAAGTCCAAGAGAGCTGTCAGCTCTCAGCCGTCAGCATTCAGCGAAGAGCAGATTCCTCGCTCTGCTCGGAATGACAAAACCAGGAAGGGCCGACCTTCGGCTCGAAAGCGCAAACGGCGGTAGCAACCTACAGTACACTGACTACTAGCTACTGACTCTATGGGCACCAGAAGAAAATCTCGCGAACTCGTGTTGCAAATGCTTTTTCAGGCTGACATGGGAAAGCAGACTCCTGAGCAGGTGCGGCGAACGTTCTGGAGCGAACACAATTCCGCACCGGAGGAGGTGCGGGGATTTGCCGAGGAGCTGTTTCGGGTGGCGACGGACCGTTCCGCGGATGTGGACGCGCTCATCGAGCGCCATGCCGAGCACTGGCGCATGGACCGCATGGCCGCCGTGGATCGCAACCTGCTGCGGGCCGCGGTCGCGGAGATGATGGGCTTCCCAACGACGCCGCGTGCGGTGGTGATCAATGAAGCTCTGGAGATCGCTCGCAGGTTTTCCAGTCCCGAGTCGGTGCAGTTCATCAATGGGGTGCTGGATAGCGCGGGACGCGACCTGGAAAAAGCGTAAGAAATAAGGCTCCAACTTCGTCCCTCAGGGCTTCACCGCGATCAGGTCGGGTTTGCAGGGGAACGGCTCCGGCTGGCCCGCGGAGGTCAAGCAGAAGTTCTGGGGGAAGGTGATCTGCAGCACGTCGGCGGCCAGATTTGTATCGAGCACGTGCACGTTGCCGTCGCTGGCGGCGACATAGAGATGCCCGCCGTCTGGCGTGAGCGTAGCTTGAACGGGGTAGACATTTCCCTGGAGAGCAATGGAACCGGAAGTCAGGGCGCTGGTGTTGAACACCAGAATGCTGCTCAGAGATGAACTCACAATGTATGTCGTCGTGCCGTCTTCGGAGAGGATGAACTGCTTCAGAGATTGGCTGAAGTCGCCTTGGCCGAGATTGTAGGAGGACAAAAGCACGTCGCTGACGGCGGGCGTACAGCCGACGGGGCTGGCCGTTACCCCGATAATCTCCACGTTGGGCGGGGCTAATGCCACCATTTTCGTGGCGTCTGGCAAGGCGCGAATGAGAGCCGGAACCGCGGCCCCACTCACCGTGTCGGCTTTGCCGTCGTCGCAAGTTCGGTACACCGTGGCCACGTTCGGTGTCGATCCTGTAACCGACCCGCCCGCCAGGTAGGCGAATGCACCTTCGGTCAGGAAGGCAACATCGGTGGCAGGCGCACCCAGCGCGATGGTCTTCAGCGCATCCACTTTGGAATAGATATACAACGTGCTGCCTGCCAGGATGAAAGCTTTGAGGCTATCCGGGGAGAAACTTGCAGCGGTCGCGCCGCTGATGGGATATGCGGTGACGGTCGACTGAGAGTTTGAGGTGTCGACGATGTATACCTGATTCGGGTTGTTGACCGTATCCGAAACGATGACCTTGGTTCCGTCTGGAGACGCGGCCAGAGCTTTGCCGGGAGCCGCCGGGACCTGAGTAACGCTTGCCGCAGTTCCGGTAAAACCAAGGATGATCAGGCCCGGGCCGCCTGAGAGGATACCGGACTTTGTTCCCAGGTAGGCTTGTGTTCCCTGTCCGTTAATCACCAGCGAATTGGGCGCGGCCGACAACACGGGACCCGTCGCCACAGTGTTTGAGGGATAGGCGATGGGCACAACTCCCGTGAAACAGGCATCGATGCCCGCACAGCCCGTGCTGGTGACATAAACCGTGCCGGATGGAGCGGTGGTGCCGCTGTTGACCTCCTCGGTGACGACGTTTTGCGGATAAGTCGGAAGCGACGGCGAGAACCCAACGTTGCAGGTGGGCGGAGTGCAGGAGCCAATAATGGTGGCCGCACCTCCTGTTCCCGTAGTTTCGGAAACCGAGCCACTGCTGTTCACCGTGACCGAAGCGGGGTTTGAAGAACTGTAAGTCAGAGGCGGATTGAGTAGCTGGTTTCCCAGGGTGTCGGTTACGGTGGGCGTAATCTGTTGCGTCGATGTGGTGGAAGAACTCACGGTAAGCGTGATCGACTGGACTGGACAGGTGGTGTAAGACACCGGAGAGCTGATGGTGTTGCCGGCGGTCACATACAGCGGGGTGATCCCGGGAATGCCGGCGGTAATCTGTACCTGAGTCAGGGAGACTCCATTCAGCATATTCGCCAGGCCGGGAGCCGTATTGCTGAGCTTCGCAACGGTCGCATTTTCGGCGGCAAAGGTGAATTGGCCGACCGTAGGGGTGATGTCAATGCCCCGGCTGAAGGCGTGACCTTCGTAAATCAGAGTTTGATTCAGTGCCGGGTTCGCGGAGAGGCAAGGGAGGATGTTCTGGTTCGGCGCCGGCTGAAGGGTAAGGTCATCGATGTGCGCGTGTACATACACGGTCGCAGTGGGGCTGGTGACTCCCTGGGCAGTCGCGCTGACTTGCGCGGCTCCAACCCGGCCGGGGGTGCAAATCTGCGGGGTGGCGAGCGAGTCCCAACTGCCGGCGCAAGCCTGGCCATTGGCCGCGATGGTCACAACCGCCGGATTGCTCGACTGGTAGTTGATTGGCTCGGTGACCTGCGCCCCGGCGGAGTTGGTCGCTACGGCGGTGAAAGAAAGGGTAGTGCCAATCTCCATGGAAGCCGTCGGGGTTGGGTTCAGGCTGATAGACGCCGGAACCGGATAAGTAGTGGTGGAAACCGGACTACCGCTGCCGCAACCTGTGATGCCAGCAAGCCAGGCCAGCCCTAGCACCGCGAACCCGACAGAACCGAACTTGCGCATTCATCCTCCGCGCCCACAGGGCTTTGCAAGGGGCGAGCCTGCCTTGGGAATAGGAATTTTCTAGTGTAGAAGGTGACTCCGCTTTCGGCAACCGGCACAGTTCGCGGAGAGCAGAACCTGGCGTCGAATCCGGAGTTCCCAAGACCATGAGATGCAGAGCTGGCGGCGGTAGCACATTGCTTCCTCCGCCCGGAATCGACGCTTAGGCGGCATCTGCCAGTGGTCGATAGGGTGAGGAGATCGGCCGTCATGAGATTCAGAGGGGCGTCAACAACCAAACTATTGACGTTTCGGGAACATACTTGCTATATTCATAAGGTTCCGCGAGTTCATTCTGGCTTATCTGTGTGTGCGGTGGTTTTCTTCGCTGCGTGCAGTTCGTGCGCGAAAGGCCTTCCTAGAGCAGCTGAGCCGTAAAGATATCCATCTTCAGGGCGAATTGAAGATGCCCTCGCTGAAACGTCTTGCGCGTACCTTTCCCAGTGAAAGGGCTATGCAGGGCAAAGCTGACGAAACGGAGCGCCTCCGGTAGAAGCGGGCTTGGCGCCACCGTCGGAAGCCTAAGTCCGTAAGGAAAAATCTTCTGCCCGGCGGTTTTTGCGGCGGAATTCATGACTGGCGGACAGCCAGTCAGCCCCTGAAATCAGGGAAAAACTTGAGCGCGTGATTTCGCGCTTTGGTGTCTGCGTGCGAGAAACACTTGCACCGAAGGAGCAGCAAAGAGTGCCTACCTTCCATCAGTTGGTGAAAGAAGGACGCAGCAGGCCGCGGTACAAGACGGCCAGCCCGGCGTTGCAAGGATGCCCGCAAAAGCGTGGTGTCTGCACCCGTGTATATACGCAAACCCCGAAGAAGCCGAACTCGGCGCTTCGCAAGGTAGCCCGTGTCCGCCTGACGAATGGAATTGAAGTCACGACGTACATTCCGGGAGTCGGCCATAACCTGCAGGAGCACTCGATTGTGCTGATCCGCGGCGGCCGCGTGAAGGACCTGCCGGGTGTGCGCTATCACGTAGTGCGCGGAACGCTGGACGCAGTGGGTGTGGCGGGCCGCAAGCAAAGCCGCTCGAAGTACGGCGCGAAGAGACCCAAATAGCCGTTCGTCCTTCGTCGTTGGTCGTTGGCCCTCGGCGCTAGGAGCTAGAAGGTAGGAGCCAAAAGCTAAATGCCTAGAAAAGGACATATCGGAAAGCGGACGGTGGAAGCCGATGCCGTCTACAGTTCGGACTTGGTGACGAAGTTCATCAACTCGATGATGTGGGGCGGCAAGAAGAGCACCGCCGAGAACATTGTTTATACGTCGCTCACCCGCCTGCAGGAGAAGGGCGGCGATGAAGCGCTGAAGCTGTTCACCAAGGCGGTGGAGAATGTGAAGCCGCTGCTGGAAGTCAAGACCCGCCGCGTGGGCGGCGCCAACTACCAGGTTCCGGTGGAAGTGAATGCGGACCGGCGTACTTCGCTGGCCATCCGCTGGCTGATTACCTACTCGCGGGGTCGCGGCGAGAAGGGCATGATCGACAAGCTGACCAACGAGTTGCTCGATGCCGCCAACAATCGTGGCGCGTCGATCAAAAAGAAGGAAGATGTGCACCGTATGGCCGAGGCCAATAAGGCATTCGCGCACTATCGGTGGTAAGAAAGCATTGAGTGATTGTGGAATCGGGTAATTGAGCAATTGAAAACCCGGTGCGGTTTTGACTTTCAATTGCACAATTACAAAATTAGAAAAGAGCCCCAGAAAGAAGAGTAGAGAGCGTCGTGCCCAGAACAGTTCCATTAGAACGCTGCAGAAACATCGGCATCATGGCCCACATCGATGCCGGCAAGACCACTACGACGGAGCGCATCCTGTTTTATACGGGACGGACGCACCGCATCGGAGAGGTGCACGAGGGCACGGCCACGATGGATTGGATGGAACAGGAGCAGGAACGCGGCATCACGATTACCTCCGCCGCGACTACCTGCACCTGGCGGGACGTCCGCATCAATATTATCGACACTCCCGGGCACGTTGACTTCACCGCCGAAGTCGAACGATCCCTGCGCGTGCTGGACGGCGCGGTCGCGGTATTTGACGCGGTTCACGGGGTGCAGCCGCAATCGGAGAAAGTATGGCGGCAAGCCGATAAGTACGGCGTTCCGCGAATTTGTTTCATCAACAAGATTGACAAGATGGGTGCTGATTTCGAGCATGCCGTCGACACTCTCCGCAAACGCCTCAACGCCAAGCCCGTCGCAATTCAGATTCCCATCGGCCAGGAAGACAAGTTCAAGGGCGTCGTCGATCTGATCAACATGAACGCCATTGTGTGGAAGGATGAGACCATCGGCGCCGAGTATCACACCGAAGAGATTCCCGCGGAACTCAGGAAGAAGGCCGAGGCGTTTCATGCCCAACTGGTGGAGACGGTCGCCGAAAATGATGACGACATGCTCCATAAGTTTCTTGAAGGCGAGAAGATTACCGCCGAGGAGCTACGGGCGTCGTTGCGCAAATCCACGATCGGACTAAAGCTGTTCCCGGTGGTCGTCGGAACGGCGTTCAAGAACAAAGGTGTACAGCCATTGCTGGACGCGGTGGTGGACTACCTGCCGTCTCCCTTAGATGCCGGCGCGGTGCACGGCGTGAACCCGGACAAGCCGGGAGAATCGGTGACTCGCAAGGCATCCGACAACGAGCCTTTTTCGGCGCTGGCATTCAAGATCATGGCCGACCCGTTTGTCGGCCAGTTGACGTTTATCCGCGTGTACTCCGGGCAGCTCAAGTCGGGTGAGTCGGTGATGAATGCCCGGACCCAAAGGCACGAACGCATTGGCCGTCTGTTGAAAATGCATGCCAACAAGCGGGAAGACATCAGTGAAATTCTCGCCGGTGACATCTGCGCCGTGGTGGGACTGAAGAACGTTGGCACCGGTGACACCATCTGCAATGAGCAGCACCCGGTATTGCTTGAGTCCATCGAATTCGCGGTCCCGGTGATTTCCGTCGCGGTCGAGCCGAAGACCAAAGCGGACCAGGAAAAGATGGGCATGGCGCTGGCCAAGCTGGCGCAGGAAGACCCGACCTTTAAGGTTCACACTGATCCGGACAGCGGACAGACGATCATCAGCGGCATGGGCGAGTTGCATCTGGAAATCATCGTGGACCGCATGATGCGTGAGTACAAAGTGGAAGCCAACGTTGGCAAGCCGCAGGTGGCGTATCGCGAAACCATCCGCAAGAAGGCGGAGGCGGAAGGCAAGTATATCCGCCAGACCGGCGGCCGCGGCCAGTACGGGCACGTGAAAATCCGCATTGAGCCCCAGGAAGCGGGCAAGGGCTACGAATTCGTCAATGACATCGTGGGCGGCGTGGTCCCCAAGGAATACATCAAGCCGGTCGATCAAGGCATCCAGGAAGCGCTCGAAGGCGGCGTGATGGCGGGCTATCCGATGGTCGACGTGAAGGTTGAACTCTACGACGGTAGCTATCACGAAGTCGACTCGAATGAAATGGCCTTCAAGATCGCGGGATCGATGGCGTTCAAGGAAGCGGCTCGCCGGGCATCGCCAGTGCTGCTGGAGCCAGTGATGGCGGTCGAGGTCGTTACGCCGGAGGATTTTGCCGGAGCGATTATGGGCGATCTGAGCTCGCGCCGCGGGCGCATCGAGGGTATGGAGCACCGCGCCGGCTCGCAGGTGATCAAGGCGATTGTGCCGCTGGCGGAGATGTTTGGTTACGCGACTCATATGCGTTCCAGCACCCAGGGACGCGCCGAGTACTCCATGCACTTCGCGCGTTATGAGGAGGCCCCGCGCTCGGTGGCGGAGGAAATCATCGCCCGGGTGCAGGGGACGGCAAAATAGGGGTTGCAATGAAGCGCGGGCAGGATGCCCGCGAGACAGCCGGCAGGACGCCGGCGTTACAAGAGGAAAACGGAAATGGCGAAGGAAAAATTTGAGCGCAATAAGCCGCATTGCAACGTGGGGACGATTGGTCACATTGATCATGGCAAGACCACGCTGACGGCGGCCATCACCAAAGTGTTGCAGAAGCATAACCCGAAGATCGTGTTCCGCTCGTTTGATTCGATCGACAACGCGCCGGAAGAGAAGGCGCGCGGAATTACGATTGCGACGGCGCACGTGGAGTATGAGACGGCGAACCGGCACTACGCGCACGTGGATTGCCCGGGCCACGCCGACTACATCAAGAACATGATTACGGGCGCGGCGCAGATGGATGGCGCGATTCTGGTGGTGGCGGCGACCGATGGTCCGATGCCGCAGACCCGCGAGCACGTGCTCTTGGCGCGGCAGGTGGGGGTTCCCTACATAGTGGTTGCCCTGAACAAGTGCGACGCGGTGGATGATCCTGAGTTGCTCGACCTGGTGGAACTGGAAGTACGCGAGTTGCTGAAGGGCTATCAGTTCCCGGGCGATGACGTGCCGGTGATCCGGTTGTCGGCGCTGGGCGCGTTGAACGGGGAAGAGAAGTGGGAGAAGCAGGTGGACGCGCTGATGGAGGCGGTGGACAAGAGTGTGCCGCAGCCGGCGCGCGAACTGGACAAGCCGTTTCTGATGCCGATCGAAGATATTTTTTCGATCTCGGGGCGGGGTACGGTGGTGACGGGTCGAATCGAGCGCGGCAAGATCAAGGTAGGCGAGGAAGTGGAGATTGTGGGTTTCCGCGAGACCCGCAAGACGGTGGTGACCGGCGTCGAAATGTTCAAGAAGCAGCTGGACGAAGGCATGGCGGGAGACAACGCTGGCTTGCTGCTGCGCGGCATCGGGAAAGAAGATGTGGAGCGCGGCATGGTGCTGGCGAAGCCAGGATCGATTACGCCGCACACCAAGTTCAAGGCGGAAGTGTACATCCTGACGAAGGAAGAAGGCGGACGGCACACGCCGTTTTTCAAGGGATACCGGCCGCAGTTTTACCTGCGCACGACGGACGTGACGGGAGTGGCGGAAATGCCGGCGGGTACGGAGATGGTGATGCCGGGAGACAACGTGAGTCTGGTGATTGAGTTGATCACGCCGGTGGCGATGGAGAAGGGATTGCGATTCGCCATCCGCGAAGGCGGGCACACGGTGGGCGCGGGAACGATCAGCGAGATTATTCAGTAGAAAAGAACGTCGTGCGTCGTTGGTCGTTCGTCGTTCGCAAAAGCAATGGCGCAACGGATTTTGAGCTAAAGAGTTAGGAGCTGTTTTCAGCGGCTTGCAGCATGCCGCAAGATCTTTCCTTCCGGGTTAGCCGGGAGGGGTTAGAGAGATCCTCAAAGTGATTGGAAAAGAGAGAATTCGCATCCGGTTAAAGGCGTACGACTACCGCGTCCTTGACCAATCGACGGGAGAGATCGTCGAAACCGCCAAGCGCACTGGCGCGCAGATTGCGGGCCCGATTCCGTTGCCCACGATGAAGAACAAGTACTGCGTGCTGCGTTCGCCGCACGTGGACAAGAAGTCGCGCGAGCAATTTGAGATTCGGACGCACAAGCGCCTGCTCGATATTCTCGAGCCGACGCAGCAGACAGTGGACGCGCTGATGAAACTTGATCTGCCGGCGGGTGTGGACGTGGAGATCAAAGCGTTCGGGAAGGAACATAAGTAGTCGTTGGTCATCCGTCGGTGGTCGTTGGCAAGAACGATGGAGCAACGCCTGGTGCAGCCCCGAAGGGGCGGAAAAGTTTAGCCCAGGGCGTAAGCCCTGGGGAGGCATGGCGAGTTTGAAGGAGTCCCTTTAGGGACGACACAAAGAGCTAGGACGTGAGTCTGACGCTCCCCAGCCAATAGCTAAAGGCCAAGCTGGGAACGGAGAAGGAAATGGCAAAGGTCGCAGGAATTCTGGGCAAGAAGGTCGGCATGACGCAGTTGTTCGACGACCGGGGCGAAGTGCATCCGGCGACCGTGCTGCAGGCGGGGCCGTGTGTGATTACGCAGCACAAGGGCCAGGTGAAGGACGGGTACGAATCGGCGCAAATCGGCCTGATCGAGTTTGTGAAAGAGTCGCGGCTGACCAAGCCCATGAAGGGACATCTGGCTAAGCACAACCTGCCGCCGGTGAAGTTCATTCGCGAGGTGCCGCTGGAAGACGATGGCACGACTATCAATGGCGACGGCGCGGTCAAGGCGGGTGGACGCGTGCTGGTCGACATTTTTGATGGCGAGAAGTTCGTCGACATTGTCGGAGTCAGTAAGGGCCGGGGATTTGCGGGCGTGGTGAAGCGGCATCATTTCCGGGGCGGACCCAAGTCCCACGGATCGATGTTTCAGATTACCGGTTCGATCGGATCGTCGGCATTTCCCTCACGAGTGTTCAAGGGGATGCGCATGTCGGGCCACATGGGGACGGACCGTGTGACCGTGCGTAATCTGCGGGTGCTGGGCGTGGACAAGGAAGACAACCTGCTGGTGGTGGAAGGCAGTGTGCCGGGTCCGAATGGCGGATATTTAGTGATCACGAAAGCAAAGAAGCCGCCGAGAGAGCGTCGCGGATTTGCCGGCGCTGCGACGGTTGACCCGTTGAAGGCGGCGAAGCGGGCAGCCAAGAAGGGTTAAGTAGTAGCTGGTAGCTAGGGCTAGTAGCTAGGGAAAAACTGGTATGGCAACGATTGACATTCACAATCTGAGCGGGGCTAAGGTCGGGACGCTCGAACTGGCCGACGAGGTTTTCGGGGCGGTGAACGAGGACCTGCTGTGGGAAGCGGTGAAGCACTACCGCGCCGGTCAGCACGCCGGAACTCACGCCACCAAGAACCGCTGGCGGGTGTCCGGCTCCGGAAAGAAACTGTGGAAACAGAAGGGCACCGGACGCGCCCGTATCGGCTCGATTCGCTCGCCGCTTTGGCGGCACGGCGGCACGGTGCATGGTCCGCAACCGCGCTCCTATGACTACAGTTTCCCGCGAAAGAAGCTGCTGGGAGCGTTGCGCTCCGCGCTGGCGGCCAAGTTCGCCGATGGGAAGCTGATCGTGGTGAATACGTTTGAACTGAAGGAAGTGAAGACGAAAGCATTCCGCGAGGCGCTGGATGCGTTGAAGGTCGATGGGACCGCTCTGCTGGTGGAAGCTCCAAAGCACCAGAACCGGAACCTGGAGCTGAGTGCGCGGAACATCGCTGGAATTGAGTTGATCAGTGGCAGTGATGTGCATCCCTATCACCTGCTGCGGTACGACCGGGCTATTTTTTCGCAGCCGGCCATCGAGAAGCTTCAGGCTTCGCTGAAGAACTCGGTCTCGGCGCGGCAGCGTGTCTCGGATGAGGGCAAGGCGCCCAAGAAGGCGACGCGGGCTCCTCGGCGCCGGGCGCGGCATGATAAAGCGGCGGAGGTGGCCTGATGAAATCCGCATATCAAATTCTGCGGCGGCCGGTGATTACGGAAAAAGGGCTTGCCATCAAGGAGAATCAGAACACCCTCGTGTTTCAGGTGGCTCCCAAGGCAACCAAGACGGAGATCAAGGAAGCGGTGCAGAGCATTTTCAAGGTTAAGGTGCATTCGGTGCGCACCGCGACCTATCCGGGAAAAGAGCGGCGGCGGGGAAGGTTTGCCGGCCACCGTCCGGATTGGAAGAAGGCGTATGTGCGGCTGAAGTCTGGCGAGAAGATGCCGGAGTACGCAGAGAATTTGTAGCTGGTAGTTAGGAGTCGGTAGTCAGGAGTCCGTGCTCGGCGATCCTGGACGACGATTCCCGCAGGAAAGAGCTAACAGCCAAGAGCTAGTAGCTAAGAGCTGATTTTATGGCAATCAAGACTTATAGACCGACAACGCAGACGCTGCGGTATCGCACCACGATGGTGAATGACGATATCACCTCGACCAAGCCGTACAAGCTTCTGCTCGAACCGAAACAGCGCACCGGCGGCCGCCGCAATTCTGGCGACACCACTATGCGGTTTCGCGGCGGCGGGCACAAGCGCAAGCTGCGAATCATCGATTTCAAGCGCGACAAGATTGGCATTCCGGCGACGGTAAGCACCATCGAGTACGATCCCAACCGTTCCGCGCGCATCGCCTTGCTGAGCTATGCGGACGGTGAGAAGCGTTACATTCTGCAGCCGGATGGCCTCAAGGTGGGACAGAAGGTGGTGAGCGGGCCGGACGCTGACATTCTGGTGGGCAATGCATTGCCATTGCGCAACATTCCGCCGGGAACAACGATCCACAATCTGGAACTGAAGCCGGGAAAAGGCGCGCAAATGGTACGCTCGGCGGGGGGCGCAGCGCAGTTGGTGGCCAAGGAAGGCGATTACGCCCTGGTGAAGTTGCCCTCCGGCGAAACCCGCAAAGTTGCGCAGGATTGCATGGCAACGATTGGCCAGGTGGGGAACACGGATCACGAAAACATCACCATCGGCAAAGCGGGACGCACGCGGTGGCTGGGCAAGCGTCCGCATAACCGCGGGGTTTCGATGAACCCGGTCGACCATCCGCATGGCGGCGGTGAAGGCAAGACTTCCGGAGGACGTCATCCGGTAACACCCTGGGGCCAGCCGACCCGCGGCTACAAGACGCGGAACAACAAGCGGACGGATGCGTTTATCGTGAATCGGCGCAGCAAGTAGAGTCATTGGTCATTGGTCGTTAGTCGTTAGGCAAAGCAGATTCCTCACCGCTAAAGCGGTTCGGAATGACAAGGTTTTGAGCGAAAAGCTAGGAGCTGACAGCTAGAAGCTGAATTTATGGCACGTTCAACAAAAAAGGGTCCGTTCGTCGATACCTACCTGCAAACGCGGGTAGAAGGCATGAACGCACGCAACGAGAAAAAGGTGCTGCGGACCTGGTCGCGGCGCTCGACCATCATCCCGGAATTCGTTGGGCACACGATTGCGGTGCACAACGGGAAGAAATTCATTCCGGTGTACGTCACCGAAAACATGGTAGGGCACAAGCTGGGCGAGTTCAGCTTTACCCGCCAGTTCAAGGGACACTCGATGAGGGCTGCAACCGAAGTGGCGGCCAAGCCGGCAGGAGTACCCGGCGGTCCGGGAGCTCCATCGCCCGCGGCTCCGGCATCACCGGCGACGCCTGCAGCGCCGCCCAAGGCATGACCGCAGGACTGAAGAGAGAAGGATATGGAATTTCGAGCTGAAGCCCGTTTCATGCGCGTCTCGCCGCAGAAGGCGCGGCTGGTGCTGGACCTGATCAAGGGCCGCCGCGTCGAGGATGCGCTCAACACGCTGGCCTTTACCAAGAAGCGCGTGGCGCCGGTGGTGGAGAAGCTGCTGCGTTCGGCGGTGGAGAACGTGAACTATCTGAACTCAGAGAAGGGCACGGACGTTGACGTGGACAACTTGTATGTGAAGCGCGCCATCGCCAATGACGGGCCGCGGATGAAGCGCATTCGTCCGGCTCCGATGGGACGCGCGTTCCGGTACGTCCGCCGTATCGCGCACATCGAGATCGCGCTGGCGGAGCGCGGCAAGGACGGCAAGGAAGCTCTCGCGACCGTGGTAGGGGACGAGACGGCGGCCGCTAAGGCGCCGGCAAAGAAGACGGCGGGCAAGAAGGCAATCGCGAAGAAAAAGACGGCCGGCAAGAAGAAGACGGTCAGTCGCTAGCAGCCAGGGACTAGGAGACACGATGGGACAGAAAGTTCATCCATACGGATTCAGACTCGGTTACACCAAGCCGTGGAAGTCGCGGTGGTTTGTCGAGCGGGATTATGACAAGCTGTTGCTCGAAGACGTGAACCTGAGGAAAGAACTTAAGGAAAAGCTCAAGTCGGCGGGAGTGAGTTCGATTGAAATCGAACGTCCCGGGAACAAGCTGCGCGTCATCATCAAGACTGCCCGCCCGGGAATCATCATCGGGCGCAAGGGCGCTGAGATCGATAAGCTGAAGCAGGACGTGCAGAAGCGCGCCGGGCGCGAGGTCTATATCGACATTCAGGAAGTGCACAAGCCGGAACTGGATGCGCAGCTGGTGTCGGAATCGATCGCTCTGCAACTGGAGAAGCGCGTGGGTTTCCGCCGCGCCATGCGCAAGGCGGTGGATTCGGCGCTGCGCTTCGGCTGCAAAGGCATTAAGGTTCGGGTCAGCGGACGTTTGAATGGAAACGAAATCGCGCGCTCGGAGTGGTATCTGCAGGGACGTTTGCCGCTGCACACCCTGCGTGCCGATATCGACTACGGCTTCACCGAAGCCAGAACGACCTATGGCGTGATCGGTGTCAAAGTCTGGGTCTATCGCGGCGAGATTCTTTCGGTGAAGCGCCGCGAAACCCAGCCGGCGCAGCATCCGGTAGGGGCATTTTAGAAGCAGGGACGTTGGTGACAACGTCTCCAAGACGCAGCAAGCAGCGTCTCTACAGGGAAATTCGTTATGTTGATGCCAAAGAAAGTGAAGTACCGCAAGCAGCAGCGCGGACGCATGACCGGCAAGGCTTGGCGGGGAAGCGAGCTGTCTTTCGGGCAATTCGGATTGAAAGTGCTTGAACCGGGGTGGATCACCGACCGGCAGATCGAAGCCAGCCGCGTGGCTATGACCCGTTTCGTCAAGCGCGGCGGAAAGATCTGGATCCGTTTGTTTCCCGACAAGCCGGTCACCAAGAAGCCGGCCGAAACCCGTATGGGAAAAGGCAAAGGAGCACCGGACCACTGGGTCGCGGTGGTCCGTCCTGGCAAGATCCTGTTTGAGATGGAAGGGGTCACGGCGCAGGAAGCCAGTGAGGCTATGCGTCTGGCTTCGCACAAGCTGCCGTTGCGCACGCGGTTCGTGAAGCGCGAAACGGCAGTCCACTAGGAATTGAGAACTGAGAACGGATTCTATGAGACCGGATAAAGTGCGGAACTTGACGGACGACGAGCTTCGGCACCAGGAGCGCGAACTGAACGATCAGCTGTTCAAGCTGAAGTTTCAGCTGAACATGGGGCAAACGGAGAGCCTGAAGAAGATCCGTGGCCTGCGCAGGGATATTGCGCGGGTGAAGACGATTGCCCGCGAGCGCGAACTCGTCGCCGGCAGCCAAGCGGAGAAACAATGATGGCGGAAACTAAAGCGCAGCAGAGCCCGCCGGTCGCGGGCCGGCATAAAGAAGTGATGGGCAAAGTGGTGTCCAACCGCATGCAGAAAACCATCGTGGTGCAGGTGGTGCGTCAGAAAAGCCATCGGTTGTATGGACGCGTCATTTCCACGGCTAAGAAGTTCTATGCGCACGACGAAAAGAATGAAGCCCACATCGGCGATTTCGTGAAGCTGGAAGAGACCCGGCCGCTCTCGAAGCTGAAGCGCTGGAAGCTGAAGGAAGTGGTGCAACGCGCGGCGCTGACTCCGGAGATTACCACGGAAGCCGGTTCTTAGGCTGCGAACAGGGAGATGGAACTATGGGCGTGATGATGCGAACGATGCTCGAGGTTGCCGACAACTCCGGCGCCCGCAAGCTGCAGATGATCCTGCCGCTGGGAGGCTCGACCGGGTTGCGGGCTGGCCTGGGTGACGTGATCACCGCCAGCGTGAAGGAAGCTTCTCCCGATGGACAGGTGAAAAAGGGGGCGGTGGTGAAGGCCGTCATCGTCCGCACCCGCAAGGAATATGGGCGGCGCGACGGCACCTACATCCGGTTTGACCAGAACGCGGCGGTGCTGATCAATGAGACCGGCGAGCCGGTGGGAACGCGAGTGTTTGGACCGGTGGCTCGCGAGTTGCGCGAGAAGAAGTTCTTGAAGATTGTTTCATTGGCGCCAGAAGTGCTTTAGAAGAATTAAGCAAGTGAGTAAGTGGGTAATTGAACCCGTTACGCAATTTCCGGAAGGGTTTGGATATGGCGACTGCAGCAACTGCACATAAACGAGTCGATATACGCCGCAACGATACGGTGAAGGTCATCACCGGGCGGGACAAGGGCAAGGAAGGCCGCGTGCTTCGCGTGTTTCCGGGCGACGGCAAGGTTCTGGTCGAGCACGTCATGATCGTGAAGAAGCATGTGCGCCCGAACCCGCAGCGCAATGTGAAAGGCGGGATCGCGGAGCAGGAGAGCCGGATTTCGATTTCCAATGTGCAACTGGTTTGCGCTACGTGCGGGCCGGTGCGGATCGGGCGAGAAATGCGCGGCGACCGCAAGGTGCGGGTCTGCAAGAAGTGCGGAACGACGTTAGACAAGTAAGCTCTTGGCCCTTAGCCGTTGGCCTTTAGCTTAAGCGTGTCCGAGTAGAGACTTGAGGATGCTCACGAACCGAGGAAGATTTTGGCTGCAAGCTAAAGGCCAAGAGCTAAAGGCCAAGAGCAACTCGAAACCGTGAGAGAAAGTAACGAAAGCAATGGCGAAGGACAAAAAGGAAAAGAAGGGTGCGGCGCAAGAAGAGAAGCGGGCACCCGAGGTGGCGCGCCACAGTGCGAAGGAAACGCCGCGGCTGAAAGACCGCTTCCGGAAGGAAATCGCCCCGGCGATGATGAAGGAGTTCGATTTCAAGAACCCCATGGCGGTTCCCCATCTCCACAAGATCGTGGTGAACATGGGTGTGGGCGAAGCCACCCAGAACGCGAAAATTCTGGACCCGGCGGTCAACGAACTCGGGCAAATCACCGGCCAGAAGCCGGTTGTGACCCGCGCCAAGAAGTCCATTGCCGCGTTCAAAGTGCGCGCCGGCATGCCTATTGGCGGCATGGTGACGCTGCGCGGCGACCGCATGTATGAGTTCTTTGACCGCCTGGTGAACATCGTGCTGCCACGCGTGCGTGACTTTCGCGGAGTTTCGACGAAGTCGTTCGACGGCCGTGGCAACTACACCCTGGGTTTGCACGATCAGCTGATTTTTCCGGAGATTGATTACGCCAAGGTGGACAAGCTGAAAGGCATGAACGTCACCATCGTGACCACGGCGCGCAGCGACGATCAGGCGCGCGCCTTGCTGAAGCACATGGGAATGCCGTTCCGGGCGTGATGGATCGATGATCGGGAGATCGGGTCATCGGGTGATTGAAAAGATTTGAGCTAGAAGCTAGGAGCTAAGTTGGCGACTACAGCAAAACGAGTCAAGGACGCAAGAAAACCCAAGTTTTCCTCGCGCAAGCATAACCGCTGCAAGATTTGCGGGCGGCCGCGGGCTTATCTCCGCAAGTTCGGGATTTGCCGCCTGTGTTTCCGTGGTCTGGCGTTACGCGGGGAGATTCCCGGGGTTTCGAAGTCGTCGTGGTAAGAGCGTCGTTGCAGGCAGTTCGTGGTTGGCCGAAGAACGACTGAGATGCAAACTGCCGCAGGTTCTCCGCTGTACGCGGAGCAAACGGGCGGTTGAGGAGAAGCAAAACAATGAGGTTGACCGATCCGGTCGCAGACATGCTGGCGCGTATTCGCAACGCGATCATCGCGCGGCACCAGAAGGTGGATATTCCCGCGTCCAAGCTGAAGACGGAGATTGCCCGCATTTTGAAAGAAGAGGGCTACATCGCCAACTTCAAGGCCACGGAAGACCAAGGCCACAAGATTTTGCGGATCTACCTGAAGTATGGCAACAACAACGAAGCTGTCATCTCGAATGTGGAGCGGGTTTCGCGGCCAGGCTGCCGGGTCTATGTGCGGCGCTCGGACATTCCGCGGGTTCTCGGAGGGTTGGGGATCAATATTCTGACCACTCCCCGCGGGGTGATGACCGGGCGGCAGGCCCGCAAAGAAGGCGTCGGAGGCGAAGTCCTCTGCCAGATTTGGTAGAAAAGCAGCTTTTGGCCGTTAGCCTTTAGCTTTTGGCGAAAACCAAGAGCGGGTCAACGGCAGGAGCCAAGAGCCAGAAGCTAAGAGCCGAATTTATGTCACGAATTGGAAAAAAGCCGATTGCGCTCCCCAAAGGGGTGACGGTCAAGATCGAAGGCAACACGGTGGCCGTGCAGGGCCCCAAAGGCAAAGTGGAAACGCTACTGCCGGCCGGCATTACAGTCCAGCAGCAGGACGGGCATCTGGTCGCACTGCGCGAGAATGATTCGCAGGCGGCGGTGCACGGTCTGGCGCGCGCGTTAGTCAACAACGCGGTGGAGGGCGTAACCAAGGGCTGGACCCGCGAACTGGAAATTGTCGGCATCGGGTACCGCGCGGAACTGAAGACCAAGGGGACGGTGGTATTCAGTCTGGGCTACTCGCACCCGATTGAGTATCCGCTGCCGACCGGGATCGATGTCACGGTGGACCCCAAGCAGACGCGCTTGACTATAACCGGAATCGACCGGCAGAAGGTGGGACAGGTGGCAGCGGAAATGCGCGGTTTGCGTCCGCCGGATCCCTACAAGAATAAGGGAGTCCGCTACGTCGGCGAGCGCTTGAAGAAGAAGGTCGGAAAGACAGGGGCGAAATAGTAGCTAGTCGTTGGTCGTTAGCACAAACCGAGTTCGTGGCGAGCGACCAACGCGCGGACACAGAGCAGTAGCAGTTAGTTGCTTGGGCAACGACGAACGACGAAGGACGAAGAGCAATGCTGACGAAGACATCCAAGAACACGAACCGGCGGTATGTGCATAAGCGCATCCGCAAGAAGGTCCTGGGCACGAACGAGCGTCCCCGGCTGAATGTGTACCGTTCGCTGAACCATATCTATGTGCAGGTCATAGATGATCTGCATGGGAGAACCTTGGTGGCGGCGAACTCGGACGAAGGCAAGAAGGGTGAAAAGCGCAGCGGGGGAAACGTGGCTTCGGCAAAAGCCGTGGGAAAAGCCATTGCCGAGCGCGCAAAAGCGAAAGGGATTACCCGCGTGGTTTTTGATCGCGGCGGCTACATTTATCACGGGCGGGTGAAGGCCCTGGCGGATGCGGCACGGGAAGCGGGATTGCAGTTCTAGGGATTGAGTAATTGATTGCCAAATTACCCAATTACACAATTACCAAATGAAATGAGAGTGAGATGCCAACAGTCATTAAGAAACTCGATGCGGGTTCCTACCAGTTGAAGGACCAGGTTGTGGCCATCAATCGCGTGACCAAAGTGGTCAAGGGTGGCAAGAACCTCTCGTTTGCGGCTTTGGTGGTGGTGGGCGATCCCAGTTCTGCAGTGGTCGGATACGGGTCAGGAAAAGCGAAGGAAGTTCCGCAGGCGATCCGCAAAGGGATCGAGTCGGCGAAAAAGAATCTGGTCCGGGTCAATCTCACCCAGACCACCATCCCGCACAGAGTGCTGGGGCGCTTCGGCTCGGGGATGGTGCTGCTGAAGCCTGCGCCGGAAGGTACCGGCGTGATCGCCGGTGGCGCGGTGCGGGCAGTGATGAACTCGGCGGGCATTCAGAACGTGCTGACCAAGTCCATCGGAACCACCAACCCGCATAATGTGATCAAAGCGACCTTC
The DNA here is from genome assembly GCA_963758285.1 of Terriglobia bacterium. Taxonomy (GTDB): domain Bacteria; phylum Acidobacteriota; class Terriglobia; order Terriglobales; family Acidobacteriaceae; genus DASVWZ01. The sequence goes on along the minus strand of CAVWUT010000005.1, from coordinate 86,848 downwards.
GATGCACTGAAGCAGCTGAAGAACAGGGAAGATGTTGCGGCGATGCGCGGCAAGTCGGCGCAAGAACTGTGAAACCAGTAGCTAGGGGCTAGTAGCTAGACTTGAGGATTGCGATGACGGCCAAGAAAACGAATTCGGGCGGCGGGAAGATTCAGCTGAAATGGATGCGGTCCGCGATTTGTGCTCCAGTGAAGCAGAAGAAAGTGGTCAAAGGCCTGGGATTTACCCGGCTGAACCAGGTGGTGGAGCGGCCGGATACGCCCGCCATTCGCGGCATGGTCGCCAAAGTGCCGCACCTGGTGGAGATCGTGCAGTAGAGACGTAGCTAGCTACGTCTCTACCGAGGGAATTATGAACTTATCCAATATTCGAGCACCGAAAAAGTCGTCGGAAAAGCGCAAGCGGGTGGGGCGCGGCATGGGCTCCGGCATGGGGAAAACGTCGACCCGCGGTCACAAGGGCCAGCGCTCGCGCAGCGGTTCGCGCATGATCCGAGGTTTTGAAGGCGGCCAGATGCCGTTGCATCGCCGCATGCCCAAGCGAGGTTTCACCAACATTTTCCGCCAGGAATACAACATCGTGAACCTGGAGAGGCTGGCGGAACTCGGCGAATCGACGATTACGCCGGAAGTGCTGCGTAAGCTCGGCGTGATCAGTACCAAGCACCCGGTGAAGATTCTTGGCAACGGCGAACTGAAGGCTGCGCTCACGGTGCAGGCTCACAAGTTCTCCAAGTCGGCACAGGAAAAAATCACCAAAGCGGGCGGCAAGTTTGAGGTCTTGCAGTAATGCTGGAGAAACTGTCTAACATATTTCGCATTCCGGACCTGCGCCGGCGCATTCTGTTCACGCTGGGTCTGCTGGCCGTATACCGGCTGGGCGGCCACATTCCGACTCCCGGGGTGAATGCGGACCGGTTGCAGCAGTTTTTTGAGCAGAACCGGGGATCGTTCCTGGGTTTTGTCGACCTCTTTTCCGGCGGCCAGTTGCGTCGTCTGACGATTTTCGCTCTGGGCATCATGCCCTACATCACTGCCTCCATCATTCTTCAGCTGCTGACCGTGGTGTATGAGCCTCTGGCCAAGCTGCAGAAGGAAGGTGAACTGGGCCGCAAGAAGATCACCCAGTGGACCCGATATCTCACCGTGATTTTGAGCGCGGTCCAGTCCATGGGGATTGCCCTGAGTCTGGAGAAGTCGGGCGATTTCGTGGTCAATCCCGGGGTTGGTTTTATCCTGATGACCATGCTGACCCTGACCACGGGCAGCGCCTTCATCATGTGGCTGGGCGAACAGATTACGGAGCGCGGCGTGGGCAACGGCATGTCTCTGCTGATTTTTGCCGGCATTGTGGTTGGACTGCCCCGCGGCGTGGCGGACCTGCTGGACAAGATTCATACGGATGCCTGGGGCGTGTTCACCGCTCCGGCCATGATTCTCCTGGTCGGAGTCATGATCCTGGTTGTGGGCTTCATCGTTTACGTCGAGCGCAGCGAGCGCCGCATTCCGGTGCAGTATGCCAAACGTGTGGTGGGGCGCAAGGTGATGGGCGGGCAGTCGACACACCTGCCGCTGCGCGTCAATGCGGGCGGCGTTATGCCGGTGATTTTCGCTTCTTCCATCCTGACCATGCCGCAGATGTTGTTCCAGGGCTTGAAGAACCACCGCTATTTCGGCGACCTGCTGCGCTGGCTGGGATGGGGCGAACCGCTGTACACGCTGCTGTATGCCGTCGGAATTGTCTTTTTTGCTTACTTCTACGTGTCGATTGTCTTTAACCCCAATGAGGTTGCGGACAACATGCGGAAGTATGGCGGCTTTGTCCCGGGCATACGACCGGGCAAGCGTACGGCGGATCACATCAACGAGATCCTGACCCGGATTACCCTGGTGGGCGCGCTGTACCTCATCATCATCTCCTTTATCCCGGAGTGGATGATTACGGGAATTCACCTGAACCACTTGTGGGGGCCGGTGGGCGCGTTCTTTGAACGGCTGCCTACCTGGGTGACGAACGGCCTGGGAGTGACATTCTATTTTGGCGGGACCTCGTTGCTGATCGTGGTAGGCGTAGCCATGGATACGGTCACGCAGATTGAGGCGCAATTGATTATGCGGCATTATGACGGATTTACTCCGCGCAGCGGACGAATTCGCGGCCGCCGCACCTGGTCATAGCTTGCTTGAAGAGAGTAGAGCTGTGCATCCGGCGTAGATGTGCCGGGTGATCGGGGTGGGGAGAAATGAGGCCAACTCGATGGCGGAGGACGTTTCGTGCAGCATCGGGCCGATTGTTTTGTTAGGACCGCCGGGCGCCGGTAAAGGGACCCAGGCGAAGTTGATCGCCGAACAATTCGGGATTCCGCAGATCTCCACCGGAGATTTATTGCGGGAGAACGTGAAGAACGCTACGGCGCTGGGGCTGCAGGCCAAGGACATCATGGCGCGTGGAGCGCTGGTGCCGGATGAGTTGTTGTACGACATGGTGACGGAGCGGTTGCGCCGTCCCGATTGCCAGCGCGGTTTCATCCTGGACGGATTTCCACGGACACCCGCCCAGGCAGGATGGCTGGATGCCTTCCTGGAACGCGAGCTCTTTGACAGCCCAAAGCATGGCCAATGGTTGCCGATTGTGATCTCCATCGACGTGGACTATAATGAACTCTTGCTCCGGCTCACCGGACGTAGAACTTGTCCTGCCTGTGGACGGATCTATAACGTCCATCTCCAGCCGCCGCGCGTCGACGAACTTTGTGACCTGGACGGCTCCAAGCTGGTAACCCGCAACGACGATCGCGAAGATGTGATCCGGGAGCGTCTTCAGGCGTATGAAAAGCAGACGCGTCCGGTGGCGGAATACTATGAGCGGAAGGGCCGCATGGTCGGGGTGGATGGTAAACTGCCGGTGGATCAGGTGTCCGCGCAAGTCTTCAGGGAGATTCGCAGTCGCGCTTCGGCAAGCGGCTGCTAGCGCATGATCGTTTGCAAATCGGCGGCAGAGATCGAGAAGATGCGGCGCAGCGGGCACATTGTCCGCGAAGTGCTGGATCACGTGCGTACCCTGGTGGCTCCCGGTGCAACCACCATGGATCTGGAACGGGCCGCGGAAAAGAAGATTAAGGAACTGGGCGCCAAGCCCGCGTTTAAGGGATATTACGATTATCCGTGCGTGCTGTGCACCTCGGTGAACGAGGAGATCGTTCACGGCATTCCATCGGAGAAGCGGGCGCTGAAGACTGGCGACATCGTCTCGCTCGATTGCGGGGTGGTGCTGGACGGCTACTACGGAGACGCGGCGATCACGGTTCCGGCGGGCGATTCGCTGGAGCCGGAGATGCGCAAACTGCTCGAAGTCACGGAAGCTGCGCTCTACAAAGGAATCGAGCAGGCGCGGGTCGGGAATGCGGTTGGGGACGTGGGCGCGGCCGTGCAGGAGTATGTGGAAGCGAATGGCTTCAGCGTAGTCCGGGAGTTTGTGGGGCACGGGATTGGAACCAAGCTCCACGAAGAGCCGCAGGTACCCAATTTCGGGTCGCGGGGACACGGCCCGAGATTGCGAGAGGGAATGGTTCTGGCAATCGAGCCCATGGTGAATTACGGCAAGCCGGGCACGCGAGTACTGGACGACAAATGGACCGCAGTCACCGCCGACGGAAGCTGCAGCGCTCACTTCGAGCACTGCGTGGCGGTGACGAAAGATGGCCCGGTGATTTTGACGCAGTAAGAGCTTCTAGCTGCTAGCTTCTAGCCAGGAAAGTTCAGAGGCGACGGCTAGGAGCCAGAAGCTAGTAGCTAGAGGCTGACTTTAAGGAGTCGATGAGCAAAGAAGACGCGATTGAAGTGATGGCAACTGTGCTGGAACCGTTGCCCAACGCTATGTTCCGGGTGGAACTGGAAAACAAGCATCAGGTGCTGGCTCATGTGTCCGGGAAAATGCGAAAGAATTTCATTCGGATTCTGCCCGGCGACAAGGTTGCGGTTGAGCTTTCGCCGTACGACCTGAATCGCGGACGCATCGTGTATCGGTACAAATAAGGAAGCTGTTAGCCTCTGGCCATTAGCCCTCAGCAAGACCAGCGGCTTCAGGGCATGAGCGAAAAGCCAAGAGCTAAGGCCAAGGGCTAGACGCGATTGAGGAGTTATGAAAGTCAGAGCATCGGTAAAGAAAATTTGCGACAAGTGCAAGGTCATCCACCGCAAAGGCGTGGTGCGGGTGATCTGCGAGAATTCGAAACACAAGCAACGCCAGGGATAAGGCGTACAGGAGCACTATGGCACGTATTGCGGGCGTCGATCTTCCGCGTGGTAAGCGCGTAAATATCGCGCTAACTTACATTTACGGCATTGGCAATCCCCGGTCCGCACGCATTCTGGACCAGGCGAATGTGGATCCCACGAAGAAGGTCCAGGATCTCGGCGAAGACGAGGTCAACCGTATCCGCCAGGTGATTGAAGGCGAGGGGTTGGTGGAAGGCGATCTGCGGAAGGAAGTTTCGATGAACATCAAGCGGCTCATCGAAATCGGTTCTTATCGCGGATATCGTCACCGCCGCAATCTGCCGGTCCGGGGACAGCGTACTCACACCAATGCCCGCACCCGCAAAGGACCGCGCAAGGGCACGGTTGCAATGAAGAAGAAGTCGACGGCAAAAACCTAAGATCCGTCGTTGGTCGCCGGTCTTTGGTCGTTTGCCAAAGCGCGACTGACGAATAGCAAGATGTCTAGCGAACGACCGACGACGAACGACTAAGGACGATTTCATGGCGAAACCAGCAGCAGCGGCAACCGGCACAGGCGCGCCGGAGAAAAAAGGAAAGAAGAAGACGTTCAAGAAGAAGGAGCGCAAGCACGTCTCGCATGGCGTGGCGCACATTCGAGCTTCTTTCAACAACACTATCGTGACCATTTGCGACCCTGCCGGGAACGTTCTTTCCTGGAAGAGTTCGGGCTCGCTGGGATTCCGCGGATCGCGCAAGGGTACGCCGTTTGCCGCGCAGCAGGCCGCCATGAACGCCGCCAACATGGCGCGCGATCACGGAGTGCGCAGCGTGGAAGTGCGGGTCAGCGGCCCGGGTTCGGGACGTGAGTCGGCAATCCGGGCGCTGGCGGCTGCCGGGATTGACGTACGCAACATCAAAGACGCGACGCCGATTCCGCATAACGGATGCAGGCCGCCAAAGCGTCGTAGAGTGTAAGACCCGTCGTTGGTTCTTGGCCGTCGGTCGTTCGCAACTGCGAATGCCGTAAGACGAACGACCAACGACGAACGACCAACGACGAACGACCAACGACCAATGACGAATATCGTCCGGGAAGAAGGGCGAAGCCAAGCCTGTAAACCGGTCATCTAAAGGAGAGAACAATTGGCACGTTACACTGATCCTGTCTGCCGTCTATGCCGCCGTGAGGGCATGAAGCTGTTCCTCAAGGGCACCAAGTGTTTCAGCGACAAGTGCCCCATCGAGAAGCGCAACTTTGCTCCCGGCCAGCACGGAAAAGACCGCAAAGCGAAGATCGTGGGCTACGGCCTGCAACTTCGCGAAAAGCAGAAGACCAAGCGTATTTATTTTGCCCAGGAAGGCCAGTTCCGCAACTACTTTGAAAAGGCGACGCGCGCCAAGGGAGTCACCGGCTGGATGCTGCTGCAGCAACTCGAGCGGCGTCTGGATAACGTGGTTTACCGGCTGGGCTTCGGAATTTCCCGGCGCCAGGCGCGGCAACTGGTACGGCACGGCCACATTCAGGTGAACGGCCGCAAGGTGAATATCCCGTCGTACGAGGTCAACGTGGGCGAGGAAATCGCCATCCGCGAAAACAGCCGCAGGCTGGCGATTCTGGAGCAGGCAAAAGAGTTTGCCAGCCACCAGGGCGCGCCGACCTGGCTGGAGATCAATCGCGACAACTACAGCGGACGCGTACTGTCTCTGCCTACGCGCGAAGAGATCAAACTGCCGGTGAATGAGCAGTTGATTGTAGAGTTGTACAGTAAGTAATGCATCGGGCGATCTGACCATCGGGTCATCGGGTGATTTAAGATCGCCCGATAAGTCGAGATCAATCACTCGATCTGTTTAGGTCCATTTTTCGTGCCAGATCAGCCTGGCTTGACACTGGACTCGGCTCGGACCAGCCGGGAACGTCAACCCTGAGCCACATGGCCGAAGGAGAAGAACAATGTTTTGGAAAGGTTTTCAAAAACCGAAACGTCTTGCGGTCGATACTTCGACCTTAACCGACAAGTATGGAATTTTCTGGGCCCAGCCCTTTGAGCGTGGCTTCGGCACCACCATCGGCAATGCTTTGCGGCGGGTGCTGCTGTCTTCGATCGAAGGCGCTGCGGTCACTGCGGTGAAGATCGAAGGTGTGCTGCACGAATTCCAGTCCATCCCTGGCGTGGTCGAGGATGCGACCGACATCATCCTCAACCTGAAGCAGATTCCGTTCAAACTCAGCGGGGATGCGCCGAAGGCGATCTACCTGCGCTCCGACCAGCCCGGCGTGGTCACCTCCGGCATGATCGAGGCGGATGCAGAACGTCGAGGTGCTCGACAAGGACGTATACGTCGCCACCGTCAGCGAGGGCGGCAAGCTTGATATGGAGATGCGCTTGAAGCGCGGCCGCGGCTATGTCTCGGCCGACAAGAATTTCGACGAGGATCTGGGCATTGGTTTCATCCCGATCGATTCCGTGCACTCCCCGGTGCGGAAGTGCAACTATACGATTGAAGCCGCACGTCTGGGACAGATCACGGATTACGACAAGCTGACGCTGGAAGTCTGGACCAACGGCTCTATCACCCCAGCCGATTCCATCGGCTTGGCGGCGAAGTTGCTGAAGGACCACATGAATATCTTCATCAATTTCGAGGAAGACATCGAGACTTCAACTTCCTCCGAAGAGCGCAAGCCGGAGATCAAGAACGAGAATCTGAACCGGTCGGTCGAGGAGTTGGAGCTTTCGGTGCGCAGCTACAACTGCCTGAAGAACGCGAACATTCAGACGATCGGCGAACTTGTACAGAAGACCGAAGCCGAAATGCTGAAAACCAAGAACTTCGGCCGAAAGTCGCTGAACGAAATCAAGGAAATTCTCGGCACCATGGGTTTGAGTCTGGGTATGAAGATCGACGAGCACGGAAATGCCGTGCCCGGCCCGACTTCGAACCAGATCTTGCCGGCATCCGCCTACGGGCCGGATACGGATTTCTAGAAAGATAGTAGTCGGGAGTCAGTAGTCAGGAGTCAGGGATTAACCCCGCTGACACCTGACTACTGACTCCTGACTACAAATTGAGGTTCTTATGCGTCACAAAGTAGCAGGATGGAAACTGGGACGGAACACGGCGCACCGGCGTTCGCTGCTGCGCAACCTGGTCACTTCGCTGATTCTTGAAGAGCGCCTGGAAACCACGGTGCCCAAGGCGAAAGCGATGCGGCCACAGGTGGAGAAGATGATCACGCTGGGCAAGCGCGGTGATTTGGCGGCACGCCGCCAGGCGCTGGCCTACCTGATGACGGGCGCTGCTGTTGATAAGCTGTTCGACACCATCGGGCCCCGTTTCGGCGACCGGCAGGGCGGATATCTTCGCATCGTCCGGACCGGCTTCCAGAAGGGCGATGGAGCGGAAAAGGCCTTCATCGAACTGCTGGGCAGCGAGAAGCTAATCGACGAGAAGCGCCAGAAGCGCGTCGAAGCTCGCTCCAAGCGCGCTGCGGAGGCGAAGAAGGCGATGGAAGAAGCCGAAGCCCAGGGTGGCGTGGAACACCCGACTCCAGGCGCCGAAGGCGAAGACAAAAGCAAGGAATAGCAGCCCTAAGCCTGCAACTACAGAATGCACCCCTTTCGCGGGTGCATTTTTTTCTGCGCATTCGTACATGTCCTACTGCGGGTCACGGCGGTAATCTGGTGGATTCCTGCCGGAGGGATAAACTTTTCGGAGAATGGAGTTTTCCCGCACCCAGATCGCCATCGCCGTCGGAGCCGGAGTGCTGCTTCTGCTGGTGTTCTTCGGCTACCTGCTCTGGCTGAACAATCAGGGCCCGGTGCTCTCCCGCTCCCAGGACACAGACCCGCTCTCCGGCATTCCCAACGAAATTTCCCTGAACCCTCTGCGTGACCGTTCCTCCGAAAAGATTGCCGCGAAGTACCTGGACGCCATGCGCGACGGGCACTGCGCCGAGCAACTGGCGGATTGGGAAAAGGACTATCACAGAAATCGGGCGAAATTCATCTGTGACTCCGAGGCGCAACACCCGCTGATCTCATGGAAACTTGCGAACTGGGAAGACGCGCCACCGCTGCGAATCCTGCAATATCGCGGCAAGCGCCGTAACGCCGCGGGGCAGCCGGGGACCTACCGGGAACTGCTGTCCCTGACCCTTGAGAACGAAGACGGCGAGTGGGTCGTCACCAAGTACGACGCCATGTACTAAGGGCAGGCCGTAGCGCAGGAGTCCGGCTCCTTCCCAGCTGAGTCATCAGGGCTTGATCTTGAACACCGTGCCATAGGTGGAAGAAGAATTTCCTAAGGTAGTACCATAGAAATTGCCTGATCTGTCCGGAGTCAGGCCGGCAACGGGAAGCCCCTCGTCTGCCCCGCCTGTGAAACTGTAAATGACGCTCTCCTTGCCGCTGCCGCTGACCTTGAACACCACTCCCATATCCGCCGATCCTCCGGCATATGTGGTGCCATAGAGGTTGCCAGACTTGTCTCGTGCTAACGTTCCGGAGTCTGGATAGTGTCCATCAGATTGCCCGAAGGCATGCAACACGGCCTCCTTGCCCCTGAAATCCAGCCTGAACACCGTTCCGCAATCATACCCGTCGCATCCTGCTCCTCCGTAGTAGGTCGTGCCGTAGAAGTTTCCCTTCTCGTCCTGAACCAAGCCTGCATACGGAGTCGCACCGTCTTTCCCGCCGGCAAAACTGTGAAGCACCGTCTCTTTCTGTTGCTTGGTCAGCTTGAACACGGTTCCGTCACTATAAGTGCCGCCCGCCGACGTGGTGCCGTAAAGGGTTCCGGCGGAGTCTCGCAGCAAGGTTGCAAAAGGATATTGACCGTCCGTGCCCGTAAAGCTGTACAGAATTGTCTCCGTGCCGGATTTGCTGATCCGGAACACAGTTCCGTTGCCGGACGCACCTCCGTAGCCCGTGGTGCCATAGAGATTGCCCTCGGCGTCCTCAATCAGCCCGCTTCCGGGATATTCCCCGTCTGTGCCCGGTCCGAAGCTGTACAATAATGATTCTTTGCCGCTCACATCCAACTTGAAGACAGCTCCGTAGCCGGAAGCTCCGCCCTCGTAAGCTGAACCGTAAAGATTACCGGCTTTGTCCCGAAGTAGATTACTGGTGGGATGCTCGCCGTCCGGCTTACCGGTGAAGCTGTACAGCACAGTCTCCTTGCCCGTGGCGTCGACCTTGAACAGCGTTCCCAGATCCGAAGCGCCGCCGGCGAAAGTCGCCCCATAAAGGTTGCCGGCTCCATCCCGAATCACGCCTGCATAGGGACTCGCACCATCCGCCCCTCCCGTAAACGTGTAAAGCGTGGTTTCCTTGGACTTCTTGCCGGTCTGCGCATGCGCCGATAGCACCCCGAGAAACGCCAGCGCGAGCGCGATCACGGCAGTGAATGTCGCTGCATGTCGGCAGTGTATGCGGAAGATCGAATTCCGGTGTTGTCTTGTCTTCGTCATGGCCACTCTCCTTATCGAGCCGAATCTTCGCGTGGATTTCAAAGCGACGACCAGTGTACATCCGCGTCATCTGTTTGCAACAGTGTGAAAAAAGTTGCGTATGGAACGCACCGAACCGGTATGCGATTGAAGGATCAGGGCATAGTCGAGGGGACGTCGAGGACTCAGAGCAGAGCGGGTTTTGTTCATCAGTCCTGCTCGGGTGCGGAGATTCCCGCCCGCATTGAATCGAACATGAGTTCGTTCTAGACGGCAACCTTCTGCCGGATCTCGCCAGATCGCGCGCGGAGAAAAACCAGGATCACAATCTGCGCCGTGAGCGCTGCCGCACTATCCAGGACAACGTCCGCAAACCTGCCGGTACGGGAAGGCAAGAACGTCTGATGCCACTCATCCAGGCTGGCAATCAATACCGTCATCGACAAGGCAGTGCCAGCCCAGCGCAGCGCCCAGGCTTTGGCCTGGGACACGTGAAGCGTGTTCTTCCACGCGCGAAACAGCAACGCGCTGAGGGCAAAATAGCCCACGAAGTGCCCTGTCTTCCGCAGGTAGTGGTGCAGCACTTCGAAACGTCGCAGATCGAGATGCAGCAGAAAATGAAAAATGGGGTACAGGAACCGGCCGGTATGTTCCGCGGAAAGCCAGTCGGTAGACTCGACTGCGATCAGGCCGGTCCAGAGCGCCGCAGCAATCCAGGCCTTGAGTAGTTCTTTGCGGTCAGGACGCAAGCCAGATCTCGCCGGGTTTCTCCGAAGCCATAAGTCTTTTCCAGTAGCGATCATTCAACCGCATAGTTAGGTGCTTCGCGGGTGATGACAACGTCGTGCACGTGGCTTTCGCGCAGGCCGGCCACGCTGATCCGCACAAACCGAGCCTTTTGCAGCAACTCCGGAATGCTTTCGCAGCCGCAGTAGCCCATGCCGGATTTCAGGCCTCCGACCATCTGGTGAACGATCATAGCCACCGAGCCGCGATAGGGCACGCGTCCTTCAATGCCTTCCGGCACCATCTTGGCCAGCCGGTTCGACTCCTCGCCGATCCCTGGCATCGCAGTCGATGCGTCGCCATCGGAATTCTGAAAGTAGCGTTCGCTTCCCCCGGTTCCCGCAGCCATGGCGCTCAGCGAGCCCATGCCGCGATACGACTTGAAGGTGCGGCCTTGATAGAGAATCAGTTCGCCCGGGCTCTCATCAGTACCGGCAAACAGCGATCCGATCATGACTGCCGCTGCACCTGCCGCGAGCGCCTTGGTGATGTCCCCTGAATACTTGATGCCGCCGTCGGCAATAATCGGAATGCTGGCGTCTTTGGTGGCGCGATACGTCTCGGCGATGGCCGTAATTTGCGGCACCCCGGCGCCGGTGACCACGCGAGTGGTGCAGATCGATCCGGGACCGATGCCGACTTTCACCGCATCCGCTCCGGCACGCGCCAGTTCGCAGGCGCCATCGAATGTCGCCACATTGCCGGCGATCAGATCGACCTCCGGCAGTTTGGCCTTCACCTGCCGGATCGCTTCAATCACGCGCGTGGAGTGGCCATGTGCGCTGTCGATGGCCAGCATGTCCACCTTGGCGTTGACAGCCTCTTGCGCGCGTTCCAGAAAATCGCCGGTCGCGCCGATGGCTGCGCCCACGCGGAGACGCCCCTGAGAATCCTTGGCGGCATTCGGATATTTCAGCTTCTTCTGGATATCTTTTACCGTGATCAGGCCCTTGAGGATGTACTGGTCATCGACCACCAGCAACTTCTCGACGCGATGCTTGTGCAGGATCTTCTCCGCGGCTTCCAGGGTGGTGCCCACCGGAACCGTGATCAGGTTTTCCTTGGTCATGACATCGCGGATGGGAATGTCGAAGCGGGTTTCAAAACGCAGGTCGCGGTTGGTAAGAATGCCCACCAGCTTTCCGTTCTTGGTGATGGGCACCCCGGAAATTTTGTAGTGACGCATGACTTCGAGCGCATCGGAAACCTTGGCGTCGGGAGACATGGTCACCGGATCGACGATCATGCCGCTTTCCGATCGTTTCACTTTGTCGACTTCGTTGGATTGTTGCTCGATCGAAAGATTGCGATGAATGATTCCGATGCCGCCTTGCTGCGCCAGCGCGATCGCCATATGGGATTCGGTGACTGTATCCATGGCAGCGCTGACGATCGGAATGTTGAGCCGTATGTTGCGAGTGAGTTGAGTCTGCGTGTTGGCCAGCGCGGGAACCATGTCGGAATGAGCTGGCAACAGTAAAACGTCGTCGAAGGTGAGCGCTTCAGGAACCGGAAAATGAATCATAAATCTCTCTTTGGGTAAAAATATATTTTAGCAGCTTGTGGCGGCCGTTTCTGTTTGCCAGAGGCCCCATGTCCTGAATGCTGCACTTCTCCCACTTAACCAGTCTTGTTCGGCTTAGCCGGAAATCATCTCTCATCACTCAACGCCATGCTACATTCGCCCAGAGGGATCCTGGTTGAAAGTTACGGTCATCGTTGCTGTGCACAACGGCGAATACCATATTGGCCGCGCCATTCGCAGCCTGCTGGAACAGAGCATGGCCAAAAAAGACTATGAAATCCTGGTGGTGAACGATGGCAGCACGGACAACACGCTGCGCGTGCTGAACTCCTACGGCGACTGGATTCGCGTCATCAACCTGGACAATCATGTGGGACTTCCGGCCGCCTGCAACATCGGGATTCGCGACGCGCACAGCCGGTTTGTGGTCCGCGTGGATGCGGACGACTACGTTCACGAGGACTTGCTGAAAGTCGAATACCTGTTCCTCTCGATGAATCCGGCTTACGATGCCGTGGCCTGCGATTACCTGGTGGTGAACGACCGCGAAGAGGCGACCGAGCGGGTCAATTCCGACGATCAGCCCATCGCGTGCGGCGTCATGTTTCGCGTGGATTCGCTGGTGAAGATCGGCTTGTACGACGAGCAATTCCTACTGTACGAGGACCTCGACCTTCGCATCCGTTTCCTCCAGCAGCATTCTTTGAAACGAATCGAGCTGCCGCTGTACCGGTATCGCAAGCATTCCGCGAACATGACCAATGACAGGCAAAGAAAGTCGTACTACTCATCCCTTCTCGAGCAAAAACACGGAGCATTGGCGAAATGCGTGAGCGCAGTGTCGTAAGCGGGGTACAAATTATCGCCGAGATTGGCCAGAATCACAATGGCGATATGCAACTGGCCAAAGAACTCATCCATGCCGCAAAGGAGAATGGCGCGGATGTGGCCAAGTTCCAGTTGTACAACGTGGACGCGATCTTTCAGCCGGATTTCTGCTGGTACGCCGCTGCCAAAGAGGCGGAACTAAACAAAGAACAAGCGTCTGAACTGGCCGCGACCTGCGCCCAGGCTGAGATCGAATTCATGGCATCGGTGTTTGATGTCGAGCGCGTCGGCTGGTGTGAAGAAATCGGCGTGCGGCGCTACAAGATTGCCAGCCGAAGCGTGCGCAATCAGCCGCTGCTGCACGCAGTGGCCGCCACTGGCAAGGACGTCATCGTTTCTCTCGGCATGTGGGATGGGGTTGGGTTTCCCATCGTCCCGTCGAGAGCTAGGGTGGATTATCTGTACTGCGTGGCTAAGTATCCCACGGCTCCGCAAGACCTGGATTTTCTGTCGATCGACTTCAATCGTTACGCGGGTTTCAGCGATCACACTATCGGCATCGATGCGGCCTTAATTGCAATGGCCCGTGGCGCTCGGATGATCGAGAAGCACTTCACGCTGGACCGGCGCATGCCGGGACCGGACCACGCCGGCAGCATGGAGCCGCATGAGTTGGCTGCACTGTGCCGGTTTGCGGGGTCGTTTTCCAGAATCCTCTACCATGAGGAAATCAACGAAGACCCGCGGCCGGAAGCAATCCTGCCTTCCCGTTCCCTCGCCTGCGCCGACTGACGTTACGCGCATCGAGCCAGGAATCTTTGGTTGTCAGCTGCGCAGAACCTGGAAACGACCAGGAATCATCGCCTACCCATCTGGCGCCCGGTCCAGCGGCGCTTCGCTCTCTTCCTCCTCGCCCCGCATCAAGCCAAATTTCTTCAGCTTGTAACGTAAGGCGTCCCGGGAGATGTCGAGCAGCTTCGCCGCGTGGGTCTGATTGTTGTTCGCCTGCCGCATCGCCAGCTCGACCATGGTGTGCTCCACTTCTTCGAGCGACGTGCCGCCTTCGGGGATATACAACTTCGGCAGCGTCCGCCCATTCGCCAGCTGTGAGCCGGCTTCGCCGGAAGCGGAACGCTCAAACGCAGTCATGCCGCCTGATTCGGCCACCGAAAATGGCAGGTACACCGAATGCAGAAACGGCTCATCCTCCAGAATCATGGCGCGTTCGATCGAGTTCCGCAGCTCGCGAACATTTCCCGGCCAGGTGTGGCTCATCAACAGCCGCTTGGTATCGGCGGTGATTCCACGAACCGATTTCTTGAATTTTCCGTTGTAACGCTCGATAAAAAAATCCACCAGCGGCAGGATGTCGTCTTTTCTTTCCCGCAGCGGCGGAATAAAGATGGCGATGATCGCCAGCCGGTAGTAAAGGTCCTGCCGGAACTGACTTTCCCGCACCGCCTTTTCCAGGTCGCGGTTCGACGCAGCAATCACCCGCACGTCCACCTGCATGTCGCGCACGCCGCCCACCCGGCGGATCATCTGGTCTTCCAGCACGCGCAGCAGTTTCGCCTGCAGCAGAGGAGAGAGTTCGCCAATTTCATCCAGAAACAGGGTTCCACCGTCGGCCGTTTCAAACAGGCCTTTCTTCATCTGCTTGGCGTCAGTAAAAGCGCCCTTTTCGTGTCCGAACAGCTCCGCCTCCATCAGCGTCTCGGGGATGGCCGAGCAGTTGATGGCCACAAACGGCTTTTCCTGCCGCGTGCTTTCGTAGTGAATGGCCTTGGCGATCAAGTCCTTACCTGTACCGCTTTCGCCCTGAATCAGAATGGTGGTGGCCTCGCTCGCCGCCACCTTGCGCACGAACGCCATCAATTCGGTCATCTTGGCGGACGCGCTGACAATCTCGTGATATCCCGCCCGCCGTCGAACTTCGCCACGCAGCGACTGCACTTCGCTCCGCAGGCGCGTGGTTTCCAGCGCATTCTTGATGGCGACGTTAAGCTCGTCAAAATCAATCGGCTTGCCGACGAAGTCATACGCACCCAGCTTCAGTGCGGCTTTTACATCGTCCAGTTGCGGATCGGCGGTGATCATAATGACCGCCCGCGCGTCGCCATTGCGGCGCATCTGACCGAGGACATCCAGCCCGCTCATGTCCGGCAAACGCACGTCCAGCAATACCAGGTCGGGAGACTCATGCTGGGCCAGCTTCAGCGCAGGTTCGCCGGCCTCGGCTTCTACCACGTGATAACCCCACTCTTCACACTTCTGCCGCAGCGACCAGCGTACCAGCCGCTCATCGTCCACCACCAGAATTTTGTCGCCAGGCATTGACCACTAGCTTACTACGGAAATCGGGCGGATACGTGGCTGGGATTTGGGAGTCCCGTCAAGTTATAATCGGCGGCACATGGCACTGGCCTCCGGCACAAAACTTGGGCCCTATGAAATTCAATCTCCGATTGGTGCGGGCGGTATGGGTGAGGTCTACCGTGCCCGCGATACGCGCCTCGATCGAACCGTTGCCATCAAGATTCTTCCCCCTCATCTATCTTCCAACCCGGAATTGAAGGCGCGCTTCGACCAGGAAGCCAAGGCCATCTCCGGGCTGCAACATCCCAACATCTGCGTGGTCCACGACATTGGTTCCGAGCGGGGCCTGTACTTCATGGTGATGGAATACGTGGCCGGCAGCAGGCTTGACCAACTGATTCCGCCCGGTGGAATGGCTGTGGACGTCGCGCTGAAATGCGCGATCCAGGTGGCGGAGGCCTTGTCACGAGCGCACGCCAGCGGCATTGTGCATCGTGACCTCAAACCATCGAACATTATGGTCGATGAGAGTGGCCTGTTGAAAGTCCTGGATTTTGGCCTGGCCAAGCTGGCGGAGCAACCCTCCGGCGCCGGCGAAGCTGCCACCATCGCAACCTCAGCCGGAATGATCGTGGGAACCGCGGCTTACATGTCACCCGAGCAAGCCGAGGGACAAAGTGTCGACGCCCGCAGCGATATCTTTTCTTTCGGATCGGTTCTGTATGAAATGTTGACTGGCCAGAAAGCCTTTGAAGGCAAATCAGCGGCAGCACTGCTATCGTCGGTGATTCGCGATGATCCGAAATCGATTAGCGAGATTCGCAGAAATGTTCCGGCCGAGTTTCGCCGTATAGTTTCGCGTTGCCTCAAGAAGGATCCGAATGAACGGTATGAATCTGCAGCGGAACTGGCCCACGAATTAAAGAAAACCCGCGAACTCCTCTATCCGGAGTCGGGAGCGGAGTTGAGCGCCAGACGCATAGTGCGGGAAGCCAAGCGGCCGTGGATATGGATTCCGCTGCTGCTGGCCGTGATCGCCATAGCTGGCGGAGCGCTTTGGCTGGTGAAGCGTGCCCGTGACACGAGGTGGGCACGGGAAGAGGCGCTGCCGCAGATGTCGCAACTCGCCGATCAGGGAAAATTTGGCGAAGCTTACGCTCTTGCGCTGAAGGTCGAGAAGGTGATTCCCAACGATCCGGCTCTGATCAAGCTGTGGCCAATCATCTCCTACACCATCTCGGTGGATACCACGCCTGAAGGCGCTGCGGTAACCCGCGGAACCTACGGCGACCCGAATGCGCCGTGGGAGCCCGTGGGCAGTACCCCGCTCAAAAACGTGCGCGCGCCGCGGGGCAATTTTGTCTGGAAATTCGAGAAGCCCGGATATGTGACGGCGATGCGAACCACAGCCGGACTGTTTGGTCGAGTGTTTGCGGTCCCTGCCGGCGCCATGCTCGATGGCGCTGTTCCGCTCGACGAAACCGGGAAAGCGCCCGCCGGCATGGTTCGAGTATCGCCCGCGAAATATCCGAAAACACTCTTCATCCCCGGCTACGAAGGCGTGCCCGAACTTGCGCTTAGCGATTACTGGATCGACGAGTACGAAGTCACCAACCGGCAATTCAAACAGTTCGTGGACGCCGGCGGATATCAGAACAAAGAGTTCTGGAAGCAGGAGTTCAAAAAGGACGGAAAGACGCTTTCCTGGGAGGAAGCGATGGCTTTATTCCAGGATGCGGCCGGCCGCCCCGGGCCCAAGGACTGGACCCAGGGCGAGTATCCCAAAGGCCAGGACGATTTCCCGGTGACCGGCGTTAGTTGGTACGAAGCCGCCGCCTATGCGGAGTTTGCCGGAAAGAGCCTGCCCACGATCTATCACTGGAACCGGGCCGGGGGTGCGCCAATCGCCTCGGTGTTGGTGCCGCTCAGCAATTTCGGAAGAGGAGGCATCGTTCCCGTCGGCAGCAAGCCGGCCATGAGTCCGTGGGGCAATTACGACATGGCGGGCAACGTCAAAGAATGGGTGTGGAACGACACCGGACAGGGAACGCGCTACGTGCTGGGCGGTGCGTGGGACGAGCCCGCTTACATGTTCATCGATCCGGATGCGCAATCGCCTTTTCTGCGCGCTTCGAACATCGGCTTCCGCTGCATGAAGACGATTGGTCCGGATGCGATCCCGAAAGTGGCGTTGGACATCTTGCCCGGTGCGCGCGAGGACTTAAGCAAGCGGAAACCAGTTTCCGACGAGGTGTTCAAAGTCTATCGGAGTCTTTACGCGTACGACAAAACTCCTTTGAACGCGACCGTCGAGCCGTTCGGAAAAGAAGAGGAAGACTGGAAGATCGAAAAGATCACCTACCCTGCTCCTTACGGAAACGAAACCGAGATCACTTATCTCCTGCTCCCGAAGAAGGCAAAGCCGCCCTACCAGACAGTCCTGTTTTTCCCCGGATCGAACGCGTTGCTTCTGCGGAGTTTCTCGTTCTACACCACGGCCGCGCTGGATGCCATTCTGAGAAGCGGCCGCGCGGTGATTTATCCGATTTACAAGTCGACTTATGAACGCGGGGATGGGATGGAATCGGACATCCCGAACAGTTCAACCGTGTGGCGCGACCACGTGATCATGTGGGTGAAAGACGCCTCGCGGGCGCTCGATTATGCCGAGACGCGGCCCGATCTCGATCATGAAAAGCTGGCTTATTACGGTTATAGCTGGGGAGCGGTTATGGGCGGGCTCATCCCGGCGGTCGAACCGCGGATCAAGGTGTGCGTGCTCGCGCTCGGAGGACTGG
The DNA here is from genome assembly GCA_963758285.1 of Terriglobia bacterium. Lineage (GTDB taxonomy): Bacteria > Acidobacteriota > Terriglobia > Terriglobales > Acidobacteriaceae > DASVWZ01. The sequence goes on along the minus strand of CAVWUT010000005.1, from coordinate 68,923 downwards.
AATTCCAAGAGGCTTTACCCGAGGTCGAGCCCATCAACTTCGCTTCGCGGGTGAAGCAGCCGGTGCTGATGTTGAATGGCCGTTACGATTTCTTCTTCCCGATCGCAACCAACCAGGAACCCTTCTACCGCCTGCTGGGATCGAAGAAAGACGAGAAAAAACATCTTCTCTATGACACCAGCCACGCCATCCCGCGCAACGAACTGATAAAGGAAACGCTGAACTGGCTGGATGAGTATCTGGGGCCGGTGAAGTGAAACGATCCTGAACGCCTACTTCAACATCACCACCAGAATCCTTCCATCGGACTGATACCCGTCGCCGGTCGCATTCTTCGCATCCTGGACCGGATTGGGCGGAAGATAGTAAGTCACGCTCTTCACCTTGCCGGCGTTCCGCAGGCTCTGCCCGATGTTGGTACGCTCGCCATCCAGGTTGGGATCGATTTTGTGGGTGACATTCCCGTTGCGTTTGTCTTTGGCAAAACCGATATCGTGAGTGCCCGCGCCCGCCCACACCGTCTGGCCATTCCAGGTGTACGGCGACTTCCACAGCCGGAAATGATGCCGGCTGGCTACCATGGCGATCGGTTCCGCCATCTCGTATCCGTAGTCCTGCCGGCGTCCGAACAGGTACAGGGTGCTCATCGGCATGGCCAGATAATCTTTGTTCTCGTAGGTGTTGAGAGCGGCGGTCAGCACTGCATTGGTGTCGCTGGTATCGGCGATGTGCCAATTGGCCGCTTGCAGCGCGTTTTTCACCTGGTCCTCTGATCCCACCAGAACGAAATTGACCATGTCGCCAAGGTTCTTGAACTGATCATTCACCCGGCGTGGCAGGCTGTCGATGTCCCTGCGCAGCGCTGCATCCAGAGGCGTGTCTGATATCTTCAGCGCCGCGGCCGCCCCGGTGGATGTCGAGCTTGGCGCTGCAATACCGAACTGCCCCTCCATGAAAACTTGCGCCGCACCTCCCAGTTCCTGCTTCAACTTGTCGCCCTGGCTCATCGCCTGCCGATGCACGTTCACGGAAAACGTTCCGGAGCATGCCGCCGTTCCATTCACGCCCAGATAAAGATGTCCCGTACTGTCGGCTTTCAATTGATTGCTGCTGCCTACCAGCATCGGCGTGCCCTGGTCCTGAAGCTTGGCGATGAGCGCGCCCGACGCCGCGGAAGGTACCGGCAAATTGCCCGGCTGCTGTGCGCCGCTCACACCCTGCGGATCGCAATTCTCCTCGGAAGTGGCCGTGATGGTGAGTTCATCGCCGGCCTGCAAGTCAACTTTGGCATCGGTCCACGCCTGGGTTGTGGATACGTCAACCTTGTAGTCGTTGGCCGCCGCGGGCCGGTTCGCGGAAAGATCTTGAGAAAACTGTTGGAGCAGATCCTGGGACACGGCAAAAGCGCTAACTGCGACGACTTCGAGAATGCAAAGAGAAAGCTTCCAGCTCTTCATGGCCGCTCCATTGGAAAGCCAGGACAATTGTCCCCGGCTCCTCTGCCATATTATGTGCCAAACAGGGGCTCTGGAGTACACGCCCCGAGCATGTCAAAGCCCAGAAAATACCAGCCGTTTCAATGCTCCGGGAAAGTGACGGAAAGAGTGGTTTCGACACGCAGTGGGTGGCCGTTCACTTCATAGGGTTGAAAGCGCCAGAGTCTGGCCGCGTCCATGGCCGCGGAAACGAGTTCTTCCGGACCGCTGATGGGACGCAGATCTTGCACCGAGCCATCGGTTCCGATCACCGCATCCAAAACCACCAGCCGGGCCGCGTCACCTGCCTTTGCCCCGTTCGGATAGACGGGATCCACCCGGTACAACAGCAATCGCTCCATGTCTTCGCCAGGGACGATCATAGGCGAAGTCGCAGAGCGCGCCTCGGTCGCTGATGCTTCGGATTCCAACCTGCTCCAAGTCCGATGCCAGTGCCACCATCCCAGACTCGCGGCCACGAAGCAGATTGCCAACAAGACCCTCAACACGGGCAGCATTTTCTTTCTCGCAGGAGTTGGCGCCGGCGCTTGCGATGTTGCTGCTGCCGGGGAATTTTCCTCTGGCTGGCTGGCGATCCACGTTTGTATTGCGTTCTGCTGGTCGCGGGTCAACCCGACGAACTGCAAACCACATCGCAGGAGTCCGTGATGACACACGACAGCTCTGATGCTTAGAACATCTTCCCGGCCAAGATCGCTCATGCCCGGAAGCCGGAATTCCAGTGCTACCGAATTGCCTGGGTGCAATTCGGCTGCGACTGCGGCTGCGACCCCACTTGCACTCAGGTTGAGCAATCGTCCGGGGATGCGATGGGAAGCCGCCGAGTCGGAGATGACGAGGTCAACTGGAAATGCGCATGCATAGCGGGGGGGGCGGTTGCGTGGGAGCGCTTCTGGAACCGCCGCACGACCTGTTGCCGCACTCATTGCAGACTCCGTATGGGCTCGCACAACAAGGGCTCTTGAGACGATGACGTGGACGGTGAACGGAGTATATCACCGCACGGGGCACACCGTTTTCCCCGAGCCAAGCGGCCGGTGGCCCGGCGCAACCTCAAGGCCGAAACCGGATATTATCTTCTTTATGTCGGTCTCTCTTTCGCTTCACAACAAGGTAGCTTTGATCACCGGCGGATCGCGCGGAATCGGCGCAGCGACAGTTCGGATGTTTGTCCAAGCCGGAGCGCGGGTTCTGTTCAACTATGAAAAAGCCAGGGCAAAGGCTGAGCAACTGGTGAGTGAATTGGGTTCGGAGCATTGCGCAGCGGTGGCCTGCAATCTCTCCGGAACCGAAAGCGCGCGCGGTTTGGTGGCCGAGACTGTAAGACGATTCGGACGGCTCGACATCCTGGTCGCCAACCACGGCATATGGGAAGCCGAGGATGTACCCATCGACCAAATGTCGGATGAGCAATGGCGCAAGACGGTCAGCATTAACCTGGACAGCGTTTTCTCGCTGGTGCGGTACTCCGCTGCGGAGATGAAAAAGCAGTCGAAATCGGGCGAGACCGCCGGTCACATCGTATTGATCAGTTCGACGGCTGGTCAGCGCGGCGAGGCTTTTCACTGTGATTATGCCGCGACCAAGGGTGCGGTGATCAGCATGGTGAAGGGATTATCGACCGAGCTGGCACGCGACCGGATCTACGTGAATTGCGTTGCGCCGGGCTGGGTGGAGACCGACATGGCCGCCCCCGCGCTGAATGATCCGACGACCCGGGCGAAGGTTTTCGCGACAATCCCGCTGGGACGTGTGGGCAAGCCGGAAGAGATTGCCGCGCCCGTTCTGTTCTTGTGCACGCCGCATGCCGGCTTCATCACCGGGGAGATATTCAACGTCAACGGCGGCGCGGTGCTGGTAGGGTAGGCGCGTGCAACTGCAGCTAGAATGAGTCTTGAGGTGTCTACTAATCGATGCTATGAAGCCTTTCTTATCCGCAATTCTCTTGACGACGGCGGCGTTTGGCCAAGCGGGCACCGTTGCGGCGCCATCACCGTCTTCCGCGCCGGGGGTTTCGTCACAATCCATCCCGGTGGACCAGGAAAGCACCCGCAAAGCCAAGTCGCTGCTCGACCAGGCGATTCAGGCGCTGGGTGGCCAGGCTTATCTCCACATTCAGGACATCAGCCAGCAAGGCCGCAGCTACGGCTTTCATATGGGCGAACCAGACGGCGTGGGGATACCGTTCTGGCGTTTTTCCAGGTACCCGGACAAGGACCGCTTCGAACTCACCAAGAAGCGTGACTGGATTTTGATCTACGACGGCGACCAGGGATACGAAACCACCTTCAAAGGCACCAGCGCGCTCGATCCCAAGGCGCTGAACGATTACCTGCGGCGCCGTGAATTCTCGCTTGACCGAGTGCTGCGCGAATGGATCAACCAGCCAGGAATTGCGCTGTTCTATGAGGGCTCCACGGTGGCTGCGCAAAAAGACACCCAGCGAGTCACGATCATGACCGCGCAAAACCTGGCCGTGACCCTGTACATCGATTCCAAAACGTTTCTCCCGGTGAAAAAGACTTTCTCCTGGCGCGATCCGACCGACAAGCAGCGCAATATCGAAGATGAGGTGTACGACAATTATCGTTTGGTGCAGGGCATCATGACCCCGTTTGACATCACGCGCTTCTATAACGGCGACATGTCGAACCAGCGTTTTCTGACTTCCGTGGAGTACAACAAAGGGCTGAGCGATTCCCTGTTCACGGCGTCGGTCAGCTACGACCCGAACCGCCCTCCAGCCGCCAAGAAGAAGTGAGATCCACTGGCGGGGTTTCACATCTCCAGTTGAGTCAACCGGGGTGTCCCATTTCTCGCGTTCCGTGCGAGAAGTGGGCAGTCAGCTGTTCGATGAACCGACTCAGCCTGACCAACAAGAGAGCCTTCCGCGAGAAACACGCATTGGCTTGCACGTATTCCGCAAGATTTTTCACAACCGAAATGCCGATGGTAAAACCGCTTGCCTCTGCGCCAACTCCGTGATACAAAAGCACCCCGGAGGAACTCTAGTGACTAACACACTGCAACAAAGCATTTCGAAGATACGTCTGGGAGCGGCAAGTGCCGCGCTGACGCTGGTAGTCGTGCTTGGGTTAGGGGCAGCTGCAATCCCATCGGCGCAAGCGCAGACGTTCAATGATCTTTACAACTTCGCAGGGCCGACGTTGGATGGGGGATATCCCTACGGCGTATTGGTCCGGGATACCAAGGGCAACCTCTATGGCACCGCTTCCTACGGCGGCTCTTCTTACGCCGGAACGGTGTTCGAGATAAGTAAGACCGGCACCGAGACCATCCTGTACAACTTCACTGGGTCGTCCGACGGAGGGTACCCCTATGCCGGATTGGTCCGGGACGCGAAGGGCAACCTCTATGGCACAACTGAGGGGGGCGGCACTTCCGGCTACGGAACGGTGTTCAAGGTAACCAAGAAAGGCGTCGAGACCGTGCTGTGGAACTTCACCGGAGGGACGACAGACGGATGCTATCCCTACCAGGGTCTAGTCGAGGACAAGGCAGGTAATTTGTACGGCACCACCGAGAGCTGCGGCACTTCCGGCCAAGGAACGGCGTTCAAGGTAAGCAAGGCCGGCAAGTATAAGGTGCTCCACAGTTTCGCCGGGGGATCGTCGGACGGGGCATTTCCTATCTACGGAAATCTGACCATGGACAAGACGGGGAATATCTACGGCGTCACTGACTCGGGCGGGGCGGACGGCTACGGAGTGGTGTACAAAATGAATAAGAAAGGCACCGTTACCGTACGGTATAGCTTTGCTGGGGGATCGACGGACGGGTGCTATCCTTTGGGAACTGTGGCCGTAGACAAGACAGGCAACCTCTATGGTACCACAGAATCGTGCGGTACCGGCGGCACCGGGACCGCGTGGAAGGTGAGCAAGAAGGGCACCGAGACCGTGCTATACAACTTCACCGATGGTGCGTCGGACGGGGGATATCCCATTTCAGGCGTGGCCAGGGACACGAAGGGCAACGTCTATGGCACCTGCGAGGTGGGTGGCGCTTCTGGCCTCGGAACGGTGTTTGAAGTGAGTAAGACAGGAACGCTAACCCTGCTGCACAGCTTCTCTGGCTCGGACGGGGAAATCCCCATCGGAGGGGTGATTCTGGATGCGAAGGGCAATGTCTATGGCACCACCGCAGACGGTGGTACCGACAGCTACGGAGTGGTATGGAGCCTGACACCGTAGTCTCGATGGCAAGAGCGCAGTAAGCAGCGTGGCGCGGACCTGTTCTATCAAAGCCGAGCGTCGGCGGTTGGGGTGGATGACCATCCGAAGGCGGTAAGGCAACAAGGCCGCAGTTCTCCATGGACAGCCGCTTCGAGGCGGCATTCCTGGAAACAGCGGCTGAGAAATCAGGTCCGCGCTTCCGGCGGGTCCGGGAGTGGCCCATTGGGCTCGAGAAGAAGCGTAAGGGTGGGCCAAGTTCCCCGGTCTCGATGAAGAAATCGATCGCAATTGGCTGACCGGTGCGAAGTTAGTGTGGATCGCCGGCTGGCCCCTGATTTTGAGGACTGCCGTCCCCTCACTTGCCTGCTGGCGATTCAAGCGTCCGTTCGACCGCGGCGCGGAGTTCGTCATATTGCATCAATCCAGGATGGTATAGCGCCACGCGTCCTTTGCGGTCGATCAGGACCAGAGTCGGAGTGGTGCTGGCTCCGTAAGAGTTGAAGTTGGATTTGCTCACGAGCACCGGCACGCTTTGCAGGCCGGGATAGTATTGCCGCCAGACTCTGCCAATGTAGGCGAGTTCATCGCTGGGCTTGGCAGCTTCGCCGTAAGCGGCATATCCGTAGAGTTGGGTGGGCGCCACGACGGCCAATTTGGCACCGAACTCCGAACTCAGGCGGCTGATGATTGGCCCCTCGTATTTGCAGTCTCCGCACCAGTGCGCCCAGAAAAACAGCAGCACGGGCGACCCCTTGAGCTGGGCCAAAGGAGCCGGTCGTATCCCCAGGTATTGTGTTGTGCTCAGAGCAGGAGCCGGCTGCCCGGTCAGTGACAACTCGTTGAGATTCTTCTGCAGCCGCGCCCGAATCGAGGTATTTCCGTAGGTGGCCAAGCCGCGTCGCAGGAGGGCTACGGCTTTGGCATTCTGTCCTCGCTCGGCCAGAACCCGGGATTCCACTTCCAGGGCCGCTCCCAAAGCGACCGGCAGATGCGGATCGGAATCGAGGGCATGATGCTGAAGTTGCTGCCGCACGAGAGATTCTGTCTGTCCGGCATACTTGTCGGCCTGATCCAGTTGCTTGGCCGCCAGAGCGCCGCGCGCCATCCAGGAGAGCGCCTCGAGGTAAGACGGATCAACGCCATGCTGAGTACGATAGCTGTTCAGCGCGGATTCCGCTGCCGAAGAGTTGCCCGCTGCCAGAGCGGAGCGGACATCGTCAACAACGTCGGCCAGTGACAGGCTGGTTAATGATAACAATGCGAAAAGTGCCAGTGTTTTCATAAAGTTGCAAGTGCCCCACGAACCCAGGAAACCCTAAGCTATTGAGTAACGGTTACTTACGGCTGTGGGCATAAAATAATGGTAGCATTCTCTCCAAAAGATGGGCTAAAATAGAATTGCGTTTGATCTTTACGGTTTTTGCACTACGCAGTAACTCCGCTTAACCCAGCGTGACCTGCCGGCAGAACTCCTGCGAGAACTTCAGCGCATATCTAAAAACAAAGGAACAAAAGCAACACCATGGAAACAGGAACAGTAAAGTGGTTTAACGACGCCAAGGGCTATGGTTTCATCAGCCGCCAAAACGGCGAGGACGTGTTTGTGCACTTCTCGGCCATTCAAGCGGGAGGGTTCCGCAGCCTGCAGGAAGGTCAGCAAGTTCAGTTTGATGTGGTCAAAGGCCCGAAAGGGTGGCAGGCCGAGAACGTAAAGGCAGTCTAAACCACTCCATTTAGGACGGTTTACCCGGAAAGCGGCTCGTAAGGGCCGCTTTCTTGCGTTTACGGTCCCCAAGGAACGCGCTGCGGCAGGCCGAAAATACGGCCATTGACAAGGTTTCCGGAGTGTAATAAGTTTATGAGGCCGAACCGTGAGCTCTTGCAGTAGCTGGTGAACGGCGAAATTACCTCCCTCCCGCTTCGGTGTCTGGCTCCTTGAAAGACACTCGAGGCCGTATTTCAGAGACGTCCGACAAACAGCTCATGATCCGTCCTGTTCGCAGTTCTGGCTCGGGTTCGGGACGATTCGAGGTGAGGTTCATATGTGGAGCCCTGTTTCCAGGTTGTGCCTGTTTCTTCTGCTGGCTGCTGTGCCAGCGTTCTGCTTTTCCGCGGAACAACAGCAGTATGTGTACACCAACGACAACATTGTTGCCGCCAACAGCACGACTGCGCTCAAGGTGAGTAAGTCCGGGTCGATGAAGATCATCGCCACCTACCCGACCGGCGGCAAGGGCACCGGCATCAGCGCCTATTGGGCGATGCACCCCGCGACCTCTGCCAAAACCAAGTCGAATCAGTGCCTGTTCGTTGCCAACGGCGGAGACAGCACCATCGCCGCCTTTCAGATCAACATGACCAAGGGCACGCTGACCGCAGTCCACGGATCGCCGTTTTCTTACGGCGTTTCCGGCGATCAGCCCGACGGAGTGGGACTCGCGGAGGGCCTCAATGAACTTCTTTTCGTCTCCAATTCGAAGTTCAACAGCATTTCCGTGCTGCGAATCAACTCCAATTGCACCCTCGCAACTGCCAGCACCGCCAGCCTTAGCTACTCGCCGGTGGCCATGCGGGTCACAAACGATAACAACTACCTGATCGCCACCCTCAGGGGTCCGGTCGATTCTTTTTCCATCGATTACAACAAAGGCTCGATCAAGGAACTCGGCCCTTTCAAGGCGGACGGCGCGCCCTATGGCGTGGACGTCAGCTGTGACAATTCGTTCGCCTACTTTGGGGATGCTGCGACCCACACCGAGGTTGAGGTCTTCACCATTGCGGCCAACGGCAACCTCAGCGAGTTGCAGAATTTCACGGACACGGATGGTTCGAACTCCAATAACATACTGCTCAGCGCCAACGGGGAAGAACTCTACGTAACCAACAACAACTCGAACCAGGTCTCCATTCTTTCCGTAAATCAGTCGGATGGCAAGGTGGTGGCCTTCGACGGAATCGTCAATTTGAATAAGCCCGGAGAATATGCCACCGCCTTGTCAACCAACCCGGCCGGAACACAGCTTTATGTGTCCGAGACCAATAACCCCTGGGCGATTGGTGTTCTCAAAGCAAAGGGGACTACCTTGAAGGAGATTCCAGGTTCGCCATTTCCGGTGGTTAAGAACGGCGGTGATCCGACGGGCATCGTCCCTGTGCCGAAGCGAACCTGCAAGTAGGGGGCGGTTCCAGCGATTGAGTCCGGCGGATTGGAAAGCTTCTGGATCCGCCGCTGTCTTTTGCCTTCCTTCGATCAGTTGCCGCCGATGCCCGCACTGCCGCAAAAATGCGGGACTTAGCGCCGGGGAGAGAGATCCAGGAGCCAAGTCCCGTTGGAGCAGCAAAGTGATTTACCCCATTATGCGCACAGCCGCGCATGTGCTGCAGTAAAAAGACGGTAAAGGAATGTAAAAGCTCGTCAACCGAAATGGGGACGAGAGCTATCCGGATGCGCAGAAAGCCGGTCTTGCGGCCATTTGAGATTCAGAGTTTCCCTACAGCTCCGGCCGCGTCCTTGAGCAAGTCGGAAGCCTGCCAGTCGCTGCCGTGATACCAGCGAAAAATCCTGCCATCGGGCCCGATGACCGCCGTGCTGAGCGAGTGAGTGATGATGTTTCCTTCCGTTTCAGGCATCACCGTGAGTCCAAAGAATTGCGCGACTTGCGGAACGTCGTTTGCGGACGCAACCGCGAATTCCCAATGGTCAAGAACTGTGGCCTGCTTGCCCGCCCACCGGTGACCATAGTCGCGCAGGATCTGCGGAGTGTCGTACTTCGGATCGAAGCTGATGCTGAGCAGATGGGTTTTCGAGTACAGCGCCGGGGTCGCAGCCAATTGGCGATTGAGCTCCGCAAACTGGCCCGTCACCCGCGGGCAAAAGTCAGGGAACGGGCAGCGCGTATAGATGAACGTCAAGATCAGCACCTTGCCTCGATACTGGGCGAGCGAAACGTGCTTGCCGCTTTGATTGACCAGGTTGAAGTCTGGAACTTCTTCGCCCGGGCTGGGCATGTGGAACCCGGTCTGGGTGGACGGTGATGCAGCAGTCTTTTGTGTGACTTGGATGTTCTCCAGCCAGTAGTCGCCAGCTTGCACCATGAGGTCGGCGGATATGGAATCGCCCGGGGCCGACGCGTCAAGATCGCTGGCATTCTTCACCTTGTAGGGCATGGCCATGGCCGCCATGAAGCCCTGGACCTCGGCGGCATTGACGAGCATGGACTGAGTATTCTTGTCGATGCTGATGACTGTGCCAGTCAGGATGTAGTGCTTGGCGGTGCTGGCCGGTTTGGAAGGGCCGCACGCGGCCAGAAGTCCGAGTGCAAGCAATGCGATGAGCATTCCGCGTGGACAGGATGTGCGAATTATGATGCGAGAAATCAATGGCGCTGCTCCTCTAATAATGAAAACGATAACGCAATTCCACGTAGATTTCCCGCGGGTTGTTCCAGTGATACCCGCCGAACGTCAGGCTATTGTCATACTCGACGCGGCGGTTGGCGACGTTGAGGGCGTTCAGCGAGGCCGAGAAGCGCTCGCCGAAGTCTTTGCCGAGCGAGAGATCGAAGGTAGTGTGCTGCGGCAGATAGTTCCCGGGGTATGGCGCACCGGGGAAGGCGTTGCTGAAGCCCGAGCCGTAGTAAACGTTGGTGGAGGCGTAGGCGCTCCAGGGGAACGTAACGTCGCCGCCGACGTTGAGCGTGTTGCGCTGGTCATGGTCGAGCGGAGTGAGTTGGGGAGAGAGCATGAAATCGGTGAGACCGCCAATGATCGTGCCGGCGCCCTCGGCGATCTGGTTAGAGTAGGCGAGGTGCATTTGTCCGCGGTGGGCGAAACGCGGAGAACGGAGCGTGAGTTCCCATCCGCGAATTAAGGCTTGGGAAACGGCTAGGGAAAAAAATATGCTGGAAGCGCCGATATTATTGTGGTCGAGAAAATTAACGACGTTGGTTTGGAAGTTATCGGCGTCGAGGACCCATCCGCGGTAAGGGATGGTCACGCCGAATTGATGTTCTTCGTCGCGCTCACCAGGGAGGGTGCCGAATCCCAGGCCTTGCTTTCCGGTGTAGTTGATAAGAGCCGGACCGGAGACGGTTTCAATCGGCGGCGCCTGATAGTAGTGTCCGTAAAAGGCGCGGAACGTCCAACGAAGGCGAGGGATGGTGACGGTAGCGCCGAAGCGTGGGCTGATGGCGGACTCGTCAACCGGCGGCGCAGTCGCGGTGACGGCAAAATCGCCTTCGGAGAATCGCGTAGGACGTATGCCAGCCGAGAGCGTCAGCCAGGGAAATGGCTTGAATTTGTCGTCGATGTAGAAAGCCTCGAGATTCGCCGTAGGGTGTTCGGTATCGTTGATGGCCGGGTTTCCGCTGCCTTCATTGAAAATGGCGCCGAAAAGCTGGTTATCGCTCTGATAGAAGCTTAGGAATCCAACCTGCAAGTCGTTTTTCTTGTAGTTGGCGGCGAAGCTGGCCTGACCTCCAGCGTAAGTGGAGCCGCGGTCTTCCGTGGTGGCGATGGGAATGTCGTCAGGACTACTGCTATAGTCGCCGCGGTTGTAGTGGTAGAAGGGCGAAACCGTGGTCATGAGATGCGAGTTGAAAGTGTGCAGCCAGGTGAAAAGGACGCCGGCGTCGGCCTCGTGCTCGCCGTCGCGCAGGCCGATGCTGGGAGTGTACTGACCGCTCGCAGGGTTGTTTTCGATGTCATTGGGGAAAGGATCGTAAGGGACCTGGAAATAGTCGCGGCGGAGCGAGGTCACCAGGCGAAGCTGGTTGGAAGGGTCGACGTTGAAGATGAAGGATCCGAAGCCGCCGACGCCGTTGACGGCGTCGTGTACAACCTGGGGAACGGGCGGCTGCAGACCGAGATTGCTGCGATTGGCGTTGACGCTGGCATAGTAGGCGAAGCGTTCGGTGTGGCTGCCCAAGCTGAGGGCGTCGTTGGTTTGGTAGAGATTGCCGACGCTGAGGACGAGTTCAGCTTCGTTGTTGCGCTCGAATCCGGTGCGGGGCACGACGTTGAAGACGCCATAGGTGCGGTCGCCGAACTCGGCGCCATAGCTGCCCCGATTGACTTCCACATATTCCAAATCTTTGGGGTCGAACTGCGGGGCCACGTTCTGCGCGATCGCCGTGTTGATGACGGGGATACCGTCCAATAGCCAAGTGGTCTGGTGGCCGCCGCGCATGTGGAGCATGTCGTGACTGACGTAGGCGCCAGGTGTGTAGTCGGTGATCATGGCCAGGCTATTGGAGCGATCGGCGCCGGGAGTACGCTCAATGTCAAGGCTATCCACCAGAGTGACGGGAGTGGCGCTGTCGGTGGGAACGATAGCGGCCGAGGCAGAAACGGTGACTTGTTCATGCTTTGCGGCCACCCGCAATTGAAAATGAGCGACCGGCACGGTTCCCGAGATGACGGTGACATCCTGCGCCGCCTGAGCGAAGCCTTGGCTGGCGACACTAACCGAGTAGTCGCCCAGGGGCACCGCGTTGAACTGGAATTCGCCGTTGGCGTCGGTGTTTGCGGTCTTGGCCCAGTCCGAGGACTTTGCTTTGAGCATGACCATGGCTCCCTGAACGGGGCGATGCTGCGGGTCGTGCACCACGCCACGGACAGCGCCGTAGATGTTGGCGAAAGCAGGGATCGAAGTTGCGGCAATCGCCAGCAACCAGAAACTGCTGAAAAGAAACTTGCTAATGAAACGCATGCAATCCCCTGTGGCACGGCCGAGCGCGTACCCTTCAGAGCGTTCTGTTAAACGAACGATCACGCGAGATACTTCTCTCGCGCGCGGAACAGGACAGTTAGCCGAGGAAAAACTGCGGAGGGGCGCGCCCAGAGTGCGCGCTGTCGACTGCAGAAGTGAGATGTACAGGCTGGACAGCGGATCGGCGGGTTGTGGTTGAAGGCTGAAAGGAAGCGTGCGCCGCAGGCTTTGCCTGTGCCCACTGCGAGACTGTCACGGACCGGCAGCAATCGTGATTGCAGCAGGACGGCGGCGCGTGGAACTCCATGCCATGCTGCGCTGCATCGTGCATCGGATGCCGCTTACAACAGGCATGGGGCTCGGGAGCAGTCGCAGCCAGGCCCACGGGCGCGAGCACGCCCACAAGCAGCAGAATCAGCAATAGCCTGGCAGTCCAACGCTGCATATTCGTTCGGTGTCGGAGCCTCACCCACTTACGGTAAGTACACAATAGCGGGGAAGGCTGGGCCTGTGCAAGAGCGATGGGCCGGGGCTGCGCCTGGCGAAACTCTGATGAAGAACGATTAATCCTCGCCGGATTGGGTATCGTCATGCGCTTGCAATCCGCAGGTGTGGGAGAAGCGGTATCGGTTGCGCGCGAACCAGCGATAGCCGGCGTGGATCAGGAAATTGAATCCCGGCAAGCTGAACACGGCGTAGAAAGGCCACGCCCACCAGATTCGCCGGGTGACTTGAAGATATACGTCGGCCCCTGAAATCAATTCGCCGTCACGAGTCAGCAGGCGAATATCGGATAAAAGTTCGTCAGGCGACACCTCCAACTGGCCGGCGCGCGATGACTCTTGCAGAGAGGCGATGGCGAAACCGCTCCGCGCCAGGGTCGGCCCCCAGAACTGAACCCAGCGCGAGCAGAAGCCGCAGCTGCCATCGTAAAGCACCCAGCCCCGCACGGGGTCGGCGGCTCGGCTGGCTTCTGGCATCGCTAAAGCCTCCGGCCGCGGTGCACCGTTACCGCAGAGCCTTCGGCGACAAACGCCGAAGACGGCGTAGCTCGAATCACCGAGGCCAACTCCGCGCCGTAGAGTTCTTTCATGTCGCCTTCGAACATAGCCTGTTTGGCGTTCCAGACCTTCCACGCGGGATGCTCCACGCGGTACTCCACGCAACCAAGATCGCGCCGGGCCGCATAGCCCCAATAGTGCTCGGTGATAAATTGCTCTGCTGAACCGTCTTCCGGGAGTATGGGGTCGCCTTTCGACGTGGTCAGGATACGGTTTTCGCCACTGCCTGCTTTCCACGCATACTCGACCAAGCGCGCGTCTCCGACGGATTGGATGCGGTGGGTCATGGGCAGCGCGATATAGTGCTCGTTGTACAGCAGGTTGGCGACTTGCGCAATCGCCCAGCCCGGGACAATCTCGCGGATGAATACGACGCCTCTTCGAACCTCTCCTCCATACTGCCGTCTCACATAGAACCGCAGATTCACTTCTTCAAAATTACGGTGAAACGGCAACGAGAGGCCGAGGACCCGCGTCTTGAGGAAACGAAATCCGACCAGGGTGACGAAGGTTTTGCCGTTCCACTGATCCAATTCCGTCCCCGCGGGGACGTGTTCGAGAAGCAGCTTTGGATCGACTTCATAGTTCAGCATGACGAGCGTACGCCATTCTGCCCTGAGAAACACGCTGGCCGAGTCTTCGGGAGATGTGAGATTCATGCCGAATTCTGGTTCTGAGGTGAAACAGCTTCAATACCCGATTATCGAGCCTGTCCTTGCCGGATTGGAAGGCCTTCGCAGGACGCATTGACCGACCCCAATTTCAATGCGCCCGGGACAGTGCAGCTGCCCCGAACCTGCTTGGGGGCGGTTTGTCTTTTGTCTGTGAGCGGCGTATAGTTATGTCTGGAAACTGTTGTGTAGTACCAGCTTGTGGCGAAGCACACCAGTGGGCGAAAGCCCACATTTTAGTTTGGGCTGACTTCCAGGCCGGCTGAGCCTCGCGCAACTCAATTGTTTTCATGACATCTGAAGTGGAGCGGGTGCGGGAGATTGCGGAGCGGGTGGCCGCCTCCAGCGGGCTGGAGGTCGTGGAAGTGGAATTGCGCGGGGGCGGAAAGGCCCGCATGCTGCGCATTTTCATCGACAAGCCGGGAGGCGTGACCCACGAGGATTGCGCCAACCTGAGCCGGGAAGTGGGAACCATTCTCGACGTCGAGGATGCGGTTCCGGGCGGCTCTTACGTGCTGGAGGTTTCGTCGCCGGGGCTGGATCGCAAGCTGTCGCGTCCGGCAGATTATGAGCGCTTCACCGGCTGCCGGGTGAAGTTGACGACGCGGAATCCGGTGAACAACAGCCGGCACTTTGAAGGCCGGCTGGAGAGTTTTAGCGAAGGGCGTCTGACTTTGGATTTGACCCCGCTGCGGAAAAAGCCGAAGCCGGGAAAATCTGGCCACGACGCACCGCAGAAGCTGGACATCGATTTCGCCAATGTGGAGAAGGCGAATCTGGTGCCGGAGATCTAGTAGTCAGGGGTCGGGACTACAGACTCCTGGCTACGTTTTGGAATTGCTATGGCAAGCGAGCTTTATAACACGATCGATGCTCTCAGCCGGGAGAAGGGGATCGATCCGCGGATTGTAGTCAGCGCGGTGGAAGATGCCATTGTGGTGGCCACGCGCAAGTACTACAAGACCCAGGAAAACCTGCGCGCCCAGCTCGATCGCGACACCGGAAAGATCCGCGCTTTTGCGGTGAAGACGGTGGTGGAAGCCCGGGAGCAAGTCGAGGATCCGCTGTTGCAGGTGACGCTCGAAGATGCCCGCAAGCTGGACCCCAACGTGGAGATTGGCGGTGAACTCCAGATCCCGAAGCCCACGGAAGGGATTCTGGGACGCATTGCGGCACAGCTGGCAAAGCAAGTGATTTTCCAGAAGGTCCGCGAAGCCGAGCGGGACACGGTTTACAACGAGTATTCCGGCCGCATCGGCGAAGTGGTGAATGCGGTGGTGAAACGGATTGAAGGTCCGGATGTGATCTTTGACGTGGGCAAGGCGGAAGCCCGCATGCCGCGCAAGGAGCAGTCGCGGCTGGAATCGTTCGCCATGGGCGAGCGCATCCGAGTGGTGATTGCGCGAGTGGAAAAGGCCTCGAAAGGGCCGGCTCTGGTGGTTTCACGGGCTGCGCCGGAACTGGTGCAGCACCTGTTCCAGACTGAAGTTCCGGAAATTTATGACGGAACGGTGGTGATTCGGGCGATTGCCCGCGAGGCCGGCGAACGCACCAAGATTGCGGTCTTGTCCAAGGACAAAGATGTGGACGCGGTGGGCGCTTGCGTGGGCATGAAGGGGATGCGAGTGCAGTCGATTATCCGCGAGCTGCGCGGCGAGAAGATTGACATCATTGAGTACCATGACGATCCCGTTGGGTTTGCGGAAAAAGCCTTGCAGCCGGCCAAGGTCAGCCGCGTGACCATCATTGATCCGGCGGAAAAGCACCTGGAAGTTGTGGTGGATGACAGCCAGCTGTCCTTGGCCATCGGCAAAAAGGGACAGAATGTCCGGCTGGCCGCGAAGCTGCTTGGCTGGAAGATCGACATCAAGAGCGAAGAAGAGAAGCGGCAGGAAGTGGAGCAGGAAATGTCGCGGCTGGTCACCACCACCACGCCGCTGGAGAGCGTGCCGGGACTTGGCGAAGGGCTGATCGAAAAACTTGCGGCGGCTGGCGTGACCACGGTGGAAGCGCTGGCGGACATGACTCCCGAGCAACTGGAAGCCATTGAGGGCATCGGCCCGAAGACGGTGGAAAAAATCAGCCTGGCGGTCAATAATTACTTTTCCAGTCTGGAGAGCGCCCAACCGGCTGCCGAAGCAGCCGAGCCTGCTCCGCAGGAGGGTGAGGAAGTCCAACCCGTTCAGGTGCCCGGCGAAGCGGCCGCCGAGAAGCCAGTGGAGGCCGGAACAGCGGAAGTTGCCGCCGAGGGCGAACCTGTCGCCGGCGCGGATTCTGGGCCGGCGGAAGCCACGACGGAAGCAGAGGAACAGAAAAGCGAGTAGTGTGAGTCAGTAGTCAGGAGTCGGGAGTCAGCAGCGACGGCACCAATGGCTTGCGCCAATTTCTGAGCTCTGACTCCGGATTATGGGTGATACGGTGAGGTTGACATGAACACGTAGCGGGACGGTTCGGAGGAAAATAACGGCGGATGAGTAAGATTCGAATCAACGATCTGGCCAGGGAGTTGGAAGTCAAGAGCAAGTCGATTCTCGACTCGCTTGTGGAGGTGGGGGTCACCGAGAAGAAGACCCATTCCAGTTCCCTTGAAGAGCACGAGGCGGAGAAGGTTCGGGCATACTTCCGTTCCGGGGAAGCGCCAGCGGGAGCCAGGCCTTCACGGCCCAGCCGCGTCGAGAGCGACGAAATAAAGACCAAAATTGACCTTTCTCATATTTCCAGGCCAGGTGACGTGTTAAACGCGATCCGCAAGCAGCAAGCCCCTCCGGTAACTGCTCCTCCAGCACGCCCCAGAGGGGTGCATCCTCCAGTTGAGGCGAAACCGGCAGCGTCCGCACCGGCGGTTACCCCGCCGGTTGCCGCGCCACCCGCCCAGCCGCGACTGGTCGTGCCGTCCACCACCCCCCGGCCGAGCTTCACGGTTTCTGCGCCACCGGTTGTGCCACCCCCGGCGGCAGGAATTCCCCCGCCGGCTCCCGCTGTGCCAGGACACCCGCCAGCGCCGGCCGTGCAGGCGCCGGTTCAGGCAACCCCTGCGGCACCGTCTCAAATGCCGCCACCGGCTGCTCAAGGCGGAGCTTCGCCGCACCTGACTGCTGCGGCTCCAACGGCCAATCAACGCCCCATCGCATCGCGACCCCGCATGATTGTTCCTCAGACCGGGCCGCGGCCGGTTTACAAAGCCCCGCCAGGTACGGCGAGAACGCCTGCCAGCGCGATGCCGACACGTCCCGCTCCGGGGCGGCCAGTGCCGGGACAGCCGATCTTTCAGCGTCCGCGACCCGGGGGCCCTCCGGGCGCGGGCACGCGGACCCCGATTCGTCCGGGCGAGCGCCGGCCGATGCACCCCACGCGGCAATCGCCAACCGGATCCCGTCCTCTGGGCGTTGGACCTGGCGCGGTGCCATCAGAAACCCGTCCAGGCAGCCGCCCAGGCGCGCCCGCCCGAAGACCTGGGCAGCGCTACGTTCCCAGAGGCGTAAAAGAAGGCCCGATGAAGGGCTTCGTTCCGCCTCCGCGGCTTTCGCTGTCGAACGAGCCCCAGCCCATCTCGAGAAGCATCACCATCACCGAAGGCATAAGCGTGAAGGACTTGGCCGAGAAGCTTGCGATCCGCGCCAAGGATCTGATCGCCCGGTTGCTGGCTCGGGGTGTGTTTGCCACCATCAATCAGACGCTGGATGCGGAACTTGCCAGCGAGATGGCGCGCTTCTTCGGAGCGGAAACCAACGTCATCACTTTCGAGGAGCAGGCGGCCAAGGAAGTGACCGAAGCCGCAGCCAAGGAAGAAAGCGGCGCGGCGGATGTGACGCCGCGTCCTCCGGTGGTGACCATCATGGGCCACGTCGACCATGGCAAGACCACGCTGCTGGATTCCATCCGTTCCACCGACGTGGCGGGAGGCGAAGCCGGCGGCATCACGCAGCACATCGGCGCTTACAAGGTCACGGTTCAGGACAATGATTCACCCGCCTATGGGCGCCAGATCGTCTTCCTCGATACGCCGGGCCACGAAGCCTTTACCCGCATGCGTTCGCGGGGCGCCAAGGCCACGGACATCGTGGTGCTGGTGGTTGCCGCCGACGACGGGGTGATGCCGCAAACGATTGAAGCGATCGACCACGCGCATGCGGCGGAAGTTCCCATTATTGTGGCGGTGAACAAGATCGACAAACCGGGTGCACTGCCTGACAGGGTAAAGAAGCAACTGGCGGACCGCGGGCTAATGCCGGAAGACTGGGGCGGCACGACGGTGTTCGTCGATGTTTCCGCCAAGCAAAAAACCAACCTCAATCTGTTGATGGAAATGATCTGCCTGGTGGCGGACCTGCAGGAGTTGAAGGCAAGTCCCGACCGCCCGGCGACCGGAGTGGTGCTGGAAGCCAAGCTGGACCGGGGACGAGGACCAGTGGCGACCCTGCTGGTGCAGAATGGCACGCTGCGAACCGGCGACAATTTTGTGGTCGGAAATGTGTTCGGGAAAGTCCGAGCCATGTTTGACGACCGTAGTTATCAGTTGGAGGAAGCGCCTCCCTCCACGCCGGTGGAGATTCTCGGCCTGGAAGGTTTGCCGCAAGCAGGAGATCAGTTTGTGGTGGTTGCGGACCGCGACAAGGCGAGGGGAATCTCGGAATATCGCGAGCAGAAGGCCCGCGAAGCCACGCTGGCCAAGAGTTCCCGCGTGTCGTTGGAGGGTCTGGCGGAGCAGATCAAGACCGCCGGCACAAAAGAGCTGAACATCATTCTGAAGGGCGATGTGGGCGGCTCGGTCGAGGTCTTGAGCGATCTGCTTTCGAAGCTCTCCAATGACAAAGTGCGGCTGAAGGTGCTTCGCACCGGCGTGGGCGCCATCACGGAAAGCGACGTGTTGTTGGCTTCCGCGTCAAACGCGATCATCATCGGCTTCAGTGTGCGCCCGGAGCGCAAGGCGCAGGAACTCGCCGAACAGGAGAAAGTCGATATTCGCCTGCATTCGATCATTTACGAACTGCAGGACGAGATCAAGCGCGCCATGAGCGGTCTGCTCGAGCCGACCATCAAGGAAACCTACCAGGGCCGGGCCGAAGTGCTGGAAACCTTCCGTATTCCGAAGGTTGGGACGGTGGCCGGATGCCGGGTGAGCGACGGATTCATCAAGCGCGATTCCGAAGTCCGTCTGCTGCGCGACAACGTGGTGATGTTCAAAGGCAAGGTCGGGTCGCTGCGCCGTTTCAAGGACGATGCCAGCGAAGTCCGCAACGGCATGGAGTGCGGCATCTCGATTGCGAACTATGGGGATGTCAAGGTTGGGGATGTGATTGAAGCCTTCGTGACCGAGCGCATTGCCGCGGAAGTAATTGCGTAGGAACCGTCGTTCTTCGTTGGCCGTTCGCCCTTGGCCGTTTCGCTGGGTTCGTTAGCGATCTGCTCGCCGTACGAACACACAGCACATTCTGACTGAGTGAAATCAACGCGGATGCGCAAAGGTCCGAGCGTCCAACATTCATGTGAGGTTGAGCCAACGGCGAACCACGAACGGCCAACGACTGGATGATTGCTTATCTCACCCTCGAACTCCACATTGAAGCGGCGCAGTCGCTGAAGGACAAGCGGCAGGTGGTGCGGAGCCTGAAAGACCGTCTGCGGGCACACTTCAACGTCAGCGTGGCTGAACTGGATGCGAGCGGGTTGTGGAATCGCGCCACCATCGGGGTGGTCAGCATCTCGGGTTCGCGGGACTATCTCGACGGGCTGATGAAAAACGTTGAGCGCCGAGCCACCCGCATCGCCAACAACAACGGCGCTGAAATCACCGATGCGTTTGTGGAGTATCTCTGAAGCCCCCAGATTCTGTGGATTTGTCCGTTGTCCTATTCAGTCTCTAGCTTCGAAACCTTTCAAGTGGCTTTCTGGCAAGGGCGAAATCCCGCCTACAGCGGGAAGGGGGAGAACGCCAAGTTTGGAGAATTCTATCTGACAGCGAATGAGGGAGTTACGCGAACTTGGTGACCTTTGGGGGCTTGGCAAGGGTTTGCGCACCGTCCCGCGGGCGGTTTTCTGATATTCTCATTCGTTTTACTTGAGGTTGAAAACGTGGAAAAGCGTGGGCAGAAATATCATCGCGAGCGTTTGGCGGAAGCCCTGCGCGAGGAAATCGAAACCATCGTGGAAGGCGAACTGGCCGATCCGAGAATCGGGTTGGTGAACGTCAGCGAGGTGGATTTGAGCGAGGATTCCCGCTCGGCTCGCATTCTGGTGGTGGTGGAAGGCGATGACGCCGAGGCGGAGCAAACTCTGGAGGGCTTGACTGCGGCGGTCGGTTTTATTCGCCACGAACTGAGCGAGCGTTTGCACCGCGCGCCGGAATTGCACTTCCAACTGGATCGTTCGCAGAACTACGTGGCGAGAATTGATGAGCTTTTGGGCCGCGCCAGGAAACGGAGAAAGTAGGCTTGTTTCCTAAATCGATTTGGGGGCGGCGGGATGTTCCCTCAGGCACCAGAGCGCGTGATGATCTGAAAGCAGCTCTCGCAGCGCTAAAGCGCCGCGCCACCCAAATCAGAGCTTGTCAGTGACCTGGGAGCCGGGACGTTTCAAAGGAACTTTATGACGCACGCTCCAAGAAGATCGGGAGAGCGGCAGACATGCTGAACGAAGTCCTGCGACAGATTGAGGGGCGCCAGCGATTTCTGTTGACCTCACACGCGCGTCCGGACGGCGATGCCGTGGGCTCGGCGCTGGCATGCTGCCAGATTCTGCGGGCCATGGGCAAGCAGGCGGAAGTCGTGCTTTTCGATGGGGTGCCGCGCATTTACCGGAGGCTGCCCTTCGCCGGCGAGGTGATGCACGCGGAGCAGGTGAATGGAAGCTATGATGCAGCCATACTGCTGGAGTGTGACGGCATCCAGCGCACACGCCTGGAAGGACTGGAAAATCGATTCCTCATCAGCATCGACCATCACCACAGCGGGCGTCCCTTCGCGGACGTGAACTGGATCGACCCGAAGGCGGTGGCGACGGCGGAGATGGTTTACCGCCTGGCGCTGCAGGCCGGGGTAAAGGTCACGCCGGAGATCGCCACCTGTCTATACACCGCAGTGATGACGGACACGGGATCGTTCATGTTCGCGGGCACGAATGCGCATGTGTTTGCGTTGGCGCAGGAATTGGTGCTGGCGGGTGCTGATCCGGTGCACTGCGCACGCAACATCTACTTTGCCCATTCCACCGCGAAGATGCGCTTGCTAGGGGCGGCCTTGTCGAACCTGCACCGGGAAGGGGTTCTCGCCTGGATTTGGGTGACGCAGGAGCAGATGGAGCGCGTGGGAGCACGGGAGGAAGACTGCGAAGGCCTGGTGAACTACGCGCTTTCCATTCAGGACGTGGAAGTGGCGGCCTTTTTCCGGGAACTGCCGGATCGCCGCTTTCGCGTGAGCTTGCGCAGCAAGGGACAACTCAACGTCGCGGCGATCGCCGAGAGATTCGGCGGCGGCGGGCATGATTGCGCCAGCGGCCTGTCGATCGACGGACCCCTGGCAACCGCGGTGGCAAAGGTGGTCGACCACATTCGCGCCGGTCTCTCCGTAGAATAGGTCGCTATGGATATTTCTCTGTTGCGGCAGCTTGCCTCGTTCGTGGGTGCGCTTCTGATTCTGATTGCCTACGTAGGCCACCAACTCAAATGGATGGATTCGCGCAAAGCCGCATACAGCCTGCTGAACGCGGTGGGATCGGCGATTCTGACCTATATCGCGTTTCATCCATTCCAGCTCGGCTTCGTGGTGCTGGAGGTCTCGTGGGTATTGGTCAGCGTGTACACGCTGGTGGGTCCGCGGCGGCAGGAATGATTGCAAAGAGTCGATACGAGGAAGTCTAGGATTCTTCCATTGAGCCAGCGTTCAATTTTGCGGACCGATTGGCTGCTGCTGACCTGCGTTTGCGGCTTTCTTTTTTTTTACGGTCTGGCCAACTTCGGATTGATTGGCGCGGATGAGCCTCGCTATGCGCAGGTGGCGCGCGAGATGCTGGCGCGGCACGACTGGATCACACCCACGCTCGGCGGCGCGCCGTGGCTCGAGAAGCCGGCTCTCTATTACTGGCAAGCGATGCTTGCCTACAAGATCTTCGGAGTCAGCGACTGGGCGGCACGCCTGCCTTCCGCTTTTGACGCCACTCTGCTCATTGTGTCCGTTTATTTCTTTCTGCGGCGCTTTCGGCCCGGGGCTGAGATGGATGGCGCCGTGATGACAGCGTCGGCTGCCGGAATCATCGGATTTGCGCGGGCTGCTTCCATGGACATGCCGCTCGCGGCAGCGTTCAGCATTGGGATGCTGGCGTGGTATGCGTGGCAGGAGAGCGAAAGCCGCACTTTCCTGACTGCGTTTTATGTTTTCATCGCGATCGGCATGCTCGCCAAGGGGCCGGTGGCGCCGTTTCTGGCTGCTGTTATCATCGTGGCCTTCGCCATCGCCAAGGGCGACCGCCGGCTTATTGTTCGTACCCTATGGATCCCCGGCATCTTGGTTTTCTGCGCTGTGTCTGTGCCCTGGTATGTTGCCGTGCAACTCAGGAACCCGCACTTCTTTCACGAGTTCTTCCTGCAACACAACCTGGCGCGCTTTGGCACGAACCTCTATCACCACAGGGAACCTTTCTGGTACTACCTGCCGGTTACGCTGATGGGACTGCTCCCGTGGACGGTGTTCGCGCTGGCGGCGATCGCCGAGAGCGCCGGCGCATGGTGGAGAGAGCGCCGCGCCATGCTGCAATCCAAGGATGCTCTCAACGTGTTTTTGATCCTGTGGCTGATTGTGCCGGCTGCGTTCTTCTCCATTTCGCAATCCAAGTTGCCGGGATACATAGTTCCAGCTCTGCCCGCCGGAACTTTGCTGCTTGCCGAGTATGCGCGGCGGCATACTGCTGAAGGAGAGCGGCCAGGGCTTGTCCTGCTTCTGCTGCACGCCGTGGTCGCCGCGTCGGTGCTGGTTCCCGCGCTGATGATCCAGCATTTGCTGCTGCGGAATCGGATGCCGTGGAACCTGGGCACAGAGGTTTCTCTGAGCATTGCCGCCGTGCTGGCGATTGCGATTGTTTTGAGCTTGCGGACCCGAATTGGTCTTGGCGGCCTGCGATTTGTGACCCTGGTTCCAGCAGTGTTGTCGGTTGCGATGGTGCTCCGTCTGGGCGCTTCGTCTCTGGATGACAAGCTTTCGGCGCGGCCGCTGGCCAATGCGCTGGCGAGCGTGGAGGGCAAGCGTCTGCCCGTTGCCGTGTTTCGGGTTCCGCGCGAACTGGAGTACGGTTTAGCGTTTTACCGCGATCAGGTGGTGAGCCGCTACGAACTGGGGGAGATTCCCGCGCAGGAGCATTTCGTCGTGGCTCCGGCGGGATCGCAAACGGCGGTTGCGCAGCAGGTGAGCGGAAGACGGGTCACGTATCTTGGGAATCTCGTTCAGCAGAAAGTGGAGTATTACTGGGTGGCGGCGGCGCGGTAGGGTTGAAATTCTGGCTTTGCGGGCGTGGCGATGCGCACGAGATCCCTGCCTCGGCTGAAGTACGCCGAGGGAGGGATGGCGCCCCCGAAATGAGCGCAGGCAGTTGTCCCCTCGCGAGCCGATCAGCGCCAGAATGCCTCAACCTCGGTTCCCCACTCGGCTCCCATATTGTCGTCGGTGATGATGTGGCGCGGACCGATGCGCGCAGCCATGGCGTCTCCCGCCTCAATTCCCAGAGCCCGTGCCGGCTGGTGAATGGTGTCGGCGAGCGCCATGTAAGCGGCCAAGGTGACTTGTGCGCGCGCGTCGGCGGGGTCGAATACCGGCTTGCCATCGATTTTGTACTCGTGCAGGATCCGAGCCCAGCGATCTTTATCTGGAACGATCGGCGAATCGCTCACCAGAAGAAAGTTGAGGATTCGCACGCCGTAGCGGAAGACGGAGAGCCCAGTTGCCATCACATCAGGAGAACCGGTGGCATTGTAGAAGAAAAATCCGCCGGGGTTCAGATGAGCCTGGACCACGCGAAGGAAGTCGCTCGACGACAAAACCGAGGCGTGGTCGCGCCAGAAAAAACTGTTGTTGGCGACGATCAGATCATAGTGCTCGCCGGGATGCGCCAGCAGCCAGCGGCGCCCATCATCGATGTGAATATGGGTTTTCGGATTCTGCAGCAGCGAGCGAACCATCGGATACTTCTCGATAAGGGGCAGGTAGCCAGGATTGATCTCGACCACGTCCAGCAACTCGGCTTGCGGATGATTTACCAGGATTTGTCCCCAGGAACCCGAGGCGAGCCCGATCATCAGAATGCGTCTGGGGTCCGGCACAAACAGGCTGAGAGCGTAGGTCCGGACGACCAGATTCTTGTCGTGGAGTGGGTCGATATTGAAGTATCCGTCGTAAACGCCCCCGCCCATTACCCCGTCGTCACTGGTGATTGAGATTACACCGCTGCGATTTTCGACCACGTACTTGAGATATCCCACGGCCGATGCTTTCGGGCCAAAAATCAACCTTCCAAAGAGGTTCCGGTACAAGCTGGAAGAAAGGAAAATGACGACAACGCAAATCGGGACAGCGGCCAGCTTCGAGGCGGATGGCAGACGAAAACGTCCGCTTGCGAAAAAGATCACGAAAGTTCCGAGAACTGCGGTAAGAAACCCCAGTTGCAGAGCGATCTGCTTCAAGCCGAAGTGGTCCATAAGGATGAACCCGATCCCAAGGCTTCCCAGGGTTGAGCCAATGATGTTGGAAACGTAAATCAGGCTGACGTGACGGCCGGACTCGCGGTTAGGGGACACCGCCAGGCGGCACAGCAGTGGCAGAACCGATCCGATCAGACCGGCAGTGACGAAGAACGCCGGCGCGCTGTCCATCAGCGGCAGGTTCTTCCAGGAGAGTTGGGCAACCAGGGGCGGCAGATAAACCGAACTGGCTCCTGCGGCCAGCAATAAGAATCCCATGGTGTAGATCACGGCCGCCGAACTTTTGTTGTCGGTGAATTTTTCGGTAACGAAACAGCCGGCCGCAATCCCCGCGAGATAGGTGGAAAGAAGCAGGGCAAATGCGGGGGCGCGGTCCGACGAGCCGAGAGCCAGGACGCGGAACCACTCGATTTCAAATCCCAGGGCGATGAATCCGGCCAATCCTGCAATCAGCATGGCGATCCCGAGCGGGAGGGCGGGCTCGGCTGGGGTCGATTCCGAAGGTGCGGAAACGATGGGCGGGGCCGGGTTCTTTCGGGGCTGCCGCCCATAGAGGTAAGCCGTTGTTCCAACTGCGACATTCACGCAGGCGGCGATAGTCACCGATCCCGACTGCCCGAAGTTGTGCAGAATAAAACGGGCACAGAGATAGCAGGCCACTGCCGATCCGAGCGTATTTACGAAGTACAACGTGGCCACGGAATATCCAACGTTGTGCGAAGAGCGGACCAACTGTTCCACCAGCAGAGGGAGAGTGGCTCCCATCAGCATGGTGGGAGCAATCAGAAGAAGGAGGCTGAATATGATGGTGGGGCCGAGGCTGACTCCGGCTGTATAGCGGGCGGCCCACTGGAAGATATGCAACGAGCCCAGGCCGAACACGGCCACGCCTAGCTCGCAGATTCCGAAAATCACGATGCCGCTTTCCGGGAAACGAGAGGATAGCTTTCCTCCGGCCAGGCTGCCCAGGCCCAGCCCCAACATGAATGCGCTCACAACAACGGCCACCGACTGCACATTCACGCCGTAGATAACGAACAGCGCCCGTTGCCAGACGATCTGATAGATCAGGGCGGGAAATCCAGAGAAGAAAAAGAGCAGCGCCACCAGAATCGACTCGGTCTGATTCTGCTGCTTGCCTTGCCGGCCCAGAGCAAAGACGAGAAGAATTGCGTTGAGAAGAAGTAGTCCGGCTACGGGCGCTGATTCCATTGTTTCCTCAAATGACCGGGTGATGAACCTGGAGTTGCTGGGCTAACTACTTTGTATAGCATGATTTGCAGGCGGGCTCGCATTACGAAGGTTTGAGGTGAAGGCAGGGAACCCGCGGAGGTACTGCGTTATCGACCATGTTCCCGCGGTTTGCTTCCGTGCGGTCGGAGCTAATACACTCCAGTTCTCGGCGGGTATTGCTGTGGCTGCAACTCTGCAGGAGCCTCGGTTGGAGATTCTCGACCTCAGACACTTTTCTTCGGTGGACCTTCGTCCCTTGCTGAACGATGAGATCGCGGTTTGGGCGCGACTTTTGTCTTGGGACTACGGCGGTTCGGCGGAGATGGTGCTGCGCTATATCGATGCCAAGATTCTTCCCGGCTATGCCGCCATCGACCGTGGGCGGGTGTTCGGCTACTCGTTTTTTGTATACGAGGGCAACAAGGGCGTGATTGGCGACCTGTTCGTGGCCAACGGCGGCCGCTTGCCGGACGCACACGAGGTGGAAACGCGCCTGCTCACCCACGTGATCGAGACCTTGCAGCAGTCTCCCGGAATCCACCGGGTGGAAGCGCAGCTGTTGGTGCATGAGGCGGGGAGTGTGTCGCGCCCCTTTGTGGACCAGGGTTTCCAGCGTCATGCCCGGCTGTTCATGGTGTTGCCGTTGAACCGTTCCGTGATGCCGCCGGGTTCTCCACACCCTGACATCGAAATACGGCGATGGACGGAGCAGGATTATCAGCCGGCCGCAGGAGTGATCACGACGGCCTATCACAACCACGTGGATTCCGAGATCAACGATCAATACCGGACCCTGACGGGCTCGCTGCGTTTTCTCAATAACATTGTGCGCTTTCCGGGATGCGGCGTGTTTGATACGGAGTCTTCGTTCGTGGCGGTCCACAAGCGGGCGAAGAGCCTGGTTGGTTTGATCCTTTGCTCTCGCGTGCGCGGCGACGTCGGTCATGTGACGCAGGTGTGTGTGTTGCCGGAATTTCGCTCGTACCGGCTGGGCGAGGCGCTGGTGGCCACCACTGCGGCCAACCTGCGCCAGCGGAAGTTCTCCATGCTTTCGCTGACCGTCACCGAGGCGAATGTGCGCGCCGTGGCCCTCTACCTCCGCATGGGATTCGAGATCAAGCGGGTGTTTGATGCCTTCATGTGGGAAGGGTGAGAGGCTCACAGCTTTTAGCTCTTAGCTTGGATCGTCGGGAAACTAGATCTGGCGAACGGCTAAGAGCTAACGGCCGACATTCAAAAGCCAGAAGGCCATTTCTCAGTAGCCATATCGACCAGCGGCTAGGAACACCTCTCACGAACACGGCCGGGCAGAAAGCGCTTGCGCCTTCTAGAGCGATGACACTGCAATCTTTTTCATGTTGACAAGGCAGGGGACGCGGGGAAACAATGGTCGCTGGCTTTTGATACCACTCCCTTTCCCATCGTTTGCGTAGGTATTTGGGCTCTGCTTGCAGGACAAAGGCCCTTCATCCGATGAAAGCTTTCCGCCTCTTACAATTCGGAGTCGCATTTGCCGCGTTGATGCTATTGCGCTTATGCGTGGTAGGGTCCACAACGGTTCTGGCGCAGAACAGCCTGTTGAAGCGAGAGGGCTCGGCGACGATCGACCATCAGATCCAGCAGGGCAACTACGTCATTCCGAATAGCTTCTTCGGAATGCACATCAACTATCTTGATACTCCCTGGCCGACTGCCTACTTTGCCAACCAGCGACTCGAGGGCAGCGACGTCAACTGGTGGAATATTGAAATCTCGCCCGGGAAGTACGACTACACCTATCTCGACCAGTGGATTGCGCAGGCCCAGCAGCACAACGTGACTTTGACCTACACTTTTGCCGGGGTTCCGCAGTTTTATTCCAGTGTTCCCAATGACACGACCTGTGCGTTCGAGCCGGGGGCGTGCCATCCGCCGAAGGATCTGAATGTAGATGGCAGCGGGACGGATGGGGCATTTCAGAATTTCGTAGCGGCCCTGGTGGGACACAACGCCGCGTTGGGAAACCCGATCCAGTACTGGGAGATGTGGAACGAACCGGACCAGGCGAAGCTGTGGATTCCCACTTGCGTGACCCTGGACAATTGCCAATTCCCGCTGCGTTATGCCCAATTGATCCGCATGGCGAAAGACGCGAGCGCAATCATTAAGGCAGCCAATCCGAACGCGCTGATGCTCACTCCCGCCCCGGTAGGCTACATTGACGGAGCTACCATCTGGATGGATAACTACCTGAAGGCGGGAGGCGGGCAGTACGCCGATGTGATTTCCTTTCACGGCTACGTCAACCGATGGATCATGGGGAACTTTCCCTTCGCAGAAAACGAAGACAAGTTCATCCATGAGATGAAGGGCGTGGTGGCCAGGAACGGACAACAGTCTAAGCCTCTGTGGATCAGTGAAGGCGGCTGGGGCAATATCGTTTTGGATGGATTCAGCGATGCGGTGCTCCAGGCAGCGTTTCTTGCCCGCTACACATTGTTGCTTCAGTCGTTGGGGATCGCTAGAAGCTACTGGTATCAGTGGGACCAGCCCGGCGGCGCCGGCACGTTGTGGCAAAGTCCAGCGGCAGGCAATTTGCGTCTCGCTGGTTGTGCGTACAACTCGATCGTCAACTGGACCATGGGGGCGACCCTGACCAGCGCCTGCACGAACCTGAAGGGAACTACCGTCTGGGTGTGCAAGTATGCGCGGTCCACTCCCGCCGACTACCAGGGAATCATCGTGTGGGATGCCAAGAAAAGCTCCACCTATGGCGTGATAAAGAAGTTCACGCAGTACTGTGATCTGAAGGGCAACGTGACTGCAGTGCAGCGTAAGACCGTGCCAATCGGAATTTGGCCGATCCTGCTGGAAAACGAGAACCTGGGGCAAGGGGCATGTCAGCCATAGCGTTCGGCGGTACGGCCTTGGGGGCATTGGCAGAAACTACCTTCGACGCCGCGAGTGGCGCAGTCCTATATGGGGTCCTTCGACTGCGTTGCCGCGCGCTCCGCGCACGACAACTTCGCTCAGGATGACAGTGTTGGGTTATAGGGCGGATTTAAGCTAGCGTCGCAGCAGCCACATCAGCCAGCCGGCCAGGAATACTCCTCCGACGAACATGACGAAACAGTACAAACCGTAGTGGAGTTGTTCGCGGGAAGTGCTGCGCTGGGTGATGCCGAAAACTACGGAAGCGAACACGGCGAACAGAATCGCGGCGGTGAAGTGGGAAAGCGACAGGTTCATGGCTTTTTCCCAATCGCGATGTGGTAGGCGTCGGCCACGCTGATGAAGTTCAGCAATCCGGCGACGATCAGATATTTGGTGCCGTAGTCGGCCGTGGCATGGGCAATTGCCCCCTGTCCCCAGCCCAGGGCGGTGGAGACTACATAGAGGCCGCCGGCGCCAACGTCGCCCACGAACCCGAGAATATCCAGAATATCGCCGCCATTGGGATGGTAGATGTGACCCTGCATGGCCAGGCCCAGCAAGAACATGGTGGCGATGGAAACCATGAGCAGAATGCCGCGAATCCAATGTTTCTGGATGAGGTGTCCGGCGCCTGGAATCAGCCAGCCAATGGCTGGCGCCAGCACGGACATCGTGCTGGTTCCCTGCTGGGCTGTCGCCGCGCGGGCGGTCTTGTCAGTCGAAGAGTTTGCCATTCAGATGATTACGATCTCGCGTTGTATTTTACCCGTAACTTCGGCCTGATTGGGCCGGACCAGCACGTTGACTTCGCTGCGCACCCCGAATTCTGGAAAATAGATACCCGGCTCGATGGAGAAGCAGGAATTGGGAAGTATCTGCCGCTCGTCGTGGACTTCGAGGTCATCCATGTTGGCTCCATTAGCATGGACGTCGGTGCCGATCGAATGTCCGGTGCGGTGGATAAAATAATCGCCGTATCCTGCCTTTTTGATGTGGCCGCGGGTGGCGCGATCCACTTCCCATCCGGCGATGCGCCGCTTGGCGGCGACGGCGTCCACCACCGTTTTCACCCCGGCATCGCGCGCATCGCGCACAATGGTGAATATCTCCCGCATGCGATCGGAGGGCGACTTGCCTACAAAGCCGGTCCAGGTAATGTCGTAATACACAGCCCCGGGCGTATTCTTTTTTGCCCAAACGTCAAGCAGGACGAAATCTCCTTCGCGAATGGGCAAGGAACTCTCAGCACTTGGCCCGTAATGCGGGTTACCGCTGTTGGCGTTCACGGCCACCACGGGCGGATCGTCGGTGATCAGATTCTCGCGGGCGAAGGCTTCCATGAACCACTGCTGGATTTGATGCTCGGTGGTTCCTCCGTTGCGCACCCGATGGCCGATTTCCTGGAATGCCGCGGCGGTTATGGCGTCCACCGAATCGCGGGCGGCGAAATGAGTCAGGATCTGTGGTTCGGTCCAGGAGGCCTCGAACTGCGCCACCAGGTCACCTGAGCTGACCACGTTCTTGCCAAGACCGCGGATGAGTTCCACCGTGCCGGCATCGGCCAGCGAGATGGTGAAAACCAGATTGTTAGGGGAATACTGCATCGCGATATCGCGATGATTGGCTAGGAGGACTTTGATCTGGTCGAACAGCTCTTGCCATCCGGCGTATTGCAGCTTTTTTCCTGGAAGCGTATCCAGGTGGCCGGGTTCAATCTTGTGGACCAGCTTCAGGGGCTCGCCTTCCGCGGGAATGACATAGAACCATCGCCGCGTGACCATAAGGCCCTCGGGCAGGCCCAGCACGTGGTACGCGATAGGATCGCGGTGGTGATGGTCGTAGAACAGCCAGGCATCGATATTGCGGTCACGAAGGGCAGACTGTATGGCGCTGAGGTTCATGGGCAAATGACTATTCTAAACAAGAGAGGCGTTTTGGGCGAATCGAGGGGCAGGCTGGGGATGGCCTAGAAATGGAAATGGCCCCGTCGCCGGGGCCATTCGATAAACCGTAGTGTAGATCAGCGCTCTGCCCAACAACAGTATCGGCAGTTCCGAAGCCCCTGTCAAGTTACTCGAGAAGATTATCTCTGCGTTTTCTCCTCAAATGGGATCCTCCATCCGGGCCTACGCACAGAGGGAGAATGGACCCGACGGGATTCGAACCCGCATCTGCGACTTTGGCAGAGCGCTATGTTACCGTTACACCACGGGCCCAGACTGATATTGGGAGTTCAAACTGGGAACCACAAGGTAATTGGTCACAATAGCTGAAGTGCGTGTACCGAATCGGGAATGAGATCCGCCGCGCACGGCGTGTCAGCGAGTCAGCCACCATCTCCGCAAGGCCACAGCGGACCAGACCGCCTCGACGATCCCGAACGGCCAAGCTCCTTGCTGAAAACCATAGACCGATCCCAGCGCGCAGGCTCCGGCAAACGCCAGGATGAACCATGGGCTACGTTTCTCGAGAGCATAGCAAACCAGCATTGCGGTGACTGCGAATAGTCCAAAGATGGTCAGAGGGCTCATGCGGCGAGAATCTTTTTTCGAGTTTGCGGAGGCAGAGTTTCACAGGCGGTACGCAGGACTAGGCGCGGGGCACGGGTTCGTATGGTCATGAGATAGGGAACCGTGCGTTTCGGGTCGAACTTGGCGGTTTCCCGAAGCAGCCAGCCCAGGCCTTTCTGCGCCATGTCGTCTTCATCAGATAAGAGGAGATTCGACAATCGCTTGACTTGGGGCAAAAACATCTTGCGGCGTGTTCCTCGAATG
This sequence comes from Terriglobia bacterium, assembly GCA_963758285.1. Lineage (GTDB taxonomy): Bacteria > Acidobacteriota > Terriglobia > Terriglobales > Acidobacteriaceae > DASVWZ01. Next base: position 37,189 of record CAVWUT010000005.1, on the reverse strand, counting down.
AGCGCCACGCAGGCTGCACGCCGGTGCCAGCGATCGCGCGATTTCGCCCAGCGAAAAACGTTGCTGGTCCGCGACGGTTTGGCAGCAACCATAGGGGCGATCAGGTAATGCACCAGGCCGTCGTGATCGGCCCAACTGCTGATCCGGTCTAGCCACGACTCAACAAGCCGGAACTCTGCGTCGCCGAAATCATCAGTAAGCGTTTCCAGCAGGAACACGGCAAAGACTTTTTCCTCGAGCATGCGGCCGGAGAAAAGTTTGTCTGCAACTTTGAGCAGGAAGGGCAGGCCAGTTTCTTTGAGCAGTGTGCGCCGGAAACGCACTGCTACTTTGCGCAGTTCGGCGGTATACCATCCGCGCGATTTGATTTCTTCCTTGAAGAACCACTGAACCTCCGCGGAATGCGGAGCTGAACCTCCATCCTTCAGTACACGGCGGATGTGAGCGGCGATATAAGCGGGAGCGATTTTGCGTTTAGGCATTGTTTCAGTAGCTAGTCGTTAGTAGCTGGCAGCTAGTAGCGAGTTGCTAGTAAGTAGCTGGCCGGTAACGCTTGCTGGCTCCTGACTCCCAGCTACTAGCCCCTAGCTCCTAGCTACTACTCTGTCATAAATCCGCAACAGCACTGCCGTCGCCAAGCCCACCGCGGTCACCGTCCACCAGAAGCGCTCTGGTTGGTGCGTGACCTCGCCGAAATGATGCATCAGGGTTCCGCCGAACCAGCCGCCGATGAGCGATCCGATTCCGATCGGCAGGAATGCAAAACCCATGTAGGTTCCCTGCTGGCCCGGAGGCGCCAGCCGGGAAATATATTCGTAGTAGCGCGGGGACTGAATGATTTCGCCCAGCGCCAGCACAAACAGCGACAGGACTGCGCCCCAGATCGTCGGCCGGAGGGCGAGGATCAACCACGAAGCGGACGTGATCACAGTGCCTAAAATCACCGCTTGAAACGCCGGGATCTTGCGCGTCAAGAAGTTCACCGCCAGAGTGAGGCAGATCACAGTCAGGCCATCCGCGACCAGAATGATTTCGGCGTCAGCGTGAGGGTTGATGTATCCGTGGACGTAACCTGGCAAACTGATGTACTGCTGCCAGAAGACGATCCAGTAACCGGTGAAGATTACCAGGAACCACATGAACCGGCTGATGCCGGCGAGCACAAGCAGCAAGAGTCCAACCCAGATCCACCATGGCACATTGAGGCTGGGATAAAACCAGAGGCCGATGCGCAGCAGCACCGCGACCGTCAATACCGGCAGAACCAGTCGGTAGTTGCCCACCACCACACAGAAATTTCGCGCGACGGTCGCGATGGAAGGCGGAGGCGCATCACCGGGTTTGCGCGGCTCCCGGAAGAAGAGCAGAACCACGAAGAACATGGCGAAGACGCTGAGCGCCGCAACCCGGTAGACATTCTCGACTCCCAGGTGGCGATGAGTCCAGGACGCGAAATAGGGGCCGGCAGCGCCGCCGATATTGACCAACGTGTAGTAGATCGAGTAGCCGATGGAGCGGACGTTCTCCTTGGAGGCGCGGGCGGTGGTGCCGACCACGCAAGGCTTCACCATGGAGATGCCGAGCGCGGGCAGGATGAGAATGAAGCCGACAAACAGCCCAATGGGCACGGCATTGCGCACCGGGGCCAGCCAGGATGCGCCGATGGAGCCGATCAGAAAATACGCGGCGGCCAGGATGAGGTACGCAGTGGCCAGCGCGCGGCGGAAGCCCAGGCGATCCGCGACGGCCCCACCAAAAATGGCAAGAAACCACACCATGCCGCCGAATATGCCGGTCAGGGTTCCGGTTTGCTCGGTAGAGAAATTCAGTTTTTCCTGAAGATATAGGGCGAGTGACGCAAACGCCCCGTAGTAGGAAAGGCGCTCGAAGATTTCGGTGATGTTGGCGACCCAGAAGGGACGCTCGAAGCCGGTGCGTATTTCCTGAAAGCGTTCGGAAAAGGTCACAAGTGGCTCCTGGTGTAGCGCCGCCGTCCTCCGCGGCTGTCTGGGGGGCATCCCGTCCACCAGCGAGGGCAAGAAGATGCCCTCGCGACAGCCGGCAAGATGCCGGCGCTACATTTCCATCCGTTTGCGTACTTCTTCAGCCGACAATCCGGCAACTCGAATGATTTTGTTCCGGCTGCTGGCGCCGGACGCTATGGTAACGGAAGAACGGGGAACCTTCAAAAGGTTTGCAAAGAATTCGATGCAGGCGTCGTTGGCCTTGCCTTCGACTGGGGGAGCGGCCAGGGCCAGCTTGAGGGCATCGCCGACCTGGCCGGTGATGGCGTTCTTTTTCGCGCAGGGATGCACTTTCACGGCAAAGGTCGCGCCGGATTCGCTGTCTCGGATTGGAATCATCGAAAGGCCCTTCACCACGGAGACGCAGAGTCACAGAGAACAACCAAATTCTTGCGAATTTCTCTGTGTCTCCGTGGTGAACTAGGTTCTTCTCTCTCCAAAGATTGCGGTTCCCACCCGCACACAAGTCGAGCCTTCTTCGATTGCGACTTCGAAGTCGTGGGACATACCCATCGAAAGCACGCCCATGGCAACCGCTGGCAATCTGCGCGCGGCGATCTGATCACGCAATTCGCGTAGTTTACGAAAATAGGGTCGCGCCTGTTGCGGGTCATCAGTGAAAGGAGGAATCGTCATCAACCCGCAGATCTCAAGGTGCTGAAGTTCGGACGCACTGCGCAAGATTGCGGAAAGCTCGTCGGAGCCGGGCGCAACGCCGCTCTTGGCAGCCTCGCCGCCGACGTTGACTTCGATCAGCACCGCCAGCTTCTTTCCGTGTTGCGCTACGGCCGCATTGAGTTTCTGGGCCAGCCGGAGAGAATCGACGGAGTCGACCGCGTCAAACAGTTCAACCGTGGTCGCCGCCTTGTTGGTTTGCAGGTGGCCGATCATGTGCCATTCAGCGCCAGCGAGATCGCGCAAGGCTGGGGCTTTTCCGGCGAATTCCTGTACGCGATTCTCGCCATAAAGCCGCAGCCCGGCGTCGTAGGCTTCGCGAATGCGCTCTGCGGGAAGTGTCTTGGTCACTCCCATCAGCACGATTTCGGCTGGATCGCGGCCCGCGCGGCGGGCGGCAGCGTTGATGCGCTCGCGGAGGAGCGAGATATTTTCAGCAATCGACATCGAAATTCGGAAACCACAAAGGACACAAAGGAATTGCGCAGCGAGGCTCTGGGGTCTTACAAAAACGCGGGCCAGGGCGCCCGCGCCACACAGTCCCGCCCGCGCTACACAACTCCGCCGCGCAAAACGCCATCACATGATCGCGGTTGGCGGCGCCGGTTCATCCGGGCTGCCGGCGTTCGACAACGGTACCTTCATCATGACAAAAATCAGCACCGCCATACCGATCAATCCGGAGAAGGAAAAATCTCCAACGTTAATATGCCAAAGCTGATGATTGCTTCCCACTACGCCTGCGATCACCAATCCGCAGAGCGCCTCGCCTGCGATCAGTCCTGATGCAGTCAATACGCCCGCGTTGTCCACGCGCGCTTTCTGGGCGTCGTTGTAGCCGCGCCGGTCGCGGAGTTTGTCCGTAAACCATCGAATCACTCCGCCTACGAAGATGGCTGAGGTCGTCTCCAGCGGCAGATACATGCCGACGGAGAAGAGCATGGGGCTCTTTACTTCCACCAGGATCATGGCGAAGCCCATAAGGATGCCGACCACAACCAGAGGCCAAGCCATGTTGCCGCCAACGATACCCTGGGCCAGCATCGCCATCAGACCGGCCTGTGGCGCAGGCAGGGCGGCGCTGCCGAAGTGGTAGGCCTTGTCGAGAATCATCAGCGGGAAGAACAAAACCAGGGAAGCCACGATGGTGCCAAAAATGTCTCCCATTTGCATTTTGGCCGGCGTGCCGCCCAGAATGTGGCCGGCTTTCAAATCCTGCAACATCTCACCGGCGACCGCCGACGATACACAGACCACGGCCGCCACTCCCAGCACCGCGGCCACGCCGCCAACGCCGGAAACTCCCATCGCCACCATCAGCAGCGCGGCGACGACCAGCGTGCACAGCGTCAGGCCGGAAACCGGATTGTTGGATGAACCGATCATGCCGACCAGGTTGCCGGAAACCGCGGCAAAGAAAAAGCCCAGAACGATCATGACAGCTGCGGCCACCACCGCGCCGGCGACGACTTTGCCTCCGCTCAAGTTGTGTGCGCCCGCGATGAAGTAGTAGTAAAGCGCGATCATCGCGATGAACACCAGTCCCACGCCCAGGAAAACGACTTTCGCATTGAGGTCGCGGTCCACGCGGCTGGTCGCCTTGTGGGCTTCCGCGGATTTTTTCAAATCAGAAACCGCGCGCTTCATGCCGGCCAGCAGTTGCTTGCGCATGCGAAAAAGCGTAAACCCGGCGCCGACCAACATGCCGCCTACCGCGATGGGACGCACGATCGAATACCACACGCTGAATGCGATCCCTCCCCAATAAGCGGCTGGGTTCGCGCCGGGAGCCATCGCTGGCAGGGTCGGGCCGAGGAAGTAAATTAGGAGTGGAACCAGCAATCCCCACGCCACGACGCCGCCGGCGAAGTTCAACGACGCCAGGCGGGGTCCAATAATGTAGCCGACGCCCAGGTATGCGGGACTGACCGCGGGCGAAGTGAATTGCGTCATTCCGCCAGTCGCCAGCATGGGCGCGTTTGCGCCGCGGCCCAGCCGCAACCCGGTCGCCATCTTCGGAATGTTGATCAGAACATTTTTCGTGTACCAGAAAAGGTTCACCTGCGACAGAAAGTACATCAGTCCGCCAAAGCCCATGTTGGCGAACAGGATTTTCGCCGCCTTGGAGCCCTGCTGTCCGGCCTTATGGATTTCCGCCGCCGCTACTGACTCGGGAAAGGGCAGCTCCGCATCTTCCACCATCACGCGCCGCAGCAGCGTGACGAACAGAATGCCCAGCAGGCCGCCGATTACCATCAGCGCAACCGATTGCCAATACCTCTCCATGCCAAGGCTTGGCCACAAGCCGGCGAGAACAAACGCCGGAATGGTGAAGACCGCACCCGCAGCCACCGATTCGCCAATCGCACCTACCGTTCGTGCGATGTTTTCTTCCAGCAGCGACCCTTTCATCAGCCGCAGCAGCGACATGCCAATGACGGCGGCGGGATAAGTGGCGGCGATCGTCATCCCGGCCTTCAGGCCAAGGTACGCGTTGGCCGCGCCGAGGATTCCGGTCATCACCAACCCGAGCAAGACGGCGCGAAACGTGAACTCGCGCATCTCCATGTTCTCGGGGACGTAGGGTTTGTACTTCTTGGGGTTTTCCGCATTAACGGTGGTTTGAGTGCTCATGGATGGCATCCTCGTGAGTTGGCCGGGCTATTCACTATGAATCCCTACGACCGCGCACCTTAGCATGGGCAGCCGTCGGTTTACAAGTGTACGCCGGGTTGGAAGAACCTGCACCGGGCAAGCGCAGGGCGGAGCGCTGCCGGGAGTTGCGGTACCGCGTCACACCCAATCGTGATCGCGGTCATTGTGACGCGGGACCGGGCCGCATAGGCTTAGATGGGAAAGTTTCAGGATTCTCTGATTAGAGGTGTCAGACCCAGGATTTCTTGGGCAGCGGTATCGACCACCCTCAGACTCAGTCCAGGAGTTGGTAGCCTACAGGCTCCCATCCGATCAAGCCCTGCACTCCACAGCAGCATGTGCCCACCATTCTTGCGGAGGAGACCAGGCCGGAACGATTCATGAATTCATACGAAAGGAAAATTAGGAGGCAATTATGGCAGGCAACGTACAACATCGGACCCGGACCGGCATGCAGGCCGGTCTGGTATGTAGTGCAATCTTCCTGCTGGCGGGAGTGTGTTTTGGACAAGCAGCAAGCGCGGCCTCGGGCGCTCGGCCCGCAGCGAACGGCGATTGGACGCAGTTTCACCGGACGAATATGGAGCGGTGGAACCCGTATGAAAACATAATTAACGTCAACAATGTCGGGAACCTCCGCCTGAAGTGGAAGAGCACCTTCGGCGCATCAGCGGTAGCGGTCGTGAACGGTGTAGTCTACGGCGGTTCAGGCGAAACGATCTACGCGCTAAAAGCGCGTACCGGTGCGAAGTTGTGGGCTTTCCACGCCGGCTCGGCGGCTGGCCTCGCACCTGCGGTGGAGAACGGAGTTGTTTATGCTTCGGTCCAATTCGATTTATTCGCGCTGGACGCGCGCACCGGGGCGATGTTGTGGTACGACTGGGCCGGCGCCGATTACTCCTCTTCACCGACAGTCGTGGATGGGGTGGTTTACGTAGTCGTTGATGGCGTGGTGGAGGCACAAAATGGGCGTACCGGCGCCAAGCTGTGGCAACACAAGAAACCGTACATTGATTCTGTCGGGCCGCCGGCGGTCGCGAATGGGGCGGTATACGTCAGCTCCTCTTACGATAACAACGTGTACGCGCTCGATGCTCACACGGGGGCACTGCGATGGAAGTACGAGACCGGCGACTACGTATATTCCTCGCCCGCCGTGGCAAACGGGGTTGTTTATGTCGGTTCGGAAGACAACAACGTATACGCTCTTGACGCCAGTACCGGTGGACTATTGTGGAGCTATACCACCGGCGGCGGAGTGGATTCCTCACCCGCCGTGGCGAACGGGGTGGTTTATGTTGGCTCGGGCGACGACAATGTGTATGCGCTGGACGCCAGCACCGGGGCCGTCCTGTGGAGCTATACCACTGGCGGCGAGGTGTGGTCCTCCCCCGCCGTGGCGAATGGAGTGGTTTATGTCGGCTCCGACGACAATAACGTGTACGCGCTGGATGCCAGCACCGGCGCCGTGCTGTGGAGCTACAAAACTGCCGACGCTGGGTCGTCCTCGCCAGTAGTCGTGGATGGGGTCTTGTATGCCGGCTCGTACGCCTTTGGGCTAAAGAAGTGACGCACGGTCAGGCAGATTTCATCAGGCCGCAATTAGAAATCACGGCGGCCGCCGGGGAACAGGCCAGAACAATTCGAGCAATGATTCATAAATCATAGAAAGAACACAGGAGGCAATCATGACAAGCAACGTACAATCTCGGACCCGGACCGGCATGCAGGCCGGTCTGGTATGTAGTGCAATCTTCCTGCTGGCGGGGCTGTGCTTTGGACAAGCCGCGGGCTCGAACTCGGGCACCCGGCCCATGGCGAAAGCCGACTGGACCCAATTCCACAACACCGATATGGAACGGTGGAACCCGAATGAAACCGTGCTCGGCATCAACAATGTCGGCGGCCTAGCCCTGAAGTGGAAATACACGATCGGCCGCTCAAAGGTGGACGCACCCAGCTCGCCTGCGGTCGCGAATGGAGTGGTTTACGTCGGGTCCTATGCTAACAAGAGCGTGTACGCGCTGAAGGCCAGCACGGGACACAAGGTGTGGAGCTACAAAACCGGTGGCCCGGTGGAGTCTTCGCCAGCCGTGGCGCATGGGGTAGTTTACGTTGGGTCGGACGACGGTAGCCTGTATGCGCTGAACGCAACCACCGGTGTCCTGCTCTGGAGCTACGCCACCGGTGGCACAATTCGGTCTTCTCCCACAGTTGCGAATGGTGTGGTCTATTTCGGCTCGGCGGACCTAAACGTGTACGCGCTGAATGCCAGCACCGGCACCCTGCTCTGGAGCTACACAACCAGTGGCTCGGTGTGGCCGTCGCCCGCGGTGGCAAATGGCGTGGTTTATGTCGGCACGGCCGAAATGTACGCGCTGGACGCTACTACCGGCGCGCTCTTGTGGAGCCATTCCTTCGATTACAGCTATGTATGGTCCTCGCCAGCAGTGGCAAACAACGTGCTGTATGTCGGCACCTCGTCATGGGGCGATACGTGGGGCTCAGTGGCGGCATTGGAAGCTAGCACAGGCAACCTCGTGTGGGATTACGACTTCGGCCTCGCCGAGTCCTCGCCAGCCGTGGCAAACGGGGTTGTTTACATCGGCTCGACGGGCGATAGCGGCAATGGCTTGTACGCGCTGGACGCCACTACGGGTGCCCTACTGTGGAGCTACCCGGTCGGCGTATTTCCCTCACCCGCGGTGGCGAATGGAGTGGTTTATTTCACCGGGGGCGAAAGCGCGTACGCACTAAACGCGACCACCGGCGCCGTCTTGTGGAGCGTCACCCATCTTGGAAGAGTTTCCTCGCCCGCTGTGGCCAACGGGGTGGTTTATGCCGTTGCAGGCAAGTACATTTGCGCCTTCGGTCTGAAGAAGTGAAGTTTGGTAAGGACAGGCCGGGGCAGATTCCAGACGCCCCGGCCTGATGAGATTCGCTTCGGCCCGCCGTCCGCATCCCACTTTTTCTCTTGACCTCCACCCCGGCAAACTATCACCATTAGATGTATATCTTGCAGAGAACATGTTTTGGTGGCATATAACTCGTTAGGAATCTAGATTTTACCTCTAAGTCCAGTCGAATCTAGATTTTGCCGGAAAAATGTCCGTAACTCCATGATTCCACTAGGCCGGTGGGGAGGGGGTATACCCCGGATTTTGGCATCCTGAGAATAGATACTCGCTGAGGATGCGGTTGAATTCGTCGGGGGCTTCTTCGTAGGGAAGATGTCCGATGCCTGGCATCATTACCAGCTGGGAATTGCGGAAGTTCTGCTTCAGGCGTTCGGCGGATGCGGGCGGGACGGCGGCATCCCTGCTGCCCCAGATCAGCAGCGTCGGTATATCGGCAATTCTGGGGAGATCAGTTTCAAGGTCCTGCAAATCGCGATTCCAGGTTCGAAGAATCGAAATGCCGTATTCGAATGAGCCGGGCAGTTGCAGCGGCTTGGCGTAGCCTTCCAGCGTGCCCGGATGGATGCGGCGGGGATCGCCGTACAGGCGGCGAAAATAGTGTTTCTGCACGCAGCGGAGATGGCGGGCCGCGCTGACAAACAATGGCGCGATCATCGGACTGCTGAGAAACGGCGCCAGTGTTCTGCCGCGCGGAGACCAGGGGTTTACGGGGTCGACCAGAATCAGCTGCCGTATCCGCTCGGGAGCCAGCGCGGCCGCCGTCATGGCAACCGCTCCGCCGTGCGAGGTGCCGAGCACATCGAATGGGCTGGCGGACATTGCGTCCATGAATCGCAGCAGACGTTGAGCGGTGGCCCGGAGACTGCAATCCAACCCGGCCGGCCTGTCGGAATAGCCGGTGCCCAGCAAGTCGACGGCGAAGACCTCTGACTTTTCCGCTAACGCCGGGATCGCGTGCCGCCAGGAGAAGGAGTAGCCCATCAGGCCATGAATCAGGATTAGCGGAGGGCCATTCCCGGCATGAAGGTATCGCATGGCAGCGCCGTCGAGCTTAAAGAATCGCTCTTCGATTGATGTCGCGTTGCTCAGCGTGGTTTGCGGCATGGGTTCGGATGTGTTCGGGTAATTGTTATCCCGACAAGCGGCGGATCTGCATCTTGCCCAAACTACAGATCCCTCGCGTTGCTCGGGATGACAGAAACTCTGGACCTGGGGTGCAACCCCCGGGTTCCTCAGGGGCTAAAGCCCGCGTCTTTGTTGCCGCCGGGCGGCACGGCTGAAAGCCGTGCCCTTCCACAAACATCAACGGGCCGGTTTTTCAGCAAGCGCTCCAGCCGTGCCCTTCCGCAAATGCCGCCTCACGCGGAACGAATTCAGGTCGAGGCCTGTGCTGCTTTTTGCTGTGTCTCATCCGCCGGCTTGTGCGACTTCTTCCTGCGTTGGCCCAGTAGTTTCTTGAGCACCCGAATTCCCTTGTCAACATGCTTTTCCTGCAGCAGGAACGGAGGCAGAAAACGGACGACCGTATCCTGGGTACTGTTGAAGAGCACTCCATCCACAAGCGCCTGCTCCACAATCGGACGTGCAGGGATCGCAAGCTCCAGACCTTGAATCATTCCGCGGCCGCGACATTCGCGAGCGGCTTCGTAGCGATCCACCAAGTCCTGTAACTGTTGATGCAGGTACTCGCCTACGCGGCGAACGTTCTCCAATAAGTTCTCTTCTTCCACGACCGCCAGATACTCTAATGCAACGCGGCATGCCAGCGGACCACCGCCAAAGGTGGTTCCGTGCTGGCCGGGAGAGATGGCAGAAGCAAACTCCTCTTTTGCCAGAAACGCGCCCAGCGGCAAACCGGCGGCGATTGGCTTGGCGACGGCGACAATGTCGGGCTGAACCCCGACAGACTGGAAGGCGAACATCGTTCCGGTGCGGCCCAGGCCGCATTGGATTTCATCGAAGACCAGTGCGGCGTGATGGCGATCGGCCAGCAATCGGCACTCCCTCAGGAATTCTGCTGAGCACTCGCGAATCCCGCCTTCACCGAAAATCGGCTCCAGAACGATGGCGCAGGTGTCGTCATGGACTGAGGCGCGCAGAGCTTCGAGATCATTTCTCTCGACGAATGTGACTTGTTCCAGCAACGGTTCGAAACCTTTGCGATACTTATCCTGGCCGGTCAGGGACAAGGATCCGAAAGTCCGCCCATGGTAGGAGCCTTGCAGGGCGACGATCTGGCTCTTGCTGCTGCCTCCGGCGCGATGACCTGTCAGGCGCGCCAGCTTCAGCGAGCCTTCCATTGCCTCGGTGCCGCTGTTGGAGAAGAAAGCGCGCTGCATTCCCGAAAGTCCGCAGAGCTTCTCAGCAAGCTGGCCCTGATACTCGTTGTAGTAGAGATTCGAGAGATGAATGGCGCGGGCCGCCTGCTCGCGGATGGTCTTCACGATACGGGGGTGAGCATGGCCCAGAGCATTGACGCCGAGGCCGGCCACGAAATCCAGATAGCGTTTTCCCTCAACGTCGAACAGAAAGCACCCTTTACCCCGGGCGATCACCAGGGGATACCGGCTGTAGGTCTGCAGCAGAAATTGCCGTTCGCGTTCGATGACTTGCTCGGTGGCTGTCATGACTCAGGATGATTGTACCGGATGCGGACTTGTGAATCCTGGAGGGGATCTTTGACGTGTCCTAGGGAACCGACAACAGTCCTGTTGGCAACTACTTACCAAATTCCACAGATTCGATCCCAAAAATCATATGGTTTTGATATGGAAACTACTATAATGTGGGAAGCCCTTGCAATGTTATGACTTAGGAGGCTAACGGGTGTCTCAAGACGTGGCAGCGAAAGTGCAAGCTCGGAGCGGGGAGAGTGTTGTCCCCCGGCCTGAACTGCTCCCGCGGACCATGAACCGGGACTTCCAAATTCGTTTTACTGCCAGCCTGCTTACCCTGCTGACGGCTGCTGCAGTGGTACTTGCCGTCATTAACCTCCGAAAAGAACAGGAATTTCAGGTTCCTTACGATGGCGCATGGTGGGTTGAGCGAGGCGCCAGTCTGATTGCTGAGCGAATCGAACCGAACGGACCAGCGGCGAGGGCGGACGTCAAGGTGGGCGACCAACTCATCGCGGTCGATGCTCATCCGGTCAGCACCAGCGCCAAGTTGGCCAGGGAACAGTACCGGGTCGGACCATGGGCCAAGAGTACGTATTCGGTGGTGCGACGAGGCGTACCGGTGGACCTGCAAGTCATTCTGGTTCCGGTCGACCGTTCGCAATACAACTGGCTGCGCCTGATCGGCCTGATTTATCTGGGGATTGGTCTTTATGTCCTGCTGCGGCGCTGGACGGCGCCGGGTTCGTTGCACTTTTACATTTTCTGCCTGGTTTCGTTCGCCTACTACGCGTTCCACTACTCCGGAAAACTAAACCCGTTTGACTGGAACATCTATTGGGGAAATGTGGTTGCGGGATTGCTGCAGCCGGCGTTGTTCCTGCACTTCGTGTTGATTTTCCCGGCGCGGCGCTGGTTTGTGCGCCAGCATCGCTGGGCGATTCCGCTGATCTACGTGCCGGGGGCAATGCTGCTGGCGTTCCAGATCGTGGCCATCGTGTTCCTGAAAGCCAGCGAGTTGCTGCGCTGGAACCTGGACCGCCTGCAGATGGGATATCTGGCGCTGCTGTTCGCGGCGGCGGCGGGTGTGCTTCTGTACAGCTATCGTCGTGCTGAGACGCCCATTCTGCGTCAGCAATTGAAGTGGGTGACCCGAGGGACGATCCTGGCCATTACGCCCTTTACCCTGTTCTACGTCATTCCTTACCTGACCGGCGCTCTCCCCACCGCGGGGATGAAAGTTTCGGTGCTGTCGCTGGGACTGCTGCCCCTGACGTTCGGGTATGCCATTTTCCGCTACCGACTGATGGATGTGGACCTGATCTTCAAGCGAGGCATGGTCTACACCCTCGCCGCCGGTGCAATTGCCGGCGCGTACTTCGCCATGGTGGCGGTGGTGGCGGAAGTGGTGCATGCACGCGTACCCAGTTCCGGACCGGCCGGGCTGGCGCTGGCGATCGTGGTCACGGCGCTGCTGTTTGATCCGGTCCGCAAATGGATTCAGGAGCGGCTGGACCGGGTTTTCTATCGGACGCGGTATGACTATCGAAAAACCTTGATCGAGTTCGGCCGCGAATTGAATTCCGAAACCGATCTGGACGCGATGCTCAGCGCAGTGGTCGACCGCTTGTCACGAACGCTGCTGGTCGACCGGATGGCCATCTTTCTGTCTGCTGGCGAGTCTCAACCATTCGTCATCGCCAAGTCATTCGGAATGACGCAGACCAGCGGGTTGGACCTGAGCTTCCTGACCGCGCCGCGGCCGGAAATGGAGGCGGGGCATCTTTTCTTCGACAACACGCACCAGGTACCCCGCGAGGACCCGGCCGCGCAGCGGGCCATCGCCACTCTGGATCTGAATTACTACATACCCTGCCGGGCGCAGAAGCAGACGATCGCCGTGCTGGGGCTGGGAAAAACAGTGGAAGGAGATTTTCTTTCCAGCGAGGACGTAGAGTTGCTGGAAACGCTGGCCGGATATCTGGGGATTGCCATCCAAAATGCGCGGCTCTACGCTTCACTCGAACAAAAAGTAGCGGAGTATGAACGGCTGAAGGATTTCAACGAGAACATCGTGGAGTCGATCAACGTGGGCGTGCTGGCGGTGGATCTGGCCGACCGCATCGAATCGTGGAATTCGCAGATGGAAGTGATGTACGCGCTGCCGCGCTGGCAGGCGCTGACCCGTCCGCTGAGTGAGGTCTTTCCGGGGGCGTTCGTGGAGGAGTTCTACCGCGTCCGGCAGAACCCGGGGATTCACAACCTCTACAAGTTCAGGCTGGGCACGCCCGCAGGGGAAAACCGCACCGTCAACGTAGCGATTGCCCCGCTGGTCACGAAGAAATTCAATGTGATCGGGCGGCTGATCATCATGGACGACATCACCGAGCGGGTGGAACTGGAAGCGCAGCTCTCGCAAGCCGATAAGTTGTCTTCGATTGGATTGCTGGCGGCGGGAGTGGCCCACGAGGTCAACACTCCGCTGGCGGTGATTTCGTCCTATTCGCAGATGCTGGCCAAGCAACTGCAGGGGGATGCGCAAAAAAGCGCGTTGTTAGAAAAGATCACGCGGCAGAGCTTCCGCGCTTCGGAGATTGTGAACAACCTGCTGAATTTTTCGCGCACCAGCGGCACGGAATTCACGGAAGTGAACGTAAACAAAGTCATCCAAGAGACGCTCGCCTTGCTGCAACACCAGTTCAAGACCTCAAGAATCCGCCTGCAGGACGAGTTGAAGGAGAACTTGCCGCCGATTCACGGAAATCCCGGACGGTTGCAGCAGGTGTTTCTGAATCTGTTCCTGAATGCGAAAGATGCGATGACCAATGGCGGGACGCTCCGCATTGCGACTTCCAACGGCGAATCGGTCAGTGTGGTGGTGTCGGATACCGGCACGGGCATTGCCCAGGAACACATTCAACGCATCTATGATCCGTTTTTCACGACCAAGGCGGCCCCGCGTGAGGGCCAGGGACGCGGCACCGGACTGGGCTTGTCGGTAACCTATGGAATTATTCAGGAGCACGCCGGCAAGATCCGGGTAGAGAGCCGGACTGGCGAAGGCACTACCTTCTACCTCGACTTTCCTCTGGCCAGAAAGGCCGTGAATGTCTGAAGCGGCGGTCATCACGCAAGGCCAGAGTGAACTGGCCCCTTCTGTCGAAGGCTCAGTGCTGATCATCGACGACGAGGCTGCTATCCGTGAGTCTCTCGAGACCCTGCTCCAACTGGAAGGCTACGCGGTTGAATCCGCCGCCAGCGCGGAAGAGGGACTTACGCGGATCGGAGAGCAGAGCTTTGACCTGGTGCTGCTCGACCTGGCTTTGCCGGATCGCAGCGGGATGGATCTGCTGCCCGAGCTCCGCGCCCAGGCGCCGCAACTTTCCGTGATCATGATTACCGCCTATGGCACGGTGGAGAATGCGGTCCGGGCGATTCAGTCCGGTGCGGTCAACTTCATCCAGAAACCCTGGGACAACGAGAAGTTGCTGGCGGACGTGCGGGCGGCGGTGGCCCGGCATCGAGCGGAAGAGGAAAACGTCCAGCTCAAGCGCGCCCTCAAGCAGCGCTACAACTTCGAACAGATCGTGGGCAAGAGCGAGCCCATGCTGAAGATTTTCGACCTGATCGCCCAGGTGGCGCCCAGCCGCTCGACCATCTTGCTGCAGGGAGAAAGTGGAACCGGCAAGGAGTTGATCGCCAAGGCAATTCACCTCAACTCGCCGCGCAAGGACCGTCCGTTTGTGCCCGTCAATACCGGGTCAATGCCTGCCGACCTGCTCGAGTCCACCTTGTTTGGTCATGTGAAAGGAGCTTTCACCAGCGCCATCGCCTCCAAGAAAGGTCTGTTCGAAATCGCCGACAAGGGGACGCTTTTCCTCGACGAGATCGGGAACATGAGTGTAGACACGCAAAGCAAGATTCTGCGGGTGTTGCAGGATCGCAAGTTCATGCATCTGGGTGGAGTGCATGAAGTTCAGGTCGACGTGCGGATCATCGCGGCGACGAATGTTCAATTGAAAGAGCAGGTAAAGGAAGGCAAATTCCGCGAAGATCTGTTTTACCGGCTGAATGTGATTTCGATTGATCTGCCCCCGCTGCGCCAGCGCAAGGAAGACATCCCTCTTCTGGCGAACTTCTTCTTAAGCAAGTTCGCGCAGGAGAACGAACGTCCAGCCGGGCGGATCACTCCAGAAGCTTTGCGACCCTTGCTGGCCTATTCCTGGCCAGGAAATGTTCGCGAACTGGAGAATGTGATCGAGCGCGCGGTGGTCCTTTCGACCGGGACGGACATTGGCCCAGAACTGCTTCCCGAACAGGTCCGGGGGCAAACGGCTGCCTTTCCCGTGCTTGAACAGCGTGCGGACGCATCGCTGTTCGACATCATGGAAGAGTGCGAGAGGCACATCATCACCCAGATGCTGGAAAGGTACAACTGGAACCAGACCGAAGCCGCCGAGAGCTTCCATATCCCGCTTTCCACGCTCAATCAGAAGATCAAGCGTCTGAACATCGAGATCAAGAAGAAGGGGCGGGATTGAATCATCGGGTGATCGGATCATCTGATGATCTGGCGATCTGGCCACCGGGTGATCTGTTCATTCGCCCGATTTTGATCTTAATTCTGAGCAGCGGCATCCGGTCACATCACGCGCCCATCCGATTAGCCCTGATCGCCAGATGACCCGATCACCCGATTCCTGATCTCTGCTATAGTTCGGGGGAGGCGAGCCACGCAGCGCGGGCCGCGGAATGCCGATGGAACTCATTTCCCCCACGGAATTCGCCAAGGAAAAAGTACAGGCCGTCCAGGATTTTTCAGTGCTGGCGGGACGGTCGATCGCCAACCTCTTCCGCCGTCCCCGCTATCTTGCCGATACCATCCAGCAGGCTGACCTGATCGGCGTGGGATCGCTGCCCATTGTGGCAGGGGCGGGCTTCTCCATTGGGGCCGCTCTGGCATTGAATAGTGCGAACACCCTGGAGCGTTTCGGCTCTCTCTCTCTGCTTGGACAATTGGTTTCGCTGGGCATGGTGCGAGAACTGGGGCCGGTGATGACTGGGCTCATGGTGTCGGGCAGGAATGCTTCGGGAATCGCCAGCGAACTGGGGTCGATGACGGTGACCGAGCAGATCGACGCCATGCGCGCGCTGGGCACGGACCCGGTGAAAAAGCTGGTGACTCCGCGAGTGGTCTCCACGGTGGTCATGCTGTTTTTCCTGACCATTCTGGCGGACGTGTGTGGATTGACCGGCGGCGCAGTGTTTTCGACTCTGGCGTTTGGGATCGACTGGCATCAGTACTGGAGCACGTCCTGGCAGATTCTGGTGTTTCAGGACGTTTTCATGGGCCTGCTGAAGCCCGTGCTGTTCGGTTTTATCATTGCCTCCGTCGGTTGCTATTATGGCTTGACCGCCCACGGGGGGACCCAGGGAGTGGGCCGGGCGACCACCCAGTCCGTGGTGGTGTCGTCGCTGCTGATCATCGTCGTCGATCTGCTTACGACGCGGCTGCTGATGACGCTGTTCTCTTACCATTGAGCTATGACCGCGCCTCCCATCGCAGTCGCCCAGGCAGTTTCCTCGGCGCAGAATTCTCCGGCGCAAGCGATCGTGTTCGAGGATGTTGCCATCGCGTTCGAAGGTCGAACCGTGCTGGATGGAATCTCGTTTTGTCTGCCGCGAGGTGAAACCAAGGCGGTCCTGGGCGTGGCTGGATCGGGGAAAAGCACAATCCTCAAGCTCGCGTTAGGGTTGCTGAAGCCGGATGCGGGGCGCATCTACGTGCTGGGCAGCGAAGTAACCGCGATGGCGGAAGAACAACTGTTCGACCTGCGCCGGCGGATTGGCATGGTTTTTCAGGAGAGCGCCCTGTTCGACTCGCTGACCGTTCGGGAAAATGTCGCTTTCCGTTTCCTGGAGGAACGAAATGTATCCGAGGACGAAGTGGACAAGCCGGTGCGCGAGGCACTTAGCTTCGTAGAGTTGGAAAACACCGTCGACCTGTTTCCTTCGGAACTGTCCGGTGGAATGCGCCGCCGTGTGGCCATTGCCCGGGCCATCATTACCCGCCCGGAAGTGCTTCTCTACGACTCGCCGACTGGTGGACTCGATCCGGTTACTTCGACCACTATCATCGAGTTGATCATGAAACAGCGTGACGTATCGAAAACCAGCGCCCTGATGGTTACCCATCGTCTGCAGGATGCGTTCATGATGGCCACGCACTACTTCGACACGAAAACGAACGCCATGCGTGAGTTGCCGCCCGGACAGCGCGGTGAGGTTCCCATGTCATTCCTCATTCTGCGCGAAGGCAAGATTATCTTCGATGGCGACCTGCAAGAACTCGCGCACTCGAAGGATTCGTATATTCGGGAATACATCTCGTGATTTTGAGTAATCGGGTAATTGTGTAATTGAAAAACGGGTAATTCGTCGCTCCATGGGGAATGCCCAGTGAGTGTCAAGTTACCCGATTTCTAAATTACCCAATTACTCAACGCCTAGCTGGCTTTTGCCAACGCCATCTTCCGGAACATGGCCATACGCTCCTCATATTCCTTGAGGCGCTCCGGCCCTCCGGGAGCGTTCATGATGACCTTCTCGATGTTGCTGAATGCGGTCGGACTGTGCATTTTCTCGCGAAGTTCTTTCAGGAACGGATGAACTTTGGCGAAGATCACGAACATTTCCCCGCAGACACTGGGTTCGAGAAACAGTTCCCGGTTGATGGTCCCGTGCTGGACGAGGGATGCCACCATTTCCCAATATCCGGAAACCTGGCGCAGCCAGGCGTTTTCCTGAGTGCCCATGGCCATGCCCACCTTCATGAAATCGTCGGCGGAGTCCGGCCAAAAACCGAACCACCAGTTGCGGGCCTTCCGCATTTCGGCCTCGCGGCGAAGATCGTAGAGTTTAAGAACCAATTCGGCGTCGGCAGCAGTTGCTTTGTCAGACATGCAATCTTCTCCTGTTCAGATGTTGAGGTTGTGATGGATGATCCTGGGTTGTTACAGATCCCGGCCTAATGGATGCCTCATACGCGGGCGCGATGCTAATTATATCCGCGGGCGGGCGGTGGGATCAGGAGCCGATCGGCGTGGCTTCGACAGGCACCGGTCGCTCGTAATCACACTCCTTGTTCGGGCACGCGATGACCGGGCCGGCTTTCAGATACTTCTCCACCAGGAACCCGTGGCCGCAGGTCGGACATTTCTCCGGCAGTGGTTTGTTGGCGGACGTGAACTTGCACTTCGGGTAGTTTGAGCAGCCGTAGAAAGTGTTCCCTTTGCGCGCCTTCTTTTCGACGAGTTCTCCGTCTTCACACAGAGGGCACTTCACGCCGATAAAGTTCTGCTTCACGTATTTGCAATCCGGATATCCGCTGCAAGACGTGAACTCGCCGAACCGCCCGTGACGGATGATCAGGTTGCGACCGCACTTGGGGCATAGCTCGTCCAGGGGAATGTCGGGCACTTTCTTGCCCTGGTCGAGCCGCCGGGTGGTCTTGCAATCCGGATAGCCGGTGCAGGCCATGAATTGCCCGAAACGGCCGCGCTTCAGCACCATCACCCGCCCGCAGTTCTCGCAATATTCCTCCTGGGAAGTCTCCTGCAGGTCGGCGGAATCAAGATCCGGCAGGTTGATCGGATTTTCCTTGGTAAAAGTGCAGGTGTTGGGATCATCCTTGTCGTAGGAACTGCAAGCGTAGAAGGACCCATGTTTGCCCCACTTGATGACCAGCGGGGAGCCACAGCGCTCGCATTTCTCGTCCGTGGGTTTCTCCATCCGCTTGATGTTTTCCATGTGCTTGTGGGCATACTTGAGGTCCTTCTCAAACTTCTTGTAGAACTCGTCGAGCGTGTCTGTCCATTTCTCTTTGCCCTCTTCGATTTCGTCCAACTCTTCTTCCAGACGAGCGGTGTACTGGAAGTCGAAGATGTCGGGGAAATTCTCCACCAGCAAATCGGTCACGACCAGGCCAATTTCGGTGGGCACAAACTTGCCACCCGTCTTTTGCGCGTACTGCCGCTCCTGGATCGTGCTCAGAATGGTGGCGTAGGTGGACGGCCGTCCGATGCCGCGCTCTTCCAACTCTTTTACCAGGGAAGCTTCGTTGTAACGCGGCGGAGGCTCAGTGAAATGCTGCTCCGGTTTGAGTTCTTTCAGCGTCAATTTCTGCCCGGGTTCGAGCGGGGGAAGTTTGTGCTTCAGTTCCTCATCTTCATCGTCCTTGCCTTCCTTTGACTCCTCGTAAACCTTTAGGAAGCCGTCGAACTTCAGCACCGAACCGGTCACGCGGAACCAGAAAACATCGTTTTGGGACTTCGCGTCGATGTCCACGGTGGTCTGGTCGAACACCGCCGGCATGATCTGAGACGCCACAAAGCGCTGCCAGATCAGCTTGTAAACTTTGTATTCGTCCTCTTTCAAATATTGCTTAACCTGCTCAGGATGGCGTATGACGGAGGTTGGCCGGATGGCCTCGTGGGCTCCCTGCGTGTCTTTCTTCTCTTTGAATGTATTCGGTGACTCGGGAAGATAGTTTTCGCCGTATTCAGTTTTCACGTACTCGCGCACTTCGGCGAGCGCCTCGTTCGACACCCGCGTGGAGTCGGTGCGCATATAAGTAATAAGCCCGACCATGCCTTCCTCGCCGAGTTCAACGCCTTCGTACAGGCGCTGGGCAATCATCATGGTGCGCTTCACGCTGAAGCGGAGTTTGCGGGAAGAATCCTGCTGCAACTTGCTGGTGGTGAAGGGGGGAGTGGCATGGCGCCGCCGCTCCTTGCGATCCACGCTGCGCACGGCCCAATCCGCTGTCTCCAGCGCGGCGCGGATTTTTTCGGCGTCTTCCCCGTTCGTAACCTCGACCTTCTCTTCGCCTTTGCCGAGGAAACGCGCGTCGAAAGCCGGGGGCTTGTCGCCGGACAAGTGAGCATCAATGGTCCAGTATTCTTTTTTCTCAAACGCCTTGATTTCACGTTCGCGGTCAACAATGAGCCGGAGAGCGACCGTCTGCACCCGGCCCGCCGACAAGCCACGGCGAACCTTATCCCAAAGCAGTGGCGAAACCTGATAGCCCACCAGGCGGTCAAGCACGCGCCGGGCCTGCTGAGCATCGACCAAGTGCTGATCAATGTCGCGCGGCTGCTCAAACGCTGCCCGGACGGCACGCTGGGTGATTTCATTGAAAGTTACCCGACGAATGCGCTCTGGCTCGTCCGGTTTTTTTTTCTTCTTCTTTTTTTCTTTCGCGCCGTTGCCTAATTCATAGGCAAGATGGGACGCAATCGCTTCGCCTTCGCGGTCGGGGTCAGGCGCCAGGTAGATCGTGTCGACAGCCCCCGCCAGCTTCTTCAGCTTGGCCAATACTTTCTCTTTGCCGGGAATGACGATGTAGTCGGTGTCGAAGTCATTTTCGACATCGACGCCGAGGGTGCTCTTGGGCAAATCCTTCACGTGCCCGAGAGAAGCCTCGACGGTGTATCCCTTTCCCAGATACTTCTGGATGGTTTTCGCCTTGGCGGGCGATTCGACGATGACTAAACCTTTGGCCAATTTGTCCTCAGTGCCGAATTTTCATTTTGAAGCTAGCACGAATAGCGAGTCGGCAACAAGTTACTGCTTGCGGCTCTTGGCTCTTAGCTCTTGGCTTTCAGATCTAAAGCCCCTCCGGATTTCCTTAGCTTTCCTGCAAGCCCCGACAGCATTCGCATGATCGAATCCAATTCCGCGCAGAGCTTCTCGTATCCATCGGATCTCATGAATCCCAAGTCTCGCGCCAAAAGCAAGTGATAAGACAGTTCGGCTCCCGGTACCATTGCAATTTGAGTAAAGCGGCCCATTTCCCCATCGACCGCCGGCCACAGCCTTCGGCGAGATTCGCTGGTATAGAGCAGCACGAGCGTCTAATTTGACCGGTCAGCCCGTAACGTTCTTCTGCCGGGAAACATTGCGTCTCTTTGTACACTGAGTTAATGAGTGCGCTTTTTGCCAAACGTGAAGATCCTTATAATTCCGCATCGCTCCCTCACGACAAAGCCAAAAGCTAAGGGCCAATAGCCAATAGCTAGAAGCTCTTCACAAAATTCTTTCCGGGCAACTGCTTCACCTTGCCACCCAGCTCCAATTCGAAAAGCGCGGCGAAGATCTCGGACGAGGAAAGCTCAGGCTCCAGGCGCTCGACAATCTCATCGATGTGGGTCGATTCATCGGCCTTGAGCACGGCCAGAATCTTCTTTTCGTGAGGGGCCAGCGTTTTTTCCCCAAATAGAGATGCAGTCTGCGCCGCCGACGATTCATCGCCCACTGCCGGGGTGAGCTTAAGTCGAACATCTGCCGGCAGTTCCTCCCACACATCCTCCCAGGTGGCGACCAGCTTTGCGCCCTGCTTAATGAGTGTGTTCGGCCCCCAGGAATTCTTGTTGGTGACGTTTCCTGGCACCGCGAAAACGTCGCGGTTTTGCTCCAGAGCACAGCGGGCCGTGATTCTGGTGCCGCTATATTCCGCCGCTTCCACCACCAGCACGCCCAGCGAGATGCCGCTGATAATGCGGTTGCGAATGGGAAAGTTCTGCGGCGCGGCAAACGTTCCCAGGGGAAATTCCGAGATAATCGCTCCGCCCAGCCCTAGCACCTGCTCAATCAACCGGCCGTTCTCTTTGGGGTAAACCACGTCCACTCCGGTGCCAAACACTCCTACGGTTTTCCCTTTCGCCGCGACTGCTCCGCGATGTGCCGCCGTGTCGACGCCTCGCGCCATGCCGCTGAAGATCACCAGGCCCCGCGCCGCCAGATCTGCCGCGAGCCGTTCCGCCATGCCGGAGCCATAAGGCGTGGGATGGCGGGTGCCGATAACGGCGATTCCCGGTTGTGAGATCACGTCTTCATTGCCGCGTATATAAAGGATGAGCGGAGGATCGTAAATCTGCTTTAGCTCGGAAGGGTAGCGGGGATCATCGAGAGCCATGAGCGAGATTCCGGCGGCCACCACGCGCGCCAGTTCATCGTTTGCCAGTTCGAGGGAACGTCCCGTGCCCAGGGCTTGCGACGAAACTGCCTGCAAGCCAGCGCCCTCCAGTTCGGTCAGCGACGCCTGGAAGATTCCTTGCACGCTTCCGAAGAGCTCAACCAGTTTGCGCGACTTGGTGGGACCAAGGCCCGGAGTGAGTGTCAGAGCAAGCCACTGCGTGGCTGACAAGTCTGTCTCGTTCTCTTTGCGGACTGGAGCCGCAGCTTCCGGCACAAACACCTCCAATCACCCTATTCGGACTGTAAGCATCGTGAAAAAAGCGTGTCAAGGAAGGAGGACACAGATTGGTTTGTTAGAATTGAATTTCCTGTTATGGAACGTTTGCGAATTTCCGCCATTTCTTACCTGAATACTGCTCCGCTGATGTGGGACTTCGAGCATGGGAACGCCGGAGCGCACTTTGACATCTCGTATACGCTACCGTCGCAATGCGCGGCCGATCTCGCGGCTGGGACCGCCGATATCGGGATTATTCCGGCTGCTGCTTGTGCGATGGTCCCCGATCTGGCGATTCTGCCCGGGGTGGCCATCGCGTCACGACGGCCGGTGAGGTCGATTCTTCTGGTGAGCAAGCTTCCCCTCGATCAGATTCGAAGCGTGGCGCTGGATACCTCTTCGATGACTTCGGTCGCGCTGACCAAGGTTCTGTTCAAAAAATGGTGGGGTGGAAGCCGGGAGTTTGTTCCGATGCCGCCGGATGTTGAGAGGATGCTGGAAGAGCATGACGCTGGGCTGGTGATTGGCGATCCCGCGCTGAAGATTGATCGCTCGCGGTATGTTACTTATGATCTCGCCGAGGAGTGGATCCGGCTGACCGGAAAGCCATTCGTGTTCGCCTTTTGGGCGGTGCGCCGAGCCGCACTTCGGAAGCATGACCACCATCTGGATTTGGCGGAGATTTTTCAGCAGTCCCGCGATCATGGCCTGATGCCGGAGTCGCTCGACCGAATCGCCGGAGATTGGGCGCCCCGGCTCGGGCTGACGGAAGCTCAAGTCAAAGACTACCTCACCCAAAATATCTGCTATGAACTGGATTCCGCTTGCCTTGAGGGGATGAAGCTGTTTTTCCAGTATGGCGAAGAGTGCGGGGCTTTGCCCGCCAGTCCTGCGTTGTCTTTCCTGGGCGCCTCCAGAACCGCAGCCGTTTCGCTGTGAATGGCGAGCCTGTGCCGGCGTTTTCGCCAGAAATTCACGTGACAATCCGCCTCCCTGGGAGGACAATTACTGTTGCCCGTGAAGGAGGACACGATGCGGGAGCCTTCTGGCCCCGGCAGCCCACCCTCGAAGTTGTCCGAGAACCTGAATCAGCACCTGGAGATGTATGCCCTCGCGGCGGCCGCAGCCGGAGTGAGCCTGCTAGCCTTGACGCGGCCGGCAGAGGCGAAAATCGTCTACACCAAAACCCATCGGGTGATCGGGTACAACGGGGTTTACGAACTTGATCTCAACCACGACGGAGTTGTTGACTTTCTGATTCAGCAGTACGGGACCTCGTCTTCCAATCGGCTGCTGGCTAAGGAAGCTCTGGGGAATGCCCTTGCTGGCAACGTCAAGAGCAACACTCAGTTCCGCAGCGTGAGGCATTATGCGTCAGCCCTAAAACTCGGCGAATGGATTGGCCGTCGACAGCACTTCATCAGTGGCGGCAGGAACGGCGAGACCATGGTCTGGTTTTGGGAGGATCCAGACATTGGACAGCCGCACACCTACGGTAAATGGATCAATGTCGACCGTCGTTACCTGGGACTGAAGTTCGTAATCAAGGGAAAAACTCACTATGGTTGGGCACGGCTGAACGTTAACCACGTATTGGGAGACATCGCTGCCACGCTGACTGAGTACGCCTATCAGACCACCCCGAATCGCTCGCTCCGGGCAGGCCAGACAACAGAGGAACGTCAAGCCAGTATACCCAACCAAAACCCCGACACCGGACTGCCACAGGCAACGCTGGGTGCATAAGCCCACCTACACCGTCCTTTATAAATTTACTGGTGGGGGACGACGGCGGGAATCCTGCCGCAAGTCTTATCCGGGACCAAAGCGGTAACCTCTATGGAACGACGGAGAACGGCGGCGCGTTCGGCTACGGGACTGTGTTCAAGCTAGACACATCCGGCAAGGAAGCAGTTCTCCACACCTTCGCCGGCGGCGAGGGAATGTGGCCGACCGCCGCCTTGGTGCAGGATAATGCAGGGAACCTCTATGGCACCACCTTGGATGGAGGTACGCCGGAGGGCGGAAGCTGCGTCCACGGTTGCGGCACCGTTTTCAAAATAGACGCTGATGGCAAATTCAGCGTGCTTTACGCATTTTCTGGCGGAGCCGATGGTGGAAGCCCGGCGTCAAGCCTTATCCTTGATAGTGAAGGCAACCTCTATGGCACTACGCTCGCAGGTGGCAATTCTCATGGCTACTGGTGCTATTTTCTCCCAGGTTGCGGCGTGGTGTTCCAGCTGAATGCGCACGGCAAGGAGACGGTCCTCTACGCCTTCACGGGAGGAGTGGACGGAGGGCAGCCGAGTAGCGGCCTGGTCCGGGACCCGGCTGGAAACTTTTACGGAACCACCCATTTCGGTGGAACATCTGGCTATTATGGCACAGTGTTCAGGGTGGATTCAGCCGGCGTAGAGACGGTACTTTACAACTTCACCGACGGAACGGACGGTGCGGGACCCCAAGGGACCTTGGTGCGAGATGCGACTGGAAATCTTTACGGGGAGACAAATAATGGGGGAGATCTGTCTGTCCAAAACTGCGGTTCGGGCTCGTGGAAGGGCTGTGGCGTTGTCTTCAAACTGGACGCCAACGGCAATGAAACCGTCCTTTACACCTTCATCGACGGCCGCGACCAAGCCTATCCTTCCGGGGGGCTGTTGCGAGACCGCGCCGGAAATTTGTATGGCACCACCAGCGACTGGGAGGCGGGAACCGTCTTCAAGTTGAGCCTGGACGGCAAGGACCACCTGCCTCACATTTTCAGAGCACCGACCGGCGCCGATCCTTTTGCGGGCGTGATTATGGACAAAGCAGGAAACCTCTATGGAACCACTCTTGAGGGCGGGTCGGGAAAATGTGAGGGTTACGGCTGCGGAGTGGTGTTCAAGTTGACTCCATAATCGGTTGCTGGCTCTGCATTGTGTTTCACCTTCCGAGCGAAACCTATGGTTTGGATCAGGCGGCTCGCCTCGACTACAATCATCAAAGCTGTTTAACCCCTTATGTCCTTAACTAAGCAGGAGGCCATCGATTTATTCCGTTCCGATGACCTGGTTGGCCTTGGGATGGAAGCTAATACGGTGCGCCGCAAGCTTCATCCCGAAGGCGTGGTCACCTACATCATCGATCGCAATATTAACTACACCAACTTTTGCACGGAGTACTGCACCTTCTGCGCGTTTTATCGCCCGCTGAAGGGGCCGGCGGCGAAAGAGGGTTACATCCTCGACTTTGAGACGATTTACGAGAAGATTCGAGAGACTGTTGAACTGGGCGGCACCGGGGTGCTGATGCAGGGCGGGCTGCATCCGGATTTGAAGATCGACTGGCACGAGCAGATGTTGCGCGGCATCAAGCAGCGGTTTCCAAGAGTCCATCTGCACTGCTATTCGGCTTCGGAGATTATTGCCATTGCGGAATATAGCGGCCTGAGCATTCGCGACACGATCTCGCGGCTGCGGGATGCCGGCCTGGATTCGATCCCGGGCGGCGGCGCGGAAATTCTCGACGACGAAGTTCGATACAAGATTGCGCGCCTAAAATGCCTTACGGAAGACTGGCTCAACGTGCACCGTACCGCGCATCAGCTCGGCATGCGCACTACGGCCACGATGATGTTTGGCGTTGGCGAAAGCTACGAGCACCGGGTGAATCATTTCCAGCGGCTCTATGATCTGCAGGAGGAAACGGGCGGCTTCACTGCGTTTATTCCGTGGAGCTTCCAGCCGGCAAACACTGCACTTGGCGGACGTCATTGGGATGAGGCGACGGCGGTCGAGTATCTGAAGACGCTGGCAATTTCGCGGTTGTATCTGTCGAATTTTCTGAATGTGCAATCCAGCTGGGTGACCCAGGGATTAAAGGTTTGCCAGCTCGGACTGCAATTTGGCGGCAACGATGTGGGCTCGGTGATGCTGGAGGAAAACGTTGTCCGCGCGACGGGCGTGACCAATTGCACGACCGAAGAAGAGCTGCGGCGGATCATTCGCGACGCAGGGTTCAGACCCGCACAGAGAGATACGCTGTATCGAACGTACTTCCTGAATTAGCGACTCCGATTGGCGACACACCACTCTGTCCCAAAGGAAAACGGCCTCAAATTCGAGGCCGCCTTCAAGATCACAGTACCCCATCAAGGTCAATTAGATTATCGACCTGGGCTGACTCCAAATCAAGTCATTTTGGGGAGGACCAAGCACCCCATCGGGCTGGCCCTCCCATTTCGGCACTTTGAAACCACACCCCCATGAATCGCGGGGAGTGGACCTGGCGGGACTCGAACCCGCACCTGTAACCTTGATGGGGTTCCGTGCTGCCATTACACCACAGGCCCACCGAATCCAACCTACCTGTGATCTAATGCGAACGCATGTTCAGCCGTCACATTAAGCAGCCATCCGTCCCGATTCGGTACAGCGCAATCAGGTAGAATGAAGATTTCAGGTTCGTTCCCCACGGGAACCTGCAGTATCACCCGAACAAAATGCCCTCTGCGATCCAACTACTTGCCGTAATCCTGGCTCCGCGTGGCATTGGGCAGTACATCCGCCAGCATTTTCTGGATAAGACATTCCAGGGCCTCTACCACGCCAACGGATTTGATCTGGCGTTGCTGATCCCTTATTTCATTGTGCTGATCCTGCTGGCGGGCTACGGGATGCATCGCTACATCCTGGTCTACCTTTATTACAAGCACAGGCGAAACCGGACCACGGAGCCGGCGCAGTATTTCTCAGAGTTGCCGCGCATCACGGTGCAGCTTCCCATCTTCAATGAGCAGTTCGTGGTGGAGCGCCTGCTGGAAGCCGTCTCCCGTCTGGGCTATCCGTTGGACAGGCTCGAACGTCCAGGTGCTGGATGACTCGACGGACGAAACCGTCGCGGTGGCTCGCGGCCTGGTCAATCACTACGCGGCTACCGGTTTTCCCGTCACGTACCATCACCGGACCAATCGTCACGGATTCAAGGCGGGCGCCTTGGCGGAGGGCTTGCAGAGTGCACAAGGTGAGTTCGTTGCTATCTTTGACGCGGACTTTGTCCCTCCGGAAGATTTTCTGCGGAAGACGATTCATCACTTTACCGACCCGAAGATCGGCATGGTGCAGACCCGCTGGACACATATCAACCGCAACTATTCGTTTCTCACCGAGGTGGAAGCGATCCTGCTGGACGGCCATTTTGTGCTGGAGCACTCCGGCCGCGCACGCAGCAACGTGTTCTTTAACTTTAACGGCACAGCAGGCATGTGGCGGCGCAGCGCCATTGAAGAGGCCGGCGGCTGGCAACATGACACCTTGACCGAAGACACGGATCTTTCCTACCGCGCCCAGCTGAAAGGATGGAAGTTCATCTACCTGCAGGATGTGGAATGTCCCGCCGAGTTGCCGGTAGAGATGACCGCGTTCAAGACGCAGCAGGCGCGCTGGGCCAAGGGGCTGATCCAGACTGCGAGAAAGATCTTGCCCCAGGTGCTGAAGAGCGACGCGCCTTTCCACGTGAAAGCCGAGGCGTGGTATCACCTGACGGCCAACGTGAGCTATCCGCTGATGGTGATGCTGTCGGTGCTGCTGCTGCCGGCGATGATCATCCGCTTTTATCAGGGATGGTTTCAAATGCTGTACATCGATCTACCTTTGTTCATGGCGTCAACATTTTCGATTTCCAGCTTCTACCTGGTTTCGCAACGCGAACTCTTTCCCAAGAACTGGCCACGCGCGCTGATCTATTTGCCGTTTTTGATGGCCCTGGGAATCGGACTCACGGTCACCAACACCCGGGCTGTCATGGAAGCGCTATTGGGAAAGCAGAGCGCGTTTGCCCGCACGCCCAAGTACCGCGTCGAGTCGAGGAAGGACAAAGTTCGCGCCGGCAATTACCGGCGTGGCCTAGGCTGGGTGCCTTGGGTCGAGATGTTGATTGGAGGCTATTTTGCCCTCACGGTCTATTACGCAGTGGTCAACGAGAATTACGTGACGGTCCCGTTTCTGGTGCTGTTTGTGGTCGGATACTGGTACACCGGGCTGATGTCGCTGCTGCAGGGGCGTTGGTCGGGGCTGTCGCTCAGCGCAGAGAGCCATGCAAAACCGTTTCCGGTGGGAGTGTAGGGGAACGGTTTGGGAATCGGGGTCAAGCAAGCAGCAGCCGGTTCACTGCGCAGTTGCCGATGGGTTTGATATGCTAGGGCATCGTGCGGATGATCTGGTGGTTTCTGATTCTGGCCGCCGGCGCAGGAGCGGTGGTTTGGGCGACCACATCGGCATATTTGCGGGTGCATCGCCACTTGAAGAACGCTTCTGCCTCGAAGAAAGAAGCCGGGGAGCAGGGACCGGAGTAGCCCAAGATCCAGCGCGAAGACAGTCTGGGGAGGAAATCTATGGCCAAACTAGCCACTTATGGTCTTAGCACCACGGGACGCGCTGTCGAAGTAACGCGCCAGGTTGCGATTGTCGTCGGCGCCAGCCTGTTTGTCGCTTTGTGCGCGCGCGTGACTGTGCCTTTGCCGTTCACGCCAGTGCCGTTGACTCTGCAGAATTTCGGGGTCCTGCTGATTGGTCTGGCGCTGGGGAGCCGGCGGGGATTTGCAGCCCTGGCGCTGTACCTGGCGGAAGGCTTGGCGGGAATGCCGGTATTTAGTCCGGCTGGTCCCGGCGGGCTTGCTCAGTTGCTTGGCCCGACTGGCGGATTCCTGATGGCGTATCCCTTCGTGGCAGGCATTGCCGGCTGGATCCTGGAAGAAGGAAAAAACAGTTTCGCGCGCGCTGCGGTGGCCAGTCTCGCGGCCGAGATATATTTGTTCGTAGGCGGCATTTTGTGGCTGCTGGTGCTCACCCATTCTTTAAGCCAAGCCGTCCGATTTGGACTGTACTGGTTCGTGTTCGCCGAGGTCATCAAAGTGATGTCCGCCGCGGCTGTGGCAAGCGGTTGGCGCCGGTGGAAGAAGGCGGATCAGTGAACCCGCCGTCCGATCTGTCCCCCCTGCAAGAGAGCAAAGATGCCAGGTCTGGCAGCAGTTCTGCTGAAGTCCGCGAAATCACCGTCGCCCACAGCCCCGATTCAGACGATGCCTTCATGTTTTATGGCCTCGCGACCAGCAAAGTGCGCGTGCCGGGCCTGCGCTTCACTCATACCTTGTGCGATATCGAAACTCTGAATCGTGCGGCTCTGGAAGGCGTGTATGACGTAACCGCGATCTCTTTCCATGCCTACCCGTATATTCAGGATCACTACGCGCTGCTTCCCAGCGGCGGCAGCGTGGGAGAAGGCTACGGGCCGATGATTGTGGCCAGCCGGCCGTGTTCTTCGTCCGACATCAAGCGGAAGCGGATCGCGGTTCCCGGAACCATGACCACGGCATATCTGGTGCTGCGCCTGTTTGCGCCGGGCGTGGAAACCGAAGTGGTCCCGTTCGATCAGATCATTCCCCAGTTGCTGGAAGGCAAGCAGGAAGCCGGGTTGATCATCCACGAAGGGCAGTTGACCTATGACAAGTCCGGCCTGCACCGCGTCGTCGACCTGGGAAAGTGGTGGCAGAAGATGACCGGGCTGCCGCTGCCCCTGGGCGGGAATGCGATCCGCCGCAGCCTCGGTCCGCGATTGATGTCCAGCGTTGCGACCGCGTTGCGCGAAAGCATTCAGTATGCGCTCGACCACCGCGAGGAAGCCCTGGCCTATGCCATGCAGTTTGCCCGTGACCTCGATACCCAATTGGCCGATAAGTTCGTGGGCATGTACGTGAACGAGCGGACTCTGGACTACGGCGCCGATGGGCGCGAGGCGGTGCGACGTCTGCTCGATATGGGATATAAGGCTGGGATCATTCCGCAAGAATCGAATGTGGAGTTTGCAGCCTAGCTGTCAGCGCTCAGCCGTCGGCTTTCAGCTTTTTGCCCCAGTTGCTCGTACTGAGAGCTGAAAGCTGGTAGCTTACAGCTTTTCTACCGCACCGTTTGCTTGAACGAAAATACCGGATCAATATCTACTGGCACGCGGGATGCCGACTTCAGCGTCAATTTCAATTCCACCGGCATCACGTCGTACTTCTTGAACCAGTTCTCCGCCCGCGCGCGGTCACCCGTGGCTTCTATCTGGAGGAGTTCCTTCGCAAGATCGCTCAGCGCGCTAGTCATGCGGGCGTAGTCGATGACATATCGGCCCGACGGCAGTCTTTTCAACGCCGCTTTTTCCGTGAGGTAATTGAACTCCATCATCGCTGCCTGAGCATGCGCTTCCCCCACGCCGAAGCGAACTGAGCGGAAAAGGTCAGCAACGTACGATGCATAGTATCCTTCCAGGCGATTCTTTGGCAGCACATCATGGTCGACCAGCCACTTGAGGGCGTACATTCCGACCACATCGGCCTTCGCCTCTTCCAATCCGCTGAACATCGGACCGATCGACTCTCGAATGTCGGCTTTCCCCGAAGCGGTGCGCGCGAATGCCGGCCCGAGACCATGGCAGATTTCATGCAGGATGGTGGTCAGCAGATAGCCTTCACTGGAAACTTTCTCTGCCTGCTGCGGCAGGATCACGTAACGTGCCACCGGCAAGACAATGTAGTCCACGCGGGCATCCATGAAGTCTTTGAAGAACAGCTTTTTGCTGCCCTTTTGCTCATGAACGCGCGGATCGTTGGGCAGATTGTCGGCCACGGCCTGGTAGCCGTGCGCGAGATCGCCGGAGCGAAAAGGCGTGTCCATCACTTCCATCGGAGTCTCCAGGCCGTGCTTGGACGGGCGGTCTTCCAGCGCCAGAGGAAGCGCGTCCTGGATGTCCGCGACATACTTCTGAAATACCGCAACCTTCCGGCTTTCTTCCTCATTGCGAATCATCACGGCTGCGCCGTAAGTGGCCTTTACGCCGAGCAGGTCGTCGTCGTAGGTTTCATACGGTGCGAAGATCAGATCAAACTTCGGATTCTTCATATCGAGCCACGCCAGATCGCTCTTGAAGTAGTCGTCGGTGAGTAACGCGTCCGCCCGAAGGCGCAGATAAGTGGCGAATCCGGGATCCTCGCTCAGGCTGGCGGCCTCGCGGAGATCTTGCGCCGCCGGCTCAAGAAACGACCGGTACGCGATGTGATAAGGAACTCCTTCCAGTTGCTGATCGTGCCAGCGTACAATCGCCGTCGAGTTGTAGATCTCATTCTTCTTTTCCGGATGATCTTTGATGTACTGCTCGACCTGGCTGCGAGTCAGTGCTTCTGGGTAGAAGCCTCGTCCGGGCGGCGCAGGGGCGTTGCCCACGAACGGCTTGTCATCGTTGAGGAAGTCGTAGCGAGAGCCGTTAATCCACAAGTACCGGCGCAACTTTTCGTCTTGCGGGTTGGTGCTGTTTTGTAAGGATTGATACAACTCGAGGCCGTCGGGATCGATCTGGCGCCAATAAATGTCTTCCAGGTATCTGCAGGCATCCACCAATTTGTCGACCATCCTCCGTTCTCGGGCGGTGAGAGCGGACGCATGAAGCGGCATTTCAACGCGGCGAAACTTCGCGAGACGCTCGTCGAGATCGGGAGCCACCTTTATCCCGGCGGATTCGGGGCCTCTGGCGGCAGAGCCGGCCATGGGCCGATGAGCTTTCTGGGCTGAGATTGGAATGAACAAAAGAAGGGGGAGAAGAAATGACAAGGGACCCAATACCATAAGTGTGGGATTCTAGCAGAGCCGAGCACAATCCACTGTTGTACTTAGGGCGTCCGGCACAAAACATCGCTATCATGTTTCGTGATGCCTGGCCCGCCAATCGATAACGGGGCGCAAACGCTGCTCATCGACGCCGACGACACGCTGTGGGAAAACAACATCTACTTCGAACGCGCCATTGCCAACTTCATTTCGTTTCTCAATCATCACGAGTACTCGCCCGAGCAGGTGCGCGAGGTGTTGAATGAAGTGGAGCGCGAGTGCATTGTCAGCCATGGATACGGACTGCACAGCTTCGCGCATGCGCTGGTCAACACATTCGAGCGCTTGGCCGTGGAACCGCTCACACCCGCGCTGCATGAAACGATCAATGGCTTTGCGCATACCATTGCCGGGCATCCGGTGGAGATCATCAAAGGCGTAACCGAGACGCTGCAATACCTTTCGGCGCGGCATCATCTGATCCTGATGACCAAAGGCGCCATCGCCGAACAGTCGGGCAAGATCGAGCGGTCTGGATTGAAAGAATATTTTTCCGCGGTAGAGATCGTTGCCGAAAAAGATCTTGCAACCTACCGCGCCATCATTTCCAAGTACGCGCTGCCCCGTGAATCCACCTGGATGATTGGCAACAGTCCAAAATCGGATGTGAATCCGGCGTTGGCAGCGGGAATCAACGCAATGTTCGTGCCGCACGGCAATACCTGGATCCTGGAACATGATGAGGTTGCCGAGCCCCAGCCGCCCAGCCGGTTGCTGGTGGTGGAGACGTTCCCCGGACTGCGCGAACATTTCTGAGCCCTGATCGAGCATGGCTGCCAAGTCGCGGAAAATCCTGTCGTATATAGTGATTACGAACTCTCATGCTCATCCGGGAAAATGTTGTTCTGGCGGCGTTCACCACGATGCGGGTGGGCGGGCCATCCCGGTATTTTGCCGAGGCGC
This sequence comes from Terriglobia bacterium, assembly GCA_963758285.1. GTDB lineage: Bacteria > Acidobacteriota > Terriglobia > Terriglobales > Acidobacteriaceae > DASVWZ01. The sequence continues at coordinate 4,459 of CAVWUT010000005.1, read as the reverse complement.
GGACCGCCGCGGAAGTGCTGGAAGCGGTTGAATTCTCTCGGGAACGCAAGCTTCCGCTGTTTGTGCTGGGGGGTGGCAGCAATCTGGTGGTTGCAGATCGTGGATGGGCAGGGCTCACGCTCAAGGTCGGCATCGCCGGCATCGAGGAGCGGCGTGACGGCGGCAAGGCTTTCTTCGAGGTGGGAGCCAGGGAGGAATGGGATCGGTTCGTGGCGCAGGCGGTTCGCCGGAACTGTGCCGGAGTGGAGTGCCTGAGCGGCATTCCCGGAAGCGTCGGCGGCACGCCGGTGCAAAACGTGGGCGCATACGGACAGGAGGTGTCGGAAACCATCGACTCGGTTCTCGCCATTGATCTCACCAACTCTCAGACTGTCGAACTGCGGAATCAGGCTTGCGGATTCAGTTACCGCACCAGCCTCTTCAATACTTCCGGGAGCGGGCGCTACATTATTCTGCGGGTCACCTACGCGCTGACTCCCGACGGCGATTCGCATGTGCAATATGCCGACCTGAAAAGATACTTCTCCGGCTGGGGGCTCAAGCCAACTCTGGCGGAGACTCGCGACGCGGTGAGAAACATTCGCGCCGGCAAAGGCATGCTGATTGTGCCCGGCGATGAGGACTGCCGCAGCGCCGGTTCTTTTTTCAAAAATCCGGTTCTCACGGCGGAACAGTTTCAGGAACTTTCGACGCGGGCGGCCGGCCGGGGGTTGCGGATTCCAAGCTATCCCGCGCTCGAGGCCCAGCATAAGGTGTCGGCAGCATGGCTGGTGGAACGCTCCGGGTTCAGCAAGGGCTATGGCTCTGGTGCGGCGGGAATTTCCCGCAAGCACGCTCTGGCGATTATCAATCGAGGCCAGGCGACCGCAGCCGACATCGTTGCCCTGAAGGTCCGCATTCAGGAACGGGTGCGGGAAATCTGGGGCATTGAACTGCATCCGGAACCGGTCTTCCTGGGTTTTTAATGTCCAGGAGCGACAGCCCTTGGGCGTTTCCAGTTGGCACGCTAAGTGCGCCGTGGCTTACTTTGTGATTACCCTACCCCCTCCCCCTCGGTCTAGTGGAATCATCAGGTTACGGACTTGTTGCCCGCAAAATCTAGAGCCCATTGGGGTTAGAGGTAAAATCTAGATTCCCAAGGAGTTATATATGTTTAATGCATAGTTAGTTTAAAGCTATAGATTAATGATGGCGGTTTGCCGGGTGGGAGTCAAGGGAAAAGTTGAGGCTCGGACTGGCGGGGCATTCCGTCAACCCAGGTTAGCGTCCAAAGAACGGATGCAAAGCTGGGACACGCAGCGTTGCTCCCACGCGGCGGAGTCCGTGCCGTCCGAGGTCCTTCGGCCCGCGAAGCAGAGCGCGGGCTCTCAGGATGACATGCTTAAAGGCGGGTGGCCCATTTCGTGCCCAGCATGGGCAGATGATGGTGGCAACTGCAGGTGATGAAATGCAGGTGTTTCGCGCTGTAGTATCGCTTGAGGCTACCGGGCACGATAGCAGGGTAGTGGTGTCGAGGTAGGAGGTCTGTGATGAATGAACGTGGGTTGGTTGTGCGGACGACATCTTTGCCCCACTCATTCGCACAGAACGCGAATGAATGGACCACCCGCCACCCTCGGAGTTAAGAGGTAATGGAAAAGTAAAGAGGCGGCGAATTTGCCCCGGATCGCAACCTGCAAGCCGCGCGCAGCAAGGTCGAGCAATCCGGCGCGGGCGGCCGCCTCGACTTATTGATCGGCAAGGCGGCGGGCTTCCTTGAATATCCGCAGAAACATTTGGCGGGTGAGCTTGCCGGTTTGAGTATTTTGGTTTGAGGGATGATAGGACGCCAGTAACGTCTTGCCATCCGGCATGGCGTAGCGGGCGCCGTGCTGAAAGACGTAAGGCTTCTTGCTCGGGATTTGTCCGCGGCGCTTGAGCGAATTGAGGTAGGCGTCGAATCCGATCTTGCCGAGTGCGACCACCACCTTCAGGTTCTTGAGTCCGGCCAACTCGCGGTCGAGATATTCGGCGCAGTTTGCCAGTTCCTCGGGGAGCGGTTTGTTGTCGGGAGGAGCGCAGCGCACAGCAGCGGTAATGTAGAGGTCGTTCAGCTTGAGGCCGTCGTCGCGATCGACAGCGTCGGGCTGATTGGAGAATCCGGTTTGGTGAAGCACGGGATACATGAATTTGCCGGAAGCGTCTCCGGTGAAAGGACGACCGGTGCGGTTGGAGCCGTGAGCGCCGGGAGCGAGGCCGAGGACGAGGACGCGGGCGTGCGGGTCTCCGAAGCCGGGGACGGGACGGCCCCAGTATTCGCAATCGAGATAGGCGCGGCGCTTCTCGCGGGCAATCTTCTGGCGATACTCGACGAGGCGCGGGCAGCGGGTGCAGGAGATGACTTCCGCGTTGAGTTGGGTGAGCCAGTTCATCGTGGTTACAACTTGCAATGGTATTGAAAGCAGATCTAACATCTACCACGGAGACACGGAGAAAAAATCCAAAACGAATTTCTCTGGGTTTCGCCGACGAGGGTCCCAGGTTTGTTCCCCAAGATTTTCTCACCTTAGGCGCTAAAGCGCGGACTGACAAGGGAGCGGTTATCGCAGCGCTGAAACCGCTGCGCCACCCAAAACCAGGGACGCCCGCGCCTACATCGACGATTTAGTCAGAGGGCCCTAGCTATGTTTCCCAGGGTGATGCTGGCAGGGTACCAAAGTTCCGAAATGGGCGAAAAATGCGGCCCCGGCGTTTGACGCTTCTCTCCTGTTGTCTTTACACTCGGAATTGCAGGCAGAGAGAATTGTTTCTGACGCAAAGAGTTCGGAGTTCTTGATGGCGATGCAGTTATAAGGAAGCGAGCCAAACGCGCGATTGTTGCGTCGCACCGAACGCGACGCTTCGCGCGGCTCGCCTAGGTCCTTCGCTAAGCAGAGAACGCTTAGCTCAGGATGACAATCAAGGCCGATTGAAAGGTAAACGTGAGCCCCACGGAAGCCAATTCAAGCACCAAGCGGGAGATTGAGGTCGAGGTTCCGGCCGAGGAAGTCTCGCGCGAGACCGAGACCCTGATTCAGAAGTACCAGAAGCTGGCGCGGCTGCCGGGGTTTCGGCGGGGGCATATCCCGGCTTCGATCATCAAGCAGCGCTTCGCCAAGGACATTCAGAACGACGTGGTCGACGCGCTGGTGCCGCGCTACTTCCGCAAGGAGGCTGATCGCAAGGGACTGGTTCCGGTGTCGCAGCCACGAGTCAGCGATTTGCATGTGCATGAAGGCGAGCCGCTGCGCTTCAAGGCCAGCTTTGAGGTTCTGCCGGAGATCAAGGTAGAAGACTACAAAGAGCTGCGAGCCGAGAAGCCGGTGATTTCGGTAACGGACGAGGAAGTCGAACAGTCGTTGCAGGATTTGCGGGAGCAACATGCGGCGTTCACTTCGGTGGAGGGCCGCGCGCTTGCGGAGGGCGATTTTGCCCAGGTTTCTCTCGATGGTACGCCCAAGGACACCGTGGGCAACGCCGCAGCAGGCGGCGCTGGAGCAGCCAAGCCCAAGCCGGTCCACATGGATGATCTGCTGGTGGAAATCGGCGGGAAGAACACCATGCCGGAGTTCACCGCGAATCTGCGGGGAGCGTCGGCTGGTGAAGAGCGGACATTTGATGTGCTGTATCCGGAGGATTTTTCCGATAAACGGCTGGCGGGGCAGATCTTTGTCTACACAGTGAAAGTGCAGGGGATCAAGCAGAAGAGCCTGCCGGAACTGAGCGATCCGTTTGCCAAAGAGCTGGGTGAGTTCGCCAATCTGGACGAAGTACGGCAACGCATACGGGAAGGCATGGAAGCGGAGCGCAAGCATACCGCCGAACGCGAAGCCAAAGACAGGCTGGTGGCGGAACTGGTAAAGCGCAACGATTTGGAGATTCCGGAGGCGCTAATCGAACGGCAGGTCGATCTGCGGCTGGAGCGCGGACTGCGAGCGCTGCAGGCCCAGGGAATGAAGCCGGAGGATTTGAAGAAGATGGATTTCAACCGCCTGCGCGCCGGGCAGCGCGATCAGGCGACCCAGGAAGTGAAAGCGTCATTGCTGCTCGAGAAGGTTGCGGAAAAAGAACAAATTGAAGTGAAGGATGAGGAGATCGATCGAGAGGTGGAGGCTTTGGCGAAGCAGTCGAAGCAGTCGGCGGAGGCCATCCGGGATCGTTTGAGCCGGGATGGGGCGCTGGAGAGAATCCGGACAAGAATCCGCAACGAAAAGGCCCTCGATTTTTTGTATCACCAGTCCGCGTAGCGGACACTTTCGGCCCACCCCAGAAGTTCGGCGATGGGAGCAGGAGTGTGGAGGGCGAAATGAGGGAACCACAAGCGATGCTGGTACCGATGGTAATCGAACAGACCGGGCGGGGTGAACGGGCGTACGACATCTACTCCCGGCTGTTGCGCGACAACATTATCTTTATTGGTACGCCGATCGACGACAATGTG
>CAVWUT010000004.1:0-18294 GCA_963758285.1 Terriglobia bacterium | reverse complement strand
CCCTCCCTCTCCGCCAGAGATTCAATCACTTACAAGCCGAGCAATCCGCAACGCAATCCGTTTACCCGTGCGGTAGCGCAAGTCGAACGACTTTTTCCTGCGCCCGTCGCATGTCTGCCGTGACCGCAGTGCCGTAGACGTTCATCGTGGTTCTGATGTCGGCATGGCGCATGAGCCGTTGCTGAACGCCGACCGGCGTGCCGACCGAATCCATCCACGACCTGTACGTGTGCCTGAACGTGTGGGAACTGAGGTGACCAGTTCCGGCTCGGACCGCTGCCCGTCGAAGCGCCCGCCAGACTACAGCATAGGAGAACGGCAAACGTCCAATCTGCGCCGGGGAAGCAAACATCCACTCCTCCGGCGCGGAGAATTGCGTTGCCTGCCTCCACATCTTCAGCACTTCTAGCATCTCGTTCTCGATGTGCATGGAACGCTGCGACTCTGGCGTTTTCACATCGTCAACGACCTGATGCACGATGCCGCGTTCGACACGAAGAGTACAGTGCAACCAGTCCACGTCACACCATTTCAGAGCCAAACATTCACTCATGCGAAGCCCAAAGCATACGCAAATCACGGCCATCGTGCGGAAGGGTTCCTCAAGCTCTGAAACAAGCTGCTGGAACTCTTCCACAGTCAAGCTGCGGGGTTGGCGCGTGCGTTTGGTGGCTCCTTTGATGGCGACTAGTTCCATCGGATTCCGCTGCACGGGAATTCCCCGCGCCACATGGCGAAATCCCACAGAACCCGCACAAGTCCTCGGATATGAACCTTGGACTTGGGTGCTAATATCTGGAAGTTGGGCTCGCGAGAATCGCTCCGGCCATGTGCCTCGGTTACGCTTATTCGGTTCCACAAAGCCTGATTTCATCGGACGCTCTGCAAGTGTGCCCCAGCCCTGCATCGATGTCGCCCGTCCACCACCCCGACGAATTCTACAGACGACAGAGTTGGGCGATAGCCCTCCGAAGGGAAGGACCCTGCAGGTTCGCCGAGCGCATCACACTCAATCCGCCGCCAGTCGTATTCGGCGGTGCGGTACGCCTCCTCCCAATAGGGCTCTTGGCCGGCGTGGTACGGTCTCATGCGGCAGAGAAGCTTGCCCTCTTCAACCCGAAACGGGCACGGCAGATTCGCTACTCTTCGGTTCCATACGTCAACGAATGCCCTCATGCTATCAACGTCCTCCATGTGGCGTGCCTTTACATCGGTGTAGAGCAGCACATCTCCCGCCTCTGGCTCTTTGTGGAATGTCTTTTCGAATGCAAAACTGGCCGCCGTGCCGCGCTGAAATCCGGGGTCCAGATGCAGCGGTACGATCTCGCCATAAATCGCTTCAGACACCTGGCGGCCGAGTTTGTAGATCTCAAGCTCCTGAAGATCGTGATAGTCAGGGCTCATTCCTGCCGTCACTCGAAACGCAGAACGCTCATACAGGAGGAGAGCGTCTGCCTCTTCCTCCGAGACGGTAGGTTCTTGAGACGCTAGGATCAACCGAGCGGCAGCACGAGACTCCAACGAACCGAGAGGATAATCGCCCGGTTTTGGACCTGAACCTATTGCGGGTACCCTTCGCCTATCGGATGCATTGGTCATGTGCTCAACCCTCCTGACTCTCGGTTTCGGATGCGCCTGCCCTGGCCGTAAACCATGCTGGCAAGCTACCGTCGCGAGCGTAGGCTTCCAGTTCCGCTGGAGTCATCCGTTCGAATAATTCGTTCAGGTGTACCTGTTCACTCTGGTCAACCCACTGGCCCGCCGTGTTGATCTTGCTGTACGCCTGGACGGCAGCGACCACGGCCGCAGCAGTAACATCCACCTCGCCGGCTCTTTCGATGATCTTCTCGAGGGCTGCCCGGACGTTTCTTTGCCGTTTTGCAAATAAGCCAAAAGCGTGGGCATGCCGGTAAACGCTGGCACGATTGCGAAGCCCATACTGCTTCGCGATTGAAGCTGGGCTACGCCAATTGACGAATTCACTTTCGATTTCGTCGCGCCGAGGATGGGCACAGATCTTGCACTCGGCAGCGTGGCGTCCCGAGTTAACAGGGGTTGCAGACCTAGTGTTCTTTGTGTTCTTTGTCATGGTTGTCGGGAGAATCAGCTGGTTCGACCGATTCTTGGTTGCGCGGGGGTTGCGGATTTTGCCGGACTTTGCCGGATTCTGCCAAGCTAAGTCCTTTATCTTCTTTGTCTGCAACGGGTGCTGCAGAACTCATAATCTGTTGGTTCCTGGTTCGAATCCAGGCGGGCCCACCACACGCGAAGGGCTTTTTTTTGAACTGCTCCGGGCCCTGTCTGTTCGCAGTACAAGCGTGAGCGAGAACCCGAAGGCGGTTATTCGAGAGACTTGCCTCCTGTCCCACCCGAACCCAGGGCCGCGGCCCTGGGTTGAGATGGATCCCTCTTGCGGAAAACAGGCGGTGAGCTGGTTTGCTCCACCGCCTGTCTCTGGATGCTTGGTTCTTACCCATGCTCACAGCTTCTTCGCTTACTCGGCAGCCCCCGTTATGGCACCGAGTAGACGATTCCGACGGAATTGCTGCCTCCGCCGACGGTCGCACCATACAGTTCGGTGGTGGAGACTGGCGGATCGAAGGTTACGCCTCCGAAGGGAAGGTCCCCGTCGCTGGCCGGTCCGAGGAAATTCTGAAAGATGGTTTCAGTCCAGGGCGGCCCGGCGGGCGTAAGTTCGTAGACGGTGCCGCAGCTGGCGCATGCTGCACCGTAGTGCAGCGTAGTGCCATACAGATTGCCCGAGGCGTCGAAGAGCAGGCCCGAGGCCGGGTTGCCTCCATCCGGGGTTCCGAGGAAGCTGTAGAGTACGGTCTCGGTCCAAGGAGGCCCCGCAGGGGTCAGTTCATAGGCGATGCCGTATCCCCCCGATCCGCCATGGATGGCCGTGCTATAGAGGTTCCCTGCGCTGTCAAAGATCACGTCCGCATAGGGATTCGCCCCATCAATGCAGCCCGAAAGCGAGCAGAAGTTGTACAGGATGGTCTCCGGGAAAACGCCGGAGTTCTTCACTCGGTAGACCACGCCCGCATTGTGGGCCCCGTCGCTCACGGCCGTGCCGTAGAGGAACGGGATCGCGTAGATGGTGTTGCAGCACAGGGCAGCGTAGGGATTGGCCCCATCGGTGGTCCCGCCTTTGAAGCGGTGCAGGATGGTCTCCGGGAAAGTCCAGGGATTTTGGCCCTTCAGCTTGAAAACCGTGCCGCAGAATTGGTTCGAGCTGCCGCTGGGGATGCAGGTTCCGAGCCCTCCGCCGTAGACGGTCGTCCCGAAAAGGTCACTGGCTTTATCGGTGATCAAACCCGCGAAGGGATGGGCTCCATCTTTGCCTCCCAGGAATCGGTACAGCACTTTCTCTTTCCAGGTATTCACGCCGCCACAACCTCCATAGTTAGACGGCGCGCACAGTTCAAACACGGTGCCGCAACCCTGCACAACGCCATTTGCGGGACAAGTCTGGGGGTTGCCGCCGTTGTAGGTCGTGCCATATAGGGTGAACGCCCGCCCCGCATACAAGCCGTTGAAAACCAACGTACTGTATGGGTTGGCTCCGTCAGTCGAGGTCAGCCCTTTGAAGCTGTAAAGCACAAATTCCTTCCAGTTCGGAAGACCCGTAGTACATGGATACAGGTCCGCTCCCGAAACCCCAGGCGCGCAAAGCACCCAAACCGCCCCGTATTTATGGGCCCCTCCCTGGTTTGAAGTGCCATAGAGGTTTCCATATTTATCGTGGATTGGGGTGCTATAAGAGTTGTTGCCGTCTGGCGGCAACGCAAAGTTGTACAGCACGGTGTCCGCAGCCCAGGCGCTGCCGGCGGAAACCAGAGTTGCTGCCAAGACTGCTACGCAAAACAGATTCAAAACCAACTTTTTCATAACGCCTCCTTGTGATGTTTAGCCTTTTTCGGCCTTCACTGATCAAAGCGACGTTTTGTGGATTTTGGGGTCATGGCGGGCAAGGCAAGAACAATCCGGCGGCGAAAGGCGCCAAACTCATTCGCTGATGAGGGAAGAGTCTGAACGTTGGGATAGAATAGCTCACCATGCCTATGGGGCCAGACCCAAGCCACCCCGTGCCAGATCCGGCTGCCTCCGCGGATGTGACGGTCCTTTTAGCCCAGCTGGTCGACGGAGATCAGCAAGCCGCTTCGCGGCTGGTGCCATTGGTTTACAGCGAACTTCGGCAGATGGCTGCCCGGTACATGAGGCGCGAACGAGTGGACCACACCTTGCAGACCACCGCGCTTGTGCACGAGGCATACCTGAAGCTGGTGGACCAAACCTCGGCGGGTTGGCAGAATCGTGCGCACTTTTTCGCGGTCGCCGCCCAGGTCATGCGGCACATTCTCATCGACCACGCCCGCGGACATTTGCGGGAAAAGCGCGGCGGCGGGCAGCCAGTGATCCAGCTCGATGAAGGTCTAGTTTTTTCGCCGGAGCAGTCCTCCGAACTGTTGGAGGTGGACACGGCGTTGCATCGGCTCACCGCACTGGACCCGCGGCAGGGTAAGATCGTGGAATTGCGTTTCTTTGGCGGCTTGACCGTGGAAGAGACGGCCGCAGTGCTGGGCATCTCCCCGAAGACCGTCAAACGCGATTGGAGCGTCGCCAAAGCTTGGCTCCACGGAGAGCTGAAACAAGGCCATGGCAATATCGCCGGAGAAATGGGAGATCGTTAAGACTCTTTTCGAGTCGGCCCAGGATCTCCCTGCCGAGCAAGTGCCGGCGTTTCTGGCAGACAAGTCTCCCGACCCTGCGGTGCGGGCGGAAGTTAGCCGCCTTCTCGCCGAGTTCCATGCGGCCGGGACTTTTCTCTCCGCTCCAGCCTTGACTCCAAATCCCCCGCGAACCCGCACTGACCTTCACCGGTTTTCGCCAGGCGAGGTGCTCGCCGGAAGATTCCGGATTGTCGATTTCCTGGCCGCCGGCGGCATGGGGGTGGTTTACAAGGCAGAAGACACGCAACTCCATCGCTTCGCCGCGCTCAAGTTTCTTCCCGAAGAGATTGCCCGCGATCCCAAGGCCGAAGCCCGTTTTCAACGGGAGGCGCAGGCCGCATCCGCGCTGAACCACCCCAACATCTGCACCATCTACGAAATCAGCAGACATGAAGGCCAGGCATTCATTGCCATGGAATTTCTGGAAGGAACCACGCTGAAAAAGCGCGTCGCCGGACGGCCAGTTGAGGTCGAGACGCTGCTGTCGCTCGGAATTGAAGTGGCGGATGCTTTGGATGCGGCGCATACGGCGGGCATCTTCCACCGCGATATCAAGAGCGCCAACATTTTTGTGACCCAGCGCGAGCACGCCAAGGTTCTGGACTTCGGGCTGGCAAAAGGCATACCGGCAAACCCTTCGGTCAGCCCGGATCTGCCCGGCCACGATGCCCGCGACCCCACACCAAATGCCGCTTCCAACCTGGAGTTGACGACTCCAGGAGCGGTCGTGGGCACGGCAGCCTACATGTCGCCGGAGCAGGTGCGCGGAAAAGAACTGGATGCGCGCACCGACTTGTTCTCGTTTGGCGTGGTCTTGTATGAGATGGCAACCGGCAGGCTGCCGTTTTCGGGGAACAACGCGACGGAAATCTCCCATGCGATTGTGGAACAAGAGCCGCTTCCGCCCTCCGGTTTGAACCCGCATCTGCCATTGCGATTGCAGGACATCATTCACCAGGCTCTGGAGAAGGATCGCGAGTTGCGATACCAGCACGCCTCCGACATGCGGGCCGAATTGCAGCGCCTGAAGCGCGATCTGAACCCAAGTACGCGGACCCGAGAACACTCTGCCCTTCTCGCCACAACTCCGCGGCCGGGCTCCTTTTTCCGGAAGAGTCTGCCCTGGCTCGCGTTGGGGACGTTGGCAATCGCGGCGCTCCTGATCGGCACCTGGCTGCATTGGGGGCGGCAGCAGGCTTTGGCCGCAAAGGACACCATCGTGCTCGCCGATTTCACCAACACCACCGGCGACCCGGTCTTTACCGACGCGCTGCGGGAAGGACTGGCGGCCGATCTCAACCAATCCACTTTTCTCAACATGCTTTCGCAGGAGCGGATCGACCAGCAACTTCGTTACATGGGGCGCGCCGTCGATACTCCCTTGACCCCCGAGGTAGCACAAGAAGTCTGCCTGCGTGAGGGCAGCAAAGCCACGCTGTTAGGTTCCATCTCAAGCATCGGCAGTCACTACGCCATCTCGCTGAAGGCAGTGAACTGTCAAAGCGGGGATCTGTTGGATGCGGAGCAAGTGGAGGCGGAGCATCGCGAGCAGGTATTAGCCAAGCTGCATGAGGCGGGAAGGAGCCTGCGCAGCAAACTCGGTGAATCGCTGGTTCTGATCCGTAAATATGACGTTCCGGTGGAACAAGCCACCACGCCCTCTCTGGATGCGCTCCAGGCGTACAGCCGGGCCTTGAGAATCCGATCCTCCCAGGGCGATGCGGCGGCTTTGCCGTTGCTCAAGCACGCCGTCGAAATCGATCCGAACTTCGCCATGGCCTACGCGGTTTTAGGTACCGTGTATTTCAACCTGGATGAAACTGCCATGTCCGTCGCGGCCGCGCGGAAAGCCTATAGCCTCCGGGATCGGGTGACCGAACGCGAGAGACTTCGCATTGATTCCGTCTACTATGGCGTCGCGACTGGAGAACTGGAGAAAGAAGCGCAGATATACCAGGAATGGAAAACGATCTATCCACGGGACCAAATTCCCTATAAGAATCTCGCGCTTTACGACGGGTATCGCGGCCAATATGACAAGGCCTTGGCCGGGTATAACGAAGCCTGGCAGTTGGAGCCGAACGACGCGTTGACCTATTTGAACCGGGCCGCCACCTACATCAACCTGAATCGCTTCAGTGAGGCAAAGGCAGTTCTCGACGAAGCGCAGGCTCGCAAACTGCAACATGAACTGCTGCCGTGGCTCTCGTACCTGCTGGCCTTTCTGCAGGATGATTCCCAGGCAATGGAAAAATGGGGTTTGCCCGCATCGGTGCGGGAAGGAACCGAGGACTTCCTTCTTTCCAGCCAGTCCGACACCGAGGCTTTTCATGGACGGTTGCGGAGCGCCCGTGACCTTTCGCGCCGCGCAGTCGACGCAGCTCTTCGGCAGGGATCCAGGGAAAAAGCCGCTGCCTGGCAAGCCCACGCGGCCTTGCGCGACGCAGAGTTCGGGAATCCGTTTCAGGCGCGGGAAAAAGCTGCTGCTGCCCTCGCCTTGGCATCGGAAAAAGATGTGCAGAGCCTGGCCGCGTTAGCCCTGGCACGGGCTGGAGACGAAGCCAGAGCCGAGACTATTGTCAAGGATCTCAACCGGCGTTTCCCGACCGACACGCTGCTGAATCGTTATTGGCTGCCGAGTATTCAAGCGGCCATCGAGATCGATCGCAAGCGCCCGGCACGGGCCATCGAAATACTCCAGGTCACTGAGCCTTACGAACTGGGTGGACAGCCGATCAACTTGGACACTCTTTATCCGGTCTATCTTCGCGGTCTGGCCTACCTCATGGATCGGAATGGCACGGCTGCGGCCGCCGAGTTTCAGAAGATTCTGGATCACAAAGGCCGCGTAGCCAACTGCTCACTGGGAGCTTTGGTCCACCTGCAATTGGCGAAGGCCTACGCGTTAGCCGGCGATAGAGTCAAGGCTCAAACCGCTACGCAGGATTTCCTCACTCTCTGGAAGGACGCCGATCCCGACAGTCCAATCTTGCGCGAAACAAACTTCGAGCACCGCTAGTTCGAGGAATCCGGCGGCAGGCAGCCTCGGCTCCACGAGTTGTTAGTGCGATCGAACCTGATCCGGCGGAATACCTCGACAGCAGCCAATCGCTTCGTAACCTTGATATGCAGGATTTGAAAGCGCCGACGGGCCGGACGGAGCATACGTTCCTACGATCCTGAGCTTGTCATTGAGACCGTAGGCTTGGGTGTTAGTTGTGCCCTTGGGATCGTTGAACACAAAGTAAGTCCCGCCTTTGTTCAGGAAGAAAGCTCCTTGGATGTTGTTGCTGGAGTCCAGGATGGTGTAGACCCTGTCGCCAAAATTATCGATAGCGGTGACGAAATTCTGGGCGGCTTTGGGAACGTCTATCTCTGTGTAGGTCTTGCCATTGAAAAGGAACGAATCGTAGCTCCCGCCGCTATTCACCGCAAATATAGTGATCAATCCCTTGTTATTGATCGCCCACGCGTCCGAATTGGTATATCCGTTAGGTACATCCAAAGTTGTGTACTGCCCACCGCTCAGAAGGAATCCGTGCTCCATGCCGCTCGAGTCCAAGTAGGTGCCAACAAACTGTCCTTTGTCGTTGATACCTTGGGCCTGTGTGGACGTTGCACCCGGGGGAGAGATGGTTACGAATTTTCCTTTGGAGTAGGAGAAAGCATCGTTGACTCCGGTCACGCTGTCCTGGCACCAGCCGACAACTGTGTTTTTGTTATTGATGCCGTAGAACGAGATGGCACTGAGCGTGTGATTGGCAGTGCAGTTCTTACGGTCGACCGACGTCAGCTTTTTCCCGTTGAGAATCATCCCATGCTGGATGCCATTTTTGTCGACGTAGTCGCCGGCAATCACTCCCAGGTTGTTGATAGCATTCGTATCGGTTTCGCTCGCGCCTGGAGCGTTTATGTTCTTGAAATGCGAGACGCCATTTGCCGGTTCCTCGGCTGCTACAGCCATGGGCGCAATGGCCAGTAAGAACGCGCACAGGCCCAGAATCAGATTTCGATGAGTCATGGAATCCCCCCCGGACGGCCATTCTACACTGCTTTTGCGATTTTGGAGTGAATAATCTAATCGGGTTTTGGCGTATACCAGCTGCCTTTGCCGGACGGATTCGGGCGTAGAGCATAGCTTTTGAAGGTTAGGGCCACAACTCTCACATACAGTCGCACGGCTGGGAAAGGCTTGAGGGGCCTTGGTTTACCGGGCGCGTCGAGTCCAGCCTACCGAGTCCCCCCAAAACCCACGCCGTTCACTCCCCGCGGCTGGGAGGCATCACCTCGGCAACGCCGTCCGCAACAACGTGGCTTCGGGTCGCTCTGCTGGTACTCGACTACCAAATCGGCGACCATCGGGCGAGTCCTCAGGGCAGCAGTGTTAGGGTGCAAGCGAGTGCACGTCAACCGCACGATCTAAACCAGCGCGTTGCTTTCTGACCTGCTCCATCTGCGGCTCCCGGATTTCCTGGATAGGTGAGGTGACAATTGGTGTCTGGTACTCCGGATGACAAAACTCCAGGTGCATACCTCGCCCCACGAAGCGCTGTTTCAGCATGGAACCTCCCCAGGTCGAACCTGCAATGGCCACCAGGATTGGTTTGGGGCAGTACTGGGGGTGTCCTGAGATTATCGCGTTGTTCTCACTCAGAAGGACTACCAGGTAACAGTGGTGCCGGGTTTGAATCTCCAGCACAGTCGCGGGTGGCAGTTCGTTGAGGAACACGCCCCCTTCAATCTCCGACTGCACGATGTTGCGGTTCACCTCATCGCTGAGGTTCGGATGAGACCGGAATAGATGTGGACAGGTGGACAAGATCGACCTCACCCTATTGCGTTGAGTGTAGCACTGTTTCCTGGGATCCAGCCCATTTCGTTGAACACCTGAAGAACCATCCCCCAGTCTGCGAGTTGCAGTTCGAGCGTTCTTGGCGACGGTAGATTCGACCTGAGCCGTTCTTGCGGGCGTGACCCTGAGCGGAGAGAAGGGGAGTCCGCAAAGCCTTGCCCTGAGCGAAGTCGAAGGGCGAAATCCCGAGTGAAGCGACGGACCTCGCAAGACCTGGTGGCGGCGGTTGGACTCGAACTTGAGCCGTTTTGCGGGCGTGAGCGAAGCGGGAGTCCGCAGGCGAAATCCCGAGAGCAACGAGGGACCTAGCAAGACCTGGTGGCGGCGGTTGGACTCGAACCAACGACCTACGGATTATGAGAGGGCTCGAACCCGGTGCGGGTCGTTGCGTTTGGATGTGAAATCAACAACTTGGCTTCGTCTCGATTCGTTTGGAAGCAGCTAAATTCGTTCTACGGACGGCCTCCGTTCCCCAGTTGGTTCCCCAGCCGAGGCAACGTACGCGATCCGAGACTGGCGGCACTTCTTTCAGACAAGACACGACATCGCGAGAAACTCGCAATCCTCACTCTTACTGGCCGTGTTATTTGGCGAAGGCCGCGAGGGCATCAGCGCGTTCGGCTTCTTGGTCTGCCACGACAATCAGATTGACCACAGTGCGGGATCGGGCATGTCGAACTGCATCACCACTTCAGCTCCTAGAATATTCATCGACCGCAATGACGACCTCGCGAACGGGGTCGCTGCGTCCCTTCCTTGTGGCGGCATGAAGTGCCTCGGGTCAATATTTCTTTAGGAACTCCACCACGCCCGCTTCATTGGCGGTTTTGTTCGCGATACAGAGGTCGATGCCTTCGAGCACCTGAGCCAGGTTGCGAGGTCCGCCCGGATACTTCGCGGCACGATCCTTGAAAAAGGCTTCCGCGTCTGCGCGATGTCCCGCATCGCAATAACCTGCTGCTACGAACGGCACGAATCCGGCTATCTCGGTGGGAAGTTTGGTCATCAGCACATCCCAGTTTTGCTTCACGAAGTCGTATGCAACGTCATGGGTCTCGGCCGAACCTAAGCCAGCAAACAAGCCTAAGGCTTGGCGGATATCGAATTCGTTGCTCAAGAGAAGGGACATGGCATCGCGCTCAATGGTCGGGTCACGGAACGAACCCATAGCGCCGATCATGGTGCGCTGCAGGTCCTCGTCGGTTTCCTTGCGGGCCTGCTCGTGCAGTCGATCGAAGAGCGCTCGATCTCCGTGGGGCGGGCCGCATTGGTTAGCACGACCGGCAGCATATCGCGATCGACCGCGTTACGATCATCGAGCCAGGCAAGCGCCAGTTTTTTCGCTTCCGCCACAAACTCTGGGTCCTCCGCTAGGTGAGTGACCGCATCCACTACCGGTGGACGCAGAAGGCGATCGTTGTCGGTTTCTCCGGGCTTATCTTTCCAGCCAAGGTCCTCCGCCCGGGACTTGTAGTTATCGGAAATGTAGCGCTGGTAATTGGGTTTGAGTTCCTGGGGTACGAGTTGATCCTCAAAATTGCCTCCGACGATGTCCAGGGTTTTGGTGACGACCTCCCGCTGGCGGTCGTGAGCGAATTTCGGAACCAGACCCATGGCTTCGCCCAGCGGCATGTAAGCCTTGGTGAGCGAAGCGATATTTCCGACCAACCCGACGCGTTCGGGAAGGCTCAGGGCCGTGTCGTCGCGCAGCACCTTGTCGAGCATTCCGTGCTCGTAGCGGACGCGGTAATAACCCGATTCGCCTGCGTTGCCGTAGACCCACGCTGGACATCCCTGAACCTTGGCTAGAGACATGGTTGCTGTTTTGCCGGTCATCAAGGTGCATTCCCGCGCTGTACTCGCGCCCGCAGGATATTTGGCGCAGAACGGAATTCCCCACAATTGAGCGGACGATCCCTGCGATCCCCGCGGCAGAAAACGCTCCTGAGAAAGTTGAAGCTGGGCGCCTCCTGCGGCGCATTTCAATTGGGTAGTCACCAGAGGCACTCCGGCCTGGTCGAGGAAGGTGGAGAAGGCTTGCAGAACCGAGGAATCACCTCCGGCGATCGAGTCCAGGAACTGCGTCGAGGTCGCGCTGCCGAAGGAGTATTTGCGCAAATAACGCTGAACGCCGTCCTGGAACTTCTCTGGGCCAATATAAAGCTCGAACATGTTCATCAGCGCGGAGCCTTTGTCATAGGTGATGTTGTCGAAGGCGTTGGCGATGTCGTCATCGGAAAGGATCGCTTGCCGAACTTTGCGCGAGCTCACCAGTTCGTCGGTCTGCATGGCTCCTTGATACCTGTTCAGCTCGTCAATGTCCATGTTCCATCCGGGGCGGTACTGGTTGACGATCTTGTTGGCCATCCAGGACGCGAAGCCTTCGTTCAGCCAGATGTCGTCCCACCAGGCCGTAGTCACGAGGTCCCCGAACCACTGATGAGCTAGTTCGTGCGCCATAACGCTGGTAATGAGCTGCTTTGCCGCTGGAGTGTCCTGCCCAGGTTTGAATAGGAAGAATCCGGCTCCGTAGGTGACCAATCCCGGATGCTCCTCGGCAAATCCGGCGAACGGTACAGCGACTTCGTCCAGCTTCTCGTACGGATAGGGGATGCCGAAGTACTTTTCCAGGAGATTCACAATGGCGGGCGTCGTCGAGGCTACATACGCTGCTTCGGCGCTGCGCCCTTTAGGCACAATGATACGGATGGCCTTATTGTTGGCGCCGGCGTGACCCGCGTCCACCAAGTCCATCGCTCCGACGGCGATGGCCACCAGATAACTGGGTAGCGGCTTGGTTTCGGCGAACTTCACGGTCTTCATTCCGTCGGCTGCGGGCGTCTCGGAAAGCACCGGCGTATTCGAGAAAGCACTCAGATCCTTGGGAACGTTGAGCGTAAGTTGCCAGGGAACCTTGAAGCCAGGCTCGTCGAAACAAGGATAGGCGCGCCGAGCCGCGATGTTTTCGAACATGGAATAGATGTACCAGCGGTCGCCGTCTTTAACCTGGTAGATCCCTTGCATGTCTTTGCGGCTGATCTCACCCTGATATTTGATCCGGGTCGTGGCCGCGCCGGGCCCGATTGGCCGATCGAAAGCGAAACCTACAAGGTCCTTGGGTTGTGGAAGGATCTTGAGAGGGACGTTTTGGCCGCCAACGGTGAGCGTCGCATCTTGGATCGTGATCTTATCCGCGTTCAGCCATAGGACCGGACTGGCCTGCAGAAATCGGAAGTCAATCTCAATCTGCCCGGTAAGAGTGTCCTTATTGGGAGCGACGGTCAGATTCGCCCTGTAGCGAGTTGGCGCCGCAAACGCCGGTAGCCGGAACTGCGGCGGTTGTGGATCATTGGCAGCCCAAACCGAGCTGCAGGCGATAAGAGCGATCACCAAGAGGAGGCAGAGACGGCGGACAAGGATGTGCATAAGACAATATACGGACAAGGACCGGGTTTTGGTTCCAGATAACATCATCACGTTTCCCCGCAACCGGGGTTCTGAGCTTTGACGGTCTAAGATTTCCAGCCTCGTTGCGTCCGGCTACGACGGGCGGTGGGGCACGGCCAAGAAATGACCGGGGTGCACGACTCACGTGAGAGTGAACGCGCCAAGTTGAGCGAGAAATGTCGAAACCCCTGGCCGCGGTTGCGCAGGATCACTGCCATGACTCTACACGGAACTTTCGTCCGCGTGAAGCTGGCACATCCGTACCGACAGTCCGGCGCGGATACATCGATTTCACCGGTACCGAGTAAATGAACGGAGTTATCCTTCACCTATGAGCCTCCATTCTATCCCCGCTGGAGATCAGAAGTTGATCCAGATCGTGGACTCTGCCTTGGCCGACTCAGCTAGGCGAAGTGGCAGGTGGCTGGTCTGCCCGTCCGGGTTGTACGCAATGCTGTATCGGGGCATTCTCCATCAACCAGCTTGACGCTCTCTGGCTGCGACGGGGACTGGCAGACCTTGAAGCTCAAGCGCCGGAACGGGCAACTGCCATACGCCAACGTGCTCGCGAAGCGGTGTCACGCCGGTCGAAGGACTTTCCAGGCGATCCGACTACCGGACTGCTGGATGAAGGGATGGAAGCTGAACAACGCTTCGCCGACTTTGCGAACGACGACCCTTGTCCCGTGCTCGATGCCGAGACCGGACTTTGTGAACTCTACGAATCCCGTCCCATGACCTGCCGCGTCTTTGGGCCGCCGGTACGTTCTGAGGATGGCTTGGGCGTTTGCGAACTTTGTTTTCAGGGCGCCTCCGACGAGGAAATTGCCGCCTGCGAAATGAGACCCGATCCCGAGGATTCTGGAGTCCGATCTGCTGAGCGAACTCGAAAATAGTACGGGAGCCCACGGGAGGACAATCGTAGCCTTCTGTCTCGCATCTCCGCTCGAAACTTGACCCAGGACAGGCGGCAGCAGTGGAACCTGTTGGAGAGCGAGGTCGGATCGGGAAAGAGGAAGCACCATCCATTTTCTTGCACCACGCCTGTATAATTCCACCACTCCAGTTGTCAAGACAGCGTGTGATGACAAAACATCAACTATCTTCCTCCATCGCGCTTATTGGGGTGCTGTTCGCCAGCGTGGCGGGTCGCGCACAACAGACCAACTACGATTTTGTGATTACTGGAGCCCGCATCGTTGATGGCACTGGTGCTCCCTGGTTTGCCGACGACATCGGAATTCTCGGCGACCGCATCGCTATGATCGGAGATCTGCACAATGCCGCAGCGAAGAAACGGATAGATGCCACTGGACTGGTGGCCTCGCCCGGTTTCATTGATGTTCAGGGCCAGTCGGAATTCAATGTGCTGGTGGACAATCGCGCGGCCAGCAAAATCACGCAAGGTGTGACTACAGAAATTACCGGCGAGGGGACTTCCATCGCGCCGCTGAATGATCGGCTGCTGGAGGACCTACAAGACAGTGCAAAGAAATATGACGTGGCACTGGATTGGCGAACACTCGACGAATATTTGCGTCGCTTTGAGCGTGCCCGGCCAGCGATCAACCTGGGTACGTTTGTGGGTGCGGGCGGTTTGCGGGAGTATGTAATAGGCAAAGACGACCGTCCAGCAACACCCAAAGAACTCGAGCAAATGCGCCAATTGGTCACGCAGGCCATGGAGCAGGGCGCATTCGGGCTAAGTTCAGCGCTCCAGTACGTGCCCGACTCCTTTGCCTCCACCGACGAAATTGTTGAGCTGGCCAAAGTTGCGCGACGATACGGGGGAGTTTACTTCACCCACCAGCGTTCGGAAGGAGACCGCATTTTCCAGTCACTGGACGAAGTATTTGATATTGCGCAACGTGCGGGTATTTCCACCACGATTTGGCACCTGAAAACCGCTTATCGCGAGAACTGGGGCAAAATGCCCGAAGTTTTGAACAGGATCGAAGCGGCGCGCGCCCGCGGGATTGATGTAGCCGCGAGTGCTTACCCTTACACTCGTGGCTCCAACAGTTTGATCGCGTGCTTTCCGAGCTGGATCTCGGAAGGCGGGACAGACAAGATGATCCAGCGGTTGAAGGATCCCGCTCAGCGAACACGAGCTCAGAAGGAAATGGACGAGCCTAGCACTACGTGGGAGAACCAGTGGCGTGGGTCCGGCGGCGGCCAGGGAGTGACGTTAATTCAGGTACTGAACCCCGAGCTGCAGAAGTACGAAGGCATGACGTTAGAAGAAATCGGCCGGCGGTTAAGCAAGAATCCGAAAGACGCAGCCATGGACATTGCCATCGCTGATCGTGGCCAGAGCCAGGTCGTCATTTCTATTATGCAAGAGGCAGATGTCCGCGCTGCGGTCTCGAGTCCGTTGGTGACCTACGGTTCGGATTCTCCGGCGCAGGCGGAAGATGGGCCGTTGAGCACGACCAAAGCCCATCCCAGAGCATTCGGAACCTTCCCTCGCCTCTTGGCTGAGTATGTGCGCACCGAGCACACCATGGGCATGGAAGAAGCCGTGCGCAAGATGACCTCCCAGGCCGCTAGCAGGGTGGGAATCATGGATCGCGGGATCCTGCGGCCGGGAATGATGGCTGATATTACGCTCTTTGATCCTGTAGCCATTCAGGATGTTGCTACTTACACAGATCCTCTTCATTACTCGGTGGGGGTAAAGGACGTTTTCGTCAACGGCCGGCCAGTCGTGCTGGACGGAAAGATCACCGAGGAGCGTCCCGGAAGAGCCTTGCGCGGGCCGGGATACAAGCTGGTTCAATAGCTCCGACGTACATAACGAACGGTCGGCAAACAGGAAGTTGGGTTCTCGCTGATAACTTCAGGTTCGCCCGTTAACCGACCGGAATCGGGCCGTGAACTTGATCAGACTATCGCTGCCCACTTTGCATAAGGCGGGCTGTCGCCAGTCTGTAGACAGTGGGCGAAAACAGTGGACGAACGGCACTACAGAGTCCGGGTAGTTGAGGGTATGATTGCAGTAAAATTTTGTCCAGCGGAGGTTCTCATGCGCTTTTTAGCTTTTCTCTCTTTTCTTTTCTTTCCGCTGATTACAGTTGCTCGTGCCCAGGTGTCCGCCGAAGGCCAGGCATGCCTGGATTGCCACAGCAGCAGTACGCCGGGCATTGTGGAGCAGTGGCGAGAAAGCGCCCACGCCAAGAAGAATGTGGACTGCTACTCGTGCCATCGTGCCAATGAGAAAGATCCCGCAACCTTTGAGCACTATGGCCATCGGATCGCCGTGATTGTCACACCTAACTACTGCGGGCGTTGTCACGGCAAAGAGGTAGAACAGTTCGAAAAGAGTCATCATGCTCAGGCAGCACAATTCATCGGGTCTCTGGACAACATGTTGGGAGAGGTAGTGGAGGGGGGCCCAGCTGCAGCAAACGGATGCCGGCAGTGCCACGGCAGCGAGGTCAAGTATTTGAAAGACGGCAAATTTGATGCGGATACGTGGCCGAACAGTGGCATTGGGCGCGTGAACCCTGACGGCAGCCGAGGCTCGTGTGCTGCCTGTCACGGGAGGCACTCCTTCAGTTCAGCACTCGCTCGCCAGCCTGAGAACTGTGGGAAGTGTCACATGGGTCCCGATCATCCGCAGATTGAGATCTACACCGAATCGAAACATGGCATTCAGTTCCGCGCAAACATTGCCAAGATGAACCTGGATGCAAAGTCCTGGGTGGTTGGGAAGGACTACTCCGCGGCGCCCACATGCGCAACCTGTCACATGAGCGCGACCACTAATCAGCCAGTGACACACGATGTGGGCGACCGTATTAGCTTCACACTGCGGCCAGTCGTCAGCTTCAAGCTGGAAAACTGGGAGAAGCGTCGTGCTGCCATGCAGGACGTCTGCTCGAACTGCCACGCGACCGGCTGGGTAGAAAACTTCTATAAGCAATACGAGAACACAATCGATCTCTACAATGAGAAGTTTGCCAAGCCAGCCAAAGCGATCATGGATAAGCTTTATGCCGCCAATAAGCTCACGAAGACACCTTTCGATGAAAAGATCGAATGGACCTACTATGAGCTCTGGCATCATCAGGGGCGCCGAGCTCGCATGGGCACGGCAATGATGGGCCCAGACTACACCCAGTGGCACGGCTTCTACGAGGTCGCCAAGACGTTCTATACGGAATTCATTCCTGAAGCTGAAGCGCTTCTTCCCGGTGTGACCGCAGAGGTTATGAACAGCCCTTACCACCAGTGGACAAAAGGCCTGAGCAAAGAACAGCTCCAACAACAACTCGATTTTTATAAGAAGAAGTACAACCAGTGACAGCCACGCACCAGGCGATTTGCGTTCCATCGCAGACCAGCATCTCGTAGAGCTTAAGGTTCTTTCCCAAGTCGGCATTCACTAGATGGGCTGTTCTCTTCCGCCCGCCACTGGCAACAGATCGAAGCCGGGCGCCCGATCACGCTGACCACTCTCTTGAGGATCTGCGAGGCGCTGGTGGTAAGACTGACCACAATACTGGGAGGCGAGGCTGGATCGGGGCTGACTTCGTGGCTGTGGCGATAGCGAAAGCCGAGGGAGATCAGTGGCGATTTCCCAGAAGCCGACTTCTGGATCGTAAAAGGTAGCCAGTCCGGGCTTTGAGTGTAATGGCTGGGTTTCAACAATTTGATTTCAACAATTTGACTCTTCACTCGCCCAACAGCAAATACCGAAGACGTCACGGAAAATTACAGGTGCAAAGTCCATACGGCGCCGAGATTGCCGTAGCGCCGATCGGACCCCAGGATATCGAAGGCGGAATCCATCGTTTCGCCCCGGACGTGATCCGGATCACAGACTCGAAGTCCTTGACGTCGATAGGGTGTGGGTGATTTACTACCGCACATCGTAGCTAGTGCGATCGCTGGAGGAGTACGTGCTTCAGCTGCCCTTCCCCGGGACCGTCTGCCGGTTTCGCGCCAGCGAGCCCCGGTGCGCAGCACCCATAAGATCCCTTCGCAACAGGCGCGGTGGGGAATCCAAGGCCGTCCGCGCTGGTCCCGCCGTCGCTTGGACGGCGGGAAAAATCCCTCGATGCGAGCCCATTAGCCCATTGCCTGTCGGTCAGCATATGCCGACAGCCAACATCCTTGCGCCTCGGTAACGTAAGTACCTCGGCTGAGGCCGAACCTATTTATGAAACCAGCTCTATGCACTTTGAGCAAGAACACTTGAAATCTTTGTCACTAGGTTTTGCCAAATGACCACACTTGGCGCAGATGAACCTGTCT